>JAPONM010000001.1 GCA_026713925.1 Gammaproteobacteria bacterium
ACGGTCGCTAAACTACTCAAAAAACTGCACGTAGAGTTCACTAAATCCAGGTCAAGACACAGCAACGATAATGCCTTGGTGGAATCTAAAAACGGCCATGTCATCCGGAAACAGTTTGGTCATGCGCATATTCCACAACACTATGCCGACCAGATGGATGCGTTTAACGAGTGTTATTTGAATGCCCACATCAATTATCACAGGCCTTGCTTATTTCCAGTCACCGTCACTGATGCCAAAGGCAAAGAAAGGAAAACATATCCATACGATGAGATGATGACGCCCTATGAAAAATTCAAATCACTGCCTGACGCCAAGGATTATTTGAAGCCTGGAATCACCTTTGAAATACTCGATAAGGCCGCCTATGCAATGAGTGATAATGATTCGGCTGAGCAGTTACAGAAAGCCCGTAATACACTTTTTAACTGTATTATCGAATCAGGACAGACTGCCTTGTAAAGCAAGCTGATGCACTCCCTGCCGATAGGTCCCGCGTACCCAACCCGCGGCGGTAAGGAGCCAGCCCTTAAGCCCGGCAACTGCTCTACCCAAAAACAGAGGCTCTGCTGTGCTGCGGAGTAAACGGCAGGAAATGTTAACCGTCGACTCCAGTGCGATGATTCAGGAATAGGTCCGCCAACAAAAAGCAAGCGACAGATCGCGCTGTCTTGTAATCGCAGTCTTGTACTTGCGCATCTTGTAGATGTCCGCTCGCAGGCTCGACGGACTGGATCTGGCCGCCGCCTTCGGCGTGCGGCAAAACCCTTTTAGATAAAATAAAAAAAGATAGCTGTGGTTGACCCAGTTCAGCCTTGTTTCTATTGATTCAATGTGTGATACAACACAGTGTGCAATAATGACTCGGCTGAGCTGGTACAAAAGCACATAATAGACTTTTTTCACCACAATCGAACAAGAGAGGATTGCCCTTAATTCAAGCTGACTGGATACCTTCGTTCAGAGCCATTTTAGTATTGGAATATACTGTGCCTGTGCCTGTGTCTGCAGGAACCATATCTCAGAGTGCTGCTTCACAGTCTCTGAGGTAGGCCACACTCTCCTGTAGCCCTCCAGGTCGATTTCTCGCCAGCCA
>JAPONM010000002.1 GCA_026713925.1 Gammaproteobacteria bacterium
CCTCCGCTCTCGCATTCTTATCATCACTCTCCATCTGTACTTGCTTTGCAGGTCTATACCAGCATGGATCAAGGAGAGGTAGCGAGGGTTAGAAGGGAACAGAAGACAATGCTGACGCGCGCACATGTACAGTTGTTGGGTCGTTGTCCTAAAGGAGGCATGGTGCTAACAGAGGCTCGCGTTACCAGACCGCATCTGGCTATGCGGTTTTGGTGCACTTACGCGACGACAGTGGCTTCCGCTTCACATGATCCACCAGCTCCCCTTGCATCATTCCCGGGACTGTCGGCGCTAGATTTGTACTGCACCGATGCGGAGGGCGACTCGCTGTCTTGCAGGACGATTGTCGCTTCAGTCGTCTCGCGCTCTGATCCGCGATCATCCATGGTGCACTGCTGGCCGGGCGCCTAGCTTCCGAGCGTTGTGCGTGTAGGCGGATGTGGACGCGACGCTTATTATGATCACATGCACATCACGTGCACTTTCTGAAAATGGCGGCTGCTGAGCAGACACACCCCACGACTGCAGTTAATGTGGAAAAACTAAAGAAGGAGCTCTGGGCAGCCAGAAGGGCGGAAGAAACATACCAAAGAGAGAATGATGCAAAATTTCGTGCAATTCGCCAAAAAGTTGCATCCTACGAAGAATTCAGGTGAGTGTTTCGTGTGCCTAGATATACCAGACCCTATGGTGTGCCCGCATGCATGGAGGCGCGTTTCAGGTTGGCCAAGCGGCTTTCGGTACTAGCGTGGTGAATGAACGTAATGCCGTAGCGCATCTATTCATCTAGCTGCAGCCATGCATTCATGCACATCATGCTTTTATATGCCATTATCCAGGATTTATCTTAAGCAAATCACACAGCAATTAATGAAGGAGAGTTGGTGGTAGAACGATTTTACCACGAAGGTCTTCATCTGCTGCATAGCATAAGATAAGATTAGATTACTGCCAAAGGTCTTTACTACACTAAAGGTCTTACTGCCAAAGGTCTTACTGCCAAAGGTCTTACTGCCA
>JAPONM010000003.1 GCA_026713925.1 Gammaproteobacteria bacterium
GAAGTTGGCACACTCCGATTACTTGGGAAGGGTTGAAGACAGTCCATAAGCTATTACGCAGTAAAGCGCGCAAGAATTCCTCTGTGGCCTGTTTCTGGATTCATCGCAACCGTAACGAGCTGCTATGGATTGTCGGTAACGTTCGTCATTTCAATCCCCAGGGCGCCACCCCTACCAACACAACGACTCGCGATCTTGTGCGGAGCAGAGATGAAAACGATTGGTGTCACGGAGAGGTGGTCCGTCAGCTTGCCGTCATGGCTGCGTTATTTCACGATTTCGGCAAGGCAAACGCCGCTTTCCAAAAAAAACTCAAAGACTCCAGGAAAAGTAACATAGCTATCCGCGATGCCTATCGACACGAATGGGTTTCACTGCGTCTTTTTGCTGCGCTTGTGGGAGATGCAGAAGATGATCGCGTGTGGTTACAGCGTCTTGCGGATAAGCAGTCCGACTTGTCTGAGTGGCAGGATCGACCGCTGCGCGATGGTATCGACGACTCACTTCCCATGGCACCTTTGCAAATCCTTCCGCCCTTGGCTCGGGCTTTAGGTTGGTTGATTGTCAGCCACCACCGTCTGCCAGTTCCTGATCCTAAGGACAAGAGTGCTCTTCGAAAAGTTGGGGAAGGGCATTTGAAAAAGATTGAAAAGTTCATCACGGCCACTTGGTGTGGTGTCGATACAAACGCCGGAGATGCAGACAAGAAAAAATGCTGGATTTTTAATCATGGACTGCCACTGGATAGTGACCATTGGCGAAAGCATGCTGCGCGAGCTGCGACTGCATTGCTGCGCCTTGATGCTTCCCTTGATACAGATTGGTTCAATCATCCCCAAGTAATGCACTTGGCCCGGTTGGCTTTGATTCTGGCTGACCACCATTACTCCAGCCAACCGAGCCAGGCGCGTTATGGAGAACGCGGGTTTCCGCTGTATGCCAACACCGACAACGATGGGCAACTTAAGCAACGTTTGGACGAACATCTGATTGGTGTAGGAATTAATGCATCGCGTATTGTGCATATCCTGCCACGGCTGATGCATGCCTTACCACGCATTGCGCGTCATCGCGGTTTTCGTCAGCGAACACGCAGTGCTAACTTTCAGTGGCAAAATCGCGCTTTCGATCTTGCCGAAGGGCTGAGGAAAAAGTCAGAACAGCAAGGTTTCTTTGGTATCAACATGGCCTCTACCGGAACAGGCAAAACCTTGGCGAATGGCCGGATACTCTACGCTCTGTCGGAGCCTCAATTTGGTGCACGCTTCACTCTCGCGCTGGGCTTGCGTACGCTTACCCTGCAGACTGGAAATACCTACCGTGAACGCCTTAATCTCGATTCCAAAGATTTGGCGGTACTGGTTGGCGGTGGTGCGATACGAGAACTGTATGAGCAAGCCAGGCCTCAGGCGCCAGGCAGCGATTCTTCCGAAGCCTTGTTGCCGGATCAGACGCATGTCCATTTCGAAGAGAGCCTGGAGAACGGCCCGCTCAAAGAGTGGTTATCAAGGCAACCCAATGCATTGGTAAATGCGCCCATTGTGGCCTGTACAATTGACCACTTGATGCCTGCCACGGAATCCACACGA
>JAPONM010000004.1 GCA_026713925.1 Gammaproteobacteria bacterium
CTTCGTCTTTTCGTTTCCCAAAAACGTAAGCTAGAACAGTATTCGTTGCATGATCAACAGCATACCAAAGCCAGCGTTGGTTTGACTTGTCAGAAACATACGACCATTGCTCATCTGTAAACGCCAATAAAACCTACGTCCTTCCACTTTAAAAGTCAGCCTGAAATCATTGATCTCCCAAGATAGAGGAGGTAATGATGGCAAAACCTTGCACAACAGATAAAGAATGGCTGGTACGAATACAATCCTGGAAGGAGTCTGGCCTGAGCCAAAGTGCCTGGTGTCAAAAGCATGATATTCGGGTATCCAAATTCGGTTACTGGAAGCGAAAACTGGAAACAGTATCCCCGGCCAAACCCGCAAACAAAACCGGCTTTGTGCCGGTGGTTTCAGCTCAGCAACCTGTTTCGCCCAATGACAAAAGTGGTCTGACAGTGGCTCTTCCCAATGGTGTTACTCTGTCCGGTATCAATGAAAGTAATTTGTCGCTTGTTAAGCAGTTGATCGGGGGAATGCTATGAGCCTGCCTGTCATGCGCCCCTCTGCCACTCTGCCGAAAGTATTTCTTTATCGGGAGCCCATCGACTTCCGCAAATCATTCCGGGGGCTTGCTGTGTTGGTTGAGCAGGAGCTGGGACATAATCCCTTCGACGGTTATCTTTACGCTTTTACTAATCGGCAGCGTAACAAAATCAAGTGTTTGTTCTGGGAAGATAATGGCTTTGTGCTTTATTACAAGAGCTTGTCAGACGAGAAGTTCCATTGGCCTAAACCCAATGATGAGCTGGTGACGTTAACCGGACAGCAACTGAACTGGCTGCTCGATGGTTACAACCTCAACGCCATGAAGCCCCATAAAAAAAGGCATTACGAGAGCTGTTTTTAGTCATATTTATCAGTCGGTTATGGTAAAATATCGGCCATGAAATCAATGACCGACACTGTCTTTCCTCAGCCGGAGTCCGCCCTGGATTCGCCCTTTTACAAGGCTGAAATCGCCCGTGATATGGAGGCCTTGCTTGAGGCCATCCATACGAAAGACTGTGCCATTCTTGAAAAAGACGACATCATTCAAAAAAAGTCTCAGGTCATTGAAGAGCAGAAAAAGCGAATCGCTATTCTTGAGGAGTATCTACGCCTGGAACGAGCCCGGCTTTACGGACGGAGTTCTGAAAAGTCCAGTCCTCAGGGAGAGATTTTCAACGAGGCAGATTGGTAGACTGTGCAACCCAGTCGGATGATGATGAGCCGGAGCAGCCAGAGGCCGACCCCAAACCCCGCAAAGGGCGCAAAGGGCGCAAGCCCTTCTCTCCTTCACTGCCTAGGGTTCAGGAGCGGGCTAAGCTTAGCGAAGAAGAAAAAGCAGGTGCCATTGATACCTTCTTTGTCAAAGTACGGGAAGAGCTGGACATCGTTCCAGCTAAAGTTCAGGTAAAGGAAATCCTGCAAGAAAAAGCAGTCTATCCGGAAACAGACGAACATGGTCAGGAAAAGCGGGTTATTAAGGCCGCTACTCTGCCAAAACACCCACTACCAAAATCGTCACTCTCTGTCAGCACCCTGGCCTGGATCATTGTCTCCAAGTACTGTGATGCTCTGCCGCTGTATCGGCAGGAGAATATGCTCAAGCGATACGGCGGCTCCGTTACCCGGACGACCATGGCCAACTCACTGATCCGTTTGTCTTTACAGTTGCAGCCACTGATCAACCTGATGAGGGATCACCAGAAAGCCGGTTCTGTTATCAATGCAGATGAAACCCGGATTCAGGTCATCAAGGAAACCAGCAAGTCCATAAACTCGGATAAATACATGTGGGTCAGCCTGGGTGGTCCACCCGGTCAGCCATCGGTATTGTTTGAGTACGATCCCTCAAGAAGCAGGGAGGTTCCCTTGCGCCTGTTTGAAGGATTCAGCGGCTATCTGCAAACCGACGGCTATGCCAGTTACCATGCTGTATGCAAGCAGGAAGGCATCACCCAGGCAGGCTGTTTTGATCATGTCCGGCGCAAATTTGTCGATGCCAAAAAAGCAGAGGCGAAACCGGGTAAAAAGGTGAAAAACACCAGGGTCAGCAAAGCGGATGTTGCCCTGGGCAAAATCCGCAAGCTTTATGCCATTGAAGCAGAGATTGAAGAATTGTCGGCAGCTGAAAAACTCGCTATACGACAAAAGAAGAGCAAACCACTTCTGGACGACCTTCACCAATGGCTGGAGAAAAACATCGTCCGGTTATTGCCGGGCAGTGTGACACATGAAGCCATGAGTTACGCCCTGAACCAGTGGCCGAAATTGGTCGTGTACTGTGAGTGCGGTGATCTTGCCATCAGCAATGCTGCAGCAGAAAATGTCATCCGTCCATTCGCAATTGGCCGAAAAAACTGGCTGTTTGCAGACACCCCAAACGGTGCCAGAGCAAGCGCCCTGTTCTACAGCTTGGTTGAGA
>JAPONM010000005.1 GCA_026713925.1 Gammaproteobacteria bacterium
CGCCGCCTGATTGAAATGAACGCCAACGGACAACGCCTACACACTTCCATGGAATTAGAACCTGATTTTGCCGGAACCGGAAAAGCCTATTTGATGGGGCTGGCTGTCACTGATGAACCTGCCAGCCTGGGAACCAGCCAGTTACAACTTTTCAAAAACTCCTCAAGAAAAAATCAATACCCTGTACTGATCAGCGAGCCTACCGAAATACTCCAGTTCACTGATACTGAACAGACTGCTGAACAGAGCAGCAACCAGAAATATGATGAAAGCTTTTTCCAGTGGTTTAAGAAACGACTGAGCAAAGAACTTAAAAAGCCCAATGATCCTTTGGAGGATGACTACATGACGGAAGAGCAGTTCAAAACCCTCAAGGATCAGGGTGAAAAGCAGGCAGAGGCCGTTGAAAAGCTGACCAATCTGTTGGAAGACAAGTTTGCTAATGCAACTTTTACTGCAAAGCCTGAAACTGGCAAAGAAACTACTGGTGAAAGTGGTGAAGAAGGCAAAATTCTGGCCGCTGTTGAAAAGATCAGTGACCGGTTAACCGCTGTTGAAACCCAGCTTTCCAAAGCCGTTGCAGGCAAACCCGCAACGGAGAAACCAGCCGGAACCGGGGCTGGAGAATTAACCGAAGTATTGTGAGGTTGCAGCAATGAGAATTACCACCCGAAAAAAGTACAGCTTGCTGCAGCAGTCCATGTGTCAAACCTATGGCGTTAATTCTGTCAGTTCTGCCTTTGCTGTTACTGAGCCCCTGGAAACCAGGCTGATTGGCAAAATTCAGGACTCAAGTGCCTTCCTGCAAATGATCAATATGTTGCCTGTAACAGACAAAAAGGGGCAGGCATTAAATATCTGGGTTACAAATCCGCTGGCGAAGCGTACTGATGTTTCCAATAAAGATCGTCAACCTGTATTTATGTCACCACCGGATGGGCTTGAATATGAGTGTATGCTGACAGAGACAGATATTGCTTTCTCTTACGAATTGCTGGATATCTGGGCAAGATACGAAAATTTTATGGAAATGTATCTTAACCAGGTTTATCGCCGTATAGCCTTAGATAAGATTCTGATTGGCTGGTACGGTAAAAAAGCCGCTAAAGAGACAGACATTGAAAGCAACCCTAATCTGGAAGATGTAAACAAGGGCTGGCTGACGCTGTTAAAGGATGAAAAGCCAGAACATTACCTGACTGAATCTTCAGACAATACTGGTCAGATTACTATTGGCATGGCTGGTGATTACAAAAATCTTGATGCCATTACATACGATATTTTTTCCATGATCGAGGTTGCCCAGCGTTCAGGGAATGAAGTGGCCGTTGTCGGTCGGCAACTGGTTGCTGATGATATGGGAAAAGCCCTCTCATCCTTTGCCCAGCAACCTACAGAAAAAAGTCAGGTTATGATTCTTGAGAAAACCTATGGCGGTTTACCTTCCCTGATTGTCCCGAATTTTCCTGATAAAGGTCTGGTTGTCACCGATCCTAAAAACCTGTCCATCTATTTCCAGTCAGGAAGAATGCGCCGCAAGATGGAAGACAAGCCGGAAAGAAACTGTGTCGTTGACTTTATGAGTTCCAATGATGCTTACATGATTGAGAATCTGGATTCCATCGCTGGTATAGAGGCAAACAATGTTGTCTTTTTAGATGAAGAGCCACCACAACCTGAAAAACCCGGCAAACGTAACAGGGATAAAGAAGAAAATCCAGAAGATAACACCGAAGCAGGTAGTGCTGTATGACCTCAATAGCCCTGCAATTTAAAGATGCAGTAACGGCCAAAAAACTGGTAGGCAAAAAAGACCAGCTGGCCGAAGACTACGAATCTGAAACCATCCGCCAGACTGCGGAAGATTACGACAACTTTCAGCTGTTGGTTAACAGCCTGGAAACCGACCTGAAAAAACTGTCTGGATTGTCACCCGATGACAAGAACAAACAGAGGCAGGAATTCCTGATACCGAAATATATTCCTGAAGCACATAAATATATTGAAGAAGAGGCATGCTACCGGAATCCAGTTCTTGTGGAAGTCATTATCATGCTGCTGGATACCGGGCAAATTCCTGAAGCTATGGAATTTATCCATTGCGCTATTGATCAGAAGCAACCAATGCCTCAGAGGTTTAAAAAATCCAACCTGCCAACCTTTATTGCTGACAATGTTCTGGTGTGGGCCAATGCACAGATTGCCAGAGGCCAGTCCCACGATCCGGAGTTCAGCCAGATTTTTGAAGCAATGATCGAAGATGGCTGGAAAGTTCCAAGGGAGCTGATTGCCAAATACCACAAAGTGGCTGGTGATATTGATATGAGCAATAACCAGCTGGAAGATGCCATGGAACATTTTGTCAGAGCCACTGAAATAGATCCGGTAGGGGCAAAATGCACCACCAAGATTAACCAGATTAAAAAGAAACTGGATAAATGAACAGACTCCTCAACACCAGCACCGGGCAGGCACAAAAGCAGTCAAACCAGGTTGGTTCAGGGCTTGTTTTTGTTGTCCTGTCCCGGTTTTAAGGTTTTGAGTATGGACAGTTTTTCCGGTAAACAGCCTGAACCAAGACAAGGTACTACCCAAAACCAGCCATTCTGGCCGGATGTGGATATTGGCAAGTTCTGCCGGGATTACCGTGTACCCAGCGAGCTGGATACCGGAACCATCAAGGCACATTTGAGCCATGCAATGCTGGAAACCAATATTCAGCTGATTGAGTACCGGAAGTGCCAGATGGATGAAGGTTATAAGAATTTGGCTGATATACCCGCTGAAACCATCGCCGACGAGAGCCGTTTACTAATGCTGTATCGACGGGCTGTGTCCTGCCGCTGCAAAGCCATTATCTGCCGGGATTACCCCACTATAGACCGACGGGAACCGGCAGAGAACCAGGCAAAATCAGCCTACGACACTGAAGTGAGCAACCTTTGTAACGCTGATAAAGCGATCAGGGCATTTCTGGAACTTTCTGATATTTCAGTGGATTTCCTATGAGCCGTAAACTGCAACAGATCACCGATTACCTGATAGAGCTGGATTTTGTTGCCAGAGAGAATATTGATACCTGGGTAGATCTTTGCTCTGAGATTCTTGAAAGCCGGAATATGGGGAAGTACCTGGAACTCTGCAGAATGCATTATCAATGCACCATTCTGATAGAGCGTTACACCGGAGATTCCAGACTGATTGCCGCATGGCTGGCATCGTGGCTGGATGATCACGATCCGGATAGGGATGCTTACAGGATGCCAGATCCGGAAATTGATATTGAAGCCCTGGACGCATCGGGAACCCTTTGGGACGTTGATATTTCCATTGAATTTACTGAGCCGGTCATGATCGTAGAGAACGATAACGGCAATATTTGCTGGCATGAAAAACGCTGGAGTCTGATAGATGAACCTCTGGTTGATGTAGCGGAATCTGTGGATGAGGTGGAGCCCGATGAAGGCTGATATGTCCCTGACCTACGATGCCGAACGAGCTTCCGCCATTAATCATGAAGTTGAGATCCGTTCTTTGCCCGGAACCTCCAGAAAACGCATTTTTAAAAATCTTGGCAGAAATCTGTTAAAAGCCAGCCGTGATCATATCCGCCAGCAGAAAACCATGACTGGCGAGGCCATGAAAAAACGTAAATACGGCAGGGGCAAGGTATTAAAAAAGATGGGCAAGAACATCAAGTTTTATGCTTCTGCAAAAAACGTAAAACTGACCTGGCCTAACCGGATGGTGGCAAAGCTGGCCTATCGTCACCAGTTTGGTGTGCCTGAAGTGCTTAGTGCCAGCCGTATGGTGAATATTCATGGCACTCCGGACTATCAAAAACCTGCCAGCCGCAAGCAGGCAAAAGCGTTGATTAAATCGGGTTTCAGGGTGAGTACCGGAGAAACCTTTAAATCAGGTGCCAACAAAGGCAGGGCGAAACGAAGAAAACCCAGTCAGAAATGGGTAACTGAAAATATGAAGATGGGGCAGGCTGCACTGCTGATTCGAAAACTGAAAAGAATCGAGAACCCGCCCAAACGCTGGACAGTGAAAATTCCTGCCCGTCCCTTTCTGGGAGTCACCGGAGCCAATGCCTCCGAAATGATGAGCAATGAGATTGTTTCGGAACGGAAACGCCGTTCCAAAGCGTCAAGATAACAGGAGCAGCACATGGCTTTAGGTTCCGTTACAGTTAACAATCTGGATCTTGGGCAAGGCTCTCCCACCGCCGTTGAATGCCTGGATCTGTTTACCGGAGTGGCTGGCAGTTCAGATAATACTGACCAGGTTCACGCCATTAATATGTCCACTGATCTTGATGACCTACTGGGAACCACATCCAGCAACCTGAAAACACAGGTTCAGGCAGCCATTAATAATGGTGGGCAGAACTGGTTTGGTTATCTTCTGCCATTGTCTGACAGTGCTGATTTGCTGGATTCTGTGGATGATGCTGTTGGTCAGGTCAGTGTTGAATCTGTGGTGTGTTGCGATCCGGTTAAAACTAAAGCTGAACTGGAAGATATGCACGCCAAAGCAGAAAACATGATCGGCAAATATCAGCGCCGGACGTTTTTTCAGGCTGCATTCCGGGAACTGGATACCAGCAATGATGGTGAAAGCTGGAGCGATTACACCAGTGCCGCCAATGATATTACTGAAAATGTTTCCGCTGACCGGGTTGTTGTGGTTCCCCTGCTGTATCCTGATTTTCCTGGAGCACTGGCAGGCAGGCTTGCTGATAAATCCGTCAGTGTGGCAGATAGCCCCATGAGAACAGCTACAGGTTCGCTTATCGGAAACTATGCCGATCGCCCTGTAGATGCCAGTGGCAGGACGCTGGATAAATCAATCCTGCTGGATCTGCATGACAATGGCCGCTTCACTGTTCCCACCTGGTATGAAGACTACGATGGAACCTATACATCTGACGGTTATACATTAGCTCCGGAAACCAGTGATTACCGTGTTATTGAGAATCTGCGGGTAGCCGATAAAGCCGCCAGACGTATTTACCTTCTGGCTGTTGCCCGTATTGCTAACCGTCTGCTGAACAGCACTCCCCAGTCCATTGCCTTTAATGAAACCTACTTTATGACACCATTGCGGGAGATGAGTCATAGGGTTGAAATTAACGGAATACCCTTCCCCGGTGAGATAGAGCCACCACAGGCAGGAGATATTGTGATTGAGTGGGTTAGCAAATACGACGTTCAGATTTATTTTACTTTGCGTCCTTATGGCTCTCCAAAATCCATTACTGCCAATATCACTCTGGATCTACGACAGTACGCAGCCGCCGCCTGATGAGAGGTTCCCATGAGAATTTCAGGAAAAAGTTTCAATATCCAGCTGGGCGACTTGCTGATATTCGTCAACTCCATGACTGCCGATATCGAAGACAGCCGGGCTGTAGCCAAAGACCGTGGTATCCCCAACGACTACGTAGATGGTGAAGTGGCATGCAGTGGCGAGATTGAAGTGGATGCCCAGAATCTTAAGCTGATTATGGATTCTGCCTCCAGAGCAGGTTCGTTTCGTGATCTCAAGCCTTTTGATATCAATGCGTTTGCGGATACCGGCAATGAAAAAATGAAGGTAGAACTGTTTGGTTGCCTGCTGAGAATCAGCAGCCTGCTGGATATTGATCAGGCCGGTGGTGAAAAGCATATGACCACCCTGCCCTTTGATGTGACCAGCCCTGATTTTGTGCGGATTAATGATATTGCCTATCTGTCCAGAACAGATACCGATGATATCAGGGCAGCTTAAATTATGTATAAGCCCCGATTTTTCAAGACTCAGGAACTGGTTCCACCATCGGTTTATAACAAGATGGGGGACAAAGCTCTTAATCTTATTGATGAACGGGCTTTGATCACACTGGATCAGTTACGCCTGAAGCTGGGGCCTTGTACAGTGAATGACTGGTGTTTTGGTGGAAAGTTTAAACAGTCCGGTCTGAGAACCGACGAATGTAAAGAGTTCAGCCCTACCAGCCAGCATGCCTTTGGCAGGGCAATGGATTGTAAATTCAGGGATCATACTGCCGCTGAAGTCCGTAAGTTTGTTATTGAAAACAAAGAGATGTTTCCACACATCGCTTTTATAGAAGACGATGTGAACTGGTTTCATTTCGATGTACGCAATGGTGAACGGCTTACCCTCTGGTCACCAAAAACAGGTAAGTCGAGGACTGTATGAGCAGGGAGTCCATCACCCTGAGTTACAAACAGCTTGGAGCCATTGCCCTGGTACTGGTCAATATTCTTCTGGCCGGGCCCGGAGGCTGGATGCTAAATCACCTCTGGAGCGAAACCCAGAAATTCCGGACAGAAACAGAAACTCAGCTTGACGAATTAGAAAAACAGTTAAATCAGCTGCACATTGATTTATCCGAAAAATATGTGACCCGGAAAGCTTTTTCAGATTACCGGGAACAAATGGGCGAAACCATACGACACCTGGACAGCAAAATAACGCCATGAACACAAAAACCATTGAAATCCTTATGGGTGATAGGGATCTGACCTTTAACGTCACCCTGGAGGCATACAACCAGTGCGTTAACGCATTGCAAATGGATAACAAAGTTGCGCCCATGCACAACTTTCTGATTTCAGTTTCTGCTGATGAAAAAACGAAAGAAGCTGTTAACCAGGCGTTTAAGGATGCCCTGACCAGTGACCTGTTTGGTGTGGTAGTTAAAGAATTCAAGCCTGATGTGGAGATTACCGTAAAAAAATCCAGAAACGGGCAAGACAAATTGAGCAGGAAGGATTCACCCAGTTAGAGGCTCTGGCCAGACACTGGTTTCCTTCTCAAGACCTTTCTGCGGAAACCATGGCCAGAGCCCTTTGGATGGAAAAGGAGTACTGGCAGAGGATGCAGAAAGTGGTAGCCAATGGGGTTGCCAAAGCGTTTTCCGGGAGAAAACGCTGAATTCTGTTTTTTAGTCGAGGTTTGTATGACTGAAGGTGAATATCGTGTTGGCATTGATTTTAATCCTGCTGGAGATAAAGGGTGCGATGCAAACCAGTAGGTAAGTGGCGATGCCTCTATTGTCAGCCAAAATATGGTGACAAACTTCGACCAAAGAAGTGCGAGACACCGCTATGCAATCCTATGACGAAGCCATAAATTCCGCCAGTGAAATCATTGCAAATGCAATGATAAAACAACTTGAACAAGTCACTGAGCACGGACTAAATCTTGATGATCAAATCACTGAGATCATGCGGCCTGTTGCTCATAATGTCGAAGAAATGGTATTGCAGGCAGCTCACTCCATGCTACTTGATCGCTATCAGCAGCAAGGCTGGAAGGTAGAGAGACACCCTACCGTACCATTCAAAACTCTTCACGGTGAAATTCGCATCAAGTCCCCATATTTAAAGAAAGAAGATGAGGTTAAAGGTCTTCGCCCTATGTTGCTCCACTTTGGGGTCAGAGGGCGAGGCATGAGCCTGAACCTTGAACGAACTTTATGTAGTTTTGGTGCAGAGAAATCTTTTCCCAAAGCAGCCAAACTATTCACGGAACATTATGGGCAAACTATTGATATAACCACTCTCCAGCGACATACCGAGGCAATGGGTGAGCATGCTGAAAGCTGGCTTGATGACCGGTATCAGCATGCAAATAATGAACAATTACAGGAGGCCAGTGAAGTTATCAGTGAGCTGGATGGTTGTGAAATCCGGACAGGGCTGTTCAGCGATGATAGGAAAACCCGTGAGATAAAGTGGAAGGAGTGCCGTACAGGTGTAGTTCATGTCCTTGGTTCGCTGGACTCCCTGTATGTCTGTGCAAACGCCCCCTATTCAGAGCTTTGTGACAATATACTTGCTTGCACTGATTTATGTGGTCGCACCAGAGAAACTCGAATCATAGCTCCCGGGGATGGGGCACAGGGATTAATGGAAACAATGGTGGAAACTATTCCGAACCTTAAATACATTCTGGATCACAGGCACTTGGAATCCCACTTCTATGAAACAGCACAAGAATTAGGCTACACAGATCGTGCGCGAGAGCTTTGGGTCAGACGACATATGGGAGGATTGTGGGCTAATGATTACGAGCGCATTCATGAAAGCCTTGCGAATGAATATCAGCATACAAAAAATGATCGCCTACGTTGCTTGATTAATCATTTGGATCGTTTCAGTGCTTGCGTTGATTATGGTTATTGTCGAAAGCTTGGCTGGCCAGTGGGTTCAGGGGAGGTAGAAAGTGCGAACCGTTATATCCCGCAGGAGCGCATGAAAATACCCGGTGCTACATGGCATCCAGATCATTTAAATCCGATGTTAGCATTGAGGGTTGTTCGGGCCTGCGATTGGTGGAACCAGTTCTGGCAATGGAAAAGCGATCACCTGCGTGTTTCGATACCGAAAGCAGCATGACCTACTGGTTTGCATCGCACCCGGAGATAAAGCTGTTGATGCCATAAAGCGTAAATCTGCTGAACTGATAGATCTGATTTCAGAATCAGGTAAAGACGAACGCTGTACCTCACTGGCACAAACTCATTTTGAAGATGGCGCTATGTGGGCTGTGAAATCAGTTACTAAACCTGATCGAGAATAACTGCACTGATGTAGATCTCCCATGCCTGCTGATGCCCTGAAGCCTCTGATGTTCACAGTGGGGCTGGTTGACAAGATCACCGGCCCTGCCCAGAAGGCAACCAAAAGCTTTGATGGTTTGATTACCACCGCAAAATCCGGTTTCCGTGATATGGCAGCCGGGGCTATTGGTTTGGCCGGAACCGGGGCATTGATCTATCAGAGCCTGACACCAGCTATTGAGATGAACCGGGCACTGGGCGAGGTAAAAAGCCTTGGCGTACAGGAAGAAGCTCTGGAGCAACTTAATAATGCCGCTTTGGAGTTCTCTGCCAACTATGGCAGTGCTGCTGATGAGTTTGTAAGAGCCTCTTATGATATTCAAAGTGCTATTGGTGGGTTGTCAGGTGATGAGCTTTCTGCGTTTACCACTGCTTCTGGTGTTCTGGCGAAAGGAACAAAATCCGATGTAGCCACTATTACTAACTATATGGGAACCATGTACGGTGTGTTTAAAAACACCGCCGACGAAATGGGCAAATCCAACTGGGTTGAAATGGTTGCCGGGCAAACGGCTACCGCCGTACAGATGTTTAAAACCACTGGTTCGGAAATGGCATCGGCTTTTGGCTCCATAGGTGCATCGGCAACGGCTATGGGCATTGATATGAGTGAGCAGATAGCCGTGTTGGGAACCCTGCAGGCCACCATGTCAGGCAGTGAAGCAGCCACCAAATACAATGCGTTTATTGGTGGGGCTGTGTCTGCCCAGGACAAACTGGGAGTGTCCTTTTTTGATGCCACCGGCAATATGAAATCCATGACCGATGTTCTGGGTATATTGCAGGGTGAAATCGGGCATCTGGATAAAGCCGCACAATACACCAGCCTGAAAGATGCCTTTGGTTCTGATGAGGCGGTAAAGCTGATTCAACTGTTAATGACAGATACCGAAGGACTGGCAGGTTCCATCACCCAACTGGGTGAAGTGCAGAGCATGGAACAAGCCGCCGCCATGGCAGAAGCCATGACCGATCCATGGATGCAGCTGGCTGAGGGGATGAATGCTGTACGTATAGCCATAGGTCAGGCATTACTACCCGTTATAAACCCGCTAATAGACACAATGGCCACTGCTTCCAG
>JAPONM010000006.1 GCA_026713925.1 Gammaproteobacteria bacterium
CGCTTCCAGTGCGTTGATATCAGATTCGACTGCGGAGTGTTTTCTTTTTGCCCGGATAAATTCCGGATGAAATTCTCGTTTCTTATCTTTGGCGGACAGTTTGCCTTTCTTGGGCAGAACGGATCGTTCCAACAGAACTTCGTAAGTTCTCAAAAACTACTGCAAAACCCACATGGTAAAACACGAGAAGCTTTTTCAATCAAGTCCGCCAGCCTCGGAAACACTCCGTTGCCTGTCAATCTGTCTGTCAGATAGTCCCAGAATGAAAGACCATGCAGGCGACACGTTTTCTTCGAGCTGGCAAAGGTGTCGCGACTTTGCCGCCCTGCTTCGCTTCGCGTACCTCCGCTTATCTTACGTCGCTTGACGTATTCCCGTATCAAGCTTTCACTCAGGTTGTTGTGTAACGGAAGGCTCGGATCTTTCAGTACCAGTAATAGTTCTTCCTCTATAACGGCAAGACTTGAGAGTGCTTCCTGGAGGGCGCTACAGCCAGTGCGAGTCTGAATTAGAGCAAAAAAACCAAGCCGCACCTTCATAGCGTTCTCTTCGGTAGGCTCCGTCTTGAAGACTTTCAGGTCATCATAAATTGCCCAGAGCCAATTCCGGCAACACTCTTGAGCCCTGGCCTGTTGCTCATTGACAGGATGAACCTTGGCCAGTAGTCGCTCTGCATGTACCCAACACTGAGCGTGCCTGAATACATTGAACTGTTGCGCGCCATCACTGAAGGTTGTCAGATGCCCTAAGCCATGCTCTATCAAACTGCATAAATCAAGGCTTCACTGGCTTGCTGTAAACGTTTTTTACCTGTCAGGCCATGGTCTTCCATGCAGGCCTTCCATGCGTCATGGCTTAAAAAGGTCACGCCTATATACTGCTTGAGTACACGCAGCCATTTCTGAGGATATTTCAGTGTTCTCAGGTAATCCAGCGCATCCTCTGTCAGCGCGTACGTCCGGAAGGGGCGATGCAGAAGACTTAGAAAATTCTCCCGGCTTTTACTGCTCGTAGTGGCATACCAAGCGAATGACTCATTACAGAGAATGGTGCAATAACCATTTTGCCCCTGATGCCTGGCTCCTGTGTCGTCTGTCTGAATGTAACTTGAGCACTGAAGGCCTGCCGTCAAAATCTCATCCTTTTCTCGATGAAACTGATCATGCCCTGTTGTGATCAGGTTGCTGAGCTCTCCCGCCGAGATGGAGAGGCCAATATCCCATAGCCATTCCAACAGCTGGGGCTGGGTAACGGCACAGCCGAAATGCTGGTGAAGAATATAAGCTTGCAAGGTCGGCCCATAATGATGTCCGTGCAAATTAGCCGGGGGACTGGCAGTGATGGTTTTCCCGTCCGGAGTTATCCATTGCTCAAGCAAATATTCGACACTGGTCGCCTTGAGTTCCAGATCCTGAACATGAAAGGTAGTGGTGCCATTCCAGGTAGAACCCTCGGGAACATCGCTGGCTGCTACAGGTATGCTCTTTTCAGAAGGTGGTTTTGGTGGTTGTTTGCGCTGATTGCGAGTGCTTTCATCTGGTTTGCTGACCTTACGCTTTGGAGTGCTATCCGGGTCAGCTTCATCACTTTGATCGGTTGCCGGTGGATCACCGGGTGAATCGTCTGAGCTATCAGGGGGCTTGGTGTTCGGCTTGATATCTGGTTTGGGAGGTAGTTTTTTCAGTCGGCGGATCTCAGCCTCAAGGGCTTCAATTTTCTCTTGTAGCTGAGTGATCTGCTCTTGTAACTGAACACTCTGCGCCTCACGTTTGGCGTTCTCCTCCTGTGACAGGGCCAGCGCCTCCTTAAGCAAGGCATTCTGTTGCTGGAGCTGAGCAAGATACTCCAGAATGTTTTGACCCGGATGGTCATGCTGGGCATTGGTTACAGAAGAGGAGGTATTCATGGTTTGAAAGGGTAGACCATAGGCGTGTACTTTGCCTTACATCAGGAGTTTTTGAGAACTTACAAAAATTGTTTACTTAATAGTTTGTTTATAACGTGATCAGCCGGATAGGCTGCTAAGCATAAACGTGGCAAGAAGCCTGCTTCCA
>JAPONM010000007.1 GCA_026713925.1 Gammaproteobacteria bacterium
CCATATATTTCGCTTCGTTCAGGGCAGGAGGCGGACGTGGCACTGCGGTGCCCATACCCTGATCAACAGCCAGGAGACCTGTTTCGTGACCGGCCTGGTTACGGCAAGGCAGATCGGAGCGGGTTATCCGTTTCAGGATTCCGAAGCGAGGAAGTGGTTCAACTTTTACGGGCGCATTATGTACGGTTGGCGCTTCAGGAAGGCGTGAGCCAGGACCAGCCAGAAGCCTGGCAGGTAGCGGTCACTGGAACCCCGGACCTGCACGATACCATCGTGGTGTGTACGATGGCCGGTGTCCAGGTCCCGAAAGCCTGCCTGAGTGCAACGTTGGTGTATCAGGAACCTTGTGCGATCATCGATCAGCAATGACCCGCTGGAACTTGTGAGATGTGCGGACGTTTTTCACTGGCCGAGTATCCTGAATCAATTGTTTCAGCCTTGATTGGTAGTGAAGTCGAGTTCGTGCCTCGTGCAGAGATTTATCCTGCCGATCAGGTAGATGTCGTATTTCGAGGGGGATCCGGGAATGAGCTGGCTTCCATGAAATGGGGATGGGAACGTTCCTTCTCCAGGCGTCCGTTGATCAATGCGCGCAGTGCCGAGGCATGGGACAGGAAAACCTGGTCACGGGCCATGCGTGAATGCCGGTGTATCATTCCGGCCAGCGGGTTTTTCGAATGGGATGAGAACCAGCCGAAAGGCAGGCGGGACAAGTACAGGATCGAACCCGCCGGGGAGGACGGGTTTGCTTTCGGGGGGCTGTATGAAATCAGTCCGGCCGGCGAGATGTTCATGAGCATTCTTACCACTGCGCCCAATCCGAAGCTGGCAAGGATTCATCACCGTATGCCGGTCATCCTGGACAGGGATGGGTATGATGGCTGGCTTGAGTCCGGTACTCGGGAACAGATCGAATACATGATGCGCCCGGTACACGATAACCGGGTCAGGCTCGTCAAGGAAATGGCCTAGTGCTTAATGCTGCAGGTCATCATCGGCACAACGGGGTTTCCGGCCTGCAAACAACTCCAAAAAGTGGACCTGTCCTCATTGTGGCTGAACAGGAAGCCGAAATGATCCTTGCTAATTCCGCGACATCATTGCCCTGAAATTCAGTGCTGCAGGATGCCGGCAGATCTTGAAGCGAAGGCTTGAATTATATCGATATATCAAGGAATATTGGTATATGAAACAGTCTCGCGCAATCGATGCACTGTCTGCACTCTCGCATAAGACGCGCCTGGATGTGTTCCGGCTGCTGGTACAGGAGGGGCCCAGTGGACTTGCAGCGGGCGAGATCGCAAAGAGGCTTGGCGCCCTGCAAAACACCATGTCCGCGCACCTGGGGGTGCTCTCGCGCGCCGGCCTGGTCCGGGGTGTACGGGAAGGGCGCGTGATCCGTTATTGTGCGGACTACGATGCGATGCGGTCCCTGATTCACTACCTGCTGGAAGACTGCTGTGCAGGGGACCAGGTGATCTGCTACCCCTTCATCCGGAATTCCGCCTAGCGCTCCCATGTCGATATTCGAGCGTTACCTGACGGTCTGGGCTGCACTGTGCATCATTCTCGGGACGTGGCTGGGACATGGGTTCCCGGCACTGTTTCATGCCCTGGCCGGATTTGAGATCGCAAACGTCAACCTGACGGTCGCGGTGCTGGTATGGCTGATGATCATCCCGATGCTCACCAGGATCGACTTTGGTGCGCTGCATCAGGTTCGGGAACACTGGCGCGGAGTAGGCGTGACCCTGTTCGTGAACTGGGCGGTCAAACCCTTCACGATGGCCGCATTGGGCTGGCTGTTCATCGGCTACTGGTTTCTTCCATACCTGCCAGAGGAGCAGATCCATTCCTATATTGCCGGCCTGATCATCCTGGCTGCCGCACCCTGTACGGCCATGGTGTTCGTCTGGAGCCATCTGACACGGGGCGAACCCCATTTCACGCTGACCCAGGTGGCGCTGAATGACACGATCATGATCTTTGCCTTTGCACCGATCGTGGGAGTCCTGCTGGGCATCTCGTCGATCACAGTGCCGTGGGATACGCTATTCCTGTCCGTCGTGCTTTATATCGTGATTCCCGTACTTCTCGCGCAGGGGCTGCGCCGCTACCTGCTTCGAAAGGGAAGCGCTGCCCGGCTGCAATCAGTCCTGGATATGCTGGGTCCTGTCTCGATCGTGGCCCTGCTGGCCACCATCATCCTGTTGTTTGGCTTTCAGGGAGAGCAGATCGTCCGCCAGCCCCTCGTCATCGTGCTGCTGGCGGTTCCGATCATCATCCAGGTGTATTTCAATTCGGGGCTGGCCTATTGCTTGAGCCGGCAGTTCGGGGTCGTACATCGTGTGGCTGCTCCCTCGGCGCTGATCGGTGCAAGCAATTTTTTCGAGCTGGCGGTCGCCACGGCCATCAGCCTGTTCGGTATTGAATCCGGTGCGGCATTGGCCACCGTGGTCGGGGTACTGATCGAGGTACCGGTCATGTTGTCCATCGTGCACATCGTGAACCGCACGCAGCCCTGGTATGAAAATGGACCCGCCGTACGGGCGGCATGCAGTAAGGGCCGAGTTGCCTGTCGGCAGGAAAGCACAAGCCCACCCTGAGCGAGCTGGTCTCACAGGCCCGGGATCACACGTTCCGTTTTTTAAAAATGCTGCGCAATCCTTCATACTTGCGGGGTATGGATACCGGCCAGGATTTCGCAGGGCACCGCTGATGCGCTTCAGGACACTGACGGAAGCCCTGCAGCACCATCGTGGTGAGGAGCACTTTGTCTGCTTCATTGAAGGGCAGGGGAAAGAGAAGCGCGTCAGTTTCGAGGAGCTGTACCGGCGTGCCCAATGCCTGCTGCATGTGCTGCAGCGCCACGGCATGCAAAAGGGAGACCACCTGATCCTGTTCCTGAACAGCAATGAGCAGTTCATCGACGTGTTCTGGGCCTGCCTGCTTGGAGGCATCATCCCCGTGCCCCTGGCAGTCGGGATCAGCGAGCAGCATCGCCGGAAAGTCTTCAACGTCGCCGAGCGGCTGGGCAGTGCTGCCGTCCTGTATACCGACCACGGGAACCTGGCACGGCTGAGATCGAGTGCTGCGGACTATCCGCCCGGAAAGGCTTTCCTGGATGCACGAGACAAGGTGCTTCTCAGTGACGAGATTGAAGGGGTCTCCACACCGGGCGAACTGGCCGACATCGCACCGCAGGACACTGCCTTTATCCAGTTTTCTTCCGGGTCCACCGGCAACCCGAAGGGAGTGATTCTCAAACACCGCAACCTCATTGCAAACATTGAGGCAATGCAGGAAAGGGCGGACTTAACCTCCGCCGATCTCAGCCTCAGCTGGATGCCGCTCACTCATGATATGGGCTTGATCGGTTTTCACCTGAACCCGGTGGTGTGCAATTACAGCCACGTCATCATGCGTACCGACCTGTTCGTGCGCAGGCCGCTTTACTGGCTGATCGCTGCGGGAGAAAAACAGGCCAGCATGCTGGGCTCACCCAATTTCGGCTACCAGCACTTCTTGAAGGCGTACCGGCGCAAGGGGCTGCCCGATATCGACCTGTCGCATGTACGCCTGGTGTTCAACGGGGCGGAGCCGATTTCAGCTGCACTGTGTGAGCAGTTCACGCATGAAATGGCCCGGTATGGCCTGCGCAGGCAAAGCATGTTCCCGGCATACGGTCTGGCGGAAGCCTGCCTGGCCGTCAGCTTTGTGGAAAGCGGTGCCGATTTGCAGGTAGTGCATGCCCGGCGCGATTCACTGTCGATCGGTAGCGGTGCGGTGCTGGGTTCCAGGCGGGATGCCTCGCATGTGTCCCTGGTGAGCGTGGGCACACCCGTTCTGCATTGTAGCGTCAGGATCGGCAAGCGCGATGGTCAGCCCCTGCCTGACGGGCATGTGGGACACGTCCATATCCGTGGCGCGAACGTGACCGAGCAGGTGATCGGTGATGAAGGTTCGGTGTTCCTGGAGGGGGGCTGGGTGGATACGGGTGACCTGGGGTTCATCTCCCGGCAGGGGCTGTTCATCACCGGGCGGTACAAGGAAATCCTGTTTGTCCATGGCCAGAACTACTACCCCCATGACATCGAGGACGCGTTGTGTGGAGTGGAAGGGCTTGATCTCGGCAGGACAGCCGTGGCAGGCGTCTCATGCGGACAGACCGGGCTGGAAGAGGTGCTGGTATTCGTGCTGCACAAGGGAACCCTGCAGGACTTCATCCCCCTGCGGGCACGGGTAAAGGCCACCGTGAACGAAGGCTTTGGCATCGAGGTACAGCAGGTCATCCCGGTCGGCAAGATTCCGAAAACCACCAGCGGCAAGGTCCAGCGTTCCGCCCTGGCAAACGCGTACCTGGAAGGCGAATACGAGGAGATCCTGCTGGAGTTGGCCGCCAGGCTCGAGCGTGACAGCCAGCATGAGCCCCAGGCTGCAGGGGATGAAATCGTGGATGCGATCCTCGCGGTCTGTCGTGAGGCCCTTCCGGGCAAACCCTTCACGATTCATGACAGCCTGCTCGAGATCGGGGCTGATTCACTGGTACTGGTTGAGATCTACACGGCGCTGGATGAAATGTACCCGGGTGCACTCGACATCACGGACCTGGTGGAGCACCCGAGCATTGCAGCCCTGGGAAGGTACTTGCGCACCAAGGGGTCAGTCGTATAACGATTTTTTCTTTTTCCATCTGCGATGGGTCCACAGCCAGTCGTGCGGTGACTGCAGGATTTGCCGTTCGACGGCACGCACGTAGCGTTCGGAAATGCTGTGGGAATCCTTTTCATAGGGCGGCGAGGCGAGTTCCAGGAAACTTGCCTCGTACTGTCCGCGGCCGATGCGCTTGATGTCCATGTAAAACACCGGGTACTTGAACAACCGGGCGATTTTTTCCAGGCCCAGGAAGAAAGGGGTCTCCTGGTGCATGAACGTTGTCCAGTAGACCTTGTCCCGGCGCCTGGGTGCCTGGTCCGCCACAATGGCGATTGCACGGGTGGTGGTTGCCCGCCGGATCAGGTCCGCAGTGCAGGTCTTGGCCGCTACCGGCATGAGCTTGAAACGCGACAGTGACTTCAGGACCAGTTCGTCCAGCCAGGTGACATGCAGGGGCTTGTAGATTCCATCCAGTGGGGTCTCCAGTACCTGGCCCAACGCCAGGATTGCCCATACCGGATTGCAATGATGGGCCGTGGCCAGGAGGATGGTCTGGTTGTGTTGCAGGGGGTCATGGATGATCTCCAGGTTGGTGAAGGTCACATGCCTGCGCAATTCGGAAGGGTGCATGGACAGGCACCGGGTGATTTCGAGTGCCACTTCACAAAGGTTCCTGTAGCAGTTTTTCAGTACCCCGGACTGCTGTGCCGGGGTCAAATCCGGAAACGAGCGGCAGATATTGTCCTTCGCGATTTTTTTCCTGAAACGCAAAAAATAAAACAGCAGCAGGTAGAATGGCCCGGACAGCCTGTACAGCCAGGACATCGGCAGGGCGGAGAGCGATTTGAGCAGGAACTTAAGCACGGGATCTTTCAGGCGGAACCATGTCGCGCTGGCCCTGCAGGTGTGCGGGCTGCAGGCCGGACAGATTTTTCCTTCGCATCAATGGACCGAATGTAATTCACAGTGGATGAAACTATGAAACTAACTATATATGAAATCGGGCCGCTGAACTTGGCCATTGCGCTGATGCCGATCCTCGTGGTCGTCGTCATTCTTGCGGCATGGTCATTGAAAAGCAGGACCGCCGTGTATGCGTCGGTCAGGATGGTCGTCCAGTTGACTGCGATCGGGTATATCCTGACGTTCATTTTCGCACAGGACAGTCCGGGGATCGTCACACTTGTGCTGGGCCTGATGCTGCTGCTGGCCAGCTGGATTGCGTTGCGTCCGCTCAAGATGAAAAGCGCCGACCTGTTCGCCAAGGCCCTGTTCGGGATTTCCGTCGGCGGTATCACGACACTTGTCCTGACCATCTTTGCCGTGATTCGGATCGATTACTGGTATCAGCCGGAATACGTCATCCCGCTTGCCGGAATGATTTTCTCCAATGCGATGAACACGGTAAGTCTTGCGGCGGAGCGATTCGAGTCCGACATGGCAGTCGTGCCGGATTACATCCGGGCACGTAACAGCGCCTTTACGGCTTCGCTGATCCCGTCTCTGAACACATTTTTTGCGGTGGGGCTGGTGGCCCTGCCGGGAATGATGACCGGACAGATCCTGTCGGGGGTTTCACCGCTGATCGCCGTGAAGTACCAGATTGTCATCATGAGCGTCCTGTTCGGGTCATCCGGGGTGTCATCGGCCATTTTCCTGCATCTGCAGCGCCGCAGCACGGCACCTGTAAAGGCTTAACCGCCGGGTGAATGCAGTGCTACACTAAGGCGCTTTCTGCAGCAGGCGCCCGTAGCTCAACCGGATAGAGCATCGGCCTTCTAAGCCGAGGGTTGCAGGTTCGAGTCCTGCCGGGCGCGCCATTTAATGAAAAACAGGACTGACTTAAACTCGTTAAAGATAGTGACTTAGGGCTATCATTCGATTTCTGCAGGGTGCCAGCCTTGCCAGGTCGTGAGTCGCATGCACCGGGAGGATGGATTGGATTGCAGGCAATGACATGAAAGGTACGGGTCAGTGAAGGGTACAATCATCAGGAGCAGTGTCACAGTGGGTGCCCTGGTCCTTGGCTTGGTGGGCACGCCGGGATTCGGTGCCAGCGAAGTTACCGGTCCTGAACTCAATTGGGATGTTTCGTTGTGGGGCAAGGCACGGGCCCTTACCACCGGTGCAGAAAAGCTGTCCGCCCGGGTGAGTGAGAGGACAAGCGGTAAGTGGCGGATCCGGCTGCACTACGGCGAGGCGTTGTCCAAGTCGCGTGAAAATCTTGACGGCCTGGCAATCGGGGCGTTTGAAGCAGCCATGTTCTGCAACTTCTATCATCCAAAGAAAACTCCGGCCCTGATGGTGCTCACGATGCCATTCTTGCCGATGAGCGACTGGGATAGCAACCGCACGGTTCGCGACATCGTCTATGCCCACCCAGCCGTGCAAAAGGAGATCACACGCTGGAATGCCATGCTCTATGTGTCATCCTACCTGCCTCAGTACGAACTGCTTGGCCGGGGCAGGCCGCCCTTGAGCCTTGCCGACTGGAAGGGCCTGACGGTACGTGCCGGCGGGGGCATCGGCCAGGCCATGAAAGTGCTCGGGGCTACCCCGACCAGTTCTACCGCTACCGAGGTGTATATCGGTGTGCAGCAGGGGACCATGGATGCTGCAGCGTTGCCGTTCACATACAGCCACATGTCCTACAGGATCCATGAGGTGGCGGAATGGTACACCGCGAACCTGTCACCCGGGACAGCCGACTGCCCGTTGGTGTTTTCGATTCGGGCATACGAGGCACTGCCTGGACAGTACCGCCAGCTCCTGGATGACCTCAGGGAGGAAATCATTCAGGCCCAGATCCAGGCCTACATCGATATCGACCGCAAGAACCTGCCGATGATGAAGGCGAAGCTTCAGGAAATCCGGTACACGCAACAGCAGTTGGCTGAATTCCGGGCCGCGGCCGGCAAGCCGGTAATCGATGCATGGATCCAGGTCAACCAGCGCAGGTTTGATGCCCGCGGACTGGTCGAGGCCATCTTCGAGTCTGTCGGACAGACGTACCAGTAAGTGTCTGGAGGAGACACGCAACGCCAGGGGAAGGGGTGGAAAATGCTCCGGGCATTCTGTCTGCCAGGGTTCCTGGGGCCATGATCGATCCATACGGGCGGCGGCTTGCCTTGATGGATCGCATGCTGGCGGCGGTGGAAGACCGGCTCAATCTTCTGGCGGGCATCCTGGTATTTGCGCTGATGGGCCTGGGAGTGGTCCAGATTGTCCTGCGCACGGTATTTCGTGCACCGGTCTTCGGGTACATTGACATCGTCGAGGTCTCGATGGTCGGGTTTGCAGTCCTGTCGATCGCGTTCGTGCAACGCGTGGGCGGGCACGTGCGCATGGAGTTGCTGGTCTCGAGACTGAAAGGCCGGAAACTGTGGCTGGCCGAGTCGTTCAACACGCTGCTTGCGGCCTTCATCGTTGCCGTGCTGATTCCCTACTCCTACCAGCATTTCGTGCGTGCCTTTGAGTTCGGCGACAGCACCATCGATATCGAGCTCGTTACCTGGCCCGCCAAGCTGGTCGTGCCGCTTGCACTCGGTGTGCTGCTGGCCCGCCTGCTGGTGCAACTGGCAGGGTACTGGCGCCTGTTCCTCCATCCGGGTCTTGCCCCGGTTGCAGTCCCGCAGGTCAAGAGCGCCAAGGTGCAGGCTGAAGAAGAAATTATTCGAACCGGCGACAAGCCTCCCCGTGGAACGCCGGACGCAGGAGTCGGCCCGTGAGTGCGGGTCTCGATCATTTTACAATCGGCATCATTGGGGTTTGCCTGCTCGTTGTCCTGGTCATGCTCGGTGTCCGTGTGTACGTCGCAGCAGCACTTACTGGCTTCCTTGGCCTGGTAGCACTCAAGGGGTGGGATGTGGGTGCGGCCATTGCGGGTACGATTCCGCATTCCAAGACGGTCACGTATCCGCTGTCCGTGCTGCCGCTGTTTATCCTGATCGGGTTTCTGGCTTTCCACGCCGGACTGACCTCGCGCCTGTTCGAGGCTGCACGCCGATGGGTGGGCTGGGTCCCGGGCGGCTTGGCGGTGGCAACCGTGTTTGCCACGGCCGGCTTTGCTGCCGTCTCGGGCGCATCGACCGCGACGGCTGCGGTATTTTCCCGGGTGGCCATTCCGGACATGCTCAGGAACCGTTACGACCGGAACATGACTGCCGGTGTCATCGCGGCGGGGGGCACGCTGGCATCGCTGATCCCGCCGTCGGCAATCCTGGTCATCTATGCCATCCTCGTCGAGCAGTCCATCGGCAAGCTGCTCCTGGCCGGATTTCTGCCCGGACTGGTGTCCGCGCTCATCTATGCGGCACTGATCGTGATCATGTGCATGGTACGCCCGGAATACGGGAGTTCGATCGGCGGTTTCACCTGGCGCCAGAGGTTTTCGAGCCTTCCGGGCACGGTACCCGTGCTGCTGGTCATCGCGATCATTTTCGGTGCCCTGTACACCGGGTCGGCCACGCCGACCGAGGCCGGTGCGCTGGGTGCCATGATCGTGTTCGGGATCTACGTATTCAGGGCGTATCGGCAGAGATCCCTCAGGCAGATGGGCGGCAGGCTTCGCGAGGCACTGATGGAGACCGCCAGGCTTACGGTCATGATCTTCACCCTGATCTGGGGCGTTTTCCTGTTCGTGCGGTTCCTGGGCTATGCGGGCCTTCCGAACGCCTTTGCGGACTGGATCGTCACGCTGGACATGCCGCCGCTTGTGATCATCCTGTGCATCCTGTTGGCGTATGTGGTGCTGGGCATGTTCATGGATGCGATCGGCATGCTGGTCCTCACGCTGCCGGTGGTCTATCCCGCGGTTATCGCCCTGGGCTATGACCCGATTTGGTTCGGGATCGTCGTCGTCAAGATGGCAGAGATCTGTCTGATTACGCCGCCGATCGGCCTGAACTGTTTTGTGGTCGCAGGCGTATCCAGGGAGTTGCAGGATGACCGGGGCCGGTCCCTGGAGATCCCGCTTCAGGGCGTATTCCGGGGAGTGGGGCCGTTCTTCATTGCAGACGTGCTGACGGTGGTGGTGCTGGTAGCGGTCCCGGACATCGTGCTGTGGCTGCCGCGCACGATGGGGTAGACAGGCAAATCGGTCAGGCGGGTTGGCGTGCAAAATGCTGCGACTGCCCGTGTCCGGACATCCATGTGCGACGGTGCGCGCAACGCCGAAAGGTGAGCCGGGCTGGACCGGGCAAGCCGCCCGAGGTCAGGGCCGTTTCGACAACCTGGCACCCATGTGGGCGGGAACCGTGTAGAACAGCCACGCCAGTGCAGGGGCCAGCAGCACCGCACCGGCCATGTTGGCCAGGAACATGAATGCCAGCAGCAGGCCCATGTCGGCCTGGAACTTGAGGGCGGAAAAAATCCAGGTGATCACGCCGAGAGCCAGTGTCATCCCGGTAACCAGCACCGCGGTGCCGGTGACTGCCAGCGTTTCGCGAAATGCCACGACCAGCTCTGCACCGCCATCCAGCCGGCGCTTCATGTCGCTGAATATGTAGATGCCATAGTCAACGCCTATGCCGACCCCGAGTGCGGCGACCGGCAGGGTCGAAACCTTCAGGCCGATTTCAAGCAGTGTCATCAGGGCAAAGGCGAGGGTGGACACCAGTGCCAGCGGCAGCACCACACACAGCGTCGCGCGGATTGAGCGGAAGGCCAGCAGGCACAGTGCGATTACGGCCGCGTAGATCCAGATCAGCATTTCGAGCTCGGAGTCCCGGACAAGGTCGTTGGTTGCCGCCATCACACCGAGGTTTCCGGTCGCGAGCCGGAAACTCAGCGTATCGCTGTCATGGGTCTTGGCGTAGGCGGTGACCGCAGCGACGATCCGGTCGATGGTTTCGGCACGGTGATCGGTGGTGAAAATCAGTACAGGCATCACGGAACAGTCTGCATTCAGGAGTCCCGAACCGGTCTCGACCGGGCCGGTCGATTGCACCAGCGATGCGGTCGTTCGCGGCAGGGTATGCCATTTCGGGTGTCCCTCGTTAAACCCGGCATTGATCTTTCGCGCGACCGCGGGCAGGGACAGCGTGGATTGAACCCCGTGGACCTGTGCCATGCGTGCCGCGAAATCATCGATCCGGTCGAGGACCGTGAAATCGACGCAGGCATCCGGGCGGGTCTCGACTATCACCGTGAGCACGTCCACGCCCACGGCGAACAGCCGTGTAATGGCAGCACTGTCACGGTTGTACCGGGAGTCGGAGCGCAATTCGGGCACCCCTTCGTGGACATCGCCTACCGCATAGTTCTGTGCCCCCTGGATCCCGATACCGAAGGCTGCCAGCGCCAGCAGCAGCATGATTGCGGACGCCGGCCATGCTGCCAGGCGCGAAAGACGTCCACAAACCGGTGCGCTGGCCTGGATCGCCGCCTGCAGGCGCCGGCCATATCCGTCATCGTGGCGCGCATAGGACATCAGCACCGGCAGGAGCATGAGGTTGGTGAACAGGATGGCTGCCACGCCGATGCTCATGGTGGTAGCGAGGTCGCGGATAATCTGGACATCGATGATCTGCATGGTCAAAAAGCCTGCACAGTCGCTTGCCAGGGCCACGGCTCCCGGGATAGCGAGCCTGCGAAAGGCTACACGGGCCGCACCGGTCGAACCGGCTCCGCTGCGCACGGCAGTTCCTGCTGCCCCCGTGACCTGCACCCCGTGCGAGATGCCGATGGCCAGCACCAGGAACGGAACCAGGATCGACATCGGGTCGATGCCGAAGCCGAACAGTGACAGAAAGCCCAGGGTCCAGACCACTGCCACGGTCGAGCACAGCATCAGCAGCCCCGTATACCACGCCGAGCGGGTGAAGAAATACACCGGAACCAGGGACAAGGCGAAGGCGATGGCGAAGAACATCAGCGCGTTGCCGGCATGTTCGGCAACCTCGCCGACCATCTTGGCAAATCCGATGATGTGGATATCCACCTCAGGACTTGAATAGCGCGCACGCAGCTCTGTCTCCAGCAGACGGGCCGTTTCAATATAGTCGAGGCGTTCCCCGGTCCGGGGGTCGGTTTCAACCAGTTCAGCGGTCACGATCGCGGCCGAATGATCGTTGGCTACGAGCCTGCCGACGATTCCCGCCTTGAAGACATGGGTCCGAACCTGCCGTACATCCTGATCGGTGCCCTGGTAGTCGGGAGGCACCACGTTGCCGCCGGAGAATCCGCCCCGCACGACCTCGGTGAACCGCACATTGGGGGTGAACAGCGAACGCACGGAGGCCTTGTTGACGCCTGGCAGGAAAAACACGGCATCCGTCACGTCCCTCAGTGTTTCAAGGAACGATGCCGTATAGATGTCGCCAGAACGCGCGCGCACTGCAACCAGCAACCGGTTGGCACCGCCAAACTCGGCCTGGTGCTCGGTGAAGACCTGCATGAAGGGGTGGGTGCTGGGCAGATGTTTCTCGAAGCCGGCGTCAATCTCGAGCCGGGTGGCGGACAATGCCAGGCCGAGACTCACCAGCGCAAAAGCAATCAGCACCAGCGGCCGGTTTCCAAACAGCGCACCTTCAAGCCGGTCCACCCAGCGATTCCCTGGTTTTCCTCGGTCCACGGCTCCGTTAGCGTTTGTCATGTTACTCGACAGGGCCGACGCTGGGCGGCAGGGCCAGCCGGTCGATGCCACCCACGCCAAACAGCCAGATGGCATCCTGGTCTGTCACCCGAACGGTGGTAATGGCTTCGCGGCCTGTGCGCGCAATGCGATCGAACCTGCCCGGTTTCGCTTCGACAAGCACTACACCGTCGGCACCGACGATGACTGCACGCCCGTCAGGCAGAAACACGGCATCATAAAGGGATGTGGAGACACCGCTTTCCAGCCGCTCCCAGGTGTCACCTTGCTCACGGCTTTCAAGAATCGCGCCTTCGAGCCCAAACAGCAGGAGGCGTCCCCTCCCTGCCAGCATGCCGAAAAAAGTGCCGTCCCAGCCGGTATCGAGCCGGGTCCAGCGAAGCCCCCTGTCACGGGAGCGGAACACTGTCCCGAATTCACCGGCAATGAACAGCGTCCCGTCCGGGGCTTCGCGAATGGCGTACAAGTGCGACTCTTGCGGATCGATCAGGCGGTGCGACCAGCTGCGGCCATGGTCCTGCGTGGCGAGTGCCAGCCCGTAAGCACCGACCGCTAGGCCTGTTCCGTCATCGGCGATCCAGATATCCAGCAGCGGCAAATCCAGTTCCGGGCGCACATGGCTGACCGTCCAGCCTGTTTCGGGGTCGGCACTGGCAAGCACCAGGACATCGTGTCCGACTGCAATGTGGCGCCCGTGCGCTGTGCGGGTCACAGCCGTCAACATGCGACGCACCGGAACCGGGGCCTGTTTCCAGTCTCCGTCTGGCATGATCCGGGCAATCAGGCCACGTTCACCGACAACGATCATCCCGTCCGGGTCGGCAATGGCATCGGTGATCAGGGCGCAGCCGGGGCAGGTCAGGTCAGGTGCCGGCTCTTCCAGGGGCCCTGCTAGGCCGAGGGAAGGGATTGCAGGGGATACGATCAGGAGCAGCGCAAGCAGGTGTCGCACCGGTCGAGCGCTTGTGCGCCGCCTAGCGGCGGCCGTGAATACGCAATGCTTCCGGTGTGAACTTCTGGCGGTCCAGTGGCTCGTTGAAGCGTGGCAGATCGTATTCGTTGTTGAGCCCCATGGCAAGGTAGCGCCCGTTCTGCAGGTCGTAGATCGTCAATGCCGTGGTCCAGGTGAGCGGCACCTCGTAGTAGTTGATGGTGTGCGCTTCGCTCACCCGCCAGATTTCACCGCGTCCATCATAATGGTCGGCGATCGCGATCTGCCAGGAATCCTCGTCCAGATGGAAGGTACGCCGTGCGTAGATGTGCCGGGTTCCCTTTTTCACCTGCGCCTCGACGACCCAGACCCGGTGCAGTTCGTAGCGCGTCAGGTCCGGATTGATGTGACCGGGTTTCAGGATATCATCGAAACGGTTGCGGTCACTGTGCAGCCTGTAGCTGTTGTAGGGGATGTAGAGCTCCTTCTTGCCCTTGAGGGTCCACTCGTAACGGTCCGGGGCACCATTGAAGACATCGGACTGGTCGTTGGTGCGCTGACCGTCCGATGCGGTCCCGGGATTGTCATAGGCGATATTCGGTGCACGGCGGACCCTGCGCTGACCGGGACTGTAGGCCCACGCCTTGCGCGGCTCGACCATCTGGTTGAGCGTCTCATGTACAAGCAGCAACTGCCCGGCAAGCCTGGGTGGAGACATCACTTCCTGCCGGAAATAGGCGAGCTTGTTGTCGATGGTCGAGGTCGTGGCCCCCGGCTGATGATACGCCCAGAGGATTTCCTCCTTGAGGCGCACAATCACGTAGGCCCCGTTGGCGGTGAGCACGGCCTGCCCGCTGTTCGAGGCCAGGGTCTTGCCCCGGTAGCGCAGGAGGTGGTTCCAGACCGCCTCGAGGCCGTTGTTCGGTATCGGGAACGGGATGCCTTCGGCGGCGTCCAGCACCCCGTTGCCATGTTCGGTCAGCCGTGCAGTCGTTGCATTGGCGAAGGTGTGGTCATAGATTCGCTGTGGTAGGGACGCAGTGCGCCGCGTGCGGTAGACCGGCATCCGGAAGGTCTCCGGGTAGCGCCGGAAGAGTGCCACCTGGCCGGGGGACAGGTTGGCTTCGTATTCCTGGTAATTGTCGGCGGTGATGGTGAACAGCGGTTGGTCTTCCGGGAATGGGTCGGGATGGAACATCCCCCGCTGGTATCCGGCAGGCGGCTTGCGGATCCCACCCTCCCAGGACGGGATGGTGCCTGCCTCGTTTCCGGCCTGCGTGGCACCCACTGGAGTCAGGCTGTCGCCCAGCTTAGCCGCCTCCTCGGCCGTCACCCCTGCTATCACCGGCGTGACAGCCAGGGCCCATGTAACGAGCGCTGCCGCCAGCATGCCCTGTTGTAGTTTCATGTTCCGCATTGCATCCGCTCTCCGCTTGAAGGTCAGAAGGAATAGTTGGCCGTGATGGCCAGGAAGTCACGGTCGCTCAGGAGGTTGGCCTGCCCGCCGCTGAACGAGTTGGTGTAGGACAGGCGGGCCTGCCACGAATTCAGGTAATTGGCATTGAGTGACAGCGTGACCGTCTTGCGGTCCTCCACGTAGTTGCCAATTGGTGTCGGGGCCGTACCATTGACGTCATGTGAGAAGGCAACCTGTGGCGACAGGCTCACGGGACCGATGGCATTGTTGTAGGTCGCTTTTATCAAGGCCCGGTAGCCCCACGAGAAGGCATCTGCAAACCCTCCTTCCTGGGTGGCCGGCTGGATCCCGGCGGCTGTAAAGACCGGGTTGGCGCTGGTCCATGTACCCGGTGCCTCGTAGCGGAGCACGGAGCGTTTTTCCATGCCCTGGACTCGAGTAAAACCGGCCTCGGCCAGAAACACGGTCTGGCTGGATTTGAGCAAGGGTGTGGGACCCAGTACCTTTGTGATTGCAAGCGATCCCTGCAGCACATTCTTGCGCCGGTACCCTGCGAGTTCCTCTCCCGGGTTCAGCGGACCTGTCTGGCTCGTGCTCAACAATGCCCCGGCACGCATGACCTGTGTCAGGGCCCCTGCCGTTTGTGGCGGAGCGCCTGGAGGGACCTGCACCAGCCGCAACGGCGACAGGGAGGAGTAGAACAGCTCGGTACTATCTATCTGCAGCGGCTGGTCGCGGCGATAGGAGACCTCTCCCTGCAGGGCGAACCCGCTTGTGCCGATTTCGGTGTTGAAGCTCGCACCCAAAAGGTCAATGTCCTCGGGGAATTCCCGGAAATAGCGTACGGAGCCCGCGTAGCCTTGTGCGGTGAATAGCGCGTTTAACATGCCCGCGCGGACTGAAACCAGCGGCAGGCGGCTGTGAATACGCGCGAAATAGAATCCCAGTTCGGCATCGTTGAGCATTGGCGCAAAATAGCGCATGGCCACACCAAACTGGCCATCATCATCGGCGTCCCGGTCGCTCGCTCGCGGCACACGGGAGCACAGCAGGGGACATGCAGGGTCCGCGGCCCCATCATTGTCGTTACCTCTGCCCGGCACGCCGAATCCGAAATGCACAGTGTCTGCGCCTGGGCTTGCAGTGTCGCTGGTCGAGAAAAATGTGCCCGCCGGTTCGAGTTCGGTGTGGATCCAGCGAAGCTGGTAGAAACTTTCCAGGGACAGGTTGTCCGTGACGCCGAGCCTGATATTGGCCGCCGTGACCGGTTCCAGCACATCGCGCACTTCCGCACCTGCGACCCGGACCTTGGAACTGTCGACCGGGTTGATCGAGTTGAGGCCATTGCGAATGAATATGCTTTCTCCCCAGTTGATTACCTGATCGCCAAGACGCACCGAAAGCGGGGCTCCGCCCAGGTCGAAATCGCCGGTGACATAGGCGTCGAGCAGGTTGATGTCGTACCCGGCATGCTTTTTGGCGCTTTTGGACAGGGGTATGCGTTCGGTGCTGTCGTCCGCAATGGCGGAATCGTAAAAATAGGATGTGCGCAGGAACAGCCCGAGGTTTTGGCGGTTGAGTTCAAGCTCGTGCGTGACCTTCACGTTCGCGGAGATGAGATCGCCCGGGTCATAGTTGAGATTGCCGTCATCTTCGTTGATCGACCACGCAGAGCCTCCGTTGGAGGCGGCAACCAGCTTGCTTTTCCGCCCCTGAGTGCGTTTCGCCGCACCGATCGAGACTGTGGTGTCAAAATAGCCCGTGATGCCGCTCTCGCCGGAGGATAGTTCCAATGCCGCGGACTGGTGGGGCTGTACACTGAACAGTACAAGCAATGCTGCCATGGCTGTGTAGATGCCGTAGTGCTTTTCGGGCCTGGAACCGGACCAGCGGGAAACCTGTCGGCAATGTTTTTTCTGCATATCGCTTTTAACCATCAGCTAAAACTCCGGCCAAGTGTTAAGAAACAGGACATGGCCTCGCATATGTCCACCGTGAAATGTTTGCAGGATTTTGCTTGATTCTATCCTGAAAACGCAGACCTGTTCCACCCGATCTTCAAGATGGAGCAGCGACAATGTACCTTTTGGCTGGATTTATGCAGTGACACTATGAAAAAGCATCCTGAAGTTTCCACGCAGGTGGGGACGGTCACCGAATACCCGGCAGCACAGGCTATGGTACGCTTGCCCCGTAATCCGGAACATGCAAGCCCGGACAAACCCCGATGAACACCATACGACTCGTAAGCTGGAACATAGCCAAGCGCAAGAAACCGATACGAATACTCGAGGAATCCGACTACGATGTCGCGCTGATCCAGGAGTATCCATTCCCCGAGGAAAGGTGGGAAAAGGAATTCTATGACCGCGGTGCGAAGGTGATGCGGTTATCGGACAACGTCGAAGTTTGTGAGGTGCGAAGCATTCCTCAGGGAAGGAAGGCGGAGTGGGACGAGCTCACGGTAAGTGCGCCCGGAATCATCGCGGCTGCCCACATCATCCCGAAAAGCCTGGAGCCCTTTATCGCAGTCTCTGTGTATGCGCGCTGGGAACGGCCGCACCTGCGCACGAAAACCAGTTGGTCGGTTGGTTACCCCGATGCGATGGCCCATCGGGCCATATCGGACCTGAGCACGTTCATCGGGAGCACGAATCCGGCCACGCATCGAATCCTGGTCGCAGGCGATTTCAATCTCATCCACGGCGCAACGAAAAACAATCCTCTCGCACTTCCCGCACGGGATCAAAGCGTGTTCACACGACTCGAAGCGCTGGGCCTTGAATTTGTCGGGCCGCAACATCCGAACGGCAGGCAGGCACAGCCGCAGCCGTACGGCCTGCCAGCCGATACGAAAAATGTTCCGACGTACTACTCGAGCAGACAGAAACCGGAGACGGCGGCGAACCAGCTCGACTACGTGTTTGCCTCAAGGGGGTTCCATGAGCAGGTGAAGGTATGGGCTCTAAATGAACCCGATGACTGGGGGCCAAGCGATCATTGCCGGATTCATATTGAATTAGCGTGAAGCTTCAACGGTGTCAGTGAAGACCGGGCATGACGCCATCTGGGCATAAGCGAAGCATGCTGTTGCGATCGTTTACCTGACCGCTTGTGCTTTATCGCTGCAGTCCAACAAACTCCAGGAGCGGCCTGAATTCACCCCGGTCAGCACTTTTCAAGGCATTGAGGTAGGCGTCGCGACCTGCAGGATCGGCCTGCAGGTCGAAGCCGCCCACCCATTCGACGGGTGGATGATGAAAATTGTGCTCAAGATAGGTATCCGCTGCTATGCGTGCATGCCGGCCGTTGCCATTCGGGAACAGGTGGATCACGACCATCCGGTGATGGAATCGCGCCGCTGCCTCCAGCGGCACATAGACCTTGTTTTCTGCCCAGCAACGGGCATCGTCCAGGAGGTTGTGGAGTTGGGCTGCAATGTGAGATGGGTCCATCCCGATGTTTGTTTCATGCTGGCGGAAGGTTCCGGCCCATTCCCACACATCGCCGAACAGCCGTTCGTGGAGTGTGCGGATAAACCGAGCGCTCAGGGCATCGCAACTGCGCTGCCGGCCGAGCCAGAGCAGCCCCTGTTGAATATTGGCCTGCTCCAGTTCGTTCAGCTCACCGCGAGTCGTGATGTGTCGGTATTTCAGGCCAACCATATCGTCCGGATCAAGCAGCGTTGCCCCTTCCGGTTCGTCGAACATCATGGCTCATCCCAGAAGTCAGGCGGCATGTCGCGGACAAGCCGGTTGGCCAGCTGTTCGATCTCCTGGGTGACCTGCTGATCAGGCAGGGACTGTTTTTCAAGGGCCATGTGGGAACTGGCGCGGCGGACGATATTCTCTGCCTTGGCGCGTGCCTGGCCGTACAGACGGGCACTGACGTCCCCATCATCCGGCACAAGTGCATAGACAAAGTGACCGCCCATGGAGCGGGCAAGTTTTTGCATCTGCCGGATTGTGATGCCACCCTCGCGCTCCTTGTTTTCAGCCTGGTAGATCGCGGCCTTGGTGACTCCGGCGCGGCGGGCAAGCTGTGGTGCAGATATCCCGAGCGCCTTGCGCATGGTGGTCAACCATCCTTCATGCGGGAGCTTCAGGCCGCCGACCTGCTGCGTTGCCTTGTCCACGGTTCTTATGTACTGTTGCCTGACTGTCTCTTTTACACTCATGGTTATATATCCATAACCTTTTATATATATAATAATATATGTATAGATATACTATATATACTAAATAGTCAATATATAGATTATCTTTATTACCGCAGCCACGTTCACTGCTGTCGCCTCAGGATACTTGCTGCAAGCCAGACAGGAAGGCTCAATACGGTCGCGTAGATTGCGATTGCTATCGGTCCCAGCAGCCCTGCAAACAGGGAGGCCCAGGCCGTTACGGGTGCCAGCACCGCCATCGCGGTCCAGGCTGCACGCCGATATCCCCGGCGCCATAACAGCCTGCAGGCAAGTGTCAGTGCCAGGCCGCACGGTGCGATCACTGCCAGTTGCAGGATCATCATGAGTACCATCATTGGCCACGGTTCAGGCCCCTGAGGGAATCCGGGGTTTCGCAACAGGCTCGTGAACACGATTCCCGCCGGCAGCCACAGCAAGGAACCGGCAATAAAGGCAGTACGCGAATGAAAGAAGGACCTCAGGCAGGACATGGTGAAGGTTGTTCAGTTGTCACACATGAAGTGTACGGGCTTCACCTGTGTCATCAGGGCATTGCAGATCAGGCCGATGACCAGCAGTGCAGCCATAAGATACAGGGTGCTGTTGTAAAGATAGGGTGTGGGATCAACGGTCCCATGCGGTGCGAGTTCCGTCAGTTTTGCAAGGGTGACGGTATGGGTATCGACGAGCTGCTCCAGTTCTTCAATACCCGCGCCGAACGTCCGGGCAAACAGTTGCGGGTCGATCTCGGAGACCAGCTTGTCAATGGACCGGTTCACGGCATGTTCGCGAAGCGACGTGATGGCCAGGGGACCCAGTACGCTTGAGGCACTCCACGCTGTCATCAGCCGGCCATGGATACCGGCGACATGCCGGGTGCCGAACAGATCGGCGATATAGGCCGGCAGGGTTGCAAACCCGCCGCCGAACATGCTGAAGGTGATCATCGTCGCAGCGTAGAAGCACACCAGCCAGACCACGGAAGGATTTACGCTGACTGCATGGGCGCAGTACGGGATCGAGCCATACAGGAGTATCCCTGCAACAAAGAAAATACCATAGGTATATTTGCGTCCAATGTAATCCGAGCAGGATGACCAGAAGATCCTGCCCAATGTATTGAAGACGCTGATCATGATCACATATGTGCTGGCAAAGGCTGCATCGACGATACCGGGCAGGGTGGTGCCGAAGATGTCCTGGATCATGGTGTTGGCCACACCCAGGATCCCGACGCCTCCGGTGATGCTGAGGCAGAAGACGACCCATAACAGGTAGAACTGACGGGTCTTCAGGGCCTCATCGACATTGACATGATGCTGTGTGACCAGCGTGTTTTTTCCAGTTCCGGATTCTGTTTCAGGGACCCGGTCTTTCGGCTTCCAGCCAGGTGCCGGGATACGAAGTGCAAGGACTGCAGCGACCATGATCACAAGATAGAGGGTTCCCATGGCGAAAAATGTCTGGGCCACACCGGTACTGCCGGCCCCGACGGCGTATACACCTTCCGGACCCGGGACGATCATATGCGCCGCTTCGGCTGCATTGACGATGACCGCTTCAATCCTTTCGCCGGCGATCCGAGCATAGCGCCTGCCGGATTCGGTGATCAGGTTCAGCTGGTCTACCGCACCCAGGTATTCCGGGGCTTTGTAAAACATGCGAATGAAGAATTCCTTCAGCGGTGCGCCAATCAGGGCGCCGCCCCCGAAACCCATGATCGCCATGCCGGATGCCAGTCCCCTGCGATCCGGGAACCACTTGAGCAGCGTTCCGATCGGAGAGATGTATCCAAGACCCAGGCCCGTCCCGCCGATCACGCCGTACCCCAGGTATAACAGCCACAACTGGTGCGTCAGAATCCCTGCACCTCCCACAAGGTACCCCCCTCCCCAGCAACCAGCCGCAATCAGCCCGATCTTTCTCGGGCCGAGAATCTCAAGCCAGCGCCCGGCCGCGGCCGCGGCCAGGCCTGCGGTAATGATTGCAGCGGTAAAGACCCAGACTACCTGGCGCAGGGACCAGTCATCGGGCGCACTGGTTACGATACCGAGTGTACGAATCAGGGCAGGATTGTAGATGCTCCAGGCGTAGATCGAGCCGATGCACAGATGGATTGCGATGGCTGCAGGCAGTATCCGCCAGCGGTTGAATTCCGGTGGGGCAGTGATTCTTTCAGTGGACAGAAGGCCCGGCATGGCGTGGCACTAAAGTGAATTCTAACTATATATTCAGAAAAAGGATTACTTTAAAATTCAGTTCAAGTGATGAGTGCAGTATTCCACAATTTAACTGCTATTCAATTTCCTTACCGATGCATCTACACGAATAAAAATGTTTATTCTTTATTGGTTATTTTAAGAAATACAGGTCGATCTGATTTCTCTATTTTTAGTATGCAAATAGTTTTGTGTGACTTTTGCCAGACAGAGGGTTAACTAATACCTCCAATCCTTTGCCTAATATGCTGTGTTTAATTTTCATTGAAGATTTGGCTTTTTAAGCAGAACTTTGCAAAGTTTTTAACTCTACTGCAGTAGTATGGTTATAGGAGCTCAGTTCAAAGTCCTCTTCCATGAATTCAAACCATGCATACATTACAGCAACAAAGTCTTTGACTTCTTTTCTGTAGGGTTTTGGATCATCCAATAATGCATTGTGTAGTAAGTGAGAAAGCTTGCCAAACCTAACTTTTTGGTGAGTTTTTAGTTGATTATTAATCCATAAGTACACTTTAGAACTACGGAACGCTTGCTTTATCGCAGGTATGTTCAACTTATCAACGTCAAGGTTAAGAAGCTCAAAGTCATGCACTTCTAATGAGTCGTTAAAGTTTATATTTAGCAGCCTACTTGGTTTTCGGAAAAGCAGTTCGCTGACCCATAAGTAGGAAACTGGTTTTTCTAAAGCTTGAGTTACTGCATTTGACCACTTCAATGTTTCCAATGGTAAATTGCAGTGAGACTTCATCGAAGATATTTCATCGCAAATGGAGGAATAGAGTGTCGAGGATAACCATATAACTTCCTCTTTCAGAAATTTGTTTATTTTTTCGATGTCTTCAACTCTAGGTCGGATTTTAGCTCCAAATTCAATATTACCCTTGCTTTGTAGTGCAAGACCTTGAGTCGTTAGGTTAGCGCTTCCTAAAAGCACGTCAGTTCTGTCTAGTACGTATAACTTACCGTGAAAATTTTGGGAAATCCCAAACTGGTATTCATGTTCAACGCAGAACTCATATGCATTTAAATCAGAAGCATTAGACACTAGATCTTGGGGGCGCCATCGTGCAATAACTGAAACAGAAGTGCTAGGCTTAGCCGCCTTAAGTATCGCAGTTAATGCGCGTGTTTTGATAAATGCAGATGCCAGTACAATAGAACTTGAGCAACTCTCTGCCGCACTTGCTAGCTCTTCTGAAAACTCTAGTGAACCCAGCAGCATGAACTAGATCTAGGTTCAATCATCTTAAATAATTCATGAGCCAGCATGCTTAATTAATTTTTCTACCCAAGTACCCCACAACTGCCTGTATCTTTCGAAAACCTCTCGATCATATTCTCGCACTAGTTCATCCTCTGCTCTAACTAAAGCCATGATCAGGATTTCAAGAGCTTCGAACCCTTTTCGGTCAGAGTGTTCTTCTAAATAAAGCCAGAAATCTTCGTAGAATTTAGAGTTTCTGTTAACAATGCCGACCGATGCATTGGCAACAGGCTTTCGATCAAGAAACAAATAGCCTGGCCAATCATCTGTTTGTAGGTCAACTCTGTACTCTATAGTGTTTTCGGCAATTTGTAATGCTTCTACCTGCTCCATACTCGAGTCATCATTCAGCAGTAATTTAACTCTTTCTTCAAGCTTTTGTTCATGGGTAAGGTTTTTAGCACGTTCCTCAGACTCTGTTGCAGCAGGACTTTTACTAATATCTTCATTAACTCTCTTCGTTAATCCTCGATTTTCTTTTTGTTTTCTTTCCCCTTCACGCCTACCTTTGATAATCCTCATCATTTGTGAGATGTTGTCTGTAAGGATTTTATCTAATTCTAAAAGAAGCTTGACCCTATAATTGTCTTCATTGTGACCTTCGGCTAACTCTTTTCTCAATTCTTGTTCAAGCTTTCTAACCCCTCTGACTTCCTGTTTGTTGTTTGTTACTCCAAATAATTCGTCAAGGACTGGCTCAAACCGTATCTCAGCCCCCCACCAGCGATGTCTTGGCTCACTCGAATCTGTAAAACCAAATGATCCAAAATCAATTTCCCTTCCTGCACGTACAAAAGAAATTCCAGTATTTTTCCCATAGTGCTTTCCTTGTAGAGAGTTCCCTCCTAAATTTTGTACAGATGGTTTAGCTATAGAGAAACGGAATTGGACTTCGGATGTTTTTGCTACGCCATTACCTGGGTCGTACTTGACGTCTATTGAGAATTTGCTATGCATGACATTCGTTGCTTCATTACTGAAGCCTTCAAGATTGTTAGGAGTTAATAGATATAGAGGGTCATTTGCCCCTAATGGCACTGTATTTGTTATGCTTTGTTTTTCATCTTGTAGCATCCGAAGACGAATATTCCGTTTAGCTCCATACTGATCACAATCATCTAAGAAATGCCGATAGATTCGACATAAATCTGCGTTTACTCGGCTTAGTAAAGTCTCTGGACGCTTTAAGTCAATCTGATCAAGTCTGGACCAGTATACTAATGTCCCGCTTGGCCCTATGGTATTCAAAAAACATTTCTTGATAGCTTCAGGAAGCTGTGTTTTCTCAATAAGTGGCAACTCATCAACTTTCTGCTCTTTAATTTCATCAAGGTCTAGGTAAACATGATAGACCTCTTCTGGTTCAATCCAACTGTATACGTCTACTCGCCTTGCTTGCGAGATAGAAGATCCTTTGAGTCCAAAGCCAAACCTCCCTAAGCCTTTTCGGGTAGATAGTCTAGTGCCCCATCCTAAGCTAAGGCACTGGCTCAGTATTTCTGGAGGCATGCCTTCCCCATTATCTAAAACGGCGATGCTCTCTACTTGATTTGAACTTCGCTTAGAAATCATAGTTGCACGGCTGATTGCTATGATGTCGATATCACTTGCTTGAGCCTCAATTGAGTTATCAACTAGCTCTGCGACTGCAGTTGCTGTTGACCGGTAGCCTGCTTGGCGTAATGCTGATAGGCCCAAGTAGGCATCTATAATACGTGTCATGAATTATTCCTTTTATTTGTAACATTCATCGAAAAACTTAAAAGCTTTGTCAACCCTAGGCATATTTATAATGTTGTCTACAATGTCAATGATTTTACAGCTAGCAGTGCCATGCATTGCTTCGCCTCTAAGCCCGCGACCTATCATTTGTGAGTAGAGCACTATAGAGGTCGTTGGGCGTGCCACAATTACGGTGTCAATATTTGGTGCGTCAAAGCCTGTGGTAAGTACACCGAAGTTTACAAGGACAGATACTGAACCTTCTCGAAATAGTTGTATGGATTCCCGTCTGTTGGCTATTGAACTATTGCTTGTTATTGATCGGGTTTCTATCCCTAAGTACAGCAGTAAACATGAAAGCTCGACTGCATTGTCTTTACTAGGTGCGAAAATGACAATTGATGCATTTTCCTCTCTGGCAAGCTTTGATGCATGAGTAGCGATCAACTCTGTGCGAGCAGCATTTTTCCCAATTTTCTTTAGAACGCCGCTTGGAATTTCTAACTGCTCAGATATGTGACGGATTTCAGCAGGAGATAGCTCAAACTCTTGCTTGGAGTTCAACTGGTAGCGGTCAACACGCGCGAGAATACCTTTGTCTGTCAAAAATTGTAAAGGGTTTGCTAGTTCTTCCCCTTTATCGCCAACAATAGTAATTTTTTTACCACAATAGAAATTGACTAACTTATTTGTTTCTTCTTCATCCTGATGTATATGATGCCTTCCTGGTGTAGCTGTTAAGCCTATTATTCTCGTTTCAGGGCCAGAAAATAATTCAATTGCTTCTTGATAAGTAGGTGCTGTTGATTGATGCGCCTCATCAACAATTAGCACTCTACATTTTTGCTTTATTTCAGCAAACAATGTGAATCGCTGGTCATCGCTTGTATGTAAGAACTGATAAGCAGTTTGAAAACTTGTTACTATGAACTTTGGCCCTTTCTTCCCTAATGTTTGACAAGCTCGACCTCCCCAAAGCTTCACGAGCTGGGCTTTTTCAGAACCATGTCTTTTCCAAATAGCTGTTATAGATTCAGCAGCTTGCTCACATAACTCATCACTGTGAGCAAACCATACCAGATTGATACTACCGTCATCCAAACATCGTATGTAGTCTATAAGTGATTCTATTGCCGTACGAGTTTTTCCAGAGCCTGTGGGCATATGCAGTAAAAATCTGCGTTCTCGTCCTATCAATAGCTGTGTAACCACTTTCTTTCTCAGCCAGTTTTGATAAGTATGCAGTGGGGATTCTATTGCCAAGTCGAATGAGGCAGTAAGGTCTACAGAAGATTTTTTTAGTAGGTCTGGGTCTAAGTTAAAAAGAGAAAGGACTCGCCGAGACTTTTCGTTATCTCCCCAATTAAATTGGTTGAATTTGATAACTGCATCACCTAAACCTGAAGGGCTTGTATTTAGGAATTTGTTTAGTTTTTCACGAGAGAGGCTTATGAATAACTCGTATCTAAGCTCTCTATTCTTCAATACATCAACACCGAGTTCCGAGGCCATGAACTCTGCTAAGGTCTTCGAATCAATTCTAAGGCCTAATAACTCAAGTCGTTTAAGCTGATCATTTCCTAAATAATGTGCTAATGTTGATGTCCCTAAAGAGGACAAGCAATCGACAAGCTCCTTTTGTGAATTATTATTCAATAGATAAGCTTTTATAGGCTACAAATTAGGCATGCTTGATCCTCTGGATCATCATCCTCGCCCTTGGAACAGATAGTTTCCTGCCAGCGCTCGCGGGTTTTGCCATCAGCTTTTTTTATTACCCATTGTTCCTTTTCTCGCTCCTCAGCTCGGGTTACTACTTCATCGAGGGTTTTTCCTTCCACCCAGGTATAGCCATTACCTGATATTTGTTCGATTCTTTTTGCTTTCTCGAACAGGTCAGGATGGTTTCTTTTAAGCCCTAACCATTCGTCCTGACGCTGAAAGAAACAAAAATAGCAGCCTGAACGGGAACGCCACTTGTAGTATTCAGGCACGCCTACTGAGTGTTCAAGAAGTTGGAAAATATCACTTCTGATTAGTCCATCCTCGATGAAGGGGAACACTGCTTTGATAGTTTCTTTGTGACTGATATAGCCTTCACGATTTTCGTCAGCACGTATTCCTATGTAGCTAATAGCAGTGTCATTTCCTACAAAAGCTTCAAAAGGCTTGATTTTCATCGTCCTCGTGCACCAACGCTGGCGAGGCGAGGGGAGGTAATTATTGTGAAGCTTTAACCAATGTTCAAAATCTTTTCCACTTGACAGGCGGGCAATCTTTTTGCCGAGGTAGGCCTCGAGCTTGTCCAAAAAATCATAGACCTCTTTTAATTCAGCACCAGTGTCGGAAAAGAAGTACTCAACTTTTTTATGAATTTCGGGATAGTTATCCTTTAAATAGATTGCTAGGGCGGCACTGTCCTTCCCGCCAGAAATCCCAAGCACATGGCGAGCATTTTTATTTTGTAAGGCCTCCTTAAGAGAATAAGAACGATTATTCATGCCTGAATAGCTCTCCTTTTATCCACATGTTTTAGCTTCAGCTTGGTTTTCCTACTCTCACGATAATCAGTTAGAAACTCATCAACATATTCAGCCAAGGCTGCTAAGCGTAACTCTTTGTCTGAATATTGTTTGAGTACTTTACGAAGTTCAACTTTTATGCTCCGTGTGGCCTCACGAAGAGTTTTATCAATTGCAACAACTTCGTCGATGGGTTCAGCACCCTTTTTAAGAGACTTAATTAAAATCACATCAAAGTCACCTTCCATTCTTTCTGCACTCTTATCATTATGTAGCCGTAGTGTCCTCAGGTCCAAAATTCGCTTTGAAAAGTCACTTAACTTAACTTCAGCCTCTACACGGTCCGCATCTGTCCATTTTGCTGTGGGTTTTTGTCCTAGGAACATCAAAATATCATTGAACCAGTCTTCATCACTGCCGCTAGTTTTCGTCAAACGCTTGATGAAAGCACGCATACCATCAACATCCACTGTAAACTGCTCGAGTCCCTGGTAGAGACCATTTAGTTTTTTGCGCAGGTCTGGCAAATCCAGGTTTTGGTTCACATGAAATGCTTGCGCCAACAGGCGCCGCTGGTGTTTGAGCATATTGTTGTAGGCATGCTTGAGTTCTCTGAGAGATTCCTGCAGTTCTACTGCAAAGCTTTCGACGTTGCTGCTAGGCGTATCATGGTCACTTTGGCTGAACCCATCAAAACCTAGCGCCCTAGGCAAATCTTCAAACAACAAACGCTCTGGCGACTTGGCTAAATTGAAGGCGTTGCGCACTGCTTGAGCTTTTGGTGACAAAAAGGCACTACGGGTTTTCTTGGTGAACTCTGGCAGAGTCCTGATGAACGAAGCGAGCGGCCTGACCAGATCAATGACAGTTCTCTTTTTCCCATCGTTATAGAGTGCTTTCGTATACTGATCAAATATTGATGCCCTTAGACCTTCAACTCGAAAACGTTGCACTGTAAATTCATGCGGTACTTTAACGAATCGTTCTAATGCTTCTTCAGAGAGGTAAGGAATGTATATACCGTTTTCATAAATTGCTAGTTCATGTTGGTACGTTAGATATGCAGCCATATAAAGAATCGGCAGTACTCCTTCCTTGACTCCATAGGGAGGGGCCATGAGCATTGCTGATAAAGTAGAAAATGGCTGTGGTTCTTTTTCTGTTGTAGCTAAAAAATCCTCTATACGATTCCAGAAGAATCTGATGTTAGCCTGATCTTTTCCGCCATCACTTGACGGGGCTGTGAAACCTATACCGCTACCCGTGTAACCATGCAAACCTGTCTTTTTTAGCAATGCCCTGTATATGGCCTTTTCTGGTGGGAATTTATCGATGGCTAAATCTATTTGGTTGCCGTGTTTTAGCATAGCTGAAAGCAGCCTATTTCGACCCGCTGCTGCTTGGCTTGATGGTCTGTCCCTGTTTATCAACTCATTGTGAATAATGGGTGCTTTATGGTATATCGCACTCAGTACATCAGACAGCATTTCTTGCAGATGCCGCTTATTGTCAATTGGCTGCAGTTTGCTTTTCCAGAACCACTTACTGTCCTGTGGTCTATTGAGTAATTCCTTTAGTAATTCCTGTTGAACGTATTCAGCAGATTGTAGGCGATCTTCAAGTTCGAGCTTCGCGACAGGATCATGACTCAATTCCTGGCAACTCATATTAATTTGGCTCAATGCCAATACTTCTGCTGTAGATTCATGTAACTGAGCAGCGCTCGGACAAAGTACTACTAAATCCAGTTCACTAAAATGTGTAATGACTGACTCATAAAACAAAGATACGTCTTCTTGGTTGAATGCTAGATATAAAATAACTCGAGGATTTTCTGTGCCAAGCGACTGATGTCTGTAAGTTTGAGCATCTATAAAAAGGGGGACAAAGTAACGAAGTGCACCATTTTGTATGGTGTATTTGCGCGCCACGATAGGTGTTAAAAATTTTCGCTGATTCAGTTCCTGTGTCAAAGAGAAACTCCCAAGTTTGCCTAATTCCTCTTGCAAGGTCGCTTCGAGATCAAAATCGCTTCCTTGCCAAACTCGGTACTCTGAACTGAAGCGACGAAAGCTGACAACAGACTTGTTTTGCAGCGCCTTGATCGACTTCCTGAAAATTTTTCGACTAGGCGAGCAAGCCTCAAGTACAAACTCTGATGCTTTCAGACCACCTTTGGAGCCAGTGATGTTATGTAGACCAATTGTCTTCAGCAAGGCTAGCTCATGTGTATCCGCATCTCCAAGACGCTCGATCGCTGCAATAACTTCAGCCCATCGTCGGTGAGTCATGTAATCACCAAGTACTGCAGGCTGGTTAGTGATGAAGTAATCAAATATGTGATGCGGGAAAATCCAATCTTCAATCGACTTAATATGTTCAAGCATATACTGCAAGCCATATTCTTCATGACTTCCTAAGTAGCTGAACAACGTTCGTTCATTTTGAGCAACTTTTTGACACAACTGCGGCAAAATCAAAGCTGTAATTGGATGCAGTGGATAACATTGAATGAATAAGTCACGTGCATCATCTTTTGGCAGTGAACAGGGAAGAACACGATTGTTTGACAAAGCAGGTAACAGAGCATCTACTGTGTTTGCTACCTGGAACTGTTCTTGCGTAGAGAGATTTTGATCAAATGCAGCAGCTACTACACGTAGCATTTGCTCTGCTGACTCTAAGAAAGGAACTTCCTCAAACCTTCCCTGTACTTTTGACCATTCTTCAGTCAAGCTTTCGCCAAGTCCTTTTGCGTACTGTTCAAAGGACTGATGTAGAAGCACAAATAAAGATAAGTTGACTTGCGCACCTGTACAAGCATGTTCTGCTAGAGCCTGAAGTAAGAAAATGTCATTGGCCCCGTAGTGCCGAACTTCATATTCTAGAAATTTCCCCAGCTCATCTATAACGAGCAAAATTCCTGCTGCATTAGTTCCGCTTGCACTTGCTAAGGCATTTTGGAGACTTTTCATCAAATCCAATAGCTCAGACACAGATAGGCTTTCACGCTCAACTGCAGATTGTAGTTTTCCAACAACATTATGGTTGGGGCCGCGGCGCCTACTCCAGTAATCAAAGGCAGCTTCCGCTAGTCCGCTTACAATGCGACGTGCTAAAGGTTCAGGCGCCCCGGTGATGAGTACTTTCAAGTAGCCGCTTGTTCTTGCAGTTTCTTTCCTAAATTTATTACACAGGGTGTGCCCGCTAGCCGTGTTTAAAGTCTTGAAAGCTGCTTTTGTTTTTTTGTCGCGTGGGTCCGAAAGCAAATGGGAAAGAAAAACCGAAAAAACAGATTTACCAGAACCATATGGCCCAACTATGGACCACGCCCTCGGAGCTTGATGTGAACCGAAAGTTTCAGTAATCCTTGCAAGCGTTCTAGTAGCTCTTGATGTTGGGACATAAGTCTCAACAACCGCCTGAGAATTAGCGTCCCGTTCAATGTTTACAGAGCGCGTATAGTGTGTATTGATGGTAATTATTTCTTGCAGGTTCACGCTGCAGCACACCTCTTGCTATTGATTAAATAGTGCTGGCCCAAGTACTGTAGCGGGTCAACTTCATTTTCGACCAGCCTATATAGCTGGTGAATGCCTGCAGTTTCATTGATAGTAAATTGGTTAGGCATGTATTCAGTCATATGCTCCAGTTTGGCAATAAGGTCCGCTTCTGTTAATCGAAATATTGTTCCTGGAGATACAAATTGATCGCGGCTGTACATCAGTTTTTCCAATGGCAGCGATGTCATGCCTCTCGCTTGCATGAGTTGCGCGACCGCAAAGCTGAAAATGCCAGTGGGCAGATATGTTCTAGCCTTGGCAGGTGACTGATAAGTTCGACCGTTTGGCGAGTGGGTCAACAGACCTAAAAGCGACAAGGGGGAATCCAAAGCGTCCTCAAGAGGTGCACGTCCATTGTTTTTGGACTGTACATACATGCGTGTCAATACAGCCAAGTCATTTTTTAAAGTTGTAGGGGAGACTTTAATTTTTAAGCCAACTTCTACAAAACTGGTTAATCCAGTGAGGAGTTCGGCAGCAGCAAATTCAGATTTATGAAACTGATTGAAAAACCAGTAGAAAGTTGTGGCTTGCTCAGCATTTGTTGCCAACAGCCAGTGGAGTAGCCATAAGGTGCCTTCATCTTCGAGATAAGGGTCATAACCATGCTTAGGGTCAAACAGTTTTTTCCCGAGGAGGGTTGGGGTATTTGAACTTTTCTCAATCAACTGAAAAGCTTTCAGCCAATAGCGTATTGAGGTAACCATGTTTTTGCCTACCCCGAGTTCGACTGTAGAGTTTTCAGAATCGAATACTCCGGGATAATTTTGTACGGCTTGAAAGCCTTTGGAAAGCCAGCTGTAGCGTAGAGCAAAAGTTTCGTGACGACCAAATGTCCCCTTGTCAGCTTTAGAGCGCATTACTGTTTTCCAGCTTTGCTGGATTCAGTAGGTCGAGTTGTAGCTGTACTTTTCCTGCAAGGTAGTCTTCGACATTTTTAAGAAACCAGTCTTTCAGACAGTAGTCGTCGTGTTTAAGCGACTGATAAAGTTCTTGTTTAAGATTGGGGTCAATTTCTATTACGATACGACCGCTTTTACCAACAGGCATGTTCACTGCTCGTAATATTACATAATGCTATGTTATGTTACATACATGGAAATTGCCACTACAATTTTCAACCACGTAAATAATCTAGATGTGACCAATGCTAGGCTTGGGTTTAACGTTTAAAGCATGATTTCATTGACTTTAAAAGTGAAAATTGAGTGACCGACGGCAGGGCGCTGAAGTTGGCGTGGACCTTGCCGCAGATGCTCACACACTCGCGTCAGGCTTTGAGCAGGAGAATGGCATGCGGGCTAGTGCGTTGGGGATGGACTTGAAGTAGAGGCGGCATATATGGAAACAAAAATACAGGTCTAGAAATGGTAGGCTGCGATGCAGGACACGCACCGAAAAAGCGCTCGGGAAATCTTGGACGATTACCCTCCCTCGAAGTTCCGTTTAAGGCTGTCGATCTTACTGAGAGATTATGAAAGCGACTCAATTAAGGCGGACATTTCAAAGTTGAGCAAAAATTCTGAGTAATAGCTGTCAAAAATATCCATTAAATAATCTCCCAACTCGACATCTTCATTGCCTCGATTATCACTTAATGATTTTTTTATACGATATTTTCTGTTTTTTGTGATCATATAAAGAAATATCGTATGAAAATATACTGATGACAGGTATCTTTTTTGTGCGACTGAAATTTGTTCTTCTGTTGTTAATTGAGCAATATATTTCTTAAGTACTGTGCTGTCCAAATTTATATGAATCGAGTCTAGTTTTTCGCCTTCAACGAGCGGATACATGATTTTGCTATAATCAAATTCACAAAAATCGTACGTGCTCCAGTCTTTTTTATAAACTTTCCGTAGGCTTGGAAGACCCATATCACTTCGGATTGTTTGTTTCGCTGATTGTTTTGGTTTTTTATATTGTTTGTCGGTTATTTGTACTAAAAATATTTGATCTATATTGTCCTCTGGAGAAGTCAGCGACGCTTTGACTTTTACCGCATCACCTACCGATAGCGATTTTGTAGGCTTAATATTTACTCGAATTATCCCCTTGTTTGGACTGGAGTGAGATATGGAGAATATCTCTTCAATATCTTTTGGAATCCCAGGCTTGTCTCCTCCTGTAGATTCATTAGTGCCTAGAGATAAAACTGCAATTTGCAACTCCCCAGGATCATCAATTCTGTCAAAATAGTTGTCTTCTGCGTCAGTTGAAAATTGAATAGTTCTGTCTCCGCCAATTGGCAGTTTTGTTAAAGACATACCTTCATCATTCTTGCTTTTTGTTTTTATCTGGAAGGATGTAGGGTACCGTTTTGGGCTGAATTCATGTTTAGCTATGTCAGACTCTTGTAGTTTTTCTCCTTTCTTTTTCTTCGCTGCTCCCTTTAGCTTATCTAGATTGAATGTTTGGTTTAAAAGTCGCATCAATTCATTGTTCAAAGGTAAGTTTTTGCTAAAATCTTTTAGTAATTCATCAGCAGATTCAGCATTTACAGTAATAGAGTCTTTCCACTCCTTATAAATGTCTTTTAGATCACCTTTGATTAAATTTTCTGTAAGAATTTTCCTTAGCCTTGCTGACTCCTCACCATTTTTTAAACGGTCACGCGAAGCCATGAACAACTCATTTCTGAACTCTAGTTTCAGATTGGAACAGTCGACGTGAATTAACAAGTAATCTTTTAAGAGCTGAAATTTTAAGGAACGTGTTATGAACTCGCTTGTGTAATGGCCCTGTACTTGTCCATTCAATGAAAACATTACATGCATATTGTTTTTGAAAAATTCTCTTCTTATTGTTGCTTTTGATTCATTAACAGTTTTTCCTTCTAGTTTTGGGTTGAATACATAAATTGTTGCCTTGAAATCACCGATCTCTGAGCTTTTATAGGTGTTTGATATTATTTGCCTTATGTACTTGTTTCTATCTTCCTCCATCCTTCGTTTAAGTCCATATAATTCTCGTGCAAGATTTTCGTCCTTTGGGTACCGCTCCTTTTTATCAATGGTATAAATTGGGAGGGCTGGCTCGAAAAGATACTCATTGATGCTTTGGTTCAAATCTCTGGAAATGACTGATCTTGAACCTGGAGGTAGATCGTAGGAGTACAGTTTTATTATTGATCCAGTTATGAATTTCCTGTTTAACAAACCCAAATCTAGTTCCTGTATCTGGAAGCTTGGAATTCTTTTGTTGACCACCAAATACTCGTACCAAGTATTTTTTTTGGTTTTCTTTTCTTGCTCTGTGAGGGGATGTTTTCGGATCAAGGTAAATCCAAAGTTTCCAGTATTGTCAAAACGTTTTGAAGCAACTAGCTGATATCGTTTTTTCCCGCAAAAAACGACAGCACCAGCCCCACCCATATTATATTTTCCTTGTACGAACGGTATTTCATTTTTATTGCCACGTAAAAGAGAGAGGAAGGTGGCTTCAAAGCTATCTGGGTGCTGTCCTTCACCATCATCATAAATAATTAGTGAAGTATCTAATCTTGGCCCATCTGCTATTATTTGGATGGACTCAGCTTGCCTTTTCCGAGTTCCAGATAAATCCCAATCTGCAGATTTTTGGAAAAATTGCTTTACCGCTTCATCTAGCGTTTTAGGAGCCATGTATGAGGTTGGTTCTATCCCATCTTCTCGGCAACGTCTCATAAGAATTGCATCAATTGAATTAGTAATCTTTTCAACTAAGGCGGGAATTGGCGAGGCTTGCTGGTTTTCAATTACTCCAAAAAAACTTTCATTCTGCCCGTAGGGCACCCAGGAAATACTTTTGTCCTTCAAGTAATGCCCTAGACATTTGTCTAGCTCTGATTCATTACTTGAGCGATAAATATCAAAAAATAGTGTTCTCAGGTCAATAGACATTATTTTATTTGGTCATTTAGGCTAGTATCTGTATGAAATTCTGTGTATCTAGGCTAGAGGCGTGCTAAGGAAATATTTTTGCGTGCTAGCGTGTTAAAAAAACTACCCGAGTCCGGGCCGAAGCCTGAAAAATCAAACAAGTTTAGTGACTCTAGTTTTCTGTCAAACTTGGCTTGCAAGCTGTATCTAGGGTGACTTGCAGGAAGATATCTAGATTTCAGATACAACAGTTGTGGTTCATAGCCTTCTGTGTAGTCAAAGAAATCAATATCGCGCTGGTGCAATTTGATTTTGATTCGGAGAGTCAACTTTGGCAATAGGCTATTTTCAAAATTCTTATATCGCATCAAAGATATTTTCCCGGATTGTGTATGTATTTTAATTAAATCAATATTTTGATATTCCCCATAGATTTGCTCGCCGCAGCCTAAATAAACTCGCAGAACAGGAGGCAATCTGCTAATTAAGGATGCGTGAAACGTGAATGAATGTCCTTCTGCTAGGAGTCCACAATTCAGTGCTCCGTAGCTCTTTTTACAGGCTTGCTCTATGTTTTCTTCGTCACCGACAGAAAATAGTAACTTTGTCGCATGCACCAATGCGTCATTGTATGTACTGAAGTGAACTTTAAGATCACGTTTCAAGCTTTCAGGCATGTGTGTGTAGGGCTTCCTTTTCTCGAATAATCCAAGTGCTAAATACACAAGCAAGTCATCCCTTCGGTTTCGTTTCGATTGCTGAAAGTCATTGTCCTCATACAGGTTAATCAATGCATCGAAAGCTTTCTTGTGTGAGCCTGCAACTCGTCTCAGATCTACAGACAATTCGAATTCATCATTGGCCGGGATACGTCCGAGTTCCAGGCAGACCTTCCAGAAGTTGTCGAACAGGAATTTGTGTTTTTCGACGAGCTTTTCGGAAGAGACGGAACGCTTAGTGCTTTTTTCTTTTTGAGTGAGATGCTGCCACTTACGTTTGACTCTCTGGCGGGAGGATAAGAAGAGTTGCTCTTCATCCTTATCCTTGAAGACCAGGAATATGCCGGGTCCTGCAGCAACTACTATTTCATCAAGTGTAGTCTCCAGATAACTTCGAAACTCAGACTGCGAAAAGTATTTCTGGAACGTATTGCGCTGGGTGATAACGCCATCTTTGTAAGGCGTGAAGTGTGAGGCAATTGCCTCGCTCCCTAGCATCACTGACACACAAAGAAGTTTTTGCGTATATGTGTAGGCATCTTTTAATGCCTGATCACGTTCTGCACGATCTTCAATGACGTTGATGACATAACCCAGATTTACAATGTCTGCATCTGTTCTATTTCCATCTTTTCGGTGGACAGGATCCCAGCCGGAAACATCGATGCCGTGCATTTCAAGCTCACGAATATCATCCCCTTTCCCGCAGCCGTAATCCAGTACACTGAATTCACCATTGAAGTAATCATGGCGTGCAAGCAGCTGCATGGGAGCAGAAAGCTTGTTCCGGTCAATAGCTGTCAGATGCCTGTCAATGGTTTTGTCCTGAACAGGTGCTGTTGTTTCTTTGAGTTCCTGATTACATTTTGGAATCAATCTTCCGTTTTTGTTTAGTATGTAGCCTTTACGACTGATCAGGCGCCCCCAATTCTTCTTGAATCCTATCGTTTTAGGGTTTTCATAGAGTCCAGCGCGTTCACCTTCTTCCGTAATTTCCCTGAATACTGATACTTGAGGATGGCTAGGTTTTAAGAAGGTTTCTTTACGGTGGAGAATCGGGGGGTTTTCCGAGTTCCGATAGGTTGTTTTGCGGCATGATGATTTTTCCAGATCAATCGTGTAGCTGCTATCGAGTGCAGGGTAAGCATCTTCAAAGAAAGCGGGATAATGTAACAGCGTGATTTTATGATCGCGCTTGGAAAACTTGATCACATTCCAGATTTCATCCTCCAGCGAAAGACTGATAATGGCTTTTGCAATGTGCCTGCCTAACGCCTTAGGCAAAGTATCGATCGCGGATTCATGGATATAGACAGCATCCGGTAGCTGTTTGCCAACAGGAATCTCTTTTATGAGTGACTTGAATTCACGAAATTGCAAAGACATAGAAAATTATTCTACGGTGTCCTACCCTAGCCTTGAAGGTCTAAGCATCAGTATTTCGATTCCTTCCCATCCATTATCCAAGGTTTGTAGGAGCCACTAATTTCAAATGAACGGATGATCAACAAATAGCTAATGGGTTTGAGTGGGTGGCACTAATAAAAATATATTGATTGTGCGACCATAGATATATTTCGTTTAAGAGTGGTAACTCACCTAATTATTGGAAAGGAGTACGTTGTGCGCAATGTTGAAGAACTTTTCAAAGCGAAAGCTGCAAGCCTATGGGATACAATGACAAGTTATAGTGGCACAGCAGGGTTTCGAATACCTGAATACCAGCGAACCTTCGATTGGAGTCGAGAAAATATTGCGCGTCTCATGGAGGACACTGCTAATGGTTTTTATTACCTAAGTCAAAATCATGAATCATTTACATTTCTGGGTACACTGATTTTAGTTGAGGAAGACTGTAAGGAGCCTGCCTTTGATGGTATTTCCCTAGCAGTCGTGGATGGTCAGCAACGACTTACAACTTTAGTACTCACAGTGTGCGCGCTGATAGAAGCAATCAGTAACCAAATGCACATTCTTAAATGCTTTCCAGCTGAACAAAAGAAATGGCTTATAAATGAAGCAAACTTTCAGCTTAATGAACTCCATAGGTGTGCAATCGGGCAACTCACAGGCCGAGGACGTACATTTCCATTTCCACGCCTAATTCGAAATAGGGATAGTCGTGCCCGAGATTCAAAAGAATATGAATATCTTTCAATAATTTCAAAGTTTCTCATGGGCTTCAATTACTACTATGAGAATGAGCAAGTGCAATTTGAGTTCCCACGAGTCAAGGAAGAGTCAGCTGAGATCAGACGATTTAAAGATAACTTTAATTTTATCAGACAGCAGGTTAGCTTCATTTCTAACCCTCATGGTCACTCTAGTCAGGAAAATATTCTTGAGTGTGAAACGATATCTCCATCTTATTTCAAACGCAAAAACATACGACGTCTTTTTGACAAACTTGACGTTTATGAAGGTAATCCGGAACGTGAACGGGCACTTGCTGCAATAAGCGAGGGTACTGAAGCAGATTCAATAATTAGACTATTACTGTTCTCGTCCTACCTCATGCGATGTGTTGTACTAACGCGCGTTGAGACAGATGATGAGAGCTCTGCATTCGATATTTTTGATGCACTTAACACGACTGGAGAACCACTCACAGCAATAGAGACATTGAAACCACGCGTTATTCGATACGAATCTGACGTTGGAAATGGTTATAGCGGCTCTGAATCTGAAGAGGCATTTAGCCAAATCGATGAACACTTAAATGAACTTTACAGTAGTCCAGATGCGCGACAAAAAGAAACCAAGGAGCTTATCATTTCCTATGCTTTGTACGTAGATGGTACAAAACAGCCAAAAGATCTTAGTTCCCAAAGAAAATACCTTCGGTCTCGTTTCGACAAAATTGAAAAAGACGCACAAACTGACGATGTCCGTCGGTTTGTTATGGGCTTAGGGAAAATGGCCTATTTCAGACGCTACTACTGGGAAAAGGAAGGCATTCAAGGCTTATTAAGCTTTTACCCCTCCCTAGAGGTTGATGAATTGCAGTTATGCTTACGTTTCATAAGGGACATGAACATGAGCGTAGTAATTCCTGCAGTTGCTCGTTACTGGCATAAGTATGATCAAAATAAGGATCTTGATCAATTTCTTATTGCAGTGCGTGCTCTAACTGCGTTTGTTGTTTTACGGCGAGCAGCCACCGGCACAACTGCAGGAATAGACACTGACTTTCGAACCATAATGGGTAAGCAACTTCCTAGAGGTATGGACCCTCTGTGTGCTGGACTCGCACATGAGAACAAACTTCCTTCTCCAATCGAGCTGAAAGAGTTGTTAGTACACTATCTGAAGGCTAGACGTGTAGGTGTCGTTGATGAAGAATCTTGGATTAGCCGAATTAGGGAGAACCCGCTAGCTCAACAGTCTAGGCCTCTTGTACGATTCTTGCTATTGGCTGCAGCAGACCAGTCTCAGCCAATAAATGGCAAACCCGGACTATGGACAAGGAAGAATGTTATTCGAACTGATGAAAGAGAATACCTTACGTATAAGTGCTGGACAGATGAAAAATACTCGACTGTAGAGCATATTGCTCCAGAATCTAGGCCTGACAGTGGTTGGGATGATTCAATTTATAAGCGACCTACTACTAGGCAAACTTTGGGTAATCTTGTATTGCTGCCTCAAAAAGAAAATTCGAGTGCTGGAAACTCAGAATGGAGAAAGAAAAAAATTTTCTACCAAGCAATTACTGAACATGATCGTTCCAATCAAGACATGTGCATTAGAGATGCGGAAATCGCTGGTTATTATTTTTCAAGCAAGATTAAAGAACTACTTATCAATGGTGAACGTCTTCATCTTCTAGACACCTTAAACCAAGTTTATGATTGGAACGAGAAGTTTATAGAGGTTCGTACTGAGAATATTGCTAGCTTAGCATGGGACAAGATTTCTCCTTGGCTTTTTTCGTAACTCTACCACAGCGTCTAATCGCAGCTTCTTTGGCGGCGGAGAATTGAGAGTGATTACAATCAGTTGCTCATCCCATGACTTCACCTTCAAAAATAAAATATTTTCTTCGCAGAGATGCTGTATGAATAACTAGTCAGAATTTTAATGCAGAAACATTTGGAATAAGCTGCTGTTAGATTTGAGAAAGGACAAGTTATACTTACACGCAGTGCTATATGCATGGAAAGGTGAGTCCAGACTTGATCGAGAGCAACGGCGAAAGAGCAGATGTGGACACTGAGGAGCCTGAGCAATGACAGGTATTAATCTCGTAATTGCGGTGACAGACGGGGAATGGTTCGAAATGCTTCGTCGGCAGCCGAACCTGAGTGAAGTCAATTTCTGGTCGCCTTCTCCGAGGAATTTCCACACGCTTCAGCCAGGCGAACTGTTCTTGTTCAAGCTGCACGCACCGCACAATGTAATCGCTGGTGGTGGCATATTCACCTATTCCAACCTGCTGCCCTGTTCGCTAGCCTGGGATGCATTTCGGGAGGCGAACGGCGCGCAGTCTCTGCAGGAAATGCGAACGCAAATCATGCGCTATCGCAAGACTGGTCTGGATGACAAAAGTGATTTCGAGATAGGCTGTCGTATTCTGACCCAGCCCTTCTTTTTCGAGGAGCGCGACTGGATTCCGGTGCCGTCAAGCTGGTCGCCAAATATTGTTTCGTTCAAGAAATACAATACCGCAGATACCGAGGGCCTTGCAGTGTGGGAAACTGTGAATGCCCGACTGAATCGGCTTCAGCTTCCAAGCGTGGCCGAGGATCAAGCACGTTACGGCGAACCGTCTCGTATTCGACCCCGCCTGGGACAGGGTGCATTCCGTGTTCTGGTGACCGATATCTACCAGCGTCGCTGTGCGGTAACACGGGAGCGAACCTTGCCTGCGCTCGAAGCCGCGCATATTCGCCCGTATGGTGAAGGGGGCACTCATGAGGCACGTAACGGACTGCTGCTACGGCGCGACATTCACAGCCTGTTTGATGCGGGGTATGTGACCGTCACGCCCAGTTTTCACTTCGAAGTCAGTCGCCGTATCAGGGAGGAATTTGAGAACGGGAGGGATTACTACGCGTTGCACGGTCATCTCATAAGCGTGCCTGAAGAGATTGCACAACAGCCGGACCCCGCCGTGCTGGACTGGCACAATGAACATTGTTTCCGTCAATGAGTGGAGCCGATGGGTACTGAGGACTCAGATTCTCGTATGCGCATGGCAGCCTTCGAGCATGTGAGAAGGCTGAGTGACCTGCATGATCATTTGACAAGGAATGAATTGGCTCCTGGTTTTGTTTTTGAAGGGAGGCGCATACCGCTGGTGAACCCGCAGCGCGGTATCTTCAAGCCGCGAAAGATGCAGTATCTGCTCTCGATCAGGACTGTGTTTCCCCGTTCCGGTGCACGGGTCTGGTATGACGATCAGAGGGAAGCCCATCGCCAGATATTTGAAAGCGAAGAATCCATCGAATATGCATTCATGGGACAGGACCCGGAGGCTGCGGACAACCGGTGGTTGCGTGAGGCATTTGAAAACCAGATTCCGGTGATTTATTTTCTTGGGGTTGCGCCGGCTCGCTACCTGGCCATTGTCCCGACGTACATATCCGGCTGGGACGCACATGCGCTCAAGGCCAGGGTCACCTTCGGGATTCCTGACCAGGTCAGGTCCGAAGTGCCCCAATATGCCGACGAACGCCGTTACGCGCTTCGCGAGGTCAAACAGCGGCTTCACCAGACTTCTTTCCGCGAAGCTGTGATCGCCGCTTACAAGGGTCGTTGCGCACTCTCCGGACTGCCTGAGCAATGGCTGCTGGATGCCGCACACATCATCTCCGACAAGAACGAGCAGATGGGGCAGCCGGTTGTCCCGAACGGGCTGCCGCTTTCAAAGATTCACCATGCAGCGTTCGACAGGCACCTGATCGGCATCGACCCGGACTACAGGCTGCATGTATCGGGGCGCCTGCTTGATCAGCGCGATGGCACGATTCTCGAAGCGCTCAAACAGCTTGATGGGGAAAGGCTGCACCTGCCGCCCCGTGCAAGGGATTACCCCGACCGGGAGCGCCTCGCCCTGCGTTTCGAGCAGTTCAAGGCAGCTGCCTGATAGGAGAGCTTTCAGCTTATACGGATCACTTGCAGGGAAATTCATGAAGGACAACGAGCAAACTGCTGCTGAAACCGCAGATAAAAGGAACGATGTGCGTAGACTGTACACGACCCGTTTCTGCCCGACTGCACCGCTGGCTGCCAGGAACCTCTTAATACTGCTTGGCATGGCCTTGGCGGTCTTCGGCTGGATGCGCCCGCTCGATGCCGCCGAATGGCCTGGAACGCAAGACTCGATGCAACATCGCTTCCATCTGGCTAAGGTTACCGGTGGGCTCGAACACCCCTGGGGTTTTGCCTTTTTGCCGGACGGGTCCATGCTTGTGACTGAACGCCCGGGACGACTCCGGCGAATCACTGACGGTCAGCTTGAGGCAGAGCCTGTTGCCGGGATTCCACCGTTGTATGCAAGTGGACAAGGAGGACTGCTTGATGTCGCACTGCACCCCCGTTTCGTCGAGAACGGGCTGGTGTACTTGTCCTATGCCAGCCCGGGTAAGGGGGGTGCTGCCACCGCTGTTGCACGCGGGCGACTCGCCGGCAACCGCCTCGAGGATGTCGAGGAACTCTATGTTGCACTGCCACGGGCTGGTGGTCCTCGTCATTTCGGGTCCCGCCTGCTGTTTGCTGAGGGCTATCTCTTCATCACTGCCGGTGAGCGGGGGGATATGGACCGGGCCCAGGCATTGGACGATCCGGCCGGCTCGATCCTGCGCCTGCATGATGACGGGCGCATCCCGAAAGACAATCCGTTCGTCGCGCAGGCGGATGCAAGGCCCGAGATTTATACCTATGGCAACCGCAACCCGCAGGGCATGACGCAGGACAGGGCAACCGGGCGCATTTATGCAATCGAGCACGGCCCGAAGGGCGGGGATGAGCTGAACCTGATCGAACCCGGGGTGAATTACGGCTGGCCAGTGATCACGTATGGCCTGAGCTATTCCGGGTTCAGGATTGGTGAGGGCACGCACAAGGCGGGCATGGCCCAGCCTGTCCATTACTGGGTGCCGTCGATCTCGCCTTCCGGCCTGATGATTTACGACGGGGACCGCTTTCCGGGCTGGCACGGCAGCTTTTTTGTTGGAGCGCTCTCAGGCAGGCTGCTGGCCCGCCTTGAGATCGAGCAGGGCAAAGTGGTGGTGGAAGAACGCCTGCTCGAGGACTGGGGAAAGCGTATCCGGGACGTGCGCCAGGGGCCGGACGGCCTGATCTATCTGCTCACGGACCATCCGGACGGCATGCTCGTGCGCCTGGAGCCTGCCGACTCGCATTGAGCCGCAGGAGTGGACGGGCAACGGTATGTGCAGCATGCCGTGCAACGCTATTCACCTGTTATCCCGGGCCTGAAAGGGCTCCCCGGCACACCAGAGGTCCTGCCACGCCCTGAATTCATCAGGTCGTATCCGGTAGCGTGCATGATTGCCTGCATGGAGGTTCAAAAGCTCGGTTTCCGCGCACTCCCGAAAGGCTTCGCGGTCATCGGCCGTGATGGCATCGCCGGACAGGCTTGAAATGTATGTGCAGGCGGACTCGCGTGACATGGCCTTGCAGACGATGGTATGGATGAGCCCACGCAACTGCTCAGGATAGTTCAGTTTTATGGGATCAGGTGTGCGAGGTGACTGCCGGGTGACGCTCAGGTGTGCTGCAGAGCGCTCGCAGGACCAGATGAACAGGTCTTTCAGCAAGTCGACCCGGTTGAGTTCATAGATGCCAAGCATGGCCTGCCTGTAGAGGTTGCTGGGCACGTCCACGAACGACAGCGGTGCAAGCCCTGCCTTGATCAGCGGGATATTGGCCGACAGGCGTGAAACCTGCTTGTTCATCCCGTCAAAGGGGTGCAGGTAAGGCAACTGGGCCATGACAAAGAATGCCTGCTCGTAGGGGTCCCTGATTACCCCGGCGGTGGCGAGAACCTGGTCAAAGCATTCCCCGATGACCTGCGGGACGCCTCCCGGGGGATGGAAGGAGGATCCCTTTATCTCGACCACAGCCTGCCTGAGACGTCCCGATGAGCCCGGGTCAGCCAGCAGGTTGTCTGCGAGCATTGCATGCAGGTTCAGGATCGTGTAACGGTTGATCCCGATCGTGGAAGCATGGGCGACCAGGAAACCGATGGCATCTTTGTGGTTCAGGATCATCTGGGTCTCGTTCGGGCTCCTGCCCTTCGCAGCCTGGCCGTAATGGACAAGGCGCCGAGTGTCCGCCATCGAATAGGGGTTGCCTTCCAGGCGGCATGAATTCCCGGGCAGGTCAACCAGTAGGGAATTGAGGACCCTTCCGGCATAGATGCTGCTTGGCGGGCCTGCAACCTGCGGTTTGCTGATCCCGTACAGGTGCGCGCGCTCCGGCTCGGTGAGATAGAAACTCTCGTTGGGGCGATACGAATCCAGGAACGTGCGCTCATAGCCCACGGGCCTGCGGTTTTGCAGAGGCTGGGTGACGTATTTCTGGATGGAGGCACCGGCCCTGGAGATCGAAAGGGCCGGCCGGTCACCTTGCCTGAACAGGCTGTTCGCTCCGGCTTCATCCGCAATGCGGTAACGGGTCGCCCGGGCCTGTCCCTCCTGGGCAAGTCCGCCACGTTGCACGAGGTGTCTCAGATGGTATTGCAGGGTACGCAACGATCCGCTACCCACTAGTTTGCTGTGAATCAGGTGTACCGACAGTCCACCCGGATGGCGAGCCACTACATCAAGAATTGCCTTGAGGTTTTCTTCGGCGATCTTTCTTGCCATGGGTATTAATTGCGTAATATAGTATTGCGCAATTATATTGCGAAATGATCCGGGGATCAATGAATTTTACGGATTGTTCGCTCATTCACACTCGACCATGCTTGACCTGATGCGGTATTATCCATTTATTTTTGCGTAATACTTTCTATTCTGCGCAATACATGCGCCTGTTCGTGTCATATGTGCATATTTTCCACCTGGGGAAGAATTCAGATACTGTTTCTGAAATATAATGATGCCCATGACCTCCTCAAAACACCGCAGGACGTTCCTGTTGGCCCTGTACTGCAGTGGCACCCTGTTTCTGGGAAGTTCCGGCCTGCTTGGCGCACAAGAACCGGATGCACAGGAAAGCCCGGCAGGTGAGCGCCCGGCTGTGCATGAATCCGGTACGAAAGCCAGCGCCATCGTGCTTGCCGAGCGACTGATGCAAAGGCAAACCCCCGAACTGTTGCTGGATCCGGTGCGCCGGGACGGCCTTATTCACGAGATCGCAGGGGTCCTGGCACAAATTCGGGAAGCCTACCCTGAGATGATGGAGATCTCCGCACGACAGGCATTCGAGCCTGGAATGCTGCTGCTCGGGCTGGAGATGGACCTGCTCGAGGCGGTCTCTGATGCAGTGGCGCATGGGAACGCACCTGCCACGCATACCGGGCAAGCGCGCTTCGATGCGCTGAATGCCACACTCGGGCTGTCTGACATGCAACTGTTTCGCCATGTCGGTGTCGTGGCCCTGCATTTCGACGGCCCGGTCAGTCTTTATGCAGCCTGCCGGGCCTACCGCGAAATCCCGGGTGTCCGGTTTGCTGAGCCCGATATGCGAACCGGCGATGGTCCGGATATGGACGTGGCAAAAGTACAAGGGACCTGGTATGTCATCGCTCGCAAGGCCTGGGGCGATTGTCCGGCCGGATGCATACATGAAGAATTTCTTTATTTTACTGCAGGTGAAGGCCTGGCCAGGCGTATCGAGGCCTCCCGGGCAATGGAAATGCAGGGGTTTGCGCAGATAATGGCCTACCGGGGATGGAACTGAACCACTCGGCCTGATCGCTTCACAGCCTGCTCTGGGTTAAGCACAGCCTTTTACTGGACGCATCGAGCGTGACCGGGCCTGGGCACGGTGTCCGGCAAAATCCGTGTACGCCCTGCTCGCAATGTCGTACCTGTATCTTGGAAATCGGTACAGAAATCAATACCTTTTGCCTGCAGTTGGCGTATACTCCAAGTGATGTTCAGGTTACTGCTTATCAGCCTGATGCTGATTGCGTTTTCGACCCATGCAGCCGATGAACTGGATGCCCTGAAACAGGACGCCGAGCAGGGACATGCCAAGGCGCAGTTCATCCTAGGCATGGCGTTCGAGAAAGGCCAGGGGGTTCCCCGGGATGGTGCCCAGGCGGTGTACTGGTACCACAAGGCGGCCGAACAGGGCAATATTCCGGCGCAGTACAATCTTGCTGTCATGCATTTCATGGGCGAAGTCGTGCCCGAGGACAGTGCACTGGCCGCACACTGGTTCCGCCAGGCGGCCGAGCAGGGCGCTGTCCATGCGCAACACAATATCGGTTTCATGTTTGCCAACGGCATAGGGGTCTCACAGGACAGTGCCCAGGCGGTGCACTGGTACCGCCAGGCGGCCGAGCAGGGCGCTGCCCGGTCACAGTACAATCTTGGTATTGCCTATGAGAGCGGCAAGGGGGTCTCCCACGATGATGTGCAGGCGGTGCACTGGTTTCGCCAGGCGGCCGAGCAAGGGCTAGTCTGGGCACAGTACAAGCTCGGTACCCTGTTTGGCCATGACGGGACTGATCTTGAAGATCATGTGCAGGCATACGCCTGGTTCACTGTGGCGGCCGAGCAGGGCAATGAGCCGGCCATGGAGGCCAAAGAACAGCTTGCCCAGGGCCTGACGCGTGTCGAGCTTGCCAAGGCACAGGAGCTGGCGCGCGAATACCTGGAAGCCTACGGCTCTGCCGACAAAACACAATAGCTGCCTCGTGTGCAAACCGGGCACGCGGTTCACCGGGTCGCAGGTCCGGCCTGTATGCAGCAGGGAGGGTTATCATACGGTGATGTTCAGGGTATTGCTTATCAATCTGGTGCTGATTGCAGGTACAGTCCATGCAGGCGAAGAACTGGATGCCCTGAAATCGGCTGCCAGGCTCGGGAATACCGTTGCGCAGTACAATCTTGCGGACCGGTACAGGCGAGGCGAGGCGGTGCCACGGGATGAGGCACTGGCTGTACACTGGTACCGCCAGGCGGCCGAGCAGGGGTACGCCCCGGCACAGTCCAGTCTCGGTGTCATGTATGACAGCGGTATCGGAGTGGCGCAGGATTCGGCCCAGGCGGTGCACTGGTACCGCCAGGCGGCCGAGCAGGGCTACGCCTGGGCCCAGCTCAATCTCGGCCTCATGTACGCCAAAGGCAGGGGGGTTCCTGCAGATGATGCCGAGGCAGTGCGCTGGGTTCGCCAGGCGGCCGAACAGGGGGCCGCCGAGGCACAGTACAGTCTGGGCATCATGTATGCCCACGGTGAAGGGGTGGAGCTGGATCCGGCCCAGGCCGTCTACTGGTACCGCCAGGCAGCCGAGCAGGGAAACGCCGAGGCACAGCATAATCTCGGGCTGATGTACAGCACAGGGGTAGGCGTGTCCCAAGATGCAGCCCAGGCAGGAGACTGGTACCGCCAGGCGGCCGAGCAGGGCGTCGCGCAGGCGCAGTTCAGTCTTGCTGTCATGTACCACATGGGCGACGGGCTGTCGCGGGATGATGCCGAGGCTGCGCACTGGTACCGTCAGGCGGCCGAGCAGGGCGTCGCCCTGGCGCAGCACAACCTCGGGCTGATGTACAGCCGTGGTGAGGGGGTGACCCGGGATCCGGCCCAGGCGGTACACTGGTATCTCGAGGCAGCCGAGCAGGGAGATGCCATCTCCCAGTTTAATCTTGCCGTCATGTACCAGAATGGCGAAGGGACTCCCCGGGACCCGGCCCAGGCGGTGCACTGGTATCGCAGGTCTGCCGGACAGGGACATGCCCCTGCCCAGCACCATCTCGGCGAGATGTACAGGCAAGGACTGGGCGTGGCCCGCGATGATTCCCAGGCCGTACACTGGTACCGCCAGGCGGCCGAGCAGGGTGCCGCTCAGGCGCAACTGAGCCTCGGTGGCATGTATACGCAAGGCAAGGGGGTGGATCTGGACTACGAGCAGGCCGTGTACTGGCTTCGCCAGGCAGCCAAGCAGGGGCATGCCCTGGCGCAATACAATCTCGGCGCCATGTATGCCCAGGGCTCAGGCGTGCCCCAGGATTACTCCCAGACCGCACACTGGTACCGCCAGGCGGCCGGTCAGGGGTTCACCGTCGCACAGTACAGTCTCGGCGCCATGCATGCCGCCGGCCAGGGCGTGGCCCGCGATGATGACCAAGTGGTGTACTGGTGGAGCCAGGCTGCTGAGCGGGGGCATGTCTGGGCGCAGTTCAATCTCGGAGTAATGTATGCCCAGGGCCAGGGCGTGCCCCAGGATGAGGTACAGGCATACGCCTGGCTGAGTGCCGCGGCCGCACAAGGCAGCCAGCAGGCCATGGAGTTCCGCGAGGCCCTGGCCCCGGAGATGACGCCTGCTGCAATCAGCGAGGCCCAGGAGCTGTCGGACACATACCGCAAAGCCTACAGTCCGGTACGTGGAATGCAGTAGTTGCCCCCCGTTTCGAGGGGCTGCCTGTCGGGTGTACGGTGTGCATTTGCAGGTGGAGGTCTATCATTCCATGCGTTAACATTTGTCCCCCAGTGGTGAGCGTAGCTCAGTTGGTAGAGCGCAGGATTGTGGTTCCTGTGGTCGTGGGTTCGATCCCCATCGCTCACCCCAAATTTATCAATGAGTTACGAACTTACTGTTTTCAATCCCTGTGTCATGCGGTACACCTCCACTGGAATACACCCATGGCCACGATAATCAAGACCCCCTCGAACACCTGGAAGGCGATGATCCGCAAGCGCGGCTGGCCTACCACCATCAAGACCTTTCGCACCAAACGTGATGCCCAGGACTGAGCACGGCGTACCGAGGACGAGATGGTGCGGGGGTGTATATCGACCGGGCAGGCTCCGACCATCTCATGCTAACCCATGCACTGGATCGCTACCTGCCTGAGGTTTCCTCCACCAAGCGTGCAACCACGGCTGATGCCGAGGGGCACAAGGCCAAGGCATTAAAACAAAGTTTAGGGGCGTATAGTTTGGCAGCCGTTACACCGGATCTCGTAGCCCAGTACAGGGATGAGAGGCTAGCGATTGGCAAGTCCAACAACACCGTGCGCCTAGAGCTGGCTCTGCTCTCACATCTTTTCACGATCGCCATCCAGGAATGGCGCATGGGCCTTTTTTACAACCCGGTCACTAATGTCCGCAAGCCCACACCCGGAAAGGGCCGTGATCGAAGACTAAAAGCTGATGAAGAAAGGTGCTTGTTCCAAGCCTGCGACCAACACTCCAACCCGATGCTGGGCTGGATCACCCGCATTGCCCTGTTCACCGGTATGCGAGCTGGAGAGATCAAGTCCCTGACCCATGCGCAGGTGGACCTGGACAAGCGCACCGTGCATCTTACGGAGACAAAGAACGGATCGTCTCGGACCGTACCACTGACCCGCAACGCAACGGAGGTCTTTCGTGCCGCCCTCAACCATCCGGTACGACCCCTTGATACCGATCTCCTCTTCTGGGGTGAGCCTGGCAGGGATGGTCTCCGTCGTCCCTATGAGTTTAGACCCGCCTGGGTCCGCACGTTGAGGAAAGTCGGCATCCAGGGGCTTCGTTTTCATGACCTGCGTCATGAAGCCGTCTTGCGCCTAGTTGAGGCGGGTCTAGGGGATCAGGAGGTGTCTGCGATCTCCGGGCACAAGTCTATGCAGATGCTCAAGCGCTATACGCACTTGCGTGTTGAGGACCTGGTGGCCCGTCTTGATGGGGTGATGGGTTAGGCCAAACCGATTTCTAGTATATACCCTCTGTCAATAGAAAACCGACGCACTAGTTGAATCGGTTTTCTATAGTTTTTATTTGACATCTTGTGCAGTCTTGTGCGTTCGAATCATGCATCAGGAGAAGATGGACCATGCAGGACATTGAAAGTCAAAATGCAGTTACCCTTGAGAGTCAATTAACCGAACGTTTCGGCCTGCTGCTGTCGCAGACGCAGCTGGCCCAGTTGCTGGGCCGCACCACTGGCGGCCTGCGCTACAGCCTGAGTTATCCGAGTGATCGACAAACACGAGCCCTGAAGGCCTGCGGTCGAAAGATCTGAAGACTCGTGTATTACCCAGCAGGAGAGGTAGCCTAGATCATCCTCGAGCCCAACGGAGGATGAGTTATACAGACAGATTCAAACCTGATCTGTGAGTATTGTTGCCCGGGAGTGGGCGCTGCGCCAGGAGCTTGGGCCGGTGCATAAGTTCGTCCTGGTCGTACTGGCCGATGCTGCCAATGATCAGGGCATATGCTAGCCTCGCATCTCCACGGTAGCAAAGAAGGTCGGAGTATCTACCCGTACCGTACAACGTGCCATTCAGCAGTTAGTTCAGCGCAAGCTGACAAAATGTTCTCAACATGGGTCAAACAAAGTATTAGTAAAAATTCTTGCTTATACCAAGAAGCAACGCTATGCGAGGGCACCTGAATGGAACGAAGGAATGCGGGTATTTATCACGGGTGGCGGGTCTGCGTGCGATGTTTATCGGAATAGTGTTGAGCAGTCGTTCAGAAATATCGGTACGCTGCCACTGTTTACCACTTTCCCAGTGCTTGAGAATGCAGCAGGACGTATGGGACAAGAGAGCTTTCATAGGGTATCTGTAGCATTTGGTCTGAGCTATGATGCTGAAAGTATCGGCAAAATAATACCGCCCCAAGATATCGAGGATATGCCATTGTGGCGCGAAGAAGGCTTGCAGGTGCCAAGACGTCACAAAGCACGCAAGCGCTTATATGATCATCAACAATCCCGATCTTCTGACAGCTCTTCTTCCAGCTTGTCTAATCGCATACGCGCCAGCCTGATCATGTCAAGCCCAACATCCCGCGAATAACACGAGCGGTCTCGCGAGCCATCGTAGACGACAAGGCAAACAGAACCCTTGGTGATCGACTCACTCGTGAATTTGCAGATCCGACGTGCTTTTGCAACTTCGACGATAGACCGTTTTATCATCTGTTTAGGACGCGGCATCTTCAAGCTTCTCCCTGATAAGACTGGACAGTTTGTCGGCTATGTCTGGGGACGCATTGATAGCGCTTTCGAGCTGTTCAATGTCAGCAGACTGACGCTGCCCAGACTCAAGACTCATGACGTAATTCTGTTCCGCGCCTGCCAGTCGGATTAGGATCTCGGCATTGAAATTACCCGAAAAACATTTGAGGAGATTCCGGCCTCGGTGCTGGAGCTCAAGGCGGTTAAGCACGGTGTCGGCAATAGATCGCGCTTCCTGCTGCAAGCGACCCCTTAGTGCTTCGCGGTGTTGCTGGGGCTGAATGACAGGGTTAAATGCTGCAACCTGACCTTCGGACTGGGCGGCTGTCAGGCGCCTCCTGACAATCTCTTCGGTAAGGCCGAATTCTGTAGGCTCAAACCCTTTGTCGCGAATCGTATCAAACAAATCACCGATCATCACATCGTCAATCTTCTTGAGATAACCCTGACGTTGGTAACTCTCAACAACCTCATTGAGGACACGCATGAAGGGACGGAGTGTAAGGCGCGGGGAGCTGTCCCCTTCACCTTCGACTTCGAGCTCACCTTGCAGGTATTCGTGGAAGAATTCCTGGTCGTCTTTGTCAAAATTCGTGAAGTCGCTCCACCAGCGCTCGTCGTTGAGGCCAACGTGGGAGACTAGATACACGTGGTTTGCAGGAGAGTACGGTGTATCGGGCTGGGCGAGACGCAGAATTCGACCGACGAACTGCACATAAGGCGAGAGGCTACGGTAAGGACGGAAGACCGCAGCGACGGAGAGTGTCGGCAGATCATAACCCTCGCCAAGTATATTCACCTGAACGACGATGTCAGTCACGCTGCTGCGTAGTGTCGCCTCAATACGCTCCCGTTCTTCAGCCGTCAGCTGGCTGTGTAGAACTTCAACTCGCAGGCCGTGCTCCTTGTACAGTGCGGCGACCTGCGTTGCATGACGGATCGAACAGGCCACTGCAATTAATTGTCGCGGTGAGCCTAGGGCACGCACGTGATGAAGTTGCTGCACGGAAGCATTGACGATACTCCGGTTGCACTCTTCTGAAGTTGCGACACCGCGGCTGAACCAGTCCTTTTCACGCATTTCCATAATGTCGTCAATGCCAAGGGTCCGTGTCTCTCCCTCAACCGTGAAAGTCAGTTCAGTAGGTTTGACAAATAGGGCGTCGATCTGCGAAATGAAACCCATGATCATTGAACGCGCATATCCGAACCTGTAAACCCGCTCTCCCGAAACAACTTGGCCGTCTGAGCGCATAGGCGTTGCAGTGAACGAGATCACTTTTGCATTCTCGAAATATGCAAATAGCCGCGTCCAGGTTTCTGCCACGTTGTGATGGCCTTCATCGACCAGAATCATGTCGAAATAATCGGTTGGCAAGGCTTCATACCAACGATTTTGAGATCTGGAGAACTGCTGAATGTTGGCAACGACGATATGCGCAGCATCACAGTCATGAATGTTTGCGCCTGTTTTCAGTTCAGAGAGAAACGGGCCGTCCTTAGGGATAAAAACCCCTCTCTTACTGAAAAAGCAATTCGGATCGCTGACGTTGAGTTCGCGGCGAATGTTTTCACGAATGGTGAGGTTTGGTGCAATGATCAGAACACGGCCCTTTGCGATACCAAAGGGAGTAATTCCCATGAGGCCTGTCTTTCCACAACCTACCGGAAGTTGGACGTAGCATGGATCGTCGCAATGTTTGAAGTGGTCGCGGATAGCTAAATACCCATCCATCTGCGGTTCCCGCAATGAAGGGTTCTGCCAGATGGAAACCTTCGTATCGGTAAAAAACTGTTCTATGTTTTCGTTATCCATGCTGAGCCTTTCTGTTGTGGATGTTGTTTTTTATAGCGTCGTGGAGACGGTCGTATGACATCACCGTGACAGCGTCGGCTGAAAGCGCGCGGTATTTCTTGATCTGTTTTGAATCGAGACTGCTGCGCCGTCCGATGATGACAAACGCCTGACAGTTTCCGTCTATATCCTTCAGACCCCGCTCTTCGCGCGCATAGGCAACGTTGTCTGTGAGCCACGTACGCCAGTCCCTAATCTGTCCGAGAGCCTCGGCGAGCTTCCTGGCTGGCAACCCAGCCTTTGTCAGTACCCTCTCGTTTGGGTTTTCTAGCTCAATTGCAACCCACTGGAATCCGATGGATGTAATCGAAGCGAGAAGAAAATCAGGAATGTACTCAGCACCAAGCTCTGGGCGGTCGAGACACCAGTAGTTACCGCCTGGTGGTGCCAAGGGTCCGAGAAGGATCGGATATGATGCCAGCAACGTTTGCAAAGGACGCTCGTCTGCGGCATCGCTGAGGATGCGGTCGAACTCGCCAAAAATTTCACTTGCTGGTTCGCGACCTACCGTGACGAGACCATCAGGCCATTTTTCAAGAACGCGTTTGCCCGTTTTCACAGTCAATTTGGTTTATCTCCCCTTTATCAGTTGCAAGAAGCGGCCGTACCGTCAAACTGAAGCCTACTGCCTTACCCTTCTCCAAGAACATCACTGACCAGATCGCCGCCGCCTTCGCGAATGGCATCGTGTAACAGAAGCCTGACTTCTCGAAGAAATTCCTCGGAGTGTGCATCAAGCGCAGGTTCCAGTATGGGTGCTGAACTCTCGTAAATCATGTGGATGGCATTTGCGCGGTCGTAGGTGGACCCGCGCCCTCTGTAATCGAAGGCTCTCATCCAGTCCCTGCGTGGCACACTGATAAGTTTGGTTTCTACAAATGCATGAAGCCGGGAAAAAACTGCCCGCTGAACGCGCGCGAGGGCATCATCGGCCTCCGGTTCGGCAGGTATTTGCGGCGACCATCGCATAGGTTTGTCCAGAAACTTCGTAATCGACTCTGACAGCCTTGCAACAAGATCAGCAACGGGTTTCAGATCCTTGTACTCACCGCCGTCGATATCGAGAACAACCCGCCGGTTAAGCGCTTTGACTTCGGCCCAGTGCGCTTTACGGACGTTACCCGAGCCGGTGAAAAGGATTGCATTCCAGCGGGCGTGAAACTCCGCTGCTGCTGCCTGGATGGCCAGGATTAGACCCGCTGTATCGTAAACTGGACGGACTTCGGTTTCTTCTGTGGGGGCTAAGGTGCCTTCGCAGAATTCGATCAGTTTCAAAATCTCACGAACAGGGCCGCGTTGTTTTCCAGTGAGTGGACGGTCAAGAAATCCAAGCATAAAACACCGACTGTCCAGATCTCGCTCGATTGCCCGTACGGCTGGTAGACCAACAATATCACGCAGGGTCGTGAGCTTCTGATAAACGGCGGACATTACATGCGAACGCTGTGATCGAAAGTTCGGCAGGTTGGCCTGTCCCTTCAAAAGATCGAAATGCGTGAAGGCGAAGGCCAGTTTCTTTTGGTACCCACTGGCGGCCACTGAGCGAAGAACGGATGTGGGTGCTTCGAGCATAGGATTCTTTGCAGAATCTACTAGCAGGATGACATCGACATCTGCGTAACGCCGCGCAATTCGGGACGCAACACCAGCGGCGGGATCGCCGACATGACCGAGCCCCTCTCCGTCGATCAGGACTAGGTTGGCACGATGATCGGCAAAGGTCGGAAATAAACGACCGCGAATACGGATGCCATCGATAAGCGGTGTCAGCAAAGTGCCAAATGCGGGGGCATAGTTTGAGGAAAAACGCCGGACCTCACGTATGAACTCGTCTCGGTCCGTGCTTTCAAGTTCCCAGGAGAAAGGCCAACCGCTGGAGTGCGTTCGAAGTTTGCTCGAGTCCAGTTGATCAAAACGGCGTCTGACCTCGTCCATGATGTCATTCACTAGTTCATCAAAATCAGGACGTGACTGCACAATGTCTTCGAAGAGATCCTGAGCTGCTTCTTTCTCGGGTCCTTTTAGGGTTTGAAGCTCAACCTCCAATTCGTTTTGCAATTGATCTTTGGCCTCATCGGCAAGACTCCGGATGCGATCTATATAAGATTGCAGACGAGATTGCATCTCCTCGATTTCGGCTTTTGTCGGCAATGTGCCGTCGTTCTCTATTGCGGGGTCCGGGGCTTCATCGTCGTTCCCTTCGTAGTCCCAATCGCCATCAGACTCAGCGTCACCAGGATTCGCTCGCCCCCACGAACCGATAATATATCCGAGACGAAAGCGTAGATCGCGGTGGGTCAGCAGTCTTTCTGCAAGCTCTTCGTCAGGTATTGAGTCCCACGAAGCGGCGCAGGCATCGGCAACACATTCATGGATGTTCGTATGAATGTTCGGTTCGGTAAAGAACGTGATCGAGGCATTGAACTGCGGGTCATTCGACACGATAACTTCAATATCTGAAATCGTAGTTCGGGACGCCGACGTCGATGGAAAGCGGTCACGGTCCGGATGGGAGCCGATAAGCTGTCGCAGAAGTGAAGTTTTTCCCGCACCCGTGGTGCCAACCATGAGCACTTTAGCGTAGCCATCTTCGATGGTCGGCAGTGGGAGAGTAAGGTTCCTAACCTCCCACGAGTTTGATGACGGTGATTCAAGGTCGTCGTAGAACGCGTGAACAACGATGGGATCGAAACGGCGTTCCGCCTCCGGGCGCCTAGCTGCGTTGTGCCATGTCTCATCGTTGAGGATTTCGTTCATCTCATCGACTAGAGTCTGCGCACGAGATTCTTCGGACGTATTGAGGCCGCGCCGGATTTTCCGGCCCTGTTTGCCCCGCGCATCTTTGCGCAGCGGATGCCGAAAGCTCATGACCCAGGCAGTTTGATCTTTCGTGGGGACTTTTGATGCAGTGTACTTTCTAGCCATGCCGTTGTTCCTGAGTGTTCCAAATATTCTGGTAGGCAGTTGTACCCTTTCTTTTTCCATCAGTCAAGAAATTCTGGAACAACCAGGAACAAAATGGAGGCGATCCACTTAACCCTTCTAGGAAGTAATTCCTGTTGACCAGGGTAGCTCAATTATTCATAATGCTCATATTACTCATATTAGGAAATAGAGATGCGGTTGACGATGATATCCTACGCCCAGAATGATGTACTTGCCGGATCGCTTGACGGCCAGAAGGCTTTCGCGGACCTGCTTCAGGACACAAAAATTTCAGCAGAGCCCGAGGTGTACTTTCTGGATTTCGCTAGCATCGACGTTGCCACCACCAGTTTTCTTCGTGACAGCGTCGTCGCATACCGGAACCATGCCCGCTCGACATGGCACTCCATCTATCCGGTCTGCGCAAATCTCTCGCCGCATGTTTACGAGGAGTTTCATTCTTTTCTGACGTCTCGTGGAGACGCATTTGTGATCTGTTCACTTGACTCTGAAGAGCGCATCGACAACGTTGAGATTATCGGGAAGGTAGATGGCAAACAGGCTGTAGCGTTAAGAGGTGTGCTTGATCTTGGTGAGGTGGATGCTCAGAGTCTTCGGGCACACATGCGCGAGAACGTGGCACCTACGGCGTGGAATAATCGGCTGGGTGCTTTGGTGGCCAAAGGTATCCTTATCGAAATTGGCAGCGGCCGAAACAAACGCTACCGCCCGGTTCTGGAGGGTTTGTGTTATGGGACTTGATTTCATAAGACGTGCCGCGCCGAGCTTCGCCAAATCTTGGAACCGTAACAAAGATATGCTTGCCGAACCGACATTGTTTACACGGTACCCGGAGTGCCGGACTCGAACAGCCATCGCCGATCTTGCGCAGAACGCCGATTTGTCAGAAGGAGAGAACATTATCGTCTGTGCAAAAGACTCGAAACTCATCCTGGTGTCTGGCAATACACAGGTTGGCATAATTGAACAACCACCCTCGGATTTGAAGAGTGCAATTCACAACGAGGGAGATTGTGTCCTCGGATATGTGCGTCGAATCAACCCTTTGAGTGGAACAGCAGATGTCGAAATCGGGTAGTCACGCCCCTATAGAGAAGTTTCACTTCCCAAACTCTCAGTCACTATGGCACGACAACAAGGGTAGGCCGCGATCGTTGGGATGCCAGCAATGTCCCCATCTCGATTCGTGCGGCGGCCTGAACGTCGGCTCCGGAATATTTGATTGTCTGACGTACTGTCGGTGTGAGGACCGTTCCTCTTGTGACAATGTGTGTCCTAACAATGTGCGACATCTCGTTGCAAGGTCAATGGAGGTGCGCGGCATATGGGATTTTAGTAACGTCCCGTCTGCACCAACCCTTTCTTGTCCCCCGCTCCCAACCATGATTCCTATGCTCTATCACAGTGCGGCGCGCATGCGAGCGCCGAGCGTTTCCGCTGTTGCTCTTTCTTTGTTTGAAGTCGTCGAAAAAAAGAACGGTGTTGTGCGTTTTTCAACCCGTGAGGAGTTACTTGAGTATTTTAAGCTGAATGAAGACACGACTGTTGTTCTGAGCGGAACAGATATTGACAATTCCCTAGAGCGCTGGTGGGGGCTAGAAGACCGCGAGGCAGTAATACGGGGTATCAAGCAACTCGGGGTTTGCTTCATTACCGCACCAAATTATAGTCTTTTCGATGATGTCCCCCGTCACGATAACCTGTATAACATGAAGCGCATCGCATTGGCGTTTTCAGAAATACAGCGTCACGGTGTGCCTTGTGGTCTTCATTTAAATGCCCGCACGGACCGCGACTGGGAGCGGTGGTTGGAGTTCCTGTACGCTCATCCAGAGATTAGTCACGTAGCATTCGAGTTCGGAACCGGCGCCGGTAACAAGACAAGGATCGGGTGGTACGTGCACAAACTTGTCACACTTGCGGCTTCTTTAGATCGGCCGCTTCATCTGGTCGCGCGAGGTGGGCTAAGCGAAATAAGCAAATTAGCCAATGTGTTTGATGGTCTGACAATAATCGAAACAAACGCATTTATGCGGGCACAAAAACGCAGGAGAGGGGTGATGACTGACGGGAAACTTAGCTGGACAAAGTCCCCGACAGCTCCTGGGAAGCCACTTGACGATCTGTTGGACGCCAATATCGCGGCACTTCGGAGCTACGTGAATCAGTCCCTTCCTCTAATCAAGCCGAAACAAACCGTCAACTAAGAATCTGCGCTGGTCCAGCGCGACTTAAGATACTAACAAGGAATCCAGGCATCTCCACCTTCTGGCAGAGCCGGGCAGTGACCAAAGACGGAGACACGCCGTCAATCGTCAGGGCATGATCACCACTTCGAAATCGCAACTCCCCATTCAGATTCGCGAGGCCGACAAAGAGATCGTGGAAACCGTAGCCTCGCCCGGTGTTCCTGTAACGAAGGCTAGATTCGCCATCAGTCAGCGCGGTCTTTATGGCAGTACCCGTGTCAGTTAGACTCTGATAATCAGGCGATCTTTGTAAGCTTTTAAGAATGCCGACTCCGCTGTCAACTACTGCAAACTCAAAATCGTCGACGGTACCGCGATATCCAACGATGCCGTCATAGGCTCGTTCGCTATGGATATGGACGTTTTCCTCGATCTCTCGCATTGCGCCGATAAGGCCCTGAGCAACAGGTTTTGGGAGTGACAGCTCAGCGGCTTCCTGTGCCTTGCGACAGAACGCAGTCCAGTAATGTTGGTCGTCCATGTAAGGATCACGATTAGTGACAATGAATCCTACTTGTGCATTCTTAGCCTCGAAGTAGGAACCTAAAGAGGACTGTCCGGTATTGCAGGCCGCTAACATCGTGTCTCCAACTTCGCAAAACTGGAGAGCATCGAACGGTAGAGCTTGTGCTTTGCTGAGAGAGACGAACTCAAGCAACGGCCCAATACGCTCAATGCGTCGAGCTTTCAGATGCGCGTACGGGTCGGTGCGCCGTCGCGCCGTCGCCAGTGCGAGATCGTCAAGGAAATCAAAAGTAAGATCGGAAGTTAGAAAACCCTCTGTGCCCAAATAGCCCTCCCTTCTTGAAGCGCCAACCCCCACCAACCTTGAAGCCTGAGAACTTCCCCTCCGCTGCTAGGCGGTAAGCAGTCTTCTCGGCTAGTTTGATGTGCCCGGCTCACGGCTGCGGAGGAGCTGGTTCTCTTTCTCCAGAGCCCTGCAACTTTTTACCTTATTGCGACCCGTGCCACCACTGATTTTTACTTCTATCGCTCGCAGTAAATTGATAGTGTCCAATTCACTGAATCGCTTGCGCATTGTCAAGCCCCCCGGGTATGTACCAGGTGTTGAGAGAGACCTGGGACGATTGGTCCTCCCCCCAAAACTGGGCCAGGCTTTATGCGAAATTCTGACTTAAATGGAGGTCACCCATTTTTAGTACCACGCCGATTGCGAATCTGGCGGGTTATGCGGCCTTCAACACCGCGTACTGACTGGGCGACAGGTGGTTGAGAGCCTTGTGAGGTCGACTCTCATTATACTCCTGCCTCCAGGCCTCTATCTTCTCCTGTGCCTCCTGCAATGACAAGAACCCATGCAGGTTGAGGCACTCGTCCCGGAAACTGCGGTTGAACGACTCGATATAGGCATTGTCGGTCGGCCTGCCGGGCCGACTGAATATCAGGGTCACCTGGTGCTGATACGCCCACAGGTCCGTCAGCCGACTGGCAAATTCACTGCCCTGGTCACAGTAAATCCGTTTCGGAACACCTCTGCGGCATCGAATCTGTTCCAGTACCTTCACGACCTCGCCCGCACCCATCCTGAATGCGGATGCGACTGCTAGGCACTCGCGCGTATACACATCGATCATCGTGAACACCCGAAGTCTCGATCCTCCATGCAGCCGGTCCGCCACAAAGTCCATCGCCCAGGCCTCATTCCGCCTGATGGCCCGAACCGGGGGCCGGTGACGATGCGCCGCACTCACATGCCGGCGGGGCCGCTTGCGGTACAACTGCAGCCGCTCCAGGCAGTACAGCCGGTATACCCGCTTGTGGTTCACATGGATCCCCTCACGCTTGAGCAGTACATGGATCCGCCTGTACCCATAACGCACCCGTGACCGCGCCAGCTCACGGATCCGCTGGCGCAATGCCTCCTGACCAGGCTTGCAGCGGACATATCGGCAGGTCCCCCGGGACAACCGCAACACCCGACAGGCATGCCGCTCACTGACCCGGTATGCCCCCTGAAGATCGCGCGCCGCTTGCCTGCGCTGCGACGCGCTCACCACTTTCGACGGTTGATGTCCTGCAACATCGACTTGTCCAGACTCAACTCCGCCACCAGCTTCTTCAGACGCTCGTTCTCTTCCCGTAACTGCTTGAGCTCCCTCACCTGGTCCGGCTCAAGACCACCGTACTCCTTCTTCCAGCGGTACAATGTCGCTTCCGCTATACCCAATTTACGACAAATATCGCCGATCGATGTACCCCCCTCATGAGCCTTGACTGCGGCGACGATCCGCTCCACCGAATAACGCTTGCGTGCCATATTGACCTCCTCCCCTTTACAGGGAATCATCATGCCATTCTCGCAAACACTCTGGACTAAATTATAGGGGGAACACCAACAACCTTGATCTTGATGAAGAGGATTAGGAGCATTTGTTGCAGCCTGATTCGATTCGATGATTCAATCATTGCGCCAGCGAAAGCCTGAAATTCAGGTTGTTTTATCGGGTGTCCCGGTACACACTCGGTACACCAGATAATCAATATATTGCCGATCACGCGCCACCCATGGGATGGGAAAGTTGAAGATAGTAAAGAATTTTCCGCGAGTGAAGCCTGAAACGGTTTTCATGAATTTCAAAGCATACAAGTTGCAGGACAGTAGCTGATGGAAAGTAATCACGATGCCATCGAGAATAAAGCTGTCGAATTCGCCAGAAAAAATAAAAAGAAAATAGCTAAGCGCTTCACCAATTCTCAGGTATTTTTGCCTGACCGGGAGCCGGTTTCTGTATTCATGGCAGGGTCACCTGGTGCTGGGAAAACAGAAGCATCAAAGTCCTTGTTAGGCAAAATGGAGAAAGTAGAAAAGGGCAGGAAGGTTCTGAGAATTGATCCGGATGAGTTGCGCTTGGAATTTGCGGATTACCACGGGAGTAATTCCTGGTTGTTCCAACCCGCAGTCTCGATTCTAGTGGATAGAATTCACGATCTGGCACTGCAGCAACAGCAAAGCTTCATTCTGGATGGGACGCTGTCAAATTATGTAAAAGCGGAAGAGAATATTGATCGCTCACTCAGGAGGAACAGACAGGTTCAGATACTTTATGTATACCTGACTCCAGAGCAGGCATGGGAATTTGTTCAAAAAAGAGAAAAGAAAGAGGGCAGGAAAATTTTGCCTGAACGGTTCGTTGAACAGTATTTTGCTGCCAGAGAAAACGTGAACAATTTGAAAAACAGGTTTAGAAAAGATATAAGTGTTGACTTAATATTGAAAGAAATTGACGGTTCCCGGAAACTATACAAAGCGGGAGTGGATCAAATAGATCATCACATACCGGAAAATTTTACGAAAACTGATATCGAGAAACTGATTGGAATGAGATGAGTGAACTGTTATGGCTTTCATATCTAAAACTCGGACGAAACCTAAGGACTCCTCTGCCTTCTCAGAGTTTATACGTAATGCTTCGGCTAAAGAAAAAAAACGTGTCTATAGTGAGGTAATAAGAGAATCCATAGAGAGCCAAAAAAAGATTTTGGATGACAATTCAGCAGACTGATTTAAGTGAACTATCTCAGATTTTTAATTTTGCAACCATAGCAAGTTGTAAGCCGATTGCCCTTCTTAATTAACCCCAGAAACTTTTTTCGGTACACTTTCGGTACAGTGTTCCGTTTTCGCTATATAGCCTATACTCAGCTAACCTATTGAACTAAAAAGATTTATACTAGTTGCATCAAGCATACCTTGGCCTAGTACAATAAATAGGTTATTAGTTTTTCAGGCATTGTGGTTCCTGTGGTCGTGGGTTCGATCCCCATCGCTCACCCCATCCTTCCTGGGTGCCTTGCCGGTCCGCACCAGCTGGCCACGCACCGCCCGGATCAGGGCTCGCCGGGAGTTACCCGGGCCTCATTTTCAGGTAGATCAGGATGGTTACAGCCAGGCACACGGTGGCCAGATATCCGATTACATGATCGTAGGTTCCGGTCAGGTACGCAAACGCCGATGCATCATTGGAGTTGGTGGTCCGCTTGAAGAGCTTGATGGTAAATACCCAGCCGGCATGCATGCCGATGCACAGCGCGAGCCCGCCGCTGCGGATCCGAATGACTGCCAGCAGGATACCGGCTGCAAGCAGTGCAATGAACGAGTCGAGGTACTGTATCGGGCTTGACAGGGCTGAAAGGCCTTCTCTCAGCAGGGTAAAACCGCTCGTCCAGTCGAGGGTATCAGGATCCGGCTCCAGTCCAGGGCGCAGGAAATGTACCAGCGCATAGAAAAAGCTCGTCGAGATGATGGCCAGGAGTACGGAGCCCTTGCGCCGGATGGTGCTCAGCAGCAGTCCGCGGAACACGCTCTCCTCGATCAGGCTTACAATACACCCTGCGATGAGCGCAGAGGCCAGCAGCAAGGCGAGGCTGCCTGGTGACCAGTCCCACTCCGGGTCCACCACCCGGTTGCGCACCAGCAGCAGCCCGGCGACCACCGGTAGCATGACCAGGATTCCGGCCCCGAAGCCCTTGGCCGCATTGGCCCAGAACCGGCGGCAGTCGGCCTCGAAGCCGATCTCGTGCCATGCACGAAAGCCGGACATGCGAAAGACTGCCAGGAACACGAGGATACCGAGTCCGAGCACCGTGCGGCTCGTGACATTTTCGAATTCTGGCTCGAACCACAGGGACAGCAGGGTGTGCACGGGCCAGGCCAGCGCCGCCCCTGCGATCAGAACCGATGCAAGGAGCAGGACGAATATGAGCAATGCATGCATGCCAAGATCCAGACCGGTTTCGGGGCGGATATGCCGATTTTACAGTTGTGCGCGGGGATGCGGCTATAATACAGGGTAACGTCTGTAGAATGATAGGGTGTAAGGGATGCGAAAGTGGCGGAATTGGTAGACGCGCTGGCTTTAGGTGCCAGTGGGGTAACCCGTGAGAGTTCGAGTCTCTCCTTTCGCACCACTGCCTGCCTTGCAGGCCTGCAAGTCCTTGCCCGCAGGTGCCGGCATGCACTATATTGCCGCACGTGCCCTGCCTCGTACAGGGATGTCAGGGCTTTTGTACCATTTAGAGGTGTTTGAATAACGGATCAGGCTGATGCAGGTATCTTTGGAGACAACAGGAAAACTTGGGCGCAGGATGACGGTCGAGGTGCCGGGCGAGACGATCAGGTCCGAACTCGAGAAGAAACTGCAGGGCATGTCCCGGCAAGTCAAGATTCCCGGGTTTCGCCCGGGCAAGGTGCCGTTGAAGGTGGTGCGCCAGCGGTTCGGGCAGCAGGCACGCGATGAGGTCCTGGCCGACACCATGCATTCGAGCTACCGCGAGGCCATCGACCAGGAAAAGCTGCGCCCGGCCGGCCCTCCGCAAATCGAGCCGGTGAACCTCGAAGATGGCCAGGACCTGAAATTCATCGCGACCTTCGAGGTCTTTCCGGATATCGAGCTGGCGGATGCCGGCACCTTCGAGATCACGGTGGCGCAGGCCGAGGTCACGAGCGGGGATATCGATGACATGATCGGGAAACTGCGCAGGCAGAGGATGCAGTGGCAGGAAATCGACCGGGCTGCAGGACAGGAAGACCGGGTCACCCTTGATTTCAAGGGCACGCTGGATGGCGAGGCGTTTCCTGGGGGCAGCCAGGACGACTATGTGGCCGTGATGGGACACAGCGGTCTGCTGCCGGAATTCGAGCGGGAGCTGGAAGGCATGTGCAAAGGCGACGCCAAATCCTTTCCCCTGCGCTTTCCGAAAGAGTACCATCAGCCGGAACTGGCGGAAAAGACGGCAGTCTTTGAAGTGAACGTGAAAAAAGTCGAAGCCGGCGAGCTGCCGGAGGCGGGTGAGGAATTTGTGCGGGAACTGGGAATTCAGGACGGGAACCTGGACACGCTCAGGGAGCAGCTGGAACGCAACCTGAAGGGCGAGCTTGAACAGCGCAAGAAGGCGTTCGATAAAAGCCAGGTGATGAAGTGCCTGTTCGAGTCCAACGAATTTGAATTGCCGGCATCCTTGCTGGAGCAGGAGGTGCAGGCGGTCCGTGACCAGTTCATGCAGACCATGCAGATCAAGGAGGAATCGAAACTGCCCCAGGATATGCTCGAGGAGCAGGCCAAGCGCAGGACCGCCCTGGGCCTGATCATCGGGGAGATCATCCGCCAGAACGAGATTCAGCTAGATCCCGCGCGGGTCAGCCGGGAACTCAATGCCATCGCCTCGTCCTACGCGAACCCCGAGGAAATCGTCCAGTATTACCGGGGCAATGTGCAGGCCATGGCGGGAATTGAATCGAAGGTCATGGAGGACCAGGTGGTCGAGTGGGTGCTGGAGCGGGCCCGGCAGGTGCCCCGTGCCTTCACGTTCGATGAAATGGTCAACGACCAGATGTAAAACTTTGCAGGGGATACCGTGATGAGCGAAAGAAATTCAAACGCAGGCGCCCAGAATACGCAGGCCCTGAATCTCGTGCCCATGGTGGTCGAGCAATCGGCGCGTGGTGAACGGGCCTACGACATCTATTCGCGCCTGCTGAAAGAGCGGGTCATATTTATCGTCGGGGCCATTGAAGACCAGATGGCCAATCTCGTGGTCGCCCAGTTGCTGTTCCTGGAATCCGAAAACCCTGACAAGGACATCTCGATCTATATCAATTCTCCCGGAGGGTCGGTGAGTGCAGGCATGGCCATTTACGACACCATGCAGTTCACCAGTCCCGATATCAGCACGCTGTGTGTGGGCCAGGCGGCCAGCATGGGGGCGCTGCTGCTGGCAGGCGGTGCGAAAAACAAGCGCTATGCGCTGCGTCATTCACGCATCATGATCCACCAGCCGCTCGGAGGGTTTCAGGGACAGGCCACGGATATCGATATCCATGCCCGGGAAATCCTGAAAGTCCGCGAAGAACTGAACCGGGTCCTTGCGCACCATACCGGCCAGCCGATCGAACGCATCGCACAGGATACGGAGCGGGACCATTTCCTGAACAGTGTCGAGGCCCAGCAGTACGGCCTGGTGGACGAGGTGCTGGACCGGCGCAAGGAAACGCTTCCTGACACCACTGCATAGGACTCCCGAAGGCGCCGGGATGGCCTGTGGGGCAGTCAGGCGGCCAAACTTTGGGGCGGGCGGGCACTGCATAATCTTTGAAAAAGGCGTATAGTGATCAACCAGGCCGTGTAGTTTGTGATGAATTTCAGTCTTGATTCATTCGCAGCTTAAAGCGCATACTGTGCTTTCTGCACCCTACAGATGTCCAGTACGGTACGATGAGTGACAACAATACAACCAAGGACCGGGACGGCGGCAAGCTTCTGTATTGTTCTTTTTGCGGCAAGAGCCAGCATGAAGTGCGCAAGCTCATTGCCGGCCCCTCGGTTTTCATTTGCGACGAGTGTGTCGAGCTGTGCAACGACATCATCCGCGAAGAGATGCAGGAGCATGCATCGGGGGACAGTGCAAAACTTCCGAAGCCTGCTGAAATCAATGCCATCCTTGAGGAATACGTGATCGGGCAGGAGCGTGCCAAAAAGATCCTGTCGGTTGCCGTATACAACCATTACAAGCGGCTGGATGCGCGCAATGCCAGCAAGAATGTAGTCGAGCTGGCAAAAAGCAATATCCTGCTGGTCGGGCCGACGGGTTCGGGCAAGACCTTGCTTGCCGAAACCCTGGCGCGGTTGCTGAATGTCCCGTTTACCATTGCCGATGCCACGACCCTGACCGAAGCGGGCTACGTGGGAGAGGATGTTGAAAACATCATCCAGAAGCTGCTGCAGAAGTGTGATTACGATGTAGAGAAGGCACAGACCGGAATCGTTTACATCGACGAGATCGACAAGATTTCACGCAAGTCCGACAATCCCTCGATCACCCGTGATGTTTCAGGTGAAGGGGTTCAGCAGGCCCTGCTGAAGCTGATTGAAGGCACGATCGCATCGGTTCCGCCCCAGGGTGGGCGCAAGCACCCGCAGCAGGAATTCCTGCAGGTCGACACCGGCAACATCCTGTTCATCTGCGGCGGTGCGTTCGCAGGCCTGGACAAGGTGATCCTGGATCGTACGGAAAAAAGCGGCATCGGATTTTCTGCGGACGTGCGCAGCAAGGAAAATGCGGTCAAGATCGGTGAGGTGCTGCACAGCGTGGAGCCAGAGGACCTGATCAAGTATGGGCTCATCCCCGAATTTGTCGGGCGCCTGCCTGTGGTGGCAACCCTGGATGAACTTGACGAGGAGGCCCTGGTCAGAATCCTGACGGAACCGAAAAATGCCATCACCAAGCAGTATCATCGTCTGTTCGAGATGGAAGGTGTGGAGATCGAGTTTAGGGAAAACGCTTTGTATGCCACGGCACGCAAGGCTATGGACCGCAAGACCGGTGCCAGGGGGCTGCGGACCATACTGGAGAACGTCCTGCTGGATACGATGTATGATCTGCCCTCGCAGGACAGTATCGGGAAGGTGGTGGTCGATGAGTCTGTGATTCACGGCGAGAAGCCTTACCTGATCTATGAAAGTTCAGAATACGAGAAAGTAGCATCGGATGAGTAGACGGGCCCCGTGGGGGCGCCGGGGCAGGGGCTGGACATGACCTGCTCGGTAAGACTTGAAGTTCCGCCAGAATGTCCCCATGTTATATGTCAGGTTCGCGCATCAGGGGATACAGGATTGCCCGACCAGGCCATTTGTAATTTCAGCCACCTATTCAGGGGTATGTCGAGATGAGTGATGAACAGGTGCCAGACGAACATGCACCAGACGAAGAGTTAGACGAGACAGTCGTGCCGGTATTGCCGCTGCGCGACGTGGTGGTGTATCCGAACATGGTGATCCCGTTGTTTGTGGGCCGGGAAAAGTCGATCAAGGCCCTGGATGCTGCCATGGCCGGCAGCAAGAAGATCCTGCTGGTTGCACAGAAAAATGCGGAAGTGGATGAGCCGGGTGTTGACGAGATCCACAACATCGGTACGGTGTCGACCATTCTGCAACTGCTGAAACTGCCGGACGGCACGATCAAGGTGCTGGTGGAAGGCATCGAGCGTGCCGGCGTGAACATATATATGGAAGACGGAGAATTTTTACGGGCGCAGATTTCCCTGATGAGATCGGACGACGAGCCCGATGACGAACGCGAACTGGAAGTCCTGACCCGTTCTGTCACCAGCCTGTTCGAGCAGTATGTGAAGCTGAACAAGAAGATTCCTCCGGAAGTCCTGACTTCGCTGTCAGGTATCGACGAGCCGACACGGCTGGCCGATACGATCGCCGCACACATGTCCCTGAAGCTTGACGAGAAGCAGTATGTCCTCGAAATCGGGGATGTGCGCAAGCGTCTGGAACATCTGGTGAAAATGATCGAGGGCGAGCTGGACGTTCTGCAGATTGAAAAACGGTTGCGCGGGCGTGTGAAGCAGCAGATGGAGAAGTCGCAGCGCGAGTACTACCTGAATGAGCAAATGAAGGCCATTCAGAGGGAGCTCGGGGAACTCGAGGAAGCCCCCAATGAAATTGAGGAGCTGGCTGGCAAAATCGAGAAGGTCGGCATGTCAAAAGAGGGCAAGAAAAAGGCCACGGCCGAATTGAACAAGCTGAAAATGATGTCGCCGATGTCTGCGGAAGCGACGGTGGTGCGCAATTATATCGACTGGCTGGTCGGCGTACCCTGGAAAAAGAAATCCAAGGTCCGCAAGGACCTGGCGGCGGCCGAGCGCATTCTGGAAGAGGACCACTACGGCCTCGACAAGGTCAAGGAGCGCATCATTGAGTATCTGGCCGTGCAGCAGCGAGTACAAAAGCACAAGGGGCCGATCCTGTGTCTGGTCGGGCCTCCCGGCGTGGGCAAGACCTCAATCGGGAAGTCGATTGCCCGGGCCACGCGCCGACAGTTTACACGCATGTCCCTGGGGGGTGTGCACGATGAAGCAGAAATCAGGGGCCACAGGCGAACCTACATTGGCTCGCTTCCCGGGAAGATCGTGCAGAACCTGTCGAAAGTGGGGGTGCGCAATCCGCTGTTTCTGCTGGATGAAATTGACAAGATGGCCATGGACTTCCGGGGCGATCCGGCTTCGGCCATGCTGGAAGTGTTGGACCCGGAACAGAACCACACCTTCAACGACCATTACCTGGAAGTGGATTTCGACCTGTCGGATGTCATGTTTGTTGCCACGGCCAACAGTCTGGATATTCCCAGCCCCCTGCTGGACCGCATGGAGGTGATCCGACTGCCCGGCTATACCGAGGACGAAAAGAAAAACATCGCCACGCGTTACCTGGTTCCCAAGCAGATCAAGGCGAATGGTGTGAAGGAAAATGAAATCCAGTTCAGTGATGCGGCCATCCTTGACATGATCCGGTATTACACCCGGGAGGCTGGTGTGCGCAATCTCGAACGGGAGATCTCAAAGATCTGCCGCAAGGTTGTGAAATCCATGGTGCTGGGCGCAGACAAGAAAAAGGTCTCCGTCACACCGCGCAGCCTGTCCCGGTATCTTGGCGTCAAGCGTTTCCGATACGGGCTTGCGGAAGACAATGACCAGATCGGACAGGTAACGGGTCTGGCCTGGACGGAAATCGGCGGTGAACTGCTTACCATTGAGGCAGTTGTGATCCCCGGCAAGGGAAAAACCAGCCGCACGGGACAGCTTGAGGATGTCATGCAGGAATCCATCCAGGTGGCCCACAGTGTAGTCCGCAGCCGTGCCCGCATTCTGGGCATTGAATCGGACTTTCATGAAACCATGGACATTCACATTCACGTCCCCGAAGGCTCGGTGAAAAAGGATGGACCCAGTGCAGGAACTGCCATGACTACTGCGATTGTTTCTGCGCTGACCCGGGTGCCGGTACGGGCCGATGTGGCCATGACGGGTGAAATGACCCTGCGTGGAGAAGTCCTGCCGATCGGCGGCCTCAAGGAGAAGTTGCTGGCGGCTCATCGCGGGGGAATCAAGACGGTGCTGATCCCGAAAGACAATGAAAAGGATCTGAGTGAAATTCCCAAGAACATCAAGCAAAAGCTTGAAATCATTCCGGTCCAGTGGATTGACGAAGTGCTTCAGGTAGCACTGGTCAAGATGCCGGAACCGCTGGGCAAGTCACAGGTTGTGGGCACTGTCGAAGCCGAGCACGAGCCGTCCGTGTCCAAAAGCGGTCCGGTCCAGGCGCACTGAAATGCATCGTTTTATTGACTTGCTTCCGGGACGCTTGGTATAAAACACGTGTTCGATGATCTTTATATTGCCACAGCACGTGCACAGCACATACCGATTTCAGCCAATACCTTTCAGACAGTTCTGCACGACAGGGTCTGGGCAACTGCTTTCGGTACTCAAGAATTATAACCGCAGTTCTCAGGGCTGCATGCCAACATCAGGGGAGTCTGAAAAGAATGAATAAAAGTGAACTTGTTGAAGCCGTATCCGATGCGGCAAAGCTTTCCAAAGCAGAGGGTGCACGTGCCGTCGATGCAGTCCTCAGTTCCATCGCAGCAGCATTGAATCGTGGAGACAGCGTGACCCTGGTCGGATTCGGAACCTTTCAGGTCAAACAGCGTAATGCCCGCACCGGCCACAACCCCCGAACGGGCGAAGCAATCCAGATTGCTGCCAGCAAGGTCCCTACCTTCAAGGCTGGCAAAGCACTGAGGGATGCTGTAAGCTGACGCGCCTTTTGGGTGCTTAGCTCAGCTGGTAGAGCGTCGCCCTTACAAGGCGGATGTCGGGGGTTCGAATCCCTCAGCACCCACCAAGGGCCATACTATAGGAGTGGTAGTTCAGCTGGTTAGAATACCGGCCTGTCACGCCGGGGGTCGCGGGTTCGAATCCCGTCCACTCCGCCATAGTATTACGGGTTCCTGCTGGACATTGTGACGGGTTGTGCATGCCACACGACAACTTCCGCTATAAGTCCCGCAAAAATCTGAAGAACGAGTCCGGCCCCTGAACTGTGACAGGTTGCATGGGGCCAGGCCCCTTCCCTGAAACGACTATTCCCTCCCGGACACATGGCCTCCTGAGCTTAGCCTTCCGCCTTGACCTGTCCTGGGTTTCTCAGGCAGTACCCGACGGTATTCAGTGCCCGACACTCCAAACCCGGCATGGCTTTGGTGAGAAACTTGCAAAACAGGGTGCGGACAGGCGGGCAGAACCTTTACAATGCGCACGGCACATGAATTTTGATAAACCGCGGGGAACACCGCTGCAGGGTAGAAACCATGCTGATTGAAATACGAGACCGGGCCAGCAGCCTGGTGGCCTACGTTATTATCGGGCTGCTCATTATCTCTTTTGCCTTGTGGGGCATCCAGGAATACTTCGGTGCAGGCGGAGCGCCGGCCGCCGCTGAGGTCAATGGCGTGGAGATCTCGGTGCCCGACTACAGCAACCAGCTTCAGCAGTACAGGCAGCGGCTGCAGTCCGTACTGGGAGAGAGCTACGCGCAGCGCTATCCGGAAGAGACCGTCATCAAAAAACAGGTCATCGAGGACATGGTCAACACGGAAATCCTGCGCCAGGAAGTCACGGATGCAGGGTTTCGCATCAGCGATGCCGGTTTGGCCCGGATCATTCGGCAAATTCCCCAGTTTCAGCGCGACGGTGCCTTCGACCCGGAACTGTATACGCGGCTGCTGCTGACACAGCGCTATGACAAGACCCGGTTTGAAGGGGAGCTTCGCGAGCAGGAAAAAATGGAGCAGTTCGAGAACTCGCTGACGTCCTCCTCGTTCATGACCCAGGCGGACTTGCAGCGCTTTCGCAAGCTTCTGGAACAATCCAGGGATTTCAGTTATGCGCGGGTCAGTGTTCCGCCCGATTCGGTGAGCGTCTCGCTGGAACAGATTGACGAGTATTACCAGGAAAACAAGCAGTGGCTTCGAACACCTGAACAGCTCCGCCTTGCCTACATCGAATTGAAAGAAGAGGCCCTGGCGTCCCATGCGGAGGTCACCGCGCAGGATGCGCGTATCCTGTACGATGAACAGCCTGAACGCTACATGACGCATGAATTACGCAGGACGCGGCAAATCCTGATCAGGGTGGATGACCCTGAGACTGCGGTGGACGAGGACTGGGACCGGGCCATGGGAAAGGCCGAGGGGCTGGTACAAAAGCTCAAGGAAGGGGCCTCGTTTGACGGACTCGCCCAGGAACACTCGCAGGATACGCTGTCTGCCGAAAAGGGGGGCGACATCGGTTTGATCGCGCGCGGCGACCTGGCCAGTACCGAGCTGGAAAAGGTGCTGTTTTCCCTGGATACCGGCGCATACAGCCAGCCTGTACGTACCGAACAGGGCGTGCATCTCGTGCAGGTGATCGAGGTTCAGGCAGCCGGGCAAAAACCCTTTGCCAGAGTGCGCCAGCAGATCATCGATGAACTCAGGAGCCAGATGTCGCAGGAGCAGTTTGCGGAGATAGCCGATGAACTGGCCAACCTGGTCGTGGAATTGCCGGATGATCTGACCGAGGCGGCCGAAGTGTCCGAGCTCGAGGTTCAGGAGACGGGCTGGCTGACTCCGGACAGCGATGCGGGCATATTTGCCTACCCGGACATCCGTTCGCTCGCCTTCACGGCCGATATCCTGGAAGGGGGCCTGAACAGTGAGCTCATCGAGGTGGCAGACGGCCATATGATTGCCTTCAGGGTCTTGCAGCACCGCGAGTCCAAGCCAAGACCCCTGGACGAGGTTTCCCGGGAAATACGCGAATTCATGCGCCTGCGCAAGGCAGCGGAACAGGCTGCCGCCAAGGGCGAGGAACTGCTGGCACAGCTGCACGGTGGCATGCGCCTGGAAGAGCTGTCCGACAGGCATTCGCTTGAACGGGTCCATTATGGTGCCTTGCACCGGGAGGATGACCGTGTTCCGGCAAGGATCATGAACCGTGCCTTCACGCTTGCCCACCCCGATGCAGGCCACGCGTCGGTGGCTGGTGTGCCCCTGGGAGATGGCAGCTACGCACTGCTGGAACTGCATGCGGTACTTGACGGCCCGGACGAGGTGGACGATGTACGGGCCTCGGAACTGTCGCAGCGCGTGCATTACGGGGGCAGGGAATTCAGTGCACTGGTAGGGGCCGTTCGCGAACAGTCCGACGTCGAGGTCTTTGAAGACAATCTCTAACCCATTGGTATCTTTTACCTCGACACCCTGACCGGTACACTCCGCGCATGCGCCTCAAGCTTCACTGGCAAATCCTCATCGCACTGCTGCTGGCCGTGCTGGTCGGATGGGCGCTTACCCCTGCATCCGAATTGTTCGGGATTACACTGCTTTCAGTATTTGATTTTGTCGGCAAGATGTTCCTGAACGCATTGAAAATGATCATCGTGCCGCTGATCACCGCATCCATCATCGTGGGGGTCAGCGGGCTTGGCGGCGGAGAGGACTTCGGGCGCCTCGGCGGGAAAACGCTGCTTTATTACGTCGTTACCAGCACGTTTGCCATCCTGATCGGGATTGCCGTCGTGAACATCATCCAGCCGGGTATAGTGGACGGCGAGCCTGCCAGGGAAATCCTGGGCTTGAGTGCAGACACCGATGCCGTGACGGCGAAAGTGGAAGGGAAATCTGCAGGAGACGTCGTGGGCATTTTCCTGCGCATGATCCCGACCAACGTCGTGCATGCCGCGGCACAGGGGCAAATGCTGGGCATCATCTTCTTCGGCCTGCTGTTTGGTGTGTTCATGACCCAGATCAAGCAGGAACACAGCCGGGTGCTGCAGTCGTTCTGGCAGGGGGTGTTCGATGTCATGATGCTGATCACCGACCTGGTGATGAAATTCGCCCCCATCGGCGTGTTTGCACTGGTTGCGAAGGTGGTCATGATTTCCGGGCTGGAGGCATTCAAGCCGCTGCTCGTATTTTTCTTTACGGTGCTGATTGCCCTGCTGATTCACATTGTCGTGGTGATGCCGCTGCTGTTGCGCCTTGTCGCGCGCGTGAGTCCGGTCCGGCATTATCAGGCGATGGCACCCGCCTTGCTGACGGCCTTCTCGACCGCATCATCCTCCGCGACCCTTCCGGTCACGATCGACTGTATCGAAAATCGTGCAGGGGTCTCGAACCGTGTTACCAGTTTTGTCCTGCCGCTGGGTGCGACCGTCAACATGGACGGTACGGCCCTGTACGAATGCGTGGCGGCGATCTTTATCGCGCAGGCCTACGGACTCGACCTGACGGTCGCACAGCAAATCTCCGTCGTGGTACTGGCCCTGATGACCTCGATCGGTGTTGCGGGTATTCCTGCCGCGAGCCTGGTTGCCATCTCCATTATTCTGGCGGCCATCGGCTTGCCTGCCGAAGCGATCGGCCTGATCCTGGCAGTGGACCGCGTGCTGGACATGTGCCGCACGGCGGTGAACGTGTTCAGCGATTCCTGCGGTGCGGTGGTGGTCGGCAAGACCGAGGGTGAGAAGAACATCCTGGCAGCCTGATATCCCCTGCAAGATTGCGCTGCACGCCCGGAATCCGGGACTAGCTGTAGCCGGACATCCCGATGATATTGAACCCCGCATCGACGTAGGTGATCTCGCCGGTAATGCCGCTGGCCAGGTCCGAGCACAGGAATGCGGCGGTGTTACCCACCTCCTCGATGGTGACGTTCTTGCGCAGCGGGGCATTCTGTTCCACATGATCAAGCATCTTGCGGAAGTCCGCGATGCCTGCTGCGGCAAGGGTGCGAATCGGGCCTGCGGAGATGCCGTTCACGCGGATGCCGTCCGGGCCAAGGCTATAGGCCATGTAGCGTATGTTGGCCTCCAGGCTGGCCTTGGCCAGGCCCATGACGTTGTAGCTCGGCATGGCACGCACCGAACCCATGTAGGTCAGGGAGACGATGGCGCCGTTGCGGCCCTGCATCATGGGGCGTGCAGCCCGGCCCAGTGCTGTCAGGCTGTAGCTGCTGATGTCATGAGCGATTCTTGATCCTTCACGGGTGGTCACCTCGACAAAGTCCCCGGCGAGTTCCTCGCGGGGTGCGAAGGCCGCCGAGTGCACCAGGATATCCAGCCCGTCCCAGGCCGTTCCCAGTTCCCCGAACAGCGAGGTAATGTCCTCGTCATGTTCCAGATCACAGGGCAGGGTTATGGCTGCCCCGCATTCCGCGGCAAATTTTTCCACCCTGGACTGGAGTTTTTCGTTCTGGTAGGTGAAGGCCAGTTCCGCACCTTCGCGTTTCATGGCTGCAGCGATGCCCCAGGCGATTGACCGGTTGCTGGCAATTCCGATGATCAAGGCACGTTTTCCCGCTAAAAATCCCATATCTGTTCCCTCACTTGGCTAAAATGGCATGTTCTGGTAATCCGGGTTGGAGAATTTTCCCGGGCAGGCAGTCTATAATGGTTATACAGGGAAGTAAGTTTCCATATCTTATCAAAGTATAATACACACCACGTACGTGAACGAACGCGCCGTCCCTTATTTGTCGCTTGTCCTGGCCTGCATGCTCAGCGCATGCGGCTCGAAGACCTGGAACAACCCGTATCCGGATGCGGAGGGGACCTCGAACGTCGTGTACTCATCGTTCAGCGAGCGGCCCAAGCACCTGGATCCGGTGAGTTCCTACAGTTCGAATGAGTACCAGTTCATTGCGCAGATCTATGAGCCACCCCTGCAGTATCATTACCTGATGCGACCGTATACCCTGATCCCCCTTACGGCTGAGCACCTGCCACAGGTGAGGTATCTGGATCAGTCCGGGGAACCGGTCCCGCGAGGGCAGGTGCAGGAAATTGCGTATTCCGAGTACATCGTATCGATCCGCCCGGGGATCCGGTATCAGCCGCACCCGGCATTTGCCGCGGACGACTCGGGCCATCCCCGCTATCTGGACCTGGAAAAGGAGGATCTTGAAGATGTGTATGTCCTGTCGGATTTCCCGCACACCGGTACCCGGGAACTGACGGCCGCCGACTATGTGTACCAGATCAAGCGTATTGCCAGCCCGTTCCTGCACTCTCCCATCGCCGGTGTGATGCGTGAGTACATAGTCGGGTTCGATGCGTTTCGCGAACAGGTAGGCGAGCGGTATGCGGACCAGGCGCAGGGTACCTGGCATGACCTCAGGGACATCGATTTTGCAGGGTTGTCCGTGAAGGACCGCTACACCTACCGTATCCGCATCAGGGGAAAGTATCCGCAGCTGGTGTTTTGGCTTGCCATGCCGTTTTTTGCCCCGATGCCCTGGGAGGCCGAAAGGTTCTACAGCCAGCCGGGCATGGAAGAGCGCAATATCTCGCTGAACTGGTACCCGGTGGGGACGGGGCCGTTCATGCTGACGGAAAACAACCCGAACCTGCGCATGGTGATGGAGAAAAACCCGAACTTCCATGGCGAGAAGTATCCGTCCCGCGGTGAGCCGCAGGACCGGCAGAACGGGCTGCTGGCCGATGCCGGGAAGGACTTGCCCCTGGTGCACAAGGCGGTCTACAGCCTGGAGAAGGAGAACATCCCCTACTGGAACAAATTCCTGCAGGGATACTACGATGCCTCCGGGGTCAGCTCGGACAGCTTTGATCAGGCCATTCAGTTCGGCTCGCAGGGGGACGTCCAGCTCACGGAGCGGATGCAGGAGAAGGACATCCAGCTCGAGACCTCCGTGACGGCCTCGATCCTGTACATGGGGTTCAACATGCTGGATCCCGTGGTGGGGGGGAATTCCGCGCGCGCGCGCCTGCTGCGCCGGGCCATATCCATTGCCGTGGATTACGAGGAGTACATTTCCATCTTCGCCAACGGCCGGGGCGTGCCGGCGCAGGGCCCGGTCCCGCCCGGGATATTCGGCAATGTCGAGGGCGAAGCCGGGGTGAACCCTTTTGTTTACGACTGGGTGGGCGGCGAGCCGAAAAGGAAAGGCATAGAACACGCCAGGCAGCTGCTGGCCGAGGCCGGCTACGAGGACGGCATGGACCGTGCATCCGGCAAGCCGCTGGTCCTGTATTTTGACACGCCCGGTGCGGGTCCGGGTGCCAAGGCGCATTTCAACTGGCTGCGCAAGCAATACCAGAAACTCGGCATCCAGCTGGTGATCCGCGCCACCGATTACAACCGTTTCCAGGAAAAGATGCGCAAGGGCACCGGCCAGATCTTCCAGTGGGGCTGGAATGCCGATTATCCGGACCCTGAAAATTTCTTTTTTCTCCTGTACGGGCCGAACTCGAAAGTGGAGCACAGCGGTGAAAATTCGACGAACTACCAGAACCCGGAATTCGACCGCCTGTTCGAGCAGATGAAGAATATCGAAAACGGGCCCATGCGACTGGAGATCATCCGGGAGATGACCTGGATCCTGCAACGTGATGCCCCATGGCTGTGGGGATTTCACCCCAAGGCGTTTTCCCTGTTCCACAGCTGGTACATGAACGTCAAGCCCAACCTGATGGCCAACAATCTCCTGAAATACAAGCGTGTGGACGGCGAGCTGAGGGACGCCAGGCGTGCCGAATGGAACCGGCCCCGGCACTGGCCGCTGATCATACTGGCCGGACTCCTGATGGTGTCGTTCATCCCTGCCGTGATCGGGTTCTATCGGCGTGAGCGGGGTACGCTGAGATGATTGCCTACATCATACGCCGGGCGCTGTATGCCATACCGATCCTCATCGGCGTCAATGTCATTACGTTCATGCTGTTTTTCGTGGTTAACACACCCGATGACATGGCCCGCATGTTCCTCGGCCAGAAACACGTCACGGAAGAGCAGATAGCGGACTGGAAGGCGGAGCGCGGCTACCATCACCCGCTGTTCTACAATGATGAGGAAGACGGGATCGACACGATCCGCAAGACCATTTTCTACACCAAGTCCCTGCGCCTGTTCATATTTGATTTCGGCCGTTCCGACAGCGGCCGAGATATCGGTTTCGATATCAGCCAGCGCATGTGGCCCAGTCTGGCCATCGCGGTCCCGCAGTTGATCATCGGGCTGCTGGTGGCCATCACCTTTGCCCTGCTCATCGCCTTTTTCAGGGCCACCTATATCGATTACTGGGCGGTCGTGATCTGTGTGGCCCTGATGTCCATTTCCAGCCTGTTCTACATCATCGGGGGGCAGTACATGATGGGCAAGATCCTGCGGGTTGTGCCCATTTCCGGATTTGAAAGTGGCCTGTTCGGAGTCAAGTTCCTGATTCTGCCGGTGCTGATCGGAATCGTCGGCGGGATCGGGTCCAGTACCCGCTGGTACCGGACCATATTCCTCGAAGAGATGAACCGGGACTACGTGCGCACCGCACGCGCCAAGGGCATTGCCGAGCAGACGGTGCTGTTCCGGCACGTGCTGCGCAATGCGCTGATCCCGATCCTGACCGGTGTGGTGGTGATCCTGCCGCTGCTGTTCATGGGCAGCCTGATCACCGAGTCCTTTTTCGGTATCCCGGGCCTTGGCAGCTATACCATCGATGCGATCAACCGCCAGGACTTCGCGATCGTGCGGTCCATGGTCTTTCTGGGCGCGTTCCTGTATATCGTCGGGCTGTTGCTCACCGACATCTCGTACACGCTCGTTGACCCGAGAGTCAGGTTCAGTTGACCATGCTGCCAGGCAAGCCGGTTTTCCTGCTGACCGATATCCTGGTGTTCGGCCTGATGCTGTGCATTGTCCTGTTTTTCCTGTATGCCATGCGCAAGCCCCACTTGCGCGAGCCCTGGCGGCAGGTCGTGCGCAGCAAGGCGGGGGTCATCTCGATGATCGTGCTGTCGGTGTATGTGGGCATTGCCCTGCTTGACTCGGTGCATTTTCATCCTGTGCTGGAGAACCAGAACGCCGCATCCGGTGAAGTGCACTACAGCGGCGAAGTGATCAGCCTGTTTGACGAGATGGTGTCCGGGCTGCGCGCGAGTGGTGAAAAGACGTATTCGGCACCGTTTGCAGCCTACCTGTATGCGAAAGAGACCGTGCAGCAGGACGATGGCACCAAGCAGCGTGTCTATCCACGCCTGTCATGGGGGGCGGTGCACCTGGACAACCCTGAAGCGCAGAAAACCGCAGATGTACTCGTGCTGGGTGCAGTCGGTGCCCTCAAGGGCATTGCGGTCTGGCTGGTACTGGTCACGCTGCTGTGCCTCGTATTGTCCGTGCGGGCGAAAAGATCATTCCGGGCCACTCTGGGCATCCTGTTGGGCGGGCGTTCCGGGGTGCCGTGGAGGACCGTGATCCTCACCCTGGGGGCGGTGGTACTGGTGCTGCTGGTGGGCGCGGAGTGGGCAGCGAAATACCACGTGCTGGGCACGGACAAGGTCGGTGAGGACGTACTGTACCAGGCGCTCAAGAGTATTCGCACAGGGGTCGTCATCGGCACGCTGACGACCCTGCTGATGCTTCCGTTTGCCGTGATATTCGGAATCATGGCCGGATATTTCCGTGGCTGGATCGACGATGTCATCCAGTATCTCTACACCACGCTCAACTCGATCCCGGGCGTACTGTTGATCGCGGCCGCCGTCCTGATGCTGAACGTGTACATGAGCAAGCATGCGGAGCAGTTTGCAAGCCTGACCCAGCGTGCCGACCTGCGCCTGCTGTTCCTGTGCCTGATCCTGGGGCTGACCAGCTGGACCGGCCTGTGTCGGCTGTTGCGTGCGGAAACCCTGAAACTGCGGGAAGTCGACTTCATCCAGGCCGCCACGGCATTTGGGGTGGGCCGGGTGCAGACCATCTTTCGCCACATCCTGCCGAACGTGATGCATATCGTCCTGATCACGCTGGTTCTCGATTTCAGTGGACTGGTGCTGGCCGAGGCAGTGCTGTCGTATATCAATATCGGTGTGGATCCCACCATGAACAGCTGGGGCAACATGATCAACAGTGCACGACTGGAAATGGCGCGTGAACCGGTGGTGTGGTGGTCGCTGGCCGCTTCACTGTTCTTCATGTTCACGCTGGTGCTGTTCGCCAACCTGTTTGCCGACGTGGTGCGTGATGCCCTCGATCCGAGGTTGGCAAGGTAACCGGTCATGTCAGAATTCCTGCTGCAGGTTCAAGATCTGACCACGGTGTTTCGCACCAGCCGCCGCACCTTGACGGCCGTCGACCGAATCAGCTTCGGGATCCGGGAAGGGGAGACGTTTGCCCTGGTGGGCGAATCGGGCAGCGGCAAGTCAGTCACCGCCCTGTCTGTCATCCGGCTGCTGCCCGAGGCGGCCAGCCTGACTTCAGGCAGCATCCGCTTCGAAGGCAAGGACCTGCTCAAGCTGCCTGAACGTGACATGCGTGACATGCGGGGCAGTGGGATATCGATGATATTCCAGGAGCCGATGACCTCCCTGAACCCGGTCGTGAAGGTAGGCAGGCAGATTTCCGAAGTGCTGATCCGCCACCGCAACATGTCCAGGCCGCAGGCCCGTCAACGCGTACTGGACCTGCTCGATGCGGTCAGGATTCCGAGGCCATCCCAGACCATCGACATGTATGCGCATGAACTGTCCGGCGGCATGAAACAACGCGTGATGATTGCGATCGCACTGGCCTGCGAGCCCAGGCTGCTGATTGCGGACGAGCCCACCACGGCACTTGATGTCACGATCCAGGCCCAGGTGCTGGAACTGATCAACGACCTGCAGCGACAGTTCAAGATGGCGATTCTGTTCATCACCCATGACCTGGCGGTCGTGAAACAGGTGGCTGATCAGGTGGCGGTCATGAAAGACGGGCAGATCGTCGAGCAGTCGAGTAATGGGGTATTTTTTTCCTCGCCGCAGCATGCCTACAGCTGGGACCTGTTTGCTGCCTTGCCGGCCATGGAAAAGCGCGGCAAGCCGCTGCTCGAAGGCAACAGTCACCGCCTGCACAAGCCGGTCATGGAAAACATGACCAAAAACGACGTCCTGCAGGTGCGTGATCTGGCGGTGTATTTCCCGATACGCAAAGGGCTGTTCAAGCGCACGGTCGGGTATGTCAAGGCTGTGGACGGCGTGTCCCTGGACATTCCTCCCGGACAGACGGTGGCGCTGGTCGGGGAATCAGGCAGCGGCAAGACTACCGTCGGCAAGGGGATCCTGCGTCTGGTGCAGCCCACCATGGGCGAGGTGACATACCTGGGTCTGCCGATACACGAGATCGGCCGTAACCAGCTGCTGGAACAGCGTGCCAATCTGCAGATCGTCTTCCAAGACCCGTATTCCTCAATGAACCCGCGCATGCTGGTGGGGAGCATCATCGAGGAGGGAATCAAGGCCCTGGATGTGATTCCGGATGCTCAGGCGCGCAAGCAGCGCGTACTGGAGTTGCTCGAGCAGGTGGGCTTGGACAAGGATGCCCATCTTCGTTATCCGCACGAATTTTCCGGTGGCCAGCGACAGCGCATCTGTATTGCACGCGCGTTGGCCGTGGACCCGAAGATCATTATCTGCGATGAGCCGACCAGTGCCCTGGATGTTTCCGTGCAGGCGCAGATCCTGGATCTGCTGAATCATTTGCAGGAACAGTATGCGATCAGTTACCTGTTTATCACCCATAACATGTCCGTGGTCGCATATTTTGCAGACCGCGTGGCCGTGATGTACCAGGGGCAGATTGTCGAGCAGGGCGAGGTGGAGCAGGTGCTCACGGACCCGCAGCACGAGTATACGAGGCGGCTGCTGAGCGCGGTGCCAAAGCTGGTCCCGCCGATACGGGTCGCCTGAAGGACAGGCTCGGCCCGGGCAGGTGGTGCGGGCATGCCGGGAATGTTGCTTTCTGGTTGGTGCTTGATTACCCTGTCCCGGTCTGTGGGTGTGAACCGCTGGCAGTGAATTGAATCAGCTGTGGAGTGATCACAGGATGAGAATGGAAACGAAGGCTAAAACGATTGCATGGATCGTGCTTGGGGTGTGTGGCATGCTGGCTGTGCCGGGCATCGGAATGGCAGGGGAGTCGCAGGCTTCTGGATGGTATGTGGCAGGCGGGGCCGGGGTGAACTGGATTTCTGACATGGACCAGGCTGGCTGGAACCGGGATACTATCTGTTACCCGGGAGATGACTGTGGCGGTCAGGACATCGGCGGCTACCGCTGGTACTATGACCTGGATGCGGACAGCGGCAGCATGCTTGAAGTTGCAGTCGGTCGCCGCTTTGGCAATCTGCGCGTGGAACTGTCAGCGAACCACAGGGAAAACGATATTGACCAGAAGTTCTCTGATATCACCTATCTGGACGGGTCTCCCGTCGTTCCCAGGCAGACGAGCAGCTACTCCAGCGAGGTCACGATATCCATCGACGACCTGGAGACCAGCACACTGCTACTGAACGTCTACTACGATTTCCCGCTTGTACACAGCCGGATTACGCCTTATGTGGGAGCTGGAGTAGGGCTTTCCTACACCAAGCTGTCCGGGGTGTTTTTCCGGGACGATTTCTCTTGTACGACTGGATGCAATGCCAGTCCTGCAGAATTCTATAATTCCTTCCAGGACGAGAACCTGTCCGATACGGTTTTTTCCCGACACCTCTACGCGGGTGCAGATTACAGCCTGAATGACAGGGTTCTCCTGGGCATGAAAGTTACCTACAGCTTGGTAAACAGCATGAGTGATACCGGGCGCTACATCGATCATCCGGTCCCTGACCTGCCCAACCACACGAGGATCAGTGACATGGACCACTGGTCCCTGACACTCGGCCTGAAGTATCTGTTCGGCCACTGAGGGCACTCGACCGCATCTCTTTTCGAAGGATTGAATCCGGGGCATGCATGGCACCGGTAAAGTGAATTCTTCCCGAGGCTTACCCGTGCAGACCAGCGTGCCGGAGCTGTCAGTGAATTGAGAGCCGTTCGTCAGGCGTCTTGGCGGATCGGAGCTGGACAAATGCAGACAGCCAGCGACTTGAGGTCCGGGTGCATCATTCCCGTCTGTGCCTGTGTAGGCGGAATCAGGGGTTACAGGGCCTGCTGTCGTGATGGGATCTTCAGGGTTTTGCCCGCGCGGATGGTGTCGCCGTTCAGGCTGTTTGCCTTGCGCAGGGCAGCCACGGAGGTGCCGTAGCGTGCGGCGATGACGCTCAGGGATTCCCCAAACGTAATGGTGTGCCGGTGCGGGTGACTAGATGCTGCCGGTTGCCAGGCAGCGAACGGGATCTTCAGGGTTTTACCCGCGCGGATGGTGTCGCCGTTCAGGCTGTTTGCCTTGCGCAGGGCAGCCACGGAGGTGCCGAAGCGTGCAGCGATGACGCTCAGGGATTCCCCGTGCCGGATGATATGCCTGTGCAGATTATGGGATGTTGCCGGGGTCCAGGTGCCAGGGGGAATCATCAGGGTTTTGCCCGCGCGGATGGTGTCGCCGTTCAGGCTGTTTGCCTTGCGCAGGGCAGCCACGGAGGTACCGTAGCGTGCGGCGATGACACTCAGGGATTCCCCGTACCGGATGGAATGCCGGTACCGTTTTTGAAGTTTCTCCTCGGGCAGGCTGTCAATGGTGGATGCGATCAGTACGGCCTTGTGTTTTGGCACCAGCAAGCGGTGGCCGGCTGGAATCGGGTAATCCAGAAGCTGCAGGGCCGGATTGAGGGTCAGGAACTCGGCGCGGTTAATTTCAGCATGCTTGACAAGTTTTGCAGGCGAGATCCGCTTGTCGGTTTCCAGAACTTCCACTTGTGGGGTATCAGCAATCGGGTGCAGCAGCGTGGTGCTCAGATTGGGATCATGCACGATTGCACTCAGTGCCAGCAGTCTGGGTACATATTCACGGGTTTCGCGTGGCAGCTTCAGGTCCCAGTAACCGCCAGGCGTGCTTTTCATTGCATTGTGTTTCAGTGCCACCTGGACACGGTTGAGACCGGCGTTGTAGGCCATCAGGGCATATATCCAGTTCCCCTCCAGCTCTGCATGCAGGTCACTGAGATGGTCAAGGGCTGCCATCGTGGAGGCATGGACATCGTAGCGGCCGTCATAACAGCAGGTACGCTCCAGGTCATATTGCCTGGCCGTACGGTATATGAATTGCCACAGGCCTGCAGCCCGTGCACGTGAAACCGCCCGGGGCTGATAGCCGCTTTCAACCATGGGAAGTATTGCCAGTTCAGCGGGCATGTTGCGCCGTTCAACCTCGCTGACGATAAAATGGATGAAAGGCTCGGCACGGTGCGACATGATGTACAGCGTTTGCTCCCTTTTGAGATAGCTCTGTATGAACCGGACTACAGGGGGCTGGTCATACATCTGTGAGAATTCCAGGTTCCTTGCGATCCGCTGCCAGATCAGTTGTGGCCCAGTATCGGGAGCAGGGTCGTCTTCAGGGGCTTCTGTCAGCCCGTCCGGAACGGGGGGCATGTAGGGTTCCCTCGGTCGGTGTGCGTCTGTCAGGCTGATCGATTCACCTGAACCGGGTAATTCGTCAGACTCGATGAACTTGCCAGAGCTGGCTGGCTCGGGTGCAGTCTGGCTATGTACCCGTGAAGTCCCTTCAGGCGCTGTCGGCTCGACAGTATCGGCCAGTGTTCGTTCGGCAGGCAGGTTTGCTTTGATGCAGGCTGTCAGGGTAAACGTCAGAACAGCCAGTAGCAGACAAGCGTTGCTCTTCATGAGATGAAAATCATAAGGGAGTCAGCCGAAAATACTAATACATAGATTTTATAGATGTATAAGTTATTTATGGGCCAGGTTTCATGCGGCATGCCGACTTTACCGGTTCAGGTTTTAGGCTAGAATGGGAGGATGCGAGAATCTGAACTGTACAGGCTGGACGGATTTTCCCGGAAATTGCAGGGCTGGTATGCCAGTCCTGCGGGACAGGTATTGCACGCAGAATTGCAGGATACACTGGACCAGTTGCTGTCCGGGCTGTTCGGATATTATGCTTTGCAGGTCGGTGCCTTGAGCCTACAGGCTGACTCGATGCAATCCAGCCCGATTGGTCAGAAGGTCTACATGACGCTGGACACGGAATGCGGCACGCTTGCTGCGAGTCCCCTTGCCTTGCCGTTCCAGCAGGACACGCTGGACCTGATCGTGCTGCTGCATACCCTGGATTTTTCCCATGATCCCCACCAGGTTTTGCGTGAAGCGCACAGGGTGCTGATATCCGAGGGTCATCTGGTGCTGGTCGGCTTCAATCCGGTCAGCATGATGGGTCTCGGCAGGCTGGCCCTTAAGCACACCAGCCGGGTACCCTGGGTGGGTCATTTTTATACCGCAAAACGCTTGAAGGACTGGTTTTCCCTGCTGGATTTCAGTGTCGTCCAGACGGAATACGTCGGCCTGCGGCCCCCTGTACAAAACATGCGGGTACAGCAGCGCCTGCAGTTTCTCAATCACGCTGGCCGATACGGGCTTGCACGCCTGGGGGGTGTGCGCATATTTGTTGCCAAGAAACGTGTACTGACACTCACGCCGCGTCTGCAGCCCTGGCGTCCACGACAGCGGGTACTGCCGGTGAACGTCGCCGAGCCATCGGCTCGGGAAGCAAGCCATGCCAGAGCAGGTCGATATCTACACTGATGGCGCCTGCCGCGGCAACCCGGGGCCTGGGGGATGGGCTGCCCTGCTGCGCTATGGCGATGCGGAAACTACCATTCACGGAGCGGTGAAGGAAACCACCAATAACCGCATGGAGTTGCAGGCTGCGTTGTCGGCCCTGGAGAAGCTCAAGCGCCCCTGCAGCGTTCGCATTACCACCGATTCGAGGTATCTGATGAACGGCATCCAGCAGTGGCTGCCGAACTGGAAACGCAATGGCTGGAAAACTTTTGCAAAAAAGCCCGTAAAGAACCAGGATCTGTGGCAGCAGTTGGACGGGCTGGTTGAGCGTCATGACGTCACCTGGAACTGGGTAAAGGGTCATACCGGGCATGCAGAGAACGAGCAGGTCGACCGCCTGGCCAATGAAGCAATCGACAGCCTGCTGGCGTAGCCACGGATTGGTACAGGGTCAGTTCAGCACGATGCGCCACGTCATTCTGGATACGGAAACCACCGGCCTGGAGGTTTCGCAGGGGCACCGCATCATCGAGATCGGATGTGTGGAAATGCTGCATCGCCGAACGACCGACCGCACCTTCCACCGGTTTGTGAATCCAGGCCGCGAGATCGATGAGGCGGCCTTGGAAATACACGGGATCACCCAGGAGTTTCTTGCCGACAAACCCGTGTTTCCCAAGATTGTCGACGAGCTTCTGGAATTCATACGGGATGCTGAGCTGGTGATCCACAATGCCGCGTTTGACATCGAGTTCATCAATGCTGAACTGTCGCTGGCTGGTCACGAGGTGACCGAAATCCGTGAATGCTGTTCGGTCACCGATACCCTGGAACTGGCAAGGAAGATGCACCCGGGACAGAAAAACAGCCTGGACGCCCTGTGCAAGCGGTATGAGATCAGCAATCCTGTGCGCGAGCTTCACGGTGCCCTGCTGGATGCGCAAATTCTGGCAGAAGTGTATCTGGCCATGACAGGTGGGCAGTCGGCCCTGAGTCTGGGTGCGGATTCCGAGCAAAGGGCCCGGCAGGAACTGGCTGCACGGCAGGCCAGGAAATCGCGAACCGCCTTCAGGGTCATTGAAGCCCGTGAGGACGAGCTGGCCGCCCACGAGGCTTTTCTGGACAAGATCGCCAAGGAGAGCGATTCGGGCTGTGTTTGGAGGAAGGATACCGGCCAGTAGGCTTGTCGTCATGGCTGGCACAGGCATCACGGTTGCCGTACTGTCCGAATTTCGTTACATTGATCACCCTTTTCTGTCCAGCTTCGGAGATATCTGTCATGAGAAAATTGCTATTGGCATGTGTGATACTGATCTTTTATGTCGTGATTGCCGGGTGTACCAAGGATGAAGCGGATACAGGCAGCAAATGGGTCGGTGAAGTCTATGCGGATGCAGGCTCCGGGCCCGTCACGGTGACAGGGGAATTCGGCTCGTATGACGAATGCGTCGAGATGACTCAGAAAGAGGCTGGGTCCGGTGTGTTCAACTGCGGGGTCATGCAGCAGTAAGCAAGATTTCCCGGGTTTGCCAGCTTGCATCAGGCCCCGTGCGGGGCCTATTTGGCCTGCTTCAGGAGCCGTTCCTTGTCGCGCTTCCAGTCCCGTTCCCGGATGCTCGCGCGCCGGTCGTGTTTCTGCTTGCCTTTCGCAATGGCGATGCCAAGCTTGACCACCCCTTTTTTCCAGTACATGGATAGCGGGACAATGGTAAACCCTTTCCGGTCAACTGCCCCCACCAGTTTCGCAATTTCATCCCTGTGCAGCAGAAGCTTGCGGGTGCGCGTCGGGTCAGTCGCCTTGTGGGTCGAGGCTGCAGGCAGGGGATTGATGTGTGCCCCGAGAAGCCAGGCCTGCATGCCCTTGATCAGGATATAGCTTTCCTTGAGCTGGACGTGTTTAGCTCTGAGGCTTTTTACCTCCCAGCCTTCAAGAACCAGTCCTGCCTCCAGATGTTCAAGGATAAAGTAGTCATGCCGGGCCTTCTTGTTGACTGCGATACTGGGGGGCGGTTTGGATTTGGAACTGGCCATGGAGGTTATTGTAATGAAATCATGCCGGCCCTGCGTTCAAAACGTCAGCAATCCGATATAGTATGAAGGGCAGTCTGCAGACATCCGGTTTTCTGCACAGGTAATACAGGCAGGTATATGACTACTTCAAGGGCGTCCATACACGGGTACTGGTCCTCCCGGGTCATGTTCGTATTTGCGGCCGCCGGGTCGGCGATCGGTCTGGGAAATGTCTGGAAATTCCCCTACATGGCTGGTGAAAGCGGCGGCGGTGCGTTTGTGGTGCTGTATCTCATCTGCATTGCCCTGCTCGGCATACCGGTGATGATGTCGGAAGTCCTGCTGGGGCGCAGGGGCCGCAGCAGCCCGATCAACACCATGCATGTCCTGGCCAGGGAGGAGAACCGCAGCACCTCGTGGAGCCTGCTGGGGGCGATGGGCATCCTGGCCGGCTTCATGATCCTTTCCTACTACAGTGTCATTGCTGGCTGGACACTGGCCTATGTTGTGGAAACGGTGAGCGGTACCTTTTCCGGCGTGTCCAGTGAGGAAGTCGGTGAAGTATTCAACCAACTGGTCTCGGACCCGTGGCGGCTGCTGTTCTGGCATACCCTGTTCATCGTGCTGACGATGGTCGTGGTCATACGGGGCGTGCGCAAGGGGCTGGAGATGGCTGTGCGGCTTTTGATGCCGATCCTGTTCACGCTGATTCTTGTGATGGTTGCATATGCGCTGGTGCAAGGGGATTTCTATGCGGGTCTGAAGTTCCTGTTTACCCCTGATTTCTCGAAGATCACACCCGATGTGGTCCTGAAAGCCATGGGACATGCGTTTTTCACCCTGAGCGTGGGCATGGGGGCCATCATGATGTACGGTTCCTATCTGCCCGATGATGCATCGATTGGAAGTACCAGCCTTCAGGTAGCGCTGGCGGATACTGTGGTGGCTATCCTGGCCGGCCTGGCCATTTTCCCGATCGTGTTTGCCAACAACCTGGAACCCGGACAGGGCCCCGGGCTGATATTCAATACCCTGCCGTTAGCCTTCGGACACATGCCAGGCGGTATGTTCTTCGGGTTCCTGTTTTTCACGCTGCTGGTCTTTGCCGCCTGGACCTCTGCGATTTCCCTGATCGAGCCGGCTGTGGCCTGGCTGATCGAGCGGTTCTCGATTTCCCGGATCACGTCATCCGTAATTTGCGGGCTGGTTACCTGGGCCGTCGGGTTGGGCACCGTGTTTTCGTTTAACCACTGGAACCGGATCAAGCTGCTCGACGGGACGCCTCTCGCAGGCAAATCATTTTTTGACCTGCTGGATTATCTGGCCGCGAATATCATGCTGCCGCTGGGCGGGATCCTGATCTGTGTATTTGCCGGATGGGTCATGAGCGAGGCCTCCAGTCGCGACGAGCTGCGGCTGAAGCATTCCTGTGTATACGGCCTGTGGCGATTACTCGCCCGGTATGTTGCCCCGGCAGGTGTGATCCTGATCTTCCTCCACGTGCTCGGAATCTTCTAAGTACTGCCCGATATTTGCATATGGTTCATGTACAACGCAATGCATTGCTGCCTTATACGGCAGCACAGATGTACCGGCTGGTGAATGACATCGAGGCCTATTCCGAGTTTGTTCCATGGTGTGACCGCAGCGAAGTCCTCCGCAGTACGGCCGAGGAGACCGAGGCCACGCTGCATTTTTCGAGGGGCGGCTTTGGGGCTTCGATGACCACACGCAATGAGCTCATTGAAAACCGGAAGGTTATCGTGAACCTGGTAGAAGGCCCGTTCAAGCACCTGAAAGGAATCTGGCAATTCCATGAAGTCGATGAACGCACCTGCAAGGTGGAACTGGAAATCAAGTTTGCATTCTCCAACCGGTTGTATGCATTCACGCTGGGCCCGATCTTCCATAGCCTTGCAAACAGGATGATTGCTGTCTTTCGGCAACGGGCCAAGGAAACCTATGAAAAGCGATAACCGTATCTCGGTTACGGTCTGCTACGCGCTGCCCCATCATCAGGAGGTGATTCCGTTGAAGGTTACCCCGCAGTCCACGGTCCTGCAGACCATCCAGCGCTCCGGCATCATGGATAAGTACCCGGACATCGAGGTGAACAACGGCAATGTCGGCATCTTCGGGCGCCTGGTGGGCCTGGACCAGCCCCTGCAGGATCATGACCGGATCGAGATCTACCGGCCCCTGTATGAAAGTCCTCCCGAGGCGCGGCGAAGACGTGCGCGATAGGGGCGGGTACGTGCCGGTGTGCCACACATCCGCTTCATGCGCCCTGGATTGCAGTCCGTCCGGTCACGGATCACCTGGGAATCAATCGGTCTGACAGTACCGGGTACTCTGGCCGATACCGGAGTCAGCGGTCCGCAGCCTGCTCGGCCTCGGCCTCATCCGGCTTGTCCGGGCGGTCCTCCACTGCCGGCACATTGTGCTTGATAACCTCGATGACCTCGTTGCGGTCGAAGACAAGGGTCAACTGCCTGCGCTGCAGCTCAGCGTAGCCCGGTTTCAGAATGTAGACGTAGTCCCACCGGTCAGGGTGGAAGCTGTCAATGATCAGGGGAGTGCCCAGCACGAAGTGGACCTGCTCCTTGCTCATGCCCAGCCTGATTTTTTCAACGTCTTCGGCTTCCAGCACATTGCCCTGCTGAACATCGATCTTGTAGACCTTCAGCAGCTTGTTCTCGCACCCGATGAGAGCTGCCATGAAGCACAGTGCAAGGAGGATCGCTTTCCCCGGGTTCTTCATGCCGGTGGGCTCTGGGTCTGCTGCAGCATTTCCCGGGCATGCTCTTGGGTATTGCGGGTCATTTCAATCCCGCCCAGCATGCGGGCCAGCTCGTCGATGCGGCCCTGTTTCCCAAGATGTGAAATTTTGGCGCGGACTGATGAATCATGCTCGTACTTGCTCACCTTGTAGTGATGGTGCGCCTGGGCCGCCACCTGCGCGAGGTGGGTGACACAAAAGATCTGCGCATTGTAACTCAGTTCGCGCAGGTGCTTGCCGACAATTTCAGCCGTTGCCCCGCCGACACCGGTATCGACTTCATCGAAAATCAGGGTCGGAATCCCGAGGTTGTTCGCGGTGGTGATTTGTATGGCCAGGCTGAGCCTGGACAGCTCGCCGCCCGAGACGACCTTGCTCAGGGGGCGCAGTGCCTGGCCGGGGTTGGTGCTGACCAGGAACTGCAGTTCATCCAGGCCGTTCGGGCCCGGTTCACTGGATTTGCGCGATTGCACCTCGATATGAAAGCGTCCTCCCTGCATCCCAAGGGTTTGCATGGAACCGGTGATGTTCTCGTCAAGCCTCTCGGCGGCAGCCTGTCTCGCCGCACTGATTTTCGCGGCCAGGGCCCGGTAGTCCCGCTCTGTCTCATGGATGGCCTCGCGAATCGCATCGGGGTCTTCATGGCGGGTTTCCAAGTCATCCAGCCTGGCGGCAATGGATGCGCGCAATGTTGTGAGCTCTGCGGGTCTGACCCCGTGCTTGCGTGCGATGTCCTCGATCACGCAGAGGCGGTCCTCGAGCCCGCTCAGCTCCTGCGGGTCGGCAGATATCCGCTCGGAATAGTCACGTAACATGCGGGCGGTTTCCCCGAGCTGGATCTGGGCGGCATGCAGGTCTTCCAGCGGTCCTTTCAATGACGGGTCGTGAGTGCTCAGTTTTTCCAGCTCCGCCAGCAACTGGCCAGTGGTGTCGCAGATGGCATCGTCACGGTCCCCGGCCAGGCGGTCCGAGATCAGCAGGCTGCCTTCATTCAGCTCCTTTGCATGGATTAGTTGCACGTGCCGATTGCATATTGTCTCATATTCGCCCTCATCCAGGTTCAGCTGCTCAAGTTCCTGGTGCTGGTAGCGCAGCAGTTCCAGCTGTGAACGGGCATTTTCCCGGTTTTCCTCGGCGCGTTGCAATTGTCGGTCGAGGTCCTTCCAGTGCCGGAAAAGTGCTGCCAGGCTTTCCATTTCGTTCCCTGCAAAACCGTCCAGCAGCTCGCGCTGCTTGTCCCGGCGCATCAGGGACTGGAACTCGTGCTGCCCGCAGACATCGACCAGCAGTTCGCCGATGCCGCGAAGATGCATGACCGGACACGGTGAACCGTTGATGTAGGCCCTGGATTTCCCGTCCTTCGTGATCACCCTGCGCAGCACGCAATGGCCGTTGTCCGCGTCCACGCTGTGTTCTTCCAGCCGGCGCAGGGCCGCCGGGGTGTGGCTTGCATCCAGGGTGGCAGCGATTTCGATCCTGTGCTCCGGATTCCGGGCCATGGAACTGTCCGCCCGCGTCCCGAGTGCCAGGTTCAGTGCATCGATCATGATGGATTTTCCGGTACCGGTTTCACCCGTGAGCACGTTCATGCCGGAGCTGAAATCCAGTTCCAGTTCATCGATGATTGCGAAGTTACTGATAAAGATCGATTTCAGCATGAGTGCGCGCCGGGCCGGACCTGCTATTTTTTGCTGCGCGGCGCGGCGTTCCACCGGAGCTTTTTCTGCAGCACGTCAAAATAATCATACTGACACGGCTGGATCAGTCGCAGGGTGCGCTTTCCCTTTTCGATTTTCAGCAGGTCTCCCGGATGGAAATTCATGTTGATCTGTCCGTCTATGGAGGCCAGCGCAGTATGGCGGGAATCCAGGATGGGCATGGACAGCTCGACCCGGCTGTTGGCATCCACGACGATCGGGCGGTTGCTGAGGGTATGCGGGCAGATGGGCACCAGCACGATTGCGCCCAGGTTAGGATGCAGGATCGGACCGCCGCCCGACAGGGCATAAGCGGTCGAGCCGGTTGGTGTGGAGACGATGTAGCCGTCTGCACGCAACGTGTCCAGATGCTGGCCGTCGACGCGCGTCTCGATTTCAATCATGCGCACCATCCGCATGGCATGCACGACGACATCATTCACGGCATTGGCTTTCTTGTACGTTTTTCCGTCCCGTATCAGGGTGGCCTGCAGCACGAAGCGCTGTTCTTCAACAAATTCTCCCGCAAGGATCCGGTCGAGCTGGGTTTCCATTTCGCCGGGGCTGATCTCGGCAAGAAACCCGAGACGACCGAGATTGATGCCCAGAAGCGGGATTTCATGCCTGATCGTGCTGTGGGCCGCATGCAAGAGCGTGCCGTCTCCCCCCACCGCGATCACCAGGCTACTGTTGGTTGCGATCTGCTCCGGAGTGTTGGCTTCGAGGGAATCGTCGTCGATCAGCGATGCGGTCACATCGTCCACACGGATTTGCATGGACCGTTTCGACAGATAGCGGTACAGAGCCCGGACGGGTCCTGAGATCTGCTCATCATCGGGTTTTGAGATGATTCCGATCTTGGTAAACGTACTCATGGTCTGCAGCCCTGTCTGAATATAAAAACGCTATCATGGATCTCGCGGTGGCACTAGCCAAGTATCTTCTTGACAATTTCTGTATAGTATTGCAATGATGTTTCTGGCACTTTCTGGCATGGAGTGCCGACCCCCTAGCATAGAACGCCTTGGGCCATGGCTGCAATCGAAGAGCAAAAGTATTCACTAAACGAGCGTACTCAACTGTTGCTGAAGGTGCTGATTGAGAATTACATCTCTGAAGGCCACCCTCTGGGTTCGCGTACCTTGGCAAAACGGTCCGAACTGGAAATCAGCCCGGCCACGGTGCGCAACGTGATGGCGGATCTGGAAGATTTCGGTTTCGTCAAGTCCCCGCACACGTCGGCGGGGCGCGTGCCGACCACGAAAGGCTACCGCCTGTTCGTGGATACCATGCTCAAGATCCAGCCCCTGACAACTGATACCGTGTCACAGATGAGGCAGAACCTGGACCCTGCACAGGATGTGAGCGGGCTGGTGGAAAGCGCGTCCACGCTGCTGTCCGGCCTGACCGGCATGGCGGGCGTGGTGACCCTGCCCAAGATCGAGCGAGCGGAGGTTCGCCACGTGGAGTTTCTGCCTCTGTCGGACCGCCGCGTACTCGCCATCATAGTCATGAACCGCCAGGAGGTGCAAAATCGTATCCTGCATGTGGACAGGGAGTATACCGAGTCGGAACTGCAGCAGGCTGCAAACTACATCAACGAGCTGTGCGCGGGCCAGGAACTGGTCACTGCGAGACGGAAGATACTGGATGAACTGGATCGCCTGCGCGAACACATGAATGACCTCATGCGTTGTGCCGTGGCGATGGGGGAACAGGTCTTTTCCGGTTCGGGCCCCCAATCCGATTATGTTGTGGTGGGCCAGACCAATCTCATGGAGTACGATGACCTGTCTAATATCGAGAAACTCAGAAGCCTGTTCGAGGCCTTCAGCCAGAAAAGGGAGTTCCTGCGTTTGCTGGACCGCTGCATCTGTGCGCAGGGCGTACAGATCTTTATCGGCCAGGAATCCGGATACGAGGTCCTGGATGACTGCAGCGTGATCACCTCGCCCTATACGGTTGATGACGAGGTGATGGGCGTGCTGGCAGTGGTCGGGCCGACCAGGATGTCCTATGACCGGGTCATCCCGATTGTTGACCTGACGGCCAGGTTGCTTGGCGAAGCCTTGAATACCCAGAATTAGCCCATATATGTATCCGCAAGACCACGCTATATGGTATGGCATGCTGAACTATGACTGATACTGACAAAAAACAGGAGCCGGACACTGTGCCGGTAGAAGAGGACACAATGGAAAATAGTGCTGTGAACGGTGCCGATTCCGGGGGTGAGTTTGACGGGGATGCACTGCTGCAGGAGCTGGAGGATGCGAAGAGGGTCGCCGGCGAATGCCAGGACAAGGTGTTGCGCATGCAGGCTGAAATGGAAAATCTGCGAAAACGTGCGCAGCGCGACGTCGCCAATGCGCACAAGTTTGCAATCGAGAAGTTTGCCAGCGAGCTGCTGCAGGTGAAGGACAGCCTGGAACTGGGGCTGGGTGCCGGGGACGTGGAGGCGGACAAGCTGCGTGAAGGCACGGCGTTGACCCTGAAGATCCTGGTCAGTACCCTGCAAAAGTTTGACATCGAGGAAATCGATCCGGCTGGCGAGGTATTTGATCCGAATCTCCACCAGGCCATGACCACGCAGGAAAGCCAGGAGCACGAACCGAATACGGTCCTTCAGGTCATGCAGAAGGGCTACACCCTGCACGAACGACTGCTTCGACCGGCCATGGTCATCGTCGCCAGGGCACCGGAAACTGCCGGGGACTGACGGGGGACCCTTTAATCCTGGAGAATTTGCGGAGGATGCCTTGAATCCCCGGAAACCGTCCCAATATTCATGAACTAGAAACGAGTTTTACAACGAACCACCGAAACAGGTTCGGATTTTCTTGGAGAAATACGATGGGTAAGATCATTGGAATTGATTTGGGGACCACCAATTCTTGCGTGGCGGTCATGGAAGGCGCCACGCCTAAAGTCATTGAAAACAGCGAGGGGGACCGCACCACACCCTCCGTCATTGCCTTCACCGAAGACAATGAGGTCCTGGTGGGCCAGTCGGCAAAACGCCAGTCCGTCACCAACCCCGCCAATACCCTGTATGCAATCAAACGCCTGATTGGCCGGCGTTTCAAGGAAGATGCGGTGCAAAAGGACATCAAGCTGGTGCCCTACAAGATCATCCAGGCGGACAACGGCGATGCCTGGGTGGAGACCGGTCACGGCAAGATGGCACCGCCGGAAATCTCTGCGCGCACCCTGATGAAAATGAAAAAAACCGCGGAGGAATACCTGGGCGAGACCGTCACCGAGGCGGTCATTACCGTGCCGGCCTACTTCAATGATTCACAGCGCCAGGCCACCAAGGATTCCGGCAAGATCGCAGGGCTCGATGTCAAACGCATCATCAATGAGCCCACGGCCGCTGCGCTGGCGTACGGCATGGACAAGAAACGCGGGGACAGCAAGATCGCCGTGTATGACCTGGGCGGCGGCACCTTCGACGTCTCCATCATTGAGATCGCGGAAATCGACGGCGAACACCAGTTCGAAGTACTGTCCACGAACGGGGATACCTTCCTGGGCGGTGAAGATTTCGATATGCGCCTGATCGACTACCTCGCCGACGAGTTCAAGAAAGACCAGGGGTTCGACCTGCATAATGACCCGCTCGCCCTGCAGCGCCTGAAAGAAGCTGCGGAAAAAGCGAAGATCGAGCTGTCTTCAAGCCAGCAGACGGAAGTCAATCTTCCCTATATTACGGCGGACCAGTCGGGACCCAAGCACCTCAATATCAAGGTCACCCGCGCCAAGCTGGAGGCGCTGGTAGAGGAACTGGTACAGCGCACGATCGCACCGTGCAGACTGGCCCTGCAGGATGCGAACCTGTCCGCATCGGACATCAATGACGTGATCCTGGTCGGGGGACAGACGCGCATGCCCAAGGTGCAGGAAGTGGTACAGGGCTTTTTTGGCAAGGAACCACGCAAGGATGTCAACCCGGACGAGGCCGTTGCCGTGGGTGCGGCCATTCAGGCAGGTGTGCTGGGAGGTGATGTCAAGGACGTGCTGCTGCTCGATGTTACCCCGCTGTCTCTGGGGATCGAGACCCTGGGCGGTGTGATGACCAAGCTGATCGACAAGAACACCACGATTCCGACCAACGCCCAGCAGGTGTTCTCCACGGCGGAAAACAACCAGACCGCGGTGACGGTGCATGTGCTGCAGGGTGAGCGTGAGCAGGCCTCGGCAAACAAGTCACTGGGCCGTTTCGACTTGTCAGATATCCCGCCCGCCCCGCGCGGCGTACCCCAGATCGAGGTGACTTTCGATATTGATGCCAACGGCATCCTCAACGTGTCTGCCAAGGACAAGGCTACCGGGAAGGAGCAGTCGATCGTGATCAAGGCCTCAAGCGGTCTGTCCGATGATGAAATCGGCAAGATGGTGCAGGATGCGGAAGCCCATGCGGAGGAAGACAAGAAGTTTGCCGAGCTGGTCAGTGCGCGCAACCAGGCTGACCAGATGATTCATGCGACGGAAAAGTCACTCGAGGAGATGGGCGACAAGGTCGGGCAGGAAGAGCGCATGCAGATCGAGAATGCCATCAAGGACCTGAAGGCCGTGCTGGACAAGGATAACAAGGATGTGATCGAGACCAAGACCCAGGCGCTGGCCGAGGCATCGGGCAAACTGGCGGAGCGCATGTATGCCCAGGCAGGCGCCGATGCACCGGCGGATGCAGCCGGGGACACCGCGGGCCAGGCCGCCGATGAGGATGTCGTGGATGCCGAGTTTGAGGAAGTGGATGACAGCGACAGGAAATCCTGAAAACCGTCTGCGGCACCCGGGCGCGGATCCGGGGGTGTTACACTCCTGTATCGTGGAACCCGGTTTCTGATACAGATTCGAAATACGGGATGTGAGCGGTCCGGGGTCGTGTGTACGGCCCCGGACCTTTGTTTATCCGGATGAGAAATGGAGAAAAGAGATTACTACGAAGTCCTCGGGGTTGACCGGTCGGTCAACGAGGGGGGATTGAAGAAGGCATACCGCCGGCTTGCCATGAAGTACCATCCGGACCGCAATCCGGGAGACCACGAGGCCGAGAAGAGATTCAAGGAAGCGAAAGAGGCCTATGAAATCCTCGGTGATGCGCGCAAACGCCAGGCCTATGACCAGTTCGGGCATGCCGGGGTGGAGGGTGGCTCAGCCGGGAGCACGGCAGATTTCAGTGATATCTTCGGGGACATCTTCGGCGATATCTTCGGGGGTGGACGCGGCGCTTCGCAACGCGTATATCGCGGTGCGGACCTTCAGCACAACCTGGACATCAGCCTGGAAGAGGCCGTGTTCGGCACCGAGTCTGCCCTGGACATCCCCAGGCAGTCACCCTGCGACAAGTGCGACGGATCGGGGGCTGCACCGGGCACCTCGGTTGAAAACTGCTCCACCTGCGGGGGGGCGGGACAGGTTCGCATGCAGCAGGGTTTTTTCTCGATTCAGCAAACCTGTCCCCGTTGCCGTGGCAAGGGCAAGACCATCCGGGTGCCCTGTGATTACTGCAGGGGTACGGGGCTCAGGCAAGTAACAAAAAAACTGTCGGTAAAAATTCCTGCAGGCGTGGACAGCGGTGACCGGATTCGCCTTTCAGGCGAAGGCGAGGCAGGCGCCAACAACGGTCCTTCGGGTGACCTCTATGTACAGATACGCGTGCGGGACCACGATCTGTTTACCCGCCAGAACAGTCATCTTTGCTGCGAGGTCCCGATCAGTTTCAGCAAGGCGGCACTCGGGGGTGATGTGGAAGTGCCTACCCTGAAGGGTCGGCTGAAACTGAAAATTCCTGTCGGCACCCAGACCGGTCGGGTGTTCCGATTGCGTGGTGAAGGGGTCAAGCCCGTGCGTGGCGGTGCGGTGGGGGACATGTTGTGCAGCATCGTCGTCGAGACACCCGTTAATCTGAGCAAGCACCAGAAGGACCTGCTGAAGCAGTTTGCCGAGACCATTGAGAAGGGCGGCCACCACCACAGCCCCCGTTCGCATTCGTGGACCGGCAGTGTAAAGACCTTTTTCGAAGATCTTAAGTTCTGGTCGGACTGAACGCGCTTGTACGGGCCCCGGTGCTGTGCCGCATGCACGGGTAGTGCAGGATTTCACGGTTCTCTTCCCAGGATGGTTCCCTGTCCGGCATGATCCCGGGTCCGCATCGCGCATCCTGGTGAGATTTCGGACATTCGTGGCGACGCGGAAATGTATAATCACCGGACTGATACTTCAGCGAGGAGACCTGGATGCTTAGGCTTGGGATTAATGGTGCAGGAGGACGGATGGGCAGGACACTGGTTCGGGCCTGCATGGAAGATGATCAGGTGCGCCTTGGCGGCGCATTTGAGGCTCCGTCCGCAGATTCAATTGGGTCCGATGCGGGGGAAATTGCAGGCACCGGCCGCACGGGTGTGATCATCCGCGAAGATCCGCAGGCGTGTCATGCGGATTTCGAGATCCTTGTCGATTTCACGGTTCCCGAATGCACGATGCAATCGCTCGAGATATGCCGCGAGTACGGGAAGTCCATGGTGATCGGCACGACAGGCCTGGATGCCCGGCAGAAGCTCAGGCTGCAGGAGGCTGCCAGGGATATTTCCATCGTGTTCGCACCGAACATGAGTACGGGTGTGAATCTGTGCCTGCAACTGTTGCAGGTGGCAGCCCGGACACTCGGGGATGAGTATGACGTGGAGATCATCGAGGCGCATCACCGTCACAAGGTGGATGCGCCCTCCGGTACGGCTTTGCGTATGGGTGAAGTGGTTGCCGAAAGCCTCGGGCGGGACCTGGATGAGTGCGCCGTCTACGGCAGGCAGGGGCATACGGGCAAGCGTGACACCAGGACCATAGGGTTTGAGACCATCCGGGCCGGTGACATCGTAGGGGAGCACACCGTCATGTTCTCCGGTGTGGGGGAGCGAGTGGAAATCACGCACCGGGCCTCGAGCCGGATGAGCTTCGCCAGGGGCGCCATGCGGGCAGCGGCCTGGGTGGCCAGCCAGGACCCCGGACTCTACGACATGCAGGACGTGCTTGGAATCTAGGCGGGTGTGCGGTGCGGCTTGCCTGCACCGGGGTGCATCCAGGTGCCTGCAGACCGTATCCTGTACCAGTTCACCGGTTCGCCGGGAGTGATGCGATGGCACGCCGGGCGACACGCTTGCGGTAACGGTGACGGGACAGTGGGTGGATTTCCGAAGCAGGGTCTTGACGAAAACAGCCATTAATTTTGGGAGGTGATGCATGGCTCTGAACTATGTCATTTTCGTACTGTCCGGGGTGCTGGTCGGGATCGGTGCCTCGTTTACGGGACTGGGGGGCGGGTTTCTTGTGGTGCCGCTTCTGATTGCACTCGGGTATACCGCTCAAAAGGCGGTGGGGACTTCATTTCTTGCGATCCTGATCATTTCGCTGTCTGCGCTGCTTGCACATGGCCGGCTGGCAAACGTCGACTACCGGATTGCCATCGCCCTGGGCGTGGGCGGAATACTGGGGGCGCAGATCGGTCCACACCTGCTCGAACATGTATCGACCGCAAATTTCAAGAAGATCTTTGCCGTGTTACTGCTGGGCCTGGCTGCATACCTGGTTTTTCAGAAATGAAGGCCAGCCCTGGCGGGTGTGCCAAATGGTGCTGCCTGGACAAGGGTGGTAGCCGCCCCAGGCCCGGTTTGCCATCGCACATGAGTTTGAAAAATATGCAATGACCTGAAATTTCCGGTTTCGAATCTGCCCGGAGTTGAGTACAATTTTGCCGGTCAACCTGAAGCACTTTTGATTTCATTGCGGGACGGCCCCCGAGCGGACGTCCCGTTTTTGTGTACCCGGAGGAATCTGATTGAGCCTGCAGCCCGCCTTGCTTGCCCTGGAAGACGGGAATCTTTTTCGGGGAACATCGATCGGCGCAGCGGGCCTGGCTGCAGGGGAAGTGGTATTCAATACCTCCATGACGGGCTATCAGGAAATACTCACCGACCCGTCGTATGCCAGCCAGATCATCACGCTCACCTATCCGCATATCGGCAATGTCGGCACCAATTCCGAGGATGAGGAGTCTGCACGAATCCATGCCAGCGGCCTGGTCATACGCGATCTTGCGGATCAGGCCAGTAACTGGCGTTCCCAGTCCGACCTGTCCGGGTATCTGGCCCTGCACAATGTCGTGGGCATCGCGGACATCGATACCCGCAGGCTGACACGGATCCTGCGTGAGAGAGGCGCGCAGAACGGTGCCATTGTTGCCGGTGAAACCGATGAGCACAGGGCACTGGAGGCGGCACGGGGCTTCCCCGGCCTGAAGGGGATGGACCTTGCCCGGGAAGTTACTACCAGGCATGCCTATCAATGGGACCAGGGCTGCTGGTCGGCTGATGGGACGGGCCGGGGCGAGTCCGTGGCGAAGCGGTTCTCCGTGATTGCCTATGATTTCGGGATCAAGCGCAACATATTGCGCATCCTTCATGATCTCGGATGCGAAATCAGCGTCGTGCCTGCAACCACGTCCGCCCGTGAAGTGCTGGACAGGCAACCCGATGGTGTTTTCCTGTCCAACGGACCCGGTGATCCCGAACCCTGCGATTACGCCATACGGGCCATACAGGAGATCCTGGAGCGGAGTGTGCCGGTATTCGGCATCTGCCTGGGTCATCAACTGCTTGGACTGGCATGCGGAGCCCGAACGGTCAAGATGAAATTCGGCCATCATGGCGCCAATCACCCCGTACAGGACCTGCAGACGGGGTCGGTGATGATCAGCAGTCAGAATCACGGGTTTGCGGTGGACGAAGACACCTTGCCGGATGATCTCCAGGCCACGCACCGTTCGCTGTTTGATCACTCGCTGCAAGGCCTGCGGCATGTGCAAAAACCCGCCTACGGGTTTCAGGGCCATCCGGAGGCCAGCCCGGGGCCCCAGGACGTACGCCCCGTGTTCGAGTCGTTTATTGCCATGATGCAGCGCGCCAAGGCCGCGAAATGAACCCATGCCCAAACGCACCGATATAGAAAGTATATTGATCATCGGTGCAGGACCGATCGTCATTGGTCAGGCATGCGAATTTGATTATTCCGGGGTGCAGGCCTGCAAGGCCCTCAAGGAAGAGGGATATCGCGTCATCCTGGTCAACTCCAACCCGGCCACGATCATGACCGACCCTGAAATGGCCGATGCCATTTATATCGAGCCGATACTCTGGCAGACCGTGGCGGCGGTTATTGAGCGGGAACGTCCGGATGCCCTGCTGCCGACGATGGGCGGTCAGACCGCGCTGAACTGTGCCCTGGACCTTGAGCGTGAAGGGGTGCTGGACAAGCATTCCGTGACCATGATCGGTGCCGACAGCAAGGCGATTGACCTGGCAGAAGACCGCGAACTGTTCCGCAATGCCATGGACGAGATCGGTTTGCAATCGGCTCGTTCGGCGCTGGCACACAGCCTGGAAGATGCGCTTGAGCAACAGCCGGCACTCGGGTTTCCGACGATTGTACGCCCTTCGTTTACGCTGGGAGGCAGCGGCGGTGGAATTGCCCGCAACCTCGAGGAATTCAAATCCATCGTGGAACATGGCCTGGACCTGTCGCCAACGACGGAAGTCCTGCTTGAGGAGTCTTTGCTGGGCTGGAAGGAATTTGAAATGGAAGTGGTGCGGGACCGCAATGATAACTGCATCATCGTATGCTCGATCGAAAACCTGGATCCCATGGGGGTGCACACAGGTGATTCCATCACGGTCGCACCGGCGCAGACGCTCACGGACAAGGAATACCAGATCATGCGCAATGCCTCCATCGCGGTGCTGCGCAAGGTCGGGGTCGATACCGGCGGGTCCAATGTACAGTTCGCGGTGCATCCCGGGGATGGCCGCCTGATAGTGATTGAAATGAACCCAAGGGTCTCTCGCTCATCGGCCCTGGCTTCGAAGGCTACAGGGTTTCCGATTGCAAAGGTGGCCGCCAAACTTGCCGTGGGGTACACCCTGGATGAATTGCGCAACGAGATCACGGGCGGTGCCACCCCGGCATCCTTTGAGCCGACAATCGACTATGTGGTCACGAAGGTCCCGCGTTTTACTTTTGAAAAATTCCCGCACACGGAGGCGAAACTCGCGACCCAGATGAAATCCGTTGGCGAGGTCATGGCCATCGGCCGGACCTTCCAGGAGTCCCTGCAGAAGGCCTTGCGAGGCCTGGAAACCGGCACGGATGGCCTTACCCCGATGCATGCTGAGTATGACGACGAGCGAAGGTCGCTGCTGGAGGTGGAACTGCGAGAACCTGGCCCGCACCGGATCTGGTTCATAGCGGATGCCTTTCGCGCCGGGTACAGCCTGAATGAGGTCCATGCCCTGTCTGCAATCGATCCCTGGTTTCTTTCCCAGGTCCACCAACTGGTGGACATCGAGGCGAGTCTTGTGGGAAAACGGCTGGATGATCTGGATGCGGGTTCCATGCGTGAGATCAAATGCAGGGGGTTTTCGGACCAGAGGCTTGCGGTACTGCTGCACTGCAGCGAGCAGGAAGTGCGCAATACGAGGCATGCACTGGGTGTGCATCCGATCTACAAGCGTGTGGATACCTGTGCCGCGGAGTTTGCAACGAGCACGGCCTACATGTATTCCAGCTATGACGAGGAGTGTGAGGCCTGCCCGAGTGCGAACCGCAAGATCATTGTGCTGGGAGGTGGCCCCAACCGTATCGGGCAGGGCATAGAATTTGACTACTGCTGTGTGCATGCGGCGATGGCGTTGCGCGAGGACGGCTATGAAACCATCATGGTGAACTGCAATCCCGAGACAGTGTCGACCGACTACGATACATCTGACCGCTTGTATTTTGAACCGCTGACCCTTGAGGATGTGCTCGAAATCGTGCGCCTGGAAAAGCCTGAAGGGGTCATCGTGCAGTTTGGCGGGCAGACACCGCTGAAGCTTGCACGCGCCCTGGAGCGGGAGGGAGTCCCGATCCTGGGTACGACACCTGATTCCATCGACCTGGCGGAAGACCGTGAGCGATTCGTGCAGCTGGTGAACCGGCTGGATCTCCTGCAGCCTCCCAATGCCACCGCGATCAGCCCGCAGGAGGCCATCGCAGCGGCAGATGAAATTGGATATCCGGTGGTGGTGCGCCCTTCCTATGTGCTGGGTGGAAGGGCCATGGAAATCGTATACCACAAGGACGACCTGGAGCGTTACATGCACGAGGCGGTCAAGGTATCAAACGATGCGCCGGTGCTGGTCGATCATTTCCTGGCGGATGCGGTCGAGGTGGATCTGGACGCCATTAGTGACGGGCAGGACGTGCTGATTGGAGGGATCATGCAGCATATTGAACAGGCCGGCATTCATTCCGGGGACAGTGCCTGTTCATTGCCCCCCTACAACCTCAGCAAGGCGGTCCAGGACAGGATGCGCGACCAGGCACGCAAGCTGGCCCGGGCCCTGAACGTGGTCGGGCTGATGAATGTGCAGTTTGCCGTCAGGGATGAGAAGGTGTACCTGATCGAGGTCAACCCGCGGGCATCGCGCACGGTACCGTTTGTCTCCAAGGCGATCGGGATGCCGTTGGCCAAGATTGCGGCACGGTGCATGGCGGGCAATACCCTGAGGCAGCAGGGTACGCTGCAGGAGTGTACCCCTGTATATTCTTCGGTCAAGGAGGCGGTATTTCCGTTCATCAAGTTCAGCGGTGTCGACCCGATACTGGGGCCCGAGATGAAATCGACTGGTGAAGTGATGGGGGTGGGCAAGACATTCGCCGAGGCATTCGGGAAGTCGCAGCTCGCAGCGGGTTCGCAGCTGCCGGACCGTGGCTGTGCCTTGCTGAGTGTGCGCGATGAGGACAAGGCGCAGGCTGTCCGGATCGCAGGTGATCTGCAGGAACTGGGGTTCAGTCTGGTGGCTACCCGCGGTACTGCCAGCAGCCTGAACGAACACGGCCTCAGTTGCCGGGCTGTAAACAAGGTCAGGCAGGGCCATCCGCATATCGTGGACATGATCACGGCCGGCCAGGTCGATCTCATCGTGAACACGACCGAAGACAAGCAGGCCATTGCGGATTCGTATACCATTCGAAGGGAAGCCCTGCAGCACAAGGTATGCTATACCACCACGATGGAAGGCGCGTGGGCATTAAAGGAAGCCATACAGCGCCACGGGCAGTATAATGTGTATTGCCTGCAGGATTTGCATGCAGGTAGACTGCGCCCGTCCAGCACGTTCAGGGTGTAAAGCCTTTCATTTTTTATTGACACCGGTATGGATAGAGTCCCGCTTACAGTACGTGGTGCAGAACAGTTGCGCAGGGAGCTGCAAGAACTCAAGTCTGTCAAACGTCCGCAGGTCATCGAGGCGATTGCCACAGCACGTGCGCATGGCGACCTCAGGGAGAATGCGGAATACCATGCCGCGCGTGAGCAGCAGTCTTTCATTGAGGGGCGGATCCGGGATATCGAGGGCAAGTTGTCGAATGCAGAAATCGTGGATGTCTCCAGGCTCAATGCGGGGGGTCGTGTGACCTTCGGTGCCACCGTGATCCTGGCGGATGAGAACACCGGGGAGGAATTTACCTACACCATTGTCGGGGAAGACGAGGCCGATATTAAACAACGCATGGTTTCCATATCCTCGCCCATTGCTCGCGCGATGATCGGCAAGGAAGAGGGGGACGTCATCACCGTGGATGCTCCGGCAGGAGACAGGGAGTACGAGATCGTGGAAGTGAGCTATGGGGACGGTGAACAGTAAAGCGAGAGCATGCTGTCTGCAGTACAAGTCACCGCATGATGACCAGAGTTCTTTTTTATTCCTTTAAAACTATTTAGAACTTGTTTTATGTGCCGGAGTCCCTAATATTACTAATATGCTACATGAAAACGGCCCATATCCCGCATGTGTGCAGGCCGGTACGATGCAGGCAGGATTCCAGTCGGCATAAGGCAGTTTCGCAGGGCTGACCATCCGGGCAGAATTGATTCGAGGTTGATCCTGTAAGGTATTCATTCATAAAAGATGATTTTCAGGTGATGCGCCCATGGGTATATTGGCCGGCGGAAAAGCGGTATAGTATTACCAAAGGGTGGCTGTACCCTGAAATAAGAGGTGGCTCTTGAACGATATGGTTAAAAATTTATTGCTTTGGGCTGTAATTGCGGTGGTACTGATGACCGTGTTCAATAATTTTGCGCCTCGCCCGGAGTCCCCGTCTGAGCTTTCATATTCCAGGTTCATCGAGCAGGTGTATTCCAACAATGTGAAATCAGTCCTGATCAGTCCGGACGGCCGCCGTATTGAAGGGGTATATGAAAGCGGGGAGTCCTTCGAGACCCACAGCCCGGGTGACCCGGGCCTGGTCAAGGACCTGCTGGACCATAACGTGGAGATCGAGGCCGGCGAGGCCAAGCCGCGTTCGCTGCTTCTCGATATTTTGATCAGCTGGTTCCCGATGTTGCTGCTGATTGGCGTGTGGATATTCTTCATGCGGCAGATGCAGGGCGGCGGTGCGGGTCGTGGTGCCATGTCATTCGGCAAAAGCAAGGCCCGCCTGATGGGTGAAGACCAGATCAAGGTGACGTTCAACGATGTGGCAGGAATTGAAGAGGCCAAGGAAGAAGTGTCCGAACTGGTCGAGTTCCTGCGAGATCCCGGCAAGTTCCAGAAACTTGGGGGCAAGATTCCACGTGGCGTGCTGATGATCGGATCGCCTGGTACCGGCAAGACGCTGCTCGCCAAGGCGATCGCAGGCGAAGCCAAGGTGCCGTTTTTTACCATTTCAGGTTCGGATTTCGTCGAGATGTTTGTGGGGGTTGGCGCATCCCGGGTACGTGATATGTTCAATCAGGCCAAAAAGCATGCACCCTGTATTATCTTTATCGACGAGATTGATGCGGTGGGGCGTCATCGTGGTGCCGGACTGGGCGGAGGCCATGATGAACGCGAGCAGACGCTGAATCAGTTGCTGGTGGAAATGGACGGATTTGACGCCAATGCGGGGGTGATCGTGATTGCAGCCACCAACCGGCCCGATGTGCTGGACCCGGCCCTGCTGCGTCCTGGCCGGTTTGACCGTCAGGTCACCGTTCCGCTGCCGGATATCAGGGGCCGCGAGCTCATTCTGAAAGTGCACATGCGCAAGGTACCGGTTGGCAAGGATGTCCGCGCCGATTTCATTGCCCGGGGCACACCGGGATTCTCCGGGGCAGATCTGGCAAACCTGGTCAATGAAGCTGCATTGTTTGCAGCACGTGCCAACAAGCGTACCGTGAACATGGAAGATTTTGAGCGGGCCAAGGACAAGGTCCTGATGGGCACCGAGCGCAAGTCGATGGTAATGAGCGACGACGAGAAGAAACTGACGGCATACCATGAGTCAGGGCATGCAATCGTAGGGCGCCTGGTGCCTGAGCATGACCCGGTCTACAAGGTATCGATCATACCCAGGGGGCGGGCACTGGGTGTCACCATGTTCCTGCCGGAAGAGGACCGCTACAGTCACAGCAAGCAACGTCTGGAAAGCCAGATCTCCAGCCTGTTCGGCGGACGGGTTGCCGAGGAGCTTATCTTTGGTCATGACGCGGTCACCACGGGTGCATCGAATGACATCGAACGTGCCACCGAAATTGCACGTGCGATGGTGACCAAATGGGGCCTTTCGGAAAAAATGGGCCCGCTGTCATATGGTGACGAGGACGGGGAAGTGTTCCTGGGTCATTCCGTCACACAGCACAAGACTGTTTCGGATGACACGGCCAATTCGATCGATCTGGAAGTACGGCGGATTATTGACACCAATTATGAGCGCACAATGGATCTCATCAAGGAAAATATGGACAAGCTCCATGCCATGGCCCAGGCCTTGATAAAATACGAGACACTGGATGTGGGACAGATTGATGACATCATGGCCGGGGGTGAACCGCGCCCACCCGAGGACTGGGAAGATGCAGATGACAGCACAAACTCGGGAAGGACAGCCAAATCCTCCGGAGACGATTCTTCCAAGGATTCGGACCCGATCGGTGATCCCGCAAGCGAACACTGAGTCGATCGATCTGCTTGGGCAACTGAAGCCTTAGGCTTGCAGGCCGGTAACAGGATACTGCGCAGAGTGCAGTATTTTCGTATTCAGTTCTTTTGGGTATTCAGGTTTCAGTCATTATTCTGGGATACGGATGGGAAGAAAATATTTTGGAACGGACGGGGTACGCGGTCGCGTAGGCGATGGCGTAATGACGCCTGATTTTGTACTGAAACTGGGCTGGGCCGCAGGCCGTGTGTTGTGTACGGATGACAGAAACCTGGTCCTGATCGGCAAGGACACCCGCATTTCCGGCTACATGTTCGAATCGGTGCTTGAGGCAGGCCTGTCCGCGGCCGGCGTCGATAGCCGTCTGCTGGGTCCCATGCCTACACCTGCTGTAGCGTATCTCACGCGCACCCTGCGTGCGGCGGCCGGTATCGTAATCAGTGCATCACACAATCGGTTTCATGACAACGGCGTGAAGTTTTTTTCTGCGGAAGGGAAAAAACTGCCTCATGAAGCCGAAATTGAAATTGAGAACCAGATCGGACAGGCCTTGGCGGTGGTCGGCTCGGACAAGCTCGGGAAAGTGGAGCGGGTCAACGATGCTGCCGGGCGCTACATCGAGTTTTGCAAGAGTACTGTGCCGACACGTACCCGGCTGAACGGTTTGAAGATCGTGGTCGACTGTGCGCATGGCGCCACCTATCACATTGCACCCAGCGTATTTTCAGAGCTTGGCGCCGAAGTGATCAGCACCGCATCACAGCCTAATGGCCTGAACATCAATGAGGGCTGCGGGTCCACTGACCCGGGGCTGCTGTGTGCGGCAGTGTTGGAGCATCAGGCTGACCTGGGCATTGCAATCGACGGGGACGGGGATCGTGTCATCATGGCGGACAGTACCGGGGCGACGGTCGATGGAGATGAGCTTTTGTTCCTGATTGCACAGGCCCGCAAGTCTGATAATACCCTTCATGGCGGTGTCGTGGGTACCCAGATGAGCAATCTTGGCCTGGAGCATGCCCTGCGTGATGCAGGGATCGGGTTCAAGCGGGCAGCGGTCGGGGACCGCAATGTGGTGGAGATGCTGCATGCGCACTCCTGGATCCTCGGTGGGGAGCCGTCAGGGCACATTATCTGTCTGGATCGCATGACGACCTGTGATGCGATCATCTCTGCATTGCAGGTGCTGCATATACTGGTTACCTCTGAACAAAGTCTCCATGAAGCCAAATCCGGCATGCACAAATACCCGCAGACGCTGATCAACATTCCTGTGCAATCCGGGGTCGACATTGACAGTGTCCCCGAGATCCAGAAAATCGTCCGGCATGCCGAGTCGGACCTGGGGGACTCGGGGCGGGTACTGCTGCGTCCTTCCGGCACTGAGCCCCTGGTCAGGGTGATGGTGGAAGGGGCCGATGCACATAAAGTGGAGCAGTTGGCACAGCACATCGCGGAATGCGTGTCCGCTTCCTGCTAGATATTAGTATCGTGATTCGAAACACGAGGCCATGCCCTTTGGGGTTTGCTTAATGAGCCGGTGATGGGTAAGCTGCGCACTTTTGATTTTCAACAGATTGGGCGTTTATGCGACAGCTATTAGTGGCCGGAAACTGGAAATTGAATGGTTCCCTGGAGCTTGTTTTTGCATTGTTATCCGGCATTTCTGATCGACTTTCTGAAGTCGGGAATACGGAAGTTGCCGTATGTCCGCCATTTATCTACCTGGAACATGCACGCCGGCAATTGCAGGGCTTGGAGATTGCCCTGGGCGCCCAGGATTGCTCAGACCAGCAACAGGGTGCCTATACGGGGGAAGTCTCGGCTGCAATGATCCGGGAACTCGGCTGCAAGTACATTATTGTCGGACACTCGGAACGGCGTCATCTCTACTCGGAAAGCGATGCCACGGTGGCCATGAAGTTCGAACGGGTCAGGGAAAGTGACCTGATTCCCATACTGTGTGTTGGTGAAACCCTGGAGGAGCGTGAAAGCGGGCACACAGAGATGGTGATCTCAAGGCAGCTGGATGCGGTTCTCAAGCGTTCGGGTGTTGGGGGATTCAGGCATGCGGTCATTGCTTATGAGCCCGTCTGGGCGATTGGTACGGGCAAGACTGCGACACCTGTGCAGGCCCAGCAGGTGCACGCATTCATCCGTGGCAGGCTTGAGGCGCAGGATAAAGAGATTGCAGCACATCTTCGCATTCTTTATGGTGGCAGCGTGAAACCGGACAATGCCCGCGAGCTGCTACAGGAAAATGATATCGATGGAGGCCTCATAGGGGGGGCAGCACTCAAGGCTGAAGATTTTGTTGCGATTGCTGCTGCTGGAGACGCATAGCCTGCTTATCAGGCAACAACAGGTACAAGTCATATGATGTTATACAGCATACTGGTGGCCATTGATGTCCTGCTTGCTGCCAGCATTATCGGTCTGGTATTGATCCAGCAGGGCAAGGGTGCTGATGTGGGTGCAGCATTTGGCAGCGGCGCATCGGGTACGGTATTCGGTTCCAGGGGATCTGCTTCCTTCATGGCACGCGTCACTGCAATCCTTGCCGCCCTGTTTTTTGCCAACAGCCTGCTGCTCGCCTACCTTGCAAGCCATCGACCTGTCGCAGAAAGTGTCATCGATCTGCCGGGCGAAGTGATTGAAGAAATGGTGGATATACCTGGTGCCACAAGCCTCTCGGACGAGCGACCTTCACAGGCACCTGTCGAGGAATCAGACCTGCCGGACTTGCCTGAAACGGATATTCCTGACGAGGATATACTTGATCTGGACTTGCCTGAAACGGATATTCCCCGGCCGGACATACCTGAAGCTGAATTGCCTGAAAACTAAACAAAACCGAAACTGCCTGTAAAGCAGGCAGGACAGTTTCATCGGTGGGGTGCAAATCCCGGGAGACCGGCGAGTGACTGCATCCAGTCTCGCCCGCTGCACCGCGATTGAAATTTCCTCGCAAGGGGTATATACCTCTTCACACATGGAATTCCAGACACAGGTCCTGATTGATATCCTGATCCGGGCTTCAACTTGCCCGGTTCATGGCAGAGTCCTTTGTAAGCCGAACCGGGGGAATGCAGGTGGGTAAATCCATGTCTAGCAGCTGGTACCAGAAGCACGCGCAGCAGGTTTCGGCACAGTACGAATCCGTTGATGCACAGGACGTCCATGGCTGGCTGCTCGATTATCTGCCGACCGGGTGCGGGCGCATCCTCGATGTGGGGGCCGGAAGTGGCCGGGATGCCGTCTGGCTGGCTGGCCTGGGGCATGATGTGGTAGCGGTGGAGCCTTCACCTGCGATGCGTGAGGAAGCCATGCGGCGGCATGGCAATGTGTCCATCCAGTGGCTGGATGAGCGGCTGCCGGATTTGCCCAAGACCTCCCGTCAAGGGCCATTTGATCTGATCCTGCTGAGTGCAGTCTGGATGCATGTGCCGGTGAGTGAGCGCAAACGGGCTTTCCGGAAACTGATCCATTTGCTGAAGCCGCAAGGAACCCTTGCAGTGACACTGCGCCTGGGTCCGGGGGTAGCGGAGCGGGAGGTGCATGCAGTGTCCCCTGAAGAGCTGGAGACCCTGGCATACGATCATGGAGCATTTGTAGCGTGCCGTGAGGAAAGCAGGGATTGCCTAGGCCGGGAGGATGTCCGCTGGGCCCAGATAGCGATACGCTTTCCAAACGATGGTGCCGGGACCCTCCCGCTGCTGCGCCACATTATTCTCAAGCAAAACAAAAGCGCCACCTACAAGCTGGCCCTGTTACGCACACTGTGCCGGATCGCAGAAGGTGTAGCAGGCGTTGCACGAATCAACGAGGATGACACCGTCAGCATTCCGATGGGCCTAGTGGCCCTGACCTGGCTTCGATTGTTCATGCCATTACTGGACAGGCAGTTTCCTCAGCATCCGACGAATATCGGCCACCAGGGCCTGGGGTTTGTAAAGGAAGCTTTCCTGCAGCTGAGGGGCCTGTCACACCTCGATCTGCGCATGGGCATGCGTGTTGGTGAAGAATCCGGTGCCGCACTGCATCAGGCGCTCAAGGATGCAGCGGTCAACATCAAAGCGATGCCGGCTACGTACATGACCTATCCAAATGGAGGGCAGATCCTGAAGGTACAATCGGGCGCAAGAAGGCGACGCCCAAAGCATGTCCGGCTGGATGAGGATTATCTTTTCAGCTTTGGCGAGATGCGGGTTCCGCAAGACCTGTGGCAGACCCTGCGAAAGCACGCGGTGTGGGTAGAGCCGGTCGTGGTGTCGGAATGGAGTGAGATGATTCGCAGCTATGCGCAGGGCCAAGACAGGCAAATTGATGAGAGCCGGATCAAGGAAGCCATGATCTGGGCAGAACCGGAACGCGATACCAGAGTTCCCCGGAATCAGGCGTTGCTGCTGTTGGAAGGCAAGCGGCTGTATTGCGTGTGGAGCGGGAAGCGCCTCAGAAAGGATTCGCTGGACATGGATCACTGTTTGCCCTGGTCGGTCTGGTCGTGCGGCGACCTGTGGAACCTGATGCCGGCTCACCGCACGGTGAACCAAAACAAGAAAAGAGACCTTCTTCCCAGTGACTCGGTTATGGATGCCGCCGAGGACAGGATTCTGGACTGGTGGGGCAAGGCGTATTCCCGTGAGGCCTTGCTGCAGGAGCAGTTTTTTCTTGAAGCCGCTTCAAGTCTGCCAGGTATCCAGCCTGGAGACCATGCTCTGGACGAGATTTTCGAGTCGGTCTGCCTGCAACGTGCCAAGCTCAGGCGTGACCAGCAGGCTCCGGAATGGGATGGTTGATGCGGGGTATGCTAAGCGATCCTTTTCCCTAGAACACAAATGCCATGATGATGGCATATAACACAATTACGATCCCCACGAGCAGTGCAATCGTGTCAAACTTCTTATAGTCATTGTCTTCGGGCATGGCTGATACTCCTTGATCAGATGTGCATGTATATTGGTTAGAAATTTCTTGATCATGCAATAATCCCATGAACCATGTGGGTTGTCCACATGGTGATGTCCGAAACCGCTGTTTTCAGAGTCCTGTCTTCACCTGTCCGGCTGGTACATTTATGGCAGCAGGCTACAAGGTAACCGGGTCAGGGTCTGGTCCATTCCCTTTCCCCTTCCCCTTCACCAAATCCTCCAGGGGCCACGAGGCTTTTGTTTACGTTATCAGCATGCCCGACAACAGGGTGGCAATCCCCAGGAAAAAGAAAAATCCGGCAATATCCGTCACGGTTGTCACAAAGATTGAAGAGGCCGCAGCGGGGTCCTGGCCAAGCTTCTCCAGGGTAATCGGGACAAGGGCCCCGGCAAAACCTGCCATGACCATAGCAAGTACCATGGAGGATGCGATGACGATAACCAGACCCAGCTGACCACTCCAGAGATAGACACCGACTCCACAGGGGATGGCGATTGCAATTCCGTTGAACAGTCCAACGCAGACTTCCTTTCCAGTCACTTTGAGCCATTGCGCAATCCGGATTTCACGCAGTGCAAGGCCACGCATGGTGACCGCAAGGGCCTGTGCACCTGCATTGCCTGACTGACCGGCTACCACCGGCAACAGCACGGCCAGTGCAGTGAACTGTGCGATCGTGTTTTCGAACAGGCCTACCACCGCGGCAGCCATGAAAGCGGTAACGAGGTTGATCTGCAACCACGGCATCCGCTTCCTGAATGCAAACCCGATGCTGGAAGTTGCCCGCTCATCCTTGCTTGCACCCACCATCGTCTGGATGTCCAGGGATGCAGATTCCTTGACGGCCTCAATGAGTTCAGAATGGCGGATCACACCAAGCAGGACGCCTTCGTGATCAATGACGGGGAGTTCTTCCAGCTTGTAGCGGTCAAGCCGGTCGACGACCTCCTCCGTAGGGTCCATGGGGGAAATGGCTGTGACGATCCCATGTGATAGGCTTTCCAGAGACTGTTCCGGTTTCGCCAGGATAAGGTCCTTGATGTCGACAATCGAGACCAGTTTATCGCCCTCATCAATGATCTTGAGATCTGTTACATCCATGTTGTGGGGCCGCCTGCGAAGCCCTTCAATGGCTTGGGCAACAGTCTGTCCACCGCGCAGGGCGACGACCTGGGTATCCATGAGATGTCCTGCAGAATCAGGTGGATAGCTCAACAGGCGCCTCAGTTCGACCGCATCGCTTGCATCGAGGCTTGTGAGCACTTCCTCGCGCTCGTTTTCGGTCAATCGGCTCAGCAGAACTGCTAGCCCCTGTATATTGACCAGTTTTGCTAGTCCAGCACGGTCTCTGGCAGGCAAGTGCAGCAGGATCTCGGAGCCAGCATTGGCACTAAGGGCTTCCCAGCTTGCGGCCCGGCTGGAAGAGGGCAGTTCCGCGAGCAATCTGGCTGCATCCCGCGGATCAATCTGTTCGAGTTTTTGAGCAGCTTCTTCAGGGTGACTTTCAAAGAACCGTCTGATCAGGGCATCAACGGCAGGTGACTCCGCTTCTCGTGTATCCATCTTATTGACTCCCTCTTTCTGTCAGCGGTTTCCTGACAGCCAGCGATGTACTGAGGACATTGGCAAGTCCGAGATAGCAAGTCTCGGCCAGGTCCAGAAAGGTTTCAGAGGGAACCTGTTCTTTTCCCCCTGGGCGAGGGCTGGTAATGACCGCTTGCAAGGTGGCGTGTCTCAATACGCCAAGAAATCGGCCCTGTCGGTCTACAACCGGTAAATAGTCATTGTTTTGCCAGCCTGAGTCATTTGCCGTCATCTTGAGCGTCGCATTGGCGCTCAGTACTGAGGATACAGGCTTGAGTTCGCTGCTCAGGACACTCTTTTCGTCATCTGTCTGGATCAGTGTGACCAACGACACAATTCCTTTCAGGTGATGCATCTTGTCGACAACATAAATCCGGTGATAGTCGGGGTATTCTTCATTCCTCAGCCGTTCACGCGCTTTGCTGACCGTACAGCCCAGCGGCAGGGTCAATACGGCAGGCTCAATCCAGGCCCCGACTGTCGAAAGTGAATAATTCAGGATTAACGATACTCTAGCAGCGATGCGCCAGGGCAATTGCCCAAGAATATGCTCTCGCTTATCTTTCGTCATATGGCGCAGAATGCGTGTCGCAGTTTTCAGTTCCAGTGCCGAGATGTGCTTGGCAGCATCCGTATCGGAAAGTTTTGAAATGCATTTTGCTGCAGGGTAAGGCAGCATGGAAGCCAGTATCTCGGCACTGTGTTGATCCGACATCGCGTCGATAAAATCCATCGCTGCAGCAGGTACCATATCTTCTAGGAGGCGTGCTGCAGTATGCGGGTGATGTTTGGCAAAGTGCTGGGCCAGTTCAAATTTATACGACATCGTCCATCTCCCGTTGCACCAGCAAGCTTGATTTCTCACTGAAAGTTTTTGCTGGGATGGTCAGGCGGCCATCACTGGTTTCCAGGACCACGGCAACCGGCGACAACTCAAGGATGGTTCCTTCGGCCTCGCCGACACGGATCGTTTCACCTACCCGGTAGTCCTTATTGAGGTAGCGGGCTCCAATCAGGTTGCTCACCAGGTTCTTTGACCCGAGGCCAAATGCAATGGCAACCCCTCCCAGCAGAGTACCTATCACGATTGAAATCACAGTAAGTAACACCGCGATATTGATTCCAATCTGGTCAACCCCGATGACAATCATTGTCACCATCGAAAAGATCTGGGCTCCACGAGACAAAAGTGCCCGTTGTCTCCTTGGCATATTTTGCGTCGCCGTGCGGGTGGCATCCCTGACCAGATTGCCAACGACGATACCGGCTACAATGATCAAGACGCCCGACAGGATATTGGGCAAATGCCCGATGACTTGATCCAGCCATCCGGTGAACATGGTTAACCCCATCAGGTTGGTAGCAGAGGTCAGGAAGAACAGGATAACCAGCCAAAATACAACATTGCTGACAATAATCAGAACCGATTCATTGACCTGTTTTTTGGGTGCAATGCCTCCCAGACCAATCATTTTGGGCACTCGATCAAAGCTTCGACCCATTCGGATCGTCAGCACCTTGACTCCTTTTGCAATCAGCCATCCCAAAATCAGGACAGCTATAGCGCCGATCAATTGCGGCAGGTATTCCAAGAAACCCTGAAACATCCGCGTAGATGCGGCTATCAGGGGTGCACTCCAATCGAATACTTTATCCATCACTATTCTCCTGTTTCAGGGTTCAGTTGCATGATTTCGATGAGAAAGGTTCAGGTAGACCTGTAATATATGGTATTTACCACGAATTGCTAACTTGCTCGACGAAACAATCGTCGGATTTTGAAGCGAGTTGCAGGCAGAAGGGTAGGGAAGTTATAAGTTTTGAAGGATTGAGGGTCAATTTTTGGGTGTGCCCCACTGCAGCCTGCACCCGAGATGACCGATTCACAGAAGAAGTGCACAAAATTACTTGAGGCGTTCAATAGAGTATGACCGGCAGAGTGTGTGAGTGCCTTCATTTTCAAAATATGGAGAAAGATTTTCTGGAATTTGGGAATAACAGAATTAAGAATTATCCGGCTTTATATCTGTATCAGGGGAATAAGGCTCAGTAACCCCGGTCTTGCGTTAAAATATGCTTTACCGCACAGAATTTGCCGATGTGGCGGAATTGGTAGACGCGCTAGCTTGAGGGGCTAGTGGGGGTAACCTCGTGCCGGTTCGAGTCCGGCCATCGGCACCATATAAGCTGTTCGATAATATCCAATTACATCCCATATTTTCTGCCGGCAAATTCTGCAATACGGTACGGATCAAAAATCTGAAATACTGGATGTCATATTGATTCAATGCCGGCTATCTGCCAAATGATTTGAGAGTATTTATTACAGTATATTTACATGAACATGATCCGATACCTGGCCGTCATCGCCTGTATTTTCGTCCTCGCATCCTGTATGGGCGGCGAGAATACCCATCTGTCGTTACCCGTTCTGCCGATGCAGGAACCTATCCACGCTGCACAGGCCCCGGTCCTTGATCTCGACAATGTCCTGCATGTCGGTGCAGCGGCGGCACCTGCAATCGATGCTCTGCCGCCAGCCGCCCGCCACGAAGGGGCTTCCGTTCATCATGGCGTGCTGCCCAATACCGTAACGAGGGCCGAACTGGCTGCATATCTGCACGAGGAGGCTACTTCCTACATGAGCTACGGTGTTGAGGCGGGCTCCGATGAACAGCTGTTTCCCGATGGTCTCCTGCTGCGGTTTGCGGCTGACCCACCAATTGTCCGCGTCGCCGAAGGCACTTCACCGGAACTCGTCGACGAGGCCGTACGCGTTGTGCAGATCCTGAACATGGCCCTGCCACGTGACTGGCAGATTGGCTTCAGTAACGAGCCTGGCCCTTCGGAAGTCACTATCACATTTGCAGCGCAGGAGAGCTGGCCGGAAGAAGTTCGTCCTCCAGAGGGTGAGGACATCGGCCTTGCCCTGCCGAACTATGAGATATACGCAACAGGCGATCCGGATCGGCCTTTCAGCATCGAGATTACGGGTGGGCAAATCTGGATCGATCCGACTCGCACCAAGGGCGACGAGCGGTTGGGTGTCATTGCCCACGAACTCATTCATATTCTAGGGCGCCAACATCCCGACCCGGCACAGTTCCCCGACAGCATTATGGTTGCGGGCGGCGGTGATGGTCCAACGGAGTACATCCTTCACCCGCTCGACCGCGCGGCACTGCTCGCAGTCTACAGTCGTATTGAGCCTGCTGGTACGCCAGACGCCATCGACCTCGGGCCATGGGCCGACACCTCCACGCATATCTACGGCGTACTTGGTCTTCCCGCGGGCGAGGTCGCTTTCGGGGTGGCTTTCTCGAACGACCTCCTACAGCCTTGGGCTTCCGGGCCTGCACCCAACACTGCACTTGTGGAGAACCCGAGCCTCGCCGAAACTGCGAGCTGGTCAGGACGTCTACTCGGGATCACACCTGAGGTGGAAGCTGTCGCCGGGGTCGCCGACCTTACTGTCCACCTTGAATCACTCAACGGCGACTTGAACTTCACCGGGCTGGAATACTGGCCCGAGGGCGCCATACCCGGTGCTGTAGGCACGGGGTCGATATGGAAAGATGGCGATCTTGGCTACCGTGTCGAAGTACGGGGCAACACCTTTATCCAGGCAGGTGGAGACACCGGAATGGTAACCGGCGCGTTCTTTGGAACCGGGCACGAAGGCATGGGCGGGGTAATCGTGCGCGAGGATCTCTCGGCCGGGTTCGGCGGTACTCGATGATCCCTTCAGCTTCGGTGATGCGACACTTGCTGCTACTTCTTCATTAGTTATATTGACTTTCCTTTGTGATTCATCGAGCTACAAGATGGTGGCATCCTGATGACATGTGTTTTATGTTGGTATGTAGAGAATTTATAAAATTTTGACATACAGGAGGCTAGGCATTGAGCTTCGACTACGGGCCTATCGTCTGGCAAAGCCTACGTTAGGGCAGCTATCCGGTCTGGTTGCGGTTCAGGTGCCAGTAAGCAGGCAGTGGTTGCAGGCGCGAATCGTCCACGGGCGCACCGACAGTGAAATGGTACAGACTTTGCCAACTGTGATCACTGATGCCTAGCACCTCATGCATGACGTCATCAAAAAAGCAGCCGATTCCCGTAGATCGAATCCCGGCGGCTTCAGCTTCCAGATACAGGATTTGCCCTATTAATCCCGTTTCCCAGAACAGGCGTGGGTAAAACAATGCGCCGTGCTGTGCAAGACTGGCATCGAACGCTGCCAGCATACCGAGTGCAAAGGCACCGTCTGCTGCAATATCCTGATGACAACTGATTATTTTCGCAACCTCGCATGCATCGGTTGCTTGCAGTTGATACAAAGGGAGCATCTTCGGACAACCTTCGGGTTTTTCCCAGCATAGTCCAGAACGTAATGCCTTTTTGAATGAAGCTTCATGAGCAGGGTCGCGCACCAGCATATACAGTCCTGCTGGCAGATCATCCACACGATGGATGAAAATGGCGAGCGAAACGCATGCCCGCCAGGGCAATACCTCCATGATGTTATTCCCCCCATACGGGATAACATGCATCAGCATTCTGTAAAATGTATTGCTGCTGATCGTGCCATGCCCGTCCATCGCCAGTGCACTTCGGCGTTCCCTTATTATCCTTCGAGCGGATACTCGCCTGTCTGCATCAAACTCATCTTTAAGGTTGTGTTCTATTCGGGAATGCTGTTCGTGATGTAATGGACGAGGACTGTTGAAACGACATGCTTTCGCAACATGCTCAATGATTGACCAATCATGATGTTCATTGCTTAATACATTTGGACTGCCTTCAAATTCGGTTGTTTTAAGACGTTCAAGTAATGCAACAGGGAGATCAATGATGGGGTCTGTCCATGTTCTATCTGTAACAAATGGATAAATTGCCAGCAGGCAGTCCGGATGTTCCGTCTCAATGCCTTCTTGTTGGTGCAGCCCTAACAGCGTTGCCAGGTCGGTATCGGTCACGCAATGAATTAGCCTGGTCTTCCAACCGAGGGCCGCTGCAGCGAAAGTGACAGCACCAATTGCATGCCCAACATCGTGGTGGCAGTAACGAAAGGCTCGTTCACCATATTTCCATGATTCACGCCAATAGATCGAGGTCAATGAAATCAACAGGAAATCCGGCGGCAGTTCATTACTCAAGGCACGCCATTCCTCCTTCGTCAGGATAACTCGGCGCTCCAATGCATGTTCGTAGGCAGAATAGTGATAAACAGCGGTTACTTCACTTAAATCCTGAATCGGCCCGGTTATCAAATATGCTTCGGTAGGGTGGAGGTTGCCACTTGAAGGATTGACCCGCAAAGACCAGCGATTTCCGCCCGCCTGTTTCCAGGCAGAAATCGCGAGACTTTCATAAAAGAGACGGCTGATGGAATCCCGGTTTATGAGTGCTGCAGGTGTTTGGTATGTTTCGAATAACGAGTCATAGCTTGGCGTTTCTGTACTGTGCGGATGGTCAAGTGGAAGGATTAATGACTGGTCATAACGCCGGAATGGATCAGGTTGATTCTTCCAATCCATGTAACCCAATGAACGCGCATAGCGTTGAAGTTGGTGTTTAGTTTGATCGTGATACTCGTATACGATATCAAGATTAGTGGTGTTGCGATGTTTCTTGGACATTCTTGTCAGGCCAGCTGTCCGGACAGTTTTCATTCAAGTGCTGCATCCAGAATTACTGAAATACGCTAATCTAGTATCAGCTTATGACGGTGATCTCAACCGGTCAATGCAACTTCACAAAACTAATTGAGCAAAAGATATTTTACGATGCCAGCTATTATCGATATATCTTTGTGGTCCAAGTATCACATGCCAGTATGGTGCTAATGAAAATCCGAATGGTTTACCTGACAAAAATAAGATCAACTAATTTCTTTAAATGCAGTAAGTTATGTTTCGTTTCAATACCTACGACTCACGATTTGAGCTGTCCAGCAATGTCCAATACCATCCCATATCTGCTGCCGGCAAAATCTGAAATATGGAGTTGACCAAAGATCTGAAATACTGGACGTCAGATCATCTCAATGCCGGCCATCACCATTACATTTTTCCAGTGACATCCTCAAACATCCAATAACGTCCAAGTGGAGGAACCCTTTACTATGGAGTCACCATGCTGACAAGCATAAAGGTGCGTGATGTGCGTTGTGGAGTACCATGGGTAAGCAAAGCAGATTTTCGGGAGAACTGCCGTCTTCATCTGATGTGCGGTACTATGGAGATCTCGGCGAGCGAACATTGGGGATAGACCATGGTGCTTTCGACGTTCGGTCAGCGGCTCATGAGCACATCAGGTACAAGGTCGCTCATGAATGATCTTGGCGAGATCGCGATCGCTGGCAGCAAGATCGCAAATCTCGGCGGTGGAAACCCGAGCCTCATTCCGGATGCAGAAATAGTTTTCCGACACCGGATGCAGGCACTCATGCAGCGCAATGGCGCATTCGAAAGAGCGATCGGGACCTACGACGCACCGGAGGGGGATCGAAACTTCGCCTGCGCTCTTGCCCGTCTGTTGCGACGCGAGCAGGGATGGGAACTTAGCGAACGCAATATCGCTGTCACCAACGGCAGTCAATCTGCCTTTCTCGCTTTGTTCAACTTGTTCGCGGAGCCTATGGTTGGTGGGAACGGACACCGGACCGGTCAAATTCTCTTGCCGCTTTCACCTGAATACATTGGGTACACGGATGTGGGGTTTATCCCGGGCCTGTTGACGTCCTGTCGCTCAACCATTAACGAGTTGGGAGACAGGCTGTTCAAGTACGGAGTGGACTTTGAGGGTCTGGAAGACGTAAACGACGTGGCCGCAATCTGCCTATCGCGGCCCACGAATCCGACTGGCAACGTCGTGACCAATGAGGAGTTGCGGCGCCTCGGCGCCTTTGCCCGTGCCCGTGGCGTACCGCTCATCGTGGACAGTGCCTACGGACTGCCCTTTCCTGGTATTGTGTTCGGCGATGCGGAACCCGTCTGGGACGACAACACGATTCTCTGTATGAGTCTTTCGAAACTAGGGATGCCAGGGCTTCGCACCGGGATCGTGATTGCTAAAGAGGATATAATTTCCGCCCTTGGGGTAATCAACGCGGTCTTCTGTCTGGCGCCCGGAAGCCTTGGTCCTGCGCTTGCCACCGATCTCGTTGAGAGCGGTGAGATGCTTGCGCTATCCCGAGAGGTCATTCGACCTCACTATGCCGAGCGTGCCGAACGAACCCTCGAACTGCTAAGAGAGGGTTTTGACGGTTATGATACCCTGATCCACCGTCCTGAAGGAGCATTCTTCCTGTGGTTGTGGATGCCGGGACTTTCGATCACTAATGCCGTACTCTACGAACGGTTGAAGGCGCGCGGGGTTATCGTGGTATCTGGCCATCATTTTTTTCCAGGGCTTGAGATGGACGACTGGCTCCACAAGCACGAGTGCATCCGTATCAGTTACGCCGATGACTGGAACCGGGTCGAGCATGGGCTGGCGATCATCGTTGACGAGGTGCGCCGCGCCTATGACGGCAGCTGACGAGAACAAGGCGGCCTCCAACACCAGCGTTGTTTGACCTGCCCTGCCCACCTAGGCTTGAGTCTGAATTTGATCCGAACTTCTCATAACTGGTTTTCTAGAGAAACTGAAGGCTGACACTTGGGTGAACTATAGACGAAATTGGCCAAAGGAATTTTTATTCAGGGCAGAACCGAAGCAAATCAAATGTCGGATATTTCAAGTTATCAGACATGCAAACTGAAACTCCTGACCCGCAGTAAAAAATGGATTGAATGAAGGGCAGAGATTACCTGGTGGGAATGAGGACTAATCTTTTTCATATCTAGCGATTCTCCGGGCTTATATCTTTAACTGACTCTGTAAATTCTTTTATTTCCTCGCTGCTGTATTTCGTATGTACACGGTTGGTTGATGCGGGTTGTTTTGCCAGGCTTACACCGGCACGACGTTCAGTTTCAGGCCGAATAGGGCGCGGTGATAGTCCACCTCCACAGTTCGGGCACACATTGTGAAGAATATTTTCTGCACAGGCTTTACAATACGTACATTCATAGGAGCAGATGTAGGCTTCAGTTGAATATGGCGGTAAATTCTTATCGCACACTTCACAGTTGGGTCTGATCTCTAACATGGATGATTCATTCCTGGACCTTTAATTACGTTTAATCGCTGTATCAAAGCCATTAGCTATATACCAGATTTTGCAAAGGAGCAAGAACGATCGTTTCAAGTATATAAATATCCAGTAATTGGCAAGGTCGAGATGCTTATACTTGGGTTTCCATTTCACTTCCACACAGTTCGTATCCAAAAATGAAACTGATTATCGGTGACTACAACTATTCCACCTGGTCGATGCGACCTTGGCTGTTCGTGAAAAAACATGATCTTCCGGTGGAGGTCAGGCGCTACGACCTGTTCAGCCAAGATTTGCATCAGGTCCTCTCGAGGCGGTTTTCCAATGACAAGGTGCCAGTTCTGCTGGATGATGCTACTGAGGTGTGGGATTCGCTCGCTATCCTAGAGTACTTGGGCGAACGCTTTCCTGATACGAGGCCTTGGCCGCAAGACCCGAAGGCCCGGGCAGTAGCGCGTTCTGTGAGCGCGGAAATGCATTCCAGCTTTGGTGCCCTGCGCAACGAGGCGCCCATGAACCTGCGTCGCCGGTTCCCCGGGTACAGGTTGAGTGAGGAGGCAATTGCCGATGTAGAACGGATCCAGGCAGTCTGGCGTTATTGCCGGGATCGCTTTGCAGATGGTGGACCCTGGCTTTTCGGTGAGTTTACCATTGCCGATGCGATGTACGCTCCAGTGGTGATGCGTTTTCGCAGCATCCCGGTGGACCTGGATGATGATACCGCCGGTTATTGCAGCGCTGTGGAATGTGATCCGTCAGTTCGTGAATGGATTCGCCGGGGTTTGGCGGAAACTCATCGAGTCGACGAGGACGAGTTGGACTGGCCATCAGAACCTGTCACAGACATTTAGCACATTGATGGCAAACTCTCCAGTTATCCTAGGTTCAGAGGGGTGCTGGAAAAGGTCCCTGGCCATGTCCAATACCATCCCATATCTGCTGCCGGCAAAATCTGAAATACGGGATGTCACATCGATTCAACACCAGCCTTCCCCAAGGCGGATATTATATTAAGACAAATCAGAATTGTCTTGGGAATCATGTTTGTAATTGTGGCTATATGGTGTCATCTGCTGCGCGTGGCAAAGGCCTTGCTACTTCTATGTGTGAACATTTGCAGAAAATAGCTCTCGAACTGGGTTACAAAGCAATGCAATTTAATTTTGTTGCTTCTACAAATGAAGGGGCAGTAAGACTTTGGACTAAGCTAGGCTTTGAAACCGTAGGCCGGTTACCCAAAGCGTTTGATCATCCTGCAATAGGATTGGTGATGCACTAGTTATGCATAAGTGGCTCGAATGACCGCTGATAGCCGCAAGCAGACATATGAGGACTTATCAGTGCGGCACTAAAATTGGTAACCCTCAACCATGTCTACCTGCTCACAAAAGCTGCTGTATGGTCAAGAGGTTTGACATTACTTTATGCAAGGTGCAGCCTAGTCATGTTGGTTAATACATTCATTTGGGAATCAAATTCAAGGAGAGTCTCATGAACAAATTACTACTTGGTTTTCTTGTTGCTGCTGTACTTGGTATTGGATCGGCCTCTGTATCCGCTGGGCATGGTGGACACATGGACCGCATGGCCGAAAAACTTGAACTTACCTCTGAACAGGAAGCTCAATTTCACGAAATCATGCAAACCAAGCGCGAAAAGAAGAAAAGCTTTTTTAAAGAATTGCGTGCTGACACACATGCTCAACTCAAAGAGGTGTTGACCGACGAACAACTTGCTGAATTTGAAGAGATGTCAAAGCATCAATGTCCGCGCAAAGCAAAACAGTAATTTGGTAGAACCGATCAGAGAAATTGATTCTCATCATGCCTGGATTTCAGGCTGTCTATATTTCTCTATCGTGCTTTTGTAACTAAACAGAAATTATTAACTCAAGCGTATGAATGGTTACTAAGAGGAGATCGTATGAACTCGCCAACAGAAGCCGTGCAGGTTTATTTCGAAGCCTGGGATAGCCATGATGTAGATGCCATTCTGGATTCTCTTACACCGGATGGTACTTACAGCGACCCTGTAGGAGGCAAAGATTTGACCGGCTAGGCGTATGCAGAGTATGCAAACAGTTTGTTCGCCGCATTTCCGGATTTAAAACTGGAGCTGATCAGCAATACGGTTGCGAGTAACAACATGGTGGCTGCGCCGTGGCTGCTATTTGGAACCCATAAGGGTCCTGTAGGAGATTTCCAGCCGACGAATCGAAAGATAACATTGCCCGGTTGTGACTTCATCACGGTCGAGGACGGAAAGGTAAAAACTGTTCGAGGTTATTTTGATCCGGAACACTTGTTCCAGCAATTGCGTTGAGGAAATAGCGCAGAAATATTTTTCATGTCCTTTTGATACGAATATGAGGACAACCAAACTGGTTACAAGATAGCAATTATTTCATAATCATATGGGTACAATGGGCATTCGGCAGTGCCTGGTACCTTAAAACGATGCGCTTCCGCTATACCCTGCACCCTGCGTACCCGCTGCATGGGGGTTTTCCTCATAGCCCCAGAAAAAGAGATGGAAGTAGCCTGGTGCAGCTAAACATACAAGTGCCCATAACCAGGAAAACAGCCAGAAGATCACGGCATTGTACTGTTCTACGGGTATAAATTTTAGAATGGCAACAAAGGCCACGGCTGAGATCGTTAACGTTATAACGAGGGCTATACCCGCCTTCTTGCCTCGGTGCCAGTGACCAAAGGGCCACATGTTCATCGTCCAGCCCTGTATCAGGGCAAAGGCCGTCCACACCGCAGCGAAGATAGCCGCTTGAGTCCCCGGCACACCCTCATCGAAAAAGTCGAATCCGAGGTGATAGAAAACAATCATCAAGAGTACTGTGCCGATCACGACCATACCTGTGTTAAGGATCCCTGCGCGGGGCTGACCAAGCCGGTCAAAGGGCCACCAATCACAAAAGTCCACCACTACCACGGACATCGGGAACCAGTACCATGGTATATAGAGCGGTTCCATTCCCCATATCGTCGGTACAAAGAACAGAGCCGTGGGCATGAACACAAGCGCGAACAGAAAATTTGCGATCCCGTTTAGCGGTTGTCGTGAGTTATTTTCCCACTCGATGGTGTCTGCCAAATCCCATGGTGTGATCAGGCGGTTACGGAACAGGAAGATCTGCATTACTGCCATGAAGATGCAAGTCTGGGCCCACAGTGCAACGGGAGTTTCGTGGAAGGGCAATCCATAGCCCCAGGACCATATTCCTAGCGTAATCAGGACCGAGAGCATTGCCAACAACCAGTTGATCAATCCTCGCAATATGCGGTTCTGGGTCACAAGGCCCCCCGGCCAACCGCCCCATGAGACACCAAGATGCCAAAAATTAGCAAAACAGACCGCAAAAACCATCGTGCCTTGCTCCTCGCTGAGGCCTAGCACTCCGGTAAAAATTCCACCCAGGGCCAAGGCAAAGGCGATTGAGGCAATAACCAGGAGGACGCCTTTGACAGGCTGTTGATTTAAGGCCACGTCAATATGTTTTTTAGTAATTTTGTTATTTGCGTGGAAGCTTTACGTGCCTAGTGTAGTACACAATCGTAATAGATGCCTGTTTTAATACGGTTCTGAACCAGGCACAACTGGCTAAATTACATGGGATCGATACATCTCATCTATGAATCAAATGCAATGACGTGAAGCTTTTCCCCTGTTGAACAGCCCGGTTATGGCAGCAAATTTTCGTTTTCTAACACACGTGACATGAGTGGTTTTATGATCTACGAAAACTTTATACTCCGGGTACGTTACATCTGTCTATTGACCACTGCACGCATTTCCATCATCTGGCAGACGACGCCCTATTGCTTTGGTGCCCAAAAGATATTCCGAGAACTTGGTTTGAAGTCACGAAATCCATAGGCGCCGCTTCAACTTGACCGTAAACAGATGGGGTACCAAGAAATTGTTAAGAAGTATTCAACCAAAACGGCTGCTGCTGGGCGAATGCGAAGCTGACCAGTCCCCTGTGTTCCAAAAATTTGTATGGCCGGTTTGAAGATGCGAGTTGGATGGGTTGCTGTGATGACGGTCACAGTGTTTGCTGCTACTGGCATAGGCGTCAATTATTGGGAGAATGGGACTCTGAACGCGTTCTACTGCCTGGTAAGCCTGTTTTTCTCGATCAACCTGATAATCTGCTACTGGGAGGCATGTCTTTTTTGGCGACGAGACTATATCGGGGAACGTGCTGAGTATTGGCGTAAAAGGCAAACGGAAACTGGCCGAGCACCAACTGCTGAATTTCTGGCCTCAGAGGTTCCGTTAAGAAAAATCCTGTCCCCGACGCTTTGGGCCGATACCTGGGCGACGTATTCCTTGTACGACAGTGCCTACACGGACCGTCGCACCTACGGGTTCAATGTTGATATTGCCAACGGATTTTTCACGGCAATTCCATCACTGATCCTGTATGCAGCATTCACGTTCGAAATCTTGCCGGTTCTGTTCGTGGGTATTCTGGGTATCATGCTGTTCTGGCAATGGACGTACGTCAGTTCTGTTTACTGGGTGAGCTTTTTTGTCGCCAAGAGGCACGAGCAGCTCAGCAGAAGCGAAATGTACATTTATATCTGGGGAGCAAATTCTGTCTGGGTATTGTCCGGGTTGCTGGGGCTGTATGTATCGATTCGACTGATTGTCGACGGTAACTACAGCGTGTTAGGCCATTAGTCACTTCGGACCGGCTGGCCTTCAAATGCAAAGTACGTTTTACCCGCACCTGTTGTCTGCATGATATGAAAAACACGGTGCGATCTACCTTGGGACCTGGATTCAATTAGTTGTTGCCTGATTGACTGCATTGACCAGGTCTTGCCTGTGCCGGCTGGTAAGGAAATTTGCCGGTCCCCGCTTTACGATTGATGATGAGTACCACCTGCTTTCGTCCTCGCATACATTGCTTCCGAATAATGCTTCAATCCCTTGCCTGCATCGCTGAAACCACGGTGCATATAGCTGCCAAAACACAGTAATATCACCGGAGCCAGCAAGCCGGTCAAGCGATCCGTGTTGTGGTAGCTGCAGCGTGCCTCACCCACAGGTTCCAGATGTTGTTCACGCACCGCAAGCAGGAGGTGACGTGATCCGAATGCCTTGTTCCAGGCAATGAGCCGGGGTTTCTCAACCGCACATACCGTTTCGGTGACTTTCATCCTTCCCGGTCCCATCCTGACCAGCAGATGGGCCGGGGATCCGATCCTGAAATCGGTTCGGGCCCGTGGCGTGAATGGATTCCATTTGCCGTATGTTTCGACGTTGGTCAGGATATCCCAGACAAAATCAATCGGTGCATTAATCTGGATACGATCAGTCTGGACTTCAAACTTGCTCATGCTCACTCCATTCAGGTTTTGCGAGAGTCTCGACCCACGCTTGCGTCTGGTCCCACAGCAGCTTGGATGCGGTCTCATCTTTGCTGTCATCGGTGGTCTCTGCAATCGTGCAGCGGTAGTAGTAGGCTCCGCCTTGCAAGGGCTGCTTGCTGGCACACATCACAATGGTCTGTGCCCCATAGTTCGAAGGCAGCAGTACCAGGGGTGCAAGTGAAGCATTAATTCGATACAAAGTCATTTTGACCTTTCCTTGCGGAGGTTTCATCTTTGTGAGGTTGGTATTCACGGATCCCGGATGTACTGCCACCGATTGCAGGTTGTATGGTTTCGAGAACCGTCTTTCAATCTCGAACGAATGATGAATCAGCGCCAGCTTGGACCGCCCATACGCATCCCAGGAATGGTAGCGTTTGCTTTCATGGAACAGGTCTTTGTTGCCCACCCTGTCGTGCAGGTGGGAGGCCACGTTGATCACTCGCGCATTCCCGCTTTCCAGGCCACCTTGTTTCAGGAGTGGCAGCAAAACGTTCGTCAGGTGAAAGGCTCCAAGATAGTTGGTGCGCCAATGAATTTCAAAGCCATCCCGGGACAGGGGTGGTTTTCTTCGCGGATTGAAGATGTTCCTGTGGATGCCTGCATTATTGACCAGTGCATGCAGGTTCCCTCCATGGTGTTTGCGGTACCACGTCGCAAACCGGTTGACGCTGTCGACATCGGACAAATCCAGCCTGTGGGCGCTGAGAGTATTCCCACCGGTGCCGGTAGTGCGCAAGTCGTCCTTCAGGGAGTTCTCCATCAGCGAGACGTTGTGCCGGCTGGTCGCGACGACCGTAGCCCCCCAGCTGGCAAGAATCCTGGCAGTTTCATACCCGAGAGAATTCGGAGAAGCTCCGGTCACGATAACGTTGCGGCCCGACATATCGACCCTTTCTGCCATCGGCTTGCGGGTGTACAGGTGCGCCAGATGATTGACGGATTTGGCCAGTGTACGCGGCATGTTCGGATAGCAGTCAGAGCGATTCCCGCAATCTTGCAATCAGGGGTTCGCTGGTTTCCCACAGCCGGGTTCCGTTTTCAGGATTCGATGCGGTGGCGGAGACAGCCTTGCGTTGCATCATGTGCAGGTACATACCCGTAGTTTGCCCGGCAGCTTCTGCGCAGCACAGGTAGATTGCAGGGCGGACTGCCTCTTCGGGAGACTGGAAGAAGTGCCCGAAAAACGAGTTGACCAGTGGCTTGAGAAATGATGGTGTGTCTCTGGAAATGTTCGTGGCCACCCCTCCGGGGCACATCGCATGCACCGCGACCTGAACATCGTCACCTGGGTTCAGGCGCCGGGAAAGCTCGGTCGCAAACGTCAGCAGGGTGAGCTTGCTGAGGCCGTAGTGTTTCAGGCTTTCATTCATCCCGTATTCGGTGTATGCACCGAGGTGATCGAAGTCAATGGTATAGGAGGAGCGGTGCGATTCGGAGGCGATGAGTACGATACGCGGGGTGTCGCCGGGCTGGCTGGAAGGCTGGATCACCCGGTCTTGCAGCCACCGGTCGATCATCACCCGTGTAGACAGGAAATGAACCGCAAACATCATCTCGTATCCCTGTGGTGTCTTTCTTGACCTGGCAGGCATCAGGCCGGCATTCATGAGCGCGATGTCGAGGTGCAGGTTGCGCTGGTCCATGAGGTCGCAGAAGTGATGCACGGAGTTGAGGTCGGCAAGATCCACTTCCATCAGCTCCACGGTCCTAGAGCCGGACAGCCGCCGGATTTCATCACAGGCCTCATCATGCCCGGGCCGGCAGGCCAGGATCATGTTCGCACCGCGCCTTGCAAGCTCGACCGCGGCAGCCTTGCCCAGGCCGCTGTTGGCTCCGGTAACCAGGCAGGTCTTGCCATCAACACGCACGTCATTCGCAACCGGGCTGACTTCCGCCGTCTTCGGCCGGCGGATATCCCGAATTGCACGGAGTGTGGCGTTGATGAAGGTGCCATCACCGATCTGTTTGGATTTACGAGCCATGCCGGGTGTCCTTCGCTTGATTCTTGGATTTCGTGTGCCTGTATGTAACCGGATTATTCGAACGGGATGGCATGTTTCTCCCGGTAACCGGAAAAGTATTCTTCGATCATGTCCTCATTCAGCCCGAAATCGCCCAACCGGTAGGCGTGTTTGCCGAAACGGTTTTGTGGATGTGCGTTCGTGTACTGTTCGGCTTTTCGCATGGCCTCGCTACCAAAATCGATCCCCGCCTGGCCGTGGATTCGGTGAAGCTGGGTCATGGGGTCCTTGATCAGGTCGTAGTACGATACATCGACAAATCGACCGGGATCTGCTTCGGCCCGGGTCTGCAGGGTCAATTCAACCATCCTGTGCGTCTTTCTGCACCAATGCCTGGCAATTTCCTTCGGGTCCACGTGATCGCTGAAGATTGCACGGCCGTGCGCAACCATGCTGCAAAAAGATGGTAATGCTTTTCGCGGATCCCGATGGGTCTGCACGACCGTTGCCCCGGGAAAGACTTTCAGAAACACGTTGAGATATTCCATGTGGTGCGGCGTCTTCAACACCCAGCACCTGCCGGGGCGTTGCCAGCACAGAACCTGCAGGATCTTGCGAAAGTATTCGTAGGTCTGCGTATGATCCTGTTCCTCCAGCCAGCGGGAGTACGTCGGTACATGCATGGTGGCCTCGGGTGCCTGACTCATGAAATTCAGGTCAAGCAGCATGACATCCTCTTCAGGCTCATTGGGGTCGACCGGATGGACCGCCATGAACTGGGGTGACAGGTAGGAAATCGTGCGCTGTGCGAGCACTGCACGCAGTTTCGAGGCGCGTGTCCCGTGTGCCTCCACATTGCCTGCCGGGACAGGCTCCAGCGCCTCCACACCGGACACACCCCGGATATCCGGATTGGAGTTCAGCAGGCGATGCATGATGGTGGTTCCGGTGCGCTGCAATCCGGTAATCATGATGATCGTACCGAGATCGATGTCATGGATTTCCGGATGCCTCCTGAGCAGTTCCTCGATGCGCAAGCGATGAACCAGCGCACGGGTGAGTCGGGATTTTTGTATCAGCCTGCCTGTTGCTGTCAGTTCGGCCTCGTCATTGATTGACCGGACCAGCATTTCCAGGGCATGCAAATGTCCATCATCGCCAAGGTCTGTGAGCCGGGCTTTTCGCCTGGCCGCGTCAACAAGTGCCTCGATTGCCAGGGAGCCTGGCCGTCCGAGGTTCCTGCGTGTTCTGCCGATGAAATTAAACGCCCGGACCGGAAGCGGACGGTAGGGGTTTTCGTAGTCCGTGGACGTTACAAAGCCCCGTTTGGTCATGGCAATTCCCGTGTTCCCGCTAATTCTGCAGGCTGCTTAACTTGACCAGTCGAGTCCGGGGCTGGGGGTGTTCTGTGGCCCGTACCCATCGGAAACACATGGTGCCGAAGGAGTGCCCGGCTGTTTCGATCCAGTTAGGATGGCCGGGATTTTCATGCGCCACGATCAGTCGCACGGAATGGTCATCTTCGTACTGGGCCAGATGTTTGTTGGTGTGGATCCTGTGATGGAGATAGTCCAGGGATTCCATCCAGTAATTGTTCAACTGGAAGTTCCAGTATTCGCATTCCGGAGGCATGACCTCTATCAGCAGAGCCTCGTTACGTGCAACCGCCCAGTGGCTGTGGTAGTAGGCGATGTTGGGATCTCCTCCGGCATTCAATGATACGTCCGGATCGAACATGGGCAGTTCGTTGCTGTGTTTCTGGAAATCACGCGCCCATTTGGCGAACAGTAATGGTGCACCTGCCACCAAAGCACTCGCTTTCTGTAATCCTTCGTCAAACTGTCTTGGGGTGAGTGGAGCGGGGCGGCGCTCATCCTCGGGGCGGTAGATGCGTTCGATGTGCAGTTCGGCGGGAATCTCCGATTCCCGGTCAAGGAAAGTCTGGCGCACTACCAGGGTTCCTGTTTCAGGTTTCATGGGGAGCCAGTTCCTGGCTTGCGGACGACGGCTGAGCACCAGTTCGAAAGATCCGTCCTCGTCCATTTCTATCTGGTCGGATTCTATGTGACCGGTGGGAGGCAAACCGCTGCCTTGCCCGTAATTGCCGGACTGGGTGCCAAAGCTCAGATACGCGATGGAGTTGCGCCGCCCGATGATCCTGTATTCACAGTTCCCGTCCAGCGCGGCCGTCTGATAGAAATTATCAGGGTTGTCTGCTCCGAGTTTGGTGAACTCGTTGACCACGCGGTGCAGTACAGGTGCCTTCGCATCGGCGTGTTCAATGAATGCCATCAGGCCTGCACGGGTGATGCGGCTCAGATATCGATAGCCTTCTGCCTGACTGAACGGGTCTCGCGGCGCACCGGGAAACTGCAATGCGGCGCCTGCGGCTTTAAGCGAATCGCAGAACTCACTCCAGGACACTCCACTGACTACCCGCTGTGCAGCCGCATCATCTTCCGTCTTGCCACGTATCTTCCAGATGAAAAGAGAAATCCGTCGAAACAGAGCAAGAAGGCCGATGACAAGTTTTCGCATGGTGTACCTACTTGAAGCACCACTGATTCAATGGTTCATAGCAAACAGCCTGGCAGGAATGTCCGGTTCTTGCAGCGGCTCGCCCGAACGTGCACGTGCTGTGAAACGGCGTAGGTGAATATCGGCAGGGTACATGCGTCGCGAAGCCCCGATTATTTTGTCCTGTCATAGCTCAGGACATGAGCGCTTGGGCAGCACCCTATACGCTTAAACGCTCAGCGGTTAATTTTCCGGATCACCTACCCAGTACATCGTCACGATGCGTTTCGATGGTCTTGATCACTTCTTCAATGGATTCCTCATCAACCTGCACATCGGACAACGCTTTTCTCACGCACTCCATCATGGAATCGACATGACTGTCGCCCAGACCGTCTCCAACAGCATTTTTGTGCGCGCGACGCATGTCCTTGCCGATGTAAAGGGATGGCCCACCAAATATGTAGGTCAGAAAGGCACTCATTTTGCGTTGCTGTTTCTCGATATCGATACCTTCAAAAAAATGCTTGATATGTTCATCCTGCAATATGTGGACATACAGGAAATGAGAGGCCTTCTCTACAGTTTCCTGTCCTCCGATCTTCTCAAATAATGTGGGGTTCATAGGGCTGCTCGAGGTTGTTGTTCGATACCCCATGATAGCATACAGACTGCCTGTCCGCCCAAGGCGGGTCCGGTTCATCAGGTCTGTTTGGGGCTTGAGGTACTGGTCGGTTGCACGCTGGTGCGTACTCCGGCATTGCACGAGGCCCCTTCACTTTCGCGCCCGTACAGGCAGGCGCTTCTGGACTGGTGTCCAGCTGGATTTATACGGGATGTTGTCCCGTACTGGGGTTCAATGGTGCCGGGAATTGTGCCGGTCCGGCAATTCCTATTTCTGACGTGCAGGGACTATGCCTTGGCCGGCACAGCAGGCCCCGGGAACTGCACGGCGCAGAAGCGAAACCAAGAGCCTACTAATGAGGAACTGGGCCAGAAGTGGTGACGGGACAGGAAGTGATACTTTTTCAGTGCTTGTGATCTTGCTACATAGGTCCCTCTCTACTTATGCCCGCATAATTAAATACGATTGAAAACGAAGTCTATTCATACATGAAAAACAGTAGCATATGGGTTTGGGTCCGGTTCCCGGCAGTGTCCAAAGTGTGGTGTGCGCGAAGATATGGGGCTCCCTGGCGTTCGAATTCAGATACAATGGTCCATTGCACCCTGTCCGGGAATGCTCGTGCACGCGGGCGTATGATGAATCCGGATACTGCGGACCATTGAAATAGGGGAACATTTGGTAATGCTCGAAAACTATCTCCCTGTTCTCATATTTATTGTGCTGGCTGCCATCATGGCACTGGTTCCGACGGCAATGGGGATGGTACTCGGTCCCCGCACCCGGGATGATGCGAAAGACTCGCCCTATGAATGCGGATTTGAGGCCTTTGAGGATGCCAGGATGCAGTTTGATGTGCGGTATTACCTGGTGGCCATCCTGTTCATCATATTTGACCTGGAGATTGCCTTCCTGTTTCCCTGGGCGGTGGCCATCCGTGAAGTCGGGCTTGTAGGCTTTATTGCCATGGCGGTATTCCTTGTTGTGCTTACCGTAGGATTTGTCTATGAGTGGAAAAAAGGGGCCCTGGACTGGGATTGAGGCGGTGCCGGAGGTGTGTGGAGCATGGGCGATAGAAACAGTTACGGGAGTCCGGTATAGGGGTATAAGCATCTCATGGGAATAGAAGGGTATCTCGAACAGGGGTTTGTCACGACCCGGCTGGACGACCTCATCAACTGGGCGAGGACCGGCTCCCTGTGGCCGGTAACCTTTGGACTGGCCTGCTGTGCTGTGGAAATGATGCATGCAGGTGCTGCACGGTATGACCTGGATCGTTTCGGTGTCATGTTCCGGCCCAGTCCGAGGCAGTCGGATGTCATGATCGTGGCAGGCACCTTGGTAAACAAGATGGCCCCGGCGCTGCGCAAGGTGTATGACCAGATGGCAGAGCCGAAATGGGTGATTTCCATGGGGTCATGTGCGAATGGCGGAGGCTACTATCATTATTCCTATTCCGTAGTCAGGGGATGCGACCGGATTGTACCGGTCGATGTCTACGTTCCGGGTTGCCCACCCACCGCGGAAGCACTGCTGTACGGCATTCTTCAGTTGCAGAACAAGATCCGCCAGACCAGCACCATTGCCCGTTAGGCCCGGCCATCATGGAGGACCGCATCCGTCAATTCTGCACTGACCTGCAGCGCGCCTTTACCTCACGGCTGCAGGCCTTGGATATTGGTCGCGGGGAAATCACGCTGACCGTGAGTGCACAGGATCTCACTGGTGTCATGTCGCAGCTTCATGACACGTCCGGTTTCGGGTTTGAACAGCTTGTCGACCTCTCCGGAATTGACTATCTGGAATTCGGGGTGGGTGAATGGAACACGGAATCGGCGACCTCGTCAGGATTCAGCCGCGGTGCACAGAAGGCCTCTTTCGGGCGCTTTACTTTCGAGGATATACCGCCGGCCAGGGCCCTGGAAGAGCCCCGCTTTGCGGTCGTCTACCATCTGCTTTCCGTATCCGGAAACCAGCGGCTGCGCATCAAGGCATTCTGCGAAGACAATACCCTGCCCATGTTGCCCTCCATGTGCGACATATGGTCCTCGGCAAACTGGTACGAACGGGAAGCCTTTGACCTCTACGGGATCATTTTTGAGGGTCATCCCGACTTGCGCCGCCTGCTTACCGACTACGGGTTCACCGGATATCCGTTCCGCAAGGACTTTCCCCTGGTGGGTCATGTCGAGGTGCGCTACGACCCGCAGCAAAAACGCGTCATCTACCAGCCGGTTTCCATTGAGCCGAGAATCAGTGTGCCCAAGGTGATCCGGGACGATTATCGGTTTGAATCCGCTGAACAGGAAGAAGACGATGCCTGAGTTGCGCAACTACACCATGAATTTCGGGCCGCAGCATCCCGCGGCACACGGTGTCCTGAGACTGGTCCTGGAAATGGAAGGTGAGGTGGTCCGGCATGCCGACCCGCATATCGGCCTGCTGCACCGCGCCACGGAAAAGCTTGCCGAGAGCAAGCCGTATAATCACAGCATCGGTTACATGGACCGGCTCGACTACGTGTCCATGATGTGTAACGAGCATGCCTACGTGCTGGCCATCGAAAAGCTGGCCGAAATCCAGGCGCCCGTACGGGCACAGTACATCCGCGTCATGTTCGATGAAATCACCCGAATTCTCAATCATCTGCTGTGGCTGGGTGCGCATGCGCTGGATATCGGTGCGATGACCGTGTTCCTGTATGCCTTTCGCGAGCGAGAGGACCTGATGGACTGCTACGAGGCCGTGTCCGGTACACGCATGCATGCCACCTACTACCGGCCAGGCGGGGTGCATCGTGACTTGCCCGATGAAATGCCAAAATACGTGGAGTCGCGCTGGCACAACAAAAAGGAAGTCGAAAACCTGAACCGGGCGCGCACCGGTTCGCTGCTGGATTTCATCGAAGACTTTACACACAGGTTCCCGTCCTGTGTGGACGAGTATGAAACCCTGCTCACCGAGAACCGGATCTGGAAGCAGCGCACCGTTGACATTGGCATCGTGAGTCCGGAGAGGGCGCTGCAGCTGGGTTTTACCGGCCCCATGTTACGCGGTTCAGGCATCGAATGGGACCTGCGCCGCAAGCAGCCCTACGAAGTCTATAGACACCTGGATTTCCAGATTCCGGTAGGGGTCAACGGGGACTGCTATGACCGCTACCTGGTGCGCATCGAGGAAATGCGCCAGTCGAATGTGATCATCAGGCAATGTGTGGACTGGTTGCGTACCCATCCCGGACCCGTGATGACGGATAATCACAAGATTGCGCCACCCGAGCGCGAACAGATGAAAATGGGCATGGAAGAACTTATCCATCATTTCAAGCTGTTTACGGAAGGCTACTGCCTGCCGCAGGGCGAGGTCTATTGTGCTATTGAGCACCCGAAGGGCGAACTGGGTATCTATCTGGTGTCGGACGGCGCCAACAAGCCGTACCGCCTGAAAATCCGTGCGCCCGGATTCGCCCATTTGGCGGCACTGGACGAAATGTCAAGAGGACACATGCTGGCGGATGTCGTGGCGATCATCGGGTCCCAAGACATCGTGTTTGGAGAAATAGACCGATGACAGACCCCGCATCACAGCCTGTGTTGTCTGAATATGTGCGCGGGGAGATCGATTCCTGGCTGGCGCGCTACCCGGTGGACCAGAAACAATCCGCAATACTGGGCGCCCTGCGTGCCCTGCAACATGAGGACGGATACCTTCAGGTGGAGAAGATGGATGCGGTGGCCCGCTATCTGGAAATGCCGGCCATTGCCGTGTATGAAGTCGCCTCCTTCTATTCCATGTTTGAGCTTGAACCGGTCGGCAGGCATACCCTGTCGGTGTGCACGAACCTGTCCTGCATGCTGTGCGGGGCAGACGAAATCGTAGAACATCTGAAAAGCAGGCTTGGCATCGGGCTGGGCGAAAGCACCCCGGACGGCAAGTTTTTCCTGAAAAGGGAGGAGGAGTGCCTGGCTGCATGCTGCGCCGCACCCGTGATGCAGGTCAATCATGTGTATCAGGAGAATCTGACGGTCGAGCAAGTTGACAGGATTCTGGAAGGTCTGGATTGAGAAGATGGTGCAACTGAACAACGTCTGTTTTGAAACCCTGCAGTTTGACCAGCCCTGGACACTGGAAAATTATATCCGTCTCGGCGGGTATTCCGCCTGGGAGAAAATCCTGCAGGATAATATTCCGCCTGCCGATATCATCGAGCAGGTCAAGGCATCCGGTCTGAGAGGGCGCGGCGGGGCAGGGTTCCCGACCGGGCTGAAATGGAGTTTCATGCCACACAAGACGGGTGTGCAGAATTATGTCGTGTGCAATTCGGACGAATCCGAGCCGGGCACCTGCAAGGACCGCGATATCCTGCGGTACAACCCGCATGCAGTAATCGAGGGCATGGCCATTGCAGCCTATGCAATGGGGGCGTCCGTAGGGTACAACTATGTGCGCGGCGAGTTTCTGGATGAACCGTACATGCGGTTTGCGGATGCCTTGAACGAGGCCTACTCGGCAGGGTATCTGGGTGACAACATACTGGGTACGGACTTTACCTTCTATCTGCACGATACACTGGGTGCAGGGGCCTACATCTGTGGCGAGGAGACCGCCCTGCTGGAGTCGCTGGAAGGGAAAAAGGGCCTGCCGAGGTTCAAGCCGCCGTTTCCTGCCAGCAGGGGCCTGTACGGCAAGCCCACCACGATCAACAATACCGAAACCTTTGCCTCGGTCCCCAGTATCCTGCGCAACGGCGCAGAGTGGTTCATGGCCATGGGTGTGGAGAAAAGCGGGGGAACGAAGTGTTTTTCGGTTTCCGGACACGTAAACCGTCCGGGCAATTTTGAAATCCCGCTTGGTACACCTTTCTCGGAACTGCTCGAACTGGCAAGCGGGGTGCGTTCCGGGCACACGCTCAAGGCGGTGATACCCGGCGGCTCCTCCGTACCTGTTCTGCCGGGGGAAGTCATGCTGGATACCAGCATGGACTACGAATCCATTGCCCAGGCTGGTTCCCTGCTGGGGTCGGGTGCGGTCATCGTGATGGATGACACCACGGACATGGTCAAGGTTCTGCAGCGCATCTCGCGGTTTTATTTTGCCGAGTCCTGTGGTCAGTGCACGCCGTGCCGGGAAGGTACCGGCTGGCTGTACCGGATGGTCAGCCGCATCATAGAAGGCAAGGGCCACCCGGAAGACTTGGAGAAACTCGACGACGTAGCCCGCAAGATCGAAGGCAGGACAATCTGTGCGCTCGGGGATGCCGCGGCTATGCCGGTGCGCAGTTTCATCCGGCACTACCGGGATGAATTTGCCCACTACATCGAGCATGGGTGCAGTGTGCTGGACAAACCGGCTTCCCGCAACAGGGCGGCATGAAACAAGGATCCGGCCCTGATGTCTGAAAATCTCATTCAGCTGTTTATCAACGACCGGGAGGTATATGCCTCCAGAGGGGCCATGCTGATCGAGGTGGCGGATCAGTATGACATCCGTATTCCGCGTTTTTGCTATCACAAAAAGCTCTCGGTGGCGGCCAATTGCCGCATGTGTATGGTGGAAGTCGAGAAGGTACCCAAGGCATTGCCCGCGTGTGCGACTCCGGTTGCAGAAGGCATGAAGGTGTACACCCATTCACCGGCTGCACTGGATGCCCAGAAAAGCACGATGGAGTTCCTGCTGATCAATCACCCGCTTGACTGCCCCGTGTGTGACCAGGGAGGCGAGTGTGAACTGCAGGATACGGCCATGGGGTACGGGAAGGATATTTCGCGGTATACTGAAAGAAAGCGCGTGGTGGCAGACAAGGACCTGGGACCACTGGTTTCGACCGACATGACTCGCTGTATACACTGCACGCGCTGTGTCCGGTTTGGCAGTGAAATTGCCGGCATTCGTGAACTGGGTGCCACCGGGCGTAGCGAATTCATGGAGATTGGTACCTTTGTCGAGCGCTCGCTCAGTTCCGAGCTGTCAGGAAATGTAATTGACGTGTGTCCTGTCGGGGCCCTGAACGCCAAGCCTTCACGCATGCAGGCCCGCTCCTGGGAGATGCTGCAAATGCCTGGGGTGGCCCCGCACGACGGGGTGGGCTCCAATGTCTACCTGCACGTGCTGCGCGACAGGGTGGTGCGTGTGGTGCCCCGGGAAAATGACACCCTGAACGAGACCTGGATTTCCGACCGCGACCGGTTCAGCTACGAGGGTGTGCACACGCCCGACCGGGCCATGCTGCCTCTGGTCAGGAGCGACCGGAAATGGCACGACAGTGACTGGCCTGACAGCTTGGCCAGGGTGGCCAGGCACATTGGACAGTATCCTGCCGAGCAGGTCGGCGTGCTGGCAGCACCGCATGCCACCCTGGAGGAACTGTACCTGCTGCAGAAGCTGTTCCGTGGCCTGGGTGTCCACAACATTGATCATCGTGTCCGCCAGACCGATTTTGCAGATCAGGCCTCCATGCCCCTGTTTCCGTACCTGGGACAGACGATTGAATCCTTCGAGCACAACGATGCCGTGTTTCTTGTAGGCTGTGATATCCGTTTCGAGCAGCCCATGATCGCTCACCGCATGCGCAAGGCAACCGCCAGGGGCTGCCAGGTCGCGGCCCTGAACCCACGGGAGCTAGATTTCCTCTTTACCTCGCAAGTCAACTGGAACCTGGCCCCCCAGAACTGGTTGCGCGCGCTGGCAGAAATTGCAAAGTGCCTGCCCGGTGACACACTGCGCCAGCTACCGCCTGCCTTGCAGGAACTGGTCGAACTGGTATCAACCTCCACCTTTGCGCAGTACATCTTTGACCTTCTGAAACAGGCCGGTGCTGCCAGTATCCTCATGGGTGCAATGTCGGAAGCTCACCCGCAGGCCTCTGTGCTACGGGCCATGGGGAATTTCATTGCCAGCCATGTCGATGCCAATTTCGGGATGCTCCCGCAGGCCGGGAATTCAGCCGGTGCCTGGATGAGCGGCGTGCTTCCGCACCGCCTGCCTGCAGGCGTTCCCGGTCCGGACCCGGGCCTGGATGCTGCCGGGATGCTTGCCCGGCCCCGCAAGGTCTTCGTGCTGTTCAATCTGGAGCCGGAGTTTGATTTTGCGAGTGCACCGGCTGCCCTGCACGCGATGCATGAAGCCGAGTGCGTGGTAGTGTTTTCTTCCTATATCACCGACTCGATGAAGGAGTATGCAGATGTAATCCTTCCGGTCGCGACCTTTGCGGAAACAGAAGGCACCTATGTGAATGCGGAAGGGCGCTGGCAGACGGTCGAGCGGGCCGTAGCTGCGCCTGGTCAGGCCAGACCTGCCTGGCGCGTGTTGCGCGTTCTGGCCAATAACCTGGGCCTTGAAGGGTTCTCCTATCGGTCCTGCGAGCAGGTTCTTGAAGAAATCAGGAAGCAGTTCTCACAGGAGACCAGATTTCAGAGCAGTCAGTATGCACTCGGGGAGGTGAATCTGCAGCCGGGTGCAGGAGGGGTGTACCGGGTGTCGGATACACCGGTGTATGCCGTGGACAATGTCGTGCGGCGTGCGGCTTCCCTGCAGCAAACCCTGTTGGCTCGACCGCCCCATATTGCAATGTGTGAACAGCAGGCGCGCGAACTCGGAGTGCTGGGTGAACGCACGGTGCAGGTGGTGCAGGCGGGGCGGGAGATGGCGCTTGAACTGCAGCTTGATGAGGCGTTGCCCATGGAGTGCGTGTGGATACAGAAAAGTGCGCACGACATGGATACGCTGGGTGATGCCATTGCGCCGGTGAAAATACAGGGGTTTGCCCATGACTGAGTGGTGGCTCAATTTCACTTCACCGATCCCCCCGGTGCTGCTGACGACCGCGTACATTTTTGTATTCATGTTGGTGATCGTGGGTTGTGTGGCCTATGTCACCCTGGCAGAGCGCAAGGTCCTGGGGTTCATGCAGGTGCGCATCGGTCCCAACCGGGTGGGCCCGAGAGGCCTGGGTCAGCCGGTAGCCGATGCATTCAAACTGATGTTCAAGGAAATGGTCCTGCCCAGGGATGCGGACCGTTTCCTGTTCCGGCTTGCCCCCCTGCTGTCCATGACGCCTGCACTGGCTGCCTGGGCCGTGATCCCGTTTTCCGAACACCTGAACTTCACCGAAATCAATGCGGGACTGCTGTATATCCTGGCCATGACCTCTCTGGGAGTGTACGGCGTGATTGTGGCCGGGTGGGCCTCCAACTCCAAATATGCACTGCTTGGGTCCTTGCGTGCGGCGGCCCAGATCGTGGCGTATGAAATTGCCATGGGCTTTGCCCTGGTAGGCGTGGTGATGGCAAGCGGCAGCCTGAGCCTGGGTGACATTGTCAGGGCACAGCAGGGGAGTGTCCTGCACTGGTACTGGCTGCCTTTGCTGCCATTGTTCCTGACATATCTGATCGCCGGTGTGGCTGAAACCAACCGGGCCCCGTTTGATGTGGTAGAAGGCGAGTCCGAGATTGTCGCAGGCTTTCATGTCGAGTACTCGGGAATGGGGTTTGCCATATTTTTTCTGGCTGAATATGCCAACATCATATTGATCTCGGCACTCACTGCATTGCTGTTTCTGGGTGGCTGGCTCAGTCCCCTGGAGGGGCTGGCTCCGATGCAAGCGTTTCATGTGCCGTACCTGGGCGTGATACTGGGGTCGGGTGCGCACTGGTTTGTTGCCAAGACCTGCTTTTTCATTTTCTGTTTTTTGTGGTTTCGTGCCACGTTTCCCCGTTATCGCTACGACCAAATCATGCGACTCGGCTGGAAGGTTCTGCTGCCTGTGACGCTTATCTGGATTTTTGTCGAAGGCATTTTGCTTTACGTGGAATTTCCACCCTGGTTCGACTAGGCAGGTACTGATGAGCAGGATAAAGAACCTCATACGCAGTTTCACCCTGTTGGAGCTCCTGAAGGGCATGCGCCTGACCGGGCGGCGCTTTGTCTCCAGAAAAAGTACGGTCCAGTATCCCGAGGAAAAGACTCCGCAATCACCACGCTTTCGCGGCCTGCATGCCTTGCGCCAGTATCCGGGTGGCGAGGAGCGCTGTATTGGCTGCAAGCTGTGTGAGGCCGTCTGTCCTGCGCTGGCCATCACGATTGATACGGAAGAGCGCGAAGACGGGAGCCGGCGTACCACCCGGTATGACATTGACTTGTTCAAGTGTGTCTACTGCGGGTTCTGTGAAGAGGCCTGTCCGGTGGATGCCATTGTGGAGACACGGGTATACGAGTATGCCTTTCTTGAACGGGGTGAGCAGATCATGACCAAGGAAATGCTGCTCGAAGTGGGCAGAAAACACGAAGACCAGATCGCTGCGGACCGGTCGTCCAAGGCATTCGGTTACTGAACCGGGTAGGCAGGAAATGCTGATACAAACTGCAGTTTTCTATTTCTTTGCGGGCATTCTGGTGCTGTCGGCACTTGCCATGATTACGGTCCGCAACCCGGTGCATGCGGTCCTGTTTTTGGTGCTGGCCTTTTTCACCAGTGCCGCGATCTGGCTGTTGCTCGAAGCGGAATTTCTGGGCATTACCCTGGTGCTGGTTTATGTCGGTGCGGTCATGGTGCTGTTCCTGTTTGTTGTAATGATGCTGGACATCAACCTGGCTAAGATGCGTGCAGGATTTGCCCGGCACCTGCCGGTCGGTCTGGTGGTGGGCGCCGTCATGGCGGCTGAAATGATCGTGATCCTGAATACTCCTGCCTTTGACCTGGCGCGGCCCCGGTTGAAGGCAGCGGACTACAGCAATACCCGGGAACTCGGTGAACTGCTGTTCACCGAGTATGTGTATCCGTTTGAAATTGCAGGGGTCATACTGCTGGTAGCCATTGTCGCGGCCATCACCCTGACCCTGCGCAAACGCGTGCGGACCAGGAGCCAGAGTCCTGCAAGGCAGGTCAATGTGGACAGGAAAGACCGTGTGCGCCTGGTTTCCATGGATTCGGAGTAGCTACACACACAGGAAGAAGATCAATATTCCATGATTACCCTGACACACTTCCTTGCACTGGGCGCCATACTTTTTTCTCTCGGCGTGGCAGGCATTTTTCTGAACCGCAAGAACGTGATTCTCCTGCTGATGGCAATCGAACTGATGCTGCTTGCCGTGAATATGAATTTCGTAGCGTTCTCCCATTATCTGGATGATCTGGCCGGGCAGGTATTTGTGTTCTTTATTCTCACGGTGTCTGCGGCGGAAGCTGCCATCGGCCTGGCAATTCTGGTCGTGCTGTACCGCGTTCGACAGACGATCAACGTACAGGATCTGGAAAGCCTGAAAGGCTAGGTTCACAACAGTTCAATGAAAACTCTTTGTCTGATCATTGTTCTGGCACCCTTGGCAGGTGCCTTGGTAGCAGGTCTGCTGGGCCGGCAGATCGGGCGAGCGGGCGCGCACTCGGTCACGATTGCAGGTGTACTGGTGTCCTTTGCCCTGAGCCTGGTTGTATTCTGGGAATTTGTTTCGGGCCAGGCCGTACCGGTTTCAATTGACGTGTACCAATGGCTCAGCCTCGCAAGCCTGGAATTCAAGGTGGGCTTTCTGATCGACCCGCTGACGGTCATCATGATGGTCGTGGTGACCTTCGTATCCCTGATGGTCCATATCTACACCATTGGATACATGCATGATGATCCCGGCTATCAGCGTTTCTTTTCCTATATTTCGCTGTTCACATTTTCGATGCTGATGCTGGTGATGGCAAACAATTTTCTGCAGCTGTTCTTCGGATGGGAAGCCGTGGGCCTGGTTTCCTACCTGCTGATTGGCTTCTGGTATACCAGGGAGTCTGCGATCTTTGCGAACCTGAAGGCATTTCTGGTCAACAGGGTGGGTGATCTCGGGTTCCTGCTGGGCATTGCCGCGATTCTCTCAATCTTCAACAGCCTGGATTACCAGGCCGTTTTCAGCCACGCCCCGGATGTATCCGGGCAAACCATTGCAATTGCCGGAAGCATGCATTGGCCGGCCATGACAGTGATCTGCCTGCTGCTGTTCGTTGGCGCAATGGGTAAATCCGCACAAGTCCCCCTGCATGTATGGCTGCCGGATTCCATGGAAGGCCCGACCCCGATCTCCGCACTGATTCACGCTGCCACGATGGTGACCGCGGGCATCTTCATGGTGGCACGCATGTCCCCCCTGTTCGAGTTCAGTGATATAGCGCTGTCGGTAGTGCTCGTGATCGGTGCCCTGACAGCATTTTTCATGGGGCTGGTAGGCATCGTGCAGAACGATATAAAAAGGGTAGTGGCCTATTCGACCCTGTCGCAGCTGGGCTACATGACGGTTGCCCTGGGAGCTTCTGCCTACTCCATCGCCATATTTCACCTGTTCACCCATGCATTTTTCAAGGCATTGCTGTTTCTGGCGGCAGGTTCCGTGATTGTGGCCTTGCACCACGAGCAGGACCTGCGCAACATGGGCGGTTTGCGCAAACACATGCCCATTACCTACTGGACGGCATTGATCGGTGCGCTGGCTTTGGTCGGCTTTCCAGGCTTTTCCGGGTTTTTCTCCAAGGATGCCATCATCGAGGCTGTGTATCATTCGCATCTTCCGGGAGCAGGCTTTGCATACGTGCTGGTACTGGCGGGCGTGTTTGTCACTGCTTTTTACTCGTTTCGATTGCTGTTCCTGGCCTTTCACGGCAAGAGCAGGCTGAAGCCCGAAGTGGAAGGCCATGTCAAGGAGTCGCCTGCGGTCATCACTGTGCCTCTGATCATGCTGGCAATCCCATCCGTGCTCGCAGGACTGCTGATCGGCCAGTTCGTATTTGGAGACTATTTTGCGGAAAGCCTGTTTGTTGCAGACCGTCATGGTGCGGTGGCTGAACTTCAATCCCACTACCACGGGTTGTGGTCATTCGTGTTGCACGGTTTGCAGGGCAAGGCAGTATGGCTGGCGCTGGCCGGGATATTTTGTGCCTGGTGGGTATATCTGCGACAGCCAGGGTTGGCAGAGTGGGGGAAACAGAGACTGGGCGTTTTGCACAGGGTGCTGCTGTACAAGTACGGCTTCGATGAATTCTATCAGGGAGTAATTTCCGCTGGCACGCGCAGAGCCGGGTCTGTATGTGACCGGTTCGGGGATCGTCTGGTGATTGACGGCCTCGTGGTAAATGGTTTTGCCAGGATGGTGAACTGGTGCTCACTGAGGGTGCGCAACGTGCAGTCCGGTTACCTGTATCACTATGCCTTCACCATGATCCTTGGCCTGCTGATTCTGCTGGGTATCCGTTACTTGTAATTGAAAATGCTTGCCTCACTTCCCATACTGAGTGTCCTGATCTGGCTTCCGATCTTTGGGGGCCTGCTGGTCATTCCTGCCGGAAAGGTTTCCGTTCATGCAGTACGGTGGCTGGCATTGTTCATTGCACTGGCAACTTTTCTGGCAAGCATCGCACTGCTGGGAGGTTTCGATGCCCAGCAACATGCCATGCAATTCCGCGAGTACGTACCCTGGATCCGGGCTTTCGATGTGTACTACTCGCTCGGTGTGGACGGAATCTCGATTCCGCTGATTCTGCTTACTACCGTCATCACGGTTTTGGTGGTGATCGCAGGGTGGGGCATTGTACCCGGGCGCATTGCCGAGTACTTTGCATCGTTCCTGATTCTGGAAGGCCTGATGATCGGCGTATTTTGTGCCCTGGACGCCATTCTCTTTTATATATTCTTTGAGGGTATGCTGATTCCGATGTTTCTGATTATCGGAATATGGGGCGGGCCCCGCAGGGTGTATGCAACGGTAAAGTTCTTCTTGTATACCTTTTTCGGTTCGATATTCCTGCTGGTGGCACTGGTCTATCTTTACCTGCAGGCCAATACCTTCGAAATTGCACAGTTGCAGCAGTTTCATCTGAGTGCCCGCGAACAATACTTGATCTTCCTGGCATTCCTGATTGCGTTTGCGGTCAAGATACCCATGTGGCCTGTACATACCTGGTTGCCGGATGCACACGTCGAGGCCCCTACGGGAGGTTCGGTGGTATTGGCGGCTATCATGTTGAAAGTAGGCGGTTACGGGTTTTTGCGTTTCAGCATCCCGATTACATCCTATGCAAGCGAACAGCTTGCGGGGGTCATTATCGCCGTTTCACTTGTCGCCATCGTATACATTGGGCTGGTGGCACTGGCCCAGCGTGACATGAAAAAACTGATTGCCTATTCATCGATTGCCCATATGGGCTTTGTCACACTGGGATTCTTTGTGATCTTCGCGCTGTTCGCCAAGGCCGGCTCTTCCGCAGAACTGGCCATGCAGGGCGGCATGGTGCAGATGATTTCACATGGTTTCATATCCGGTGCCATGTTCCTGTGCGTAGGGGTGTTGTATGACCGTATGCACAGCAGGCAGATAGCAGATTACGGAGGGGTAGTGAACAGCATGCCGGTCTTTGCAGTATTTTTTGTCATCTTTGCCATGGCCAATGTTGGCCTGCCGGGGACCTCCGGGTTTGTGGGAGAGTTCATGGTCATCCTGGCAAGTTTCAATGCCAACGTGTGGTATGCCTTCCTGGCCGCATTGACCCTGGTTCTCGGTGCTGCCTACACGCTCTGGATGATCAAGCGGGTCGTATTCGGTGCCCCGGGCAACGAGCAGGTGGCAGCCCTGACGGATCTGAACCGCAGGGAGTTTTTCTGCCTGCTGGTTCTGACCCTGCTGGTTCTCTGGCTCGGTCTGTGGCCGGCGCCGTTGATTGAAATCATGGATGCCTCCGTTGTTCATCTGCTGCACCAGGCACAACTGACAAATCTCAGGTAGTGATCATGGACAGTTTAAATTCAGATGTGCTTCTTGCATTACCGGAAATTGCCCTGCTGGCGGCTACCTCCGCGGTGCTTCTCATCAGCCTTTATGCAGGGCGGGCCAGCGAGGCGCTTGCATACTGGTTGAGTCTGGCAGCGCTGGCGATCACCGCGGTACTGGTTGATTTCACGTCCATGCAGCCGGAATTGTTTGCATTCGGGGAGATGTATATCAATGATCCACTGGCTGTTGCGATTAAGCTGTTTGCGTGTTTGACTGTGGCGACCGTATTCATCTATGCGCGCCCCTATTTGCGCCAGCGTGAGCATGCCAGGGCAGAATTTTACATTCTGGGGCTGTTCGCCACCCTCGGGACTCTGGTGATGGCCTCGGCCCATAATTTTGTACTGGTCTATCTGGGCCTGGAACTGCTTTCATTATGCCTGTATGCCCTGGTGGTCTTTGAGCGGGATTCCAGCGACGCCTCTGAAGCGGCAATAAAATATTTTGTGCTTGGCGCAATCGCATCGGGGATGCTGCTCTACGGGATGTCAATATTATATGGATTGACAGGAAGCCTCGATCTGGCCGAGATCCACGCATATCTTGGGAACAGGGGCACGGACAGTGTCGCCCTCGTGTTCGCGTTAGCATTCATCGTGGTGGGTCTGGCCTTCAAATTCGGTGCAGTGCCTTTCCATATGTGGATGCCGGACGTCTATCAGGGCGCGCCTACGGCCATTACACTGTTTATTGCAACCATGCCGAAACTTGCGGCATTTGTCATGGCCATTCGCCTGTTGAGCAATGGCTTGCAGGAATTGTTAACAGACTGGCAGCAAATGCTGATCATTCTGACGGTGTTGTCTGTAGTGTTCGGGAATGTTATTGCAATTGCGCAAAGCAATATCAAGCGCATGCTGGCCTATTCAGCCATTTCCCATATCGGCTTTATTTTGCTTGGGATACTTTCGGGTTCAGCCTTCGGTTATGCAGCGGCACTTTTTTATACCGTAATTTATGTGTTGATGGCGGCAGGAACTTTCGGTGTACTGAGCCTGCTTGCCCAGCCGGGCAGGGACCTGGACAGGCTGGTGGACCTGAAGGGTCTGGGCAGCTACAACCCGTGGTTTGCCCTGATCATGTTGCTGCTGATGTTTTCCATGGCGGGAGTTCCCTTGACAGTGGGTTTCTATGCCAAGTTGTACATCCTGCAGAGCTTGATTCATGACGGCATGCTGTGGCTGGCAATCCTCGCGATTTTGATGTCGGTGGTCGGTGCGTTCTATTATCTGCGTGTAGTGAAGTACATGTATTTCGACGATGCGGATGAGCAGTTTCGCCTGCAGCGTTCGCCTCTGGCACACACGGTCCTGTCGGTCAATGGATTGCTGGTTGTAGCACTTTTCATTTTCCCCAATGCATTGCTCAACTATTGTATGCAGGTGCTGAATTGAATCAGCAATGCTGTTTCGGCTGTCCGGAAACCCCTTGAGATATGCAGGCTGAGTCAGTAAACTCCCCTCCCTGATGCGGGGTGGAGCAGTCTGGCAGCTCGTCGGGCTCATAACCCGAAGGTCGCAGGTTCAAATCCTGCCCCCGCTACCACATTAAAATTCAAGACTGTCCTAGAACGGCGAAATGAGCAGCCTGCAGACAGAAGCACTGAAGATTGGCCTGATTGGTCAGGGGACTTTAGCGGACCTGATTGTCACCCTGTTGGGAAAGGCAGGTTTTGCCCTGTGCAGGCTGGAAGATGAAATCAGGGACTCCGTACATCCCGTTGCACACGGTTATGCATCGCCCATGATGCTCGCTGGAGCGTGTCCGTTCATTATCACGGTGATGTCCGACGGAACCGAGCTGGAGAAAGTTCTGTTCGGTGACGCAGGCATTGCCCGATGCTGGAGGACAGACACCCTGCTTATTGACATGAGCACGGTTTCTCCGGAATTCCTGCAGGAGCTGTCGGAGCAACTCGTGGAAAACGAGATCGCGTTCCTGGACGCAGTGATCATCAATGAGAATGCAGGGGATTGCGGTGCCATGCAGATGATTCTGGTCGGCGGGGAACAGAGCGTGTATGAAAGGGCGCTTCCGGTATTTGAAAGAATTGCACGAAATGTCAAGCATCTGGGTCCGAGTGGTGCAAGCCAGTTCTACCGCCAGGCCTTTGCGGTACGAAAAAAGCAGGAATGACCGCACCGGGGGTGTGACCTGGTTCTTGGCCTGTTCTTGGCCATATTCACGCCTAGGGTCCTGCTTGCAGGCACCTTCATGCAAGTAGAACCTCGGCACCGGATTTAAGATATACTGACCATATGGTTTTATATCCTTCAACAACGGGCAATCTGCAAATGGTGCAGCACAGTGCAACGGCAGGTTTGGCTTTTCTCACCGAGGGCTGACCAGATGGCGTTGGTAGAATATGTAAGCATCACCAAGGCATCCAGGATATCTGGAATTCCAGTGACCAAGATTTATCGCTTTATCCATGCCGGAGAACTGGAGGTGTACCAGCAAAATGGCACGTATGAAATCAATGTATGCGATTTGATGAGGAAGAAATCCAGGATGAAGGATATGGAGTTACTGGAACCTGCCTTTATGAACTTCATCTCCAAAGTGGAGGGAGAAGAACCGAAGTAGTCCTGCAGGCGAGCCAGGTGATGGTCTGTCGGCGTGGGCTGGAAGCACCCGCTGGGCTCTGTATGCCTAGGTGCCTAGGTGCCTAGGTGCTGAAACCCCCCTGCATACCAGATGGTAGGTGTACCATCGTTGATGGTCAAGTATTCCACTTGACCCACCAGGATTATATGGTCGCCACCAGGATAGGTGTATTTTGTCCTGCACTCCAGCGCTACGGGTGTGCCTGAGAGAATCGGCAGGCCGCTGGAGCCCAGAACGAATTCGCCTCCTGAAAACTTGTCGCAACCCTTCGTTGCAAATTTCATAGCCAGTTTTTCGTGTTTGGCATCGATGATGTTGACTGCAAACTGTTCCCCGGCATTGAATGGTTTGAAACAATCGGCATTGTTTGCCAGACAGACCAGAATCAGTGGAGGGGAAAGTGACAGTGAAGAAAAGGCCGATGCAGTAAACCCGAACTGTTCATCATTTGCAACGGTTGTAACGATGGTTACACCACTCGGGAATTGAGCCATGGCTTGTTTAAACTGGTCATCAGTGACTGCATCGGTATTCATACTTTGTGGGCCTGTAAAAAATGGTCTCAGCTTTAATACATCTGCTGCTTGTCAATAAACTGCTCCTCAAGTAAGGGAGTTTACATATATTGATGCAACTAGTGTACCAGCAAGAGGTGGGGCGGTTTGAATCTGCCTGTGTGCCATTCAGTGTGTCAACAGTATTTGCACGTATCATTTAGACACGTTTTTAAAAAATAAATGGTCTTTTTGACACAATCAGGTGTTGTAGCGGTATACTTGCGTATCTGGACCACATGTCCTGAGTATTTTGGCATTACTGGCAACTACTAGAAGGATCCAATGCAAATTGTACACAAGATTTTGGTAGTCGAACACGATGTTGAGTTTGGTGAGTCTGTCACAAAGCTGCTGGAGAAAGAGGGCATGACAGTGGCTCATGTCAGAAAAGTTTCCGAGGCAATGCCCAGGCTGCTCTCGGAGGATTTCGACCTGGTGCTGAGTGATCTCAAATTGAGTGGCCAGACAGGGCTTGACCTGCTGAGGAAAATACGGGCGTCGGGACTGGAGTGCCCGAGAGTTATCATGACTCATTACACATCCATAAAATGCGCGGTTCAGGCTTTGCGCTTGGGTGCTGTCGATTACCTGCTTAAGCCGTTTTCAGATAAATATCTTATTTATGCCGTAACCAGGGCGATTAACGAGCAGAGTATCCAGAAGGAAAACCGTCAGCTGAAACAGGACCTGCAAAATGTACGGCATAACAGCACAGAGATCATCGGTGAAAGCCAGTCGATACTGGAATTGAAAAGCCTGCTGGACCGGGTGGGTCCCAGTGAAGCGACGGTACTCATCCAGGGCGAGAGTGGTACCGGGAAGGAATTGGTTGCAATGGGGATTCATGAGGCAAGCCAACGCTACGACGGCAACTTTGTCCCGGTAAACTGTGGCGCTATTCCGGCGGAATTGATGGAATCCGAGTTTTTTGGACATGTAAAAGGTGCATTTACAGGTGCCGTTTCTTCAAAGAATGGGTTGATTCGTGAAGCGCATGGGGGGACATTGTTTCTTGATGAAATCTCAGAACTGGCCCCGATGCTCCAGGTCAAGCTGCTCCGGTTCATACAGGACAGAAATGTCCGCCCGATCGGTAATAGCCAGTCCTTCCATGTGGACGTTCGAATCATAGCTGCCAGCAACCGGGACCTGCAGAAAGAAGTTGCGGCAGGCCGCATGCGCGAGGACCTGTACTACCGGCTCAATGTCATTCAGATTCTGGTTCCGCCTTTGCGCCAGCGGCTGGATGATATCGAGCTTCTCCTGAACTGTTTCATAAAGCGCTACAACCTGAAACTCGGCCGCAGGATCTGCAAAGTCAATGACAGGTTATTTGAATTCCTGAAGGAGTATGACTGGCCCGGAAACGTGCGCGAACTGGAAAACTCAGTGGAGCGTGCGATTATCCTGGCCAAGGGAGAGGAGCTTGACATCGATGATTTCAAGCATATAAAAGGCAATGGTGCGAATGGGGCGATAAATAGCCAGGGCAGCGAGACACGGCACGAGCCCATGCCGGTCGAGGAATACATGAAAAGTATCGTGCAGGAGTACCAGCATGAGTGCAGCGAGATGGAGCTGGCGAAAATGCTGGGAATTGGACGCAAGGCGCTTTGGATGCGCCGCAACCGGTGGGGCCTGCATCGAGACAAGCCCAAGAAAGTTTCATAAGTTGATGGGTGTCAAGCAGGCCTGTCGGGCTTGCATTCTCACACGTGGCTCACACACGGCGTGGGCAGGATGACAATTCTGGGCATCCAGATTAGCGGCACTCCCTGCCCTTTTGTTTCCAAACTGCCACAGTACGTGTCAAATCGAAACCCGAAATGAAGAATTATCAGCCTGATGCTGCCAAATTAGTGCATTAGACATCTGGTACAGATTTTGCATGATAACGACAGGAGGGTAATATTATTACAAACAGGTAGGGTAATAATATTACAAACAGGAGGGTAATAATATTATCGATAGGAGGGTAATAATATTAACGTGCATGTAAATGTTCGATAACTGGCTCTTCTTAAGGCCTTGATGTGCAAGGCCCCAGGCATTATGCACATATCAGGTTATAAACAATAAAGTTAGGAGTAACAAATGATACGAAATAAAATAAAGCGAACAGTTGTGCTGGCAATTTCCTTTGCAGCATTACTGTTAGGTTCATTGCCTGCCTTCTCGGAGCAGATGTACATTCCGATTCCGAGCTATCGTGTGGGTCCCTACGCTTCGGGTGGCACTGGCTATTACGGAGGTATTCTTGATTACTACAACTTGAAGAATATACGTGATGGTGGTGTAGGTGGTGTCCAGCTGATCTGGTCCGAGTGTGAAACGGAATACGCTGTGGAACGAGGCGTGGAATGCTACAAACGCATGAAAGACCGTGAAGGTGGAGCACTGTTCTTTGATCCGCTGAGTGTAGGAATTGCCATTGCATTGAACGAGGTTGTACGTGCAGACAAGATCCCAATGATCACGGTAAACCACGGCATGAGTGAAACCATGGACGGAGAGGTATTCCCCTATGTGTTCCCGTTAGGAATGGGTGTTCCCGATGAATACAATGCAACGGTGCGTTTCATGGCTCATCTGGTGTCCGGGGAGAACCCCAATACAGTCGATCTGACGGCAGCCATGTCGGGTAAAAAAGTGGTTACGCTGTTCCATGGCTCACCTTATGGAAGAAATGCACTTGAGTACATGGATGCAATGGGAGAACAGTATGGATTTGAGCATCACAAGATCGAAATTCCTCATCCCGGAAATGAACAGGGATCTCAGTGGACAAGAATCCGTAAGCTGAAGCCTGACTTTGTATTCTTGAGAGGCTGGGGTGTGATGAACCCTGTTGCGATCCAGGCTGCAGCGCGTATTGGTTTTCCTGTTGACCACCTGATTGGAAACATCTGGAGCAACTCGGATGAAGATGTACGACCTGCCGGAAAGGCCGCACACGGTTATCAGGCGATTACCACGCACCCGGCTGGAATCTTTACCAAGGTTCAGGAGGAAATCATTGATATCGTCTATGGTGAGGGTAAAGGTGACCTGCAGGACAAAAGCCGTCTGGGAAGCGTGTACCACAATCTGGGTATTACAGCGGGAATTATGCACGTGGAAGCCATTATCAATGCACAGAAGCGCTGGGGGAACAAAGCCCTGAATGCGAAGCAGGTGCGTTGGGGTTTTGAGAACATCCTTTTTGATGAAGCGCGTATTGACGAACTGGGAGCTACAGGACTGCTCGCACCCATGAGAGTAACCTGCAAAGACCATATTGGTGGTCATAACTCGAAGTTCCAGAAGTACGATGTTGAAAAGAGACAATGGGAAATCGTGACGCCGTGGATCAAGAGTCAAGCACCACCAGAAATGTTGTACAGCTTGGCTGAAATCTACAGGCAGGAAAACAAGATAGAAAAGCGTGATTGCAATGACATGAATGATCGTGAAAATTGGACATTGTCAGGCGATCAGCCTCCAGTACCTGAAGGAGTCAGTACCTGGGGCAGTTAAAAGCTGTAGAGATAGCAAGGTACGAATGTTGAAAGTTGCGAAAATAGCCGGATACAAGGATGTGCCGGCTATATTTATATCTGAACCAAGCCTGCCTTTGCAGGCCTGCATGAAGAAAGTACGTAGTTGACAGTCTTGATTTTTGACTATGCTTATGAATGAACCCATCCACTTTAGCACCATTCCTGAGGCGCTAGTAGAACTGCGCCGGGGGAATCTGGTGATTGTTGTGGATGATGAAAAACGTGAAAACGAGGGTGATTTTGTTGGTGCGGCAGAAAAATGTACCCCTGAGATGATCAATTTCATGGCGGCTCAGGGACGCGGACTGATTTGTACAGCTATATCCGAACAACGAGCCGACGAAATAAATCTAAAGTTGATGGTGCCACAGGATGAAAATGATTCCCTGCACAGCACACCCTTTACGGTTTCTGTAGATTTCAGGCACGGTACGACCACAGGCATTTCGACGGCAGACCGGGCAAAGACTGTCAAGGCGCTGGCAGACTCACAGATCACTCAGGAAGATTTTTCCCGTCCAGGTCATATATTTCCACTCAAGGCAACTAATGGTGGAGTGTTTAAAAGAGAAGGTCATACTGAAGCTGCAGTGGACCTGATGGACTTGGCAGGCATGCGCAAAGCCGGTGTGCTGTGTGAAGTTTTGAAAGAAGATGGTTCGATGGCCAGGCTGCCTGACCTGATGGAAATTGCGAAACAGTTTTCCTTGAAGATGATTACGATCAAGGACCTGATTCGATACAGGCTTCGAACGGAGTCGAGGGTTGAGCGAGTCGTAACTGTTCAATTGCCTACACGCTGGGGAGAGTTCGAATTGATCGCATTCCGTGACAACTTTACCGGTCAGGAACATCTGGCATTGGTTAAAGGGTCATGGGGCAAGGATGACGATGTGCTTGTCAGAATCCACTCCGAGTGTCTAACAGGTGATGTCTTCGGTTCAGCACGATGTGACTGCGGAGACCAGCTTGAAACTGCCATGAAGCTCATCCAGGAGCATGACAGCGGTGTAGTGCTCTACATGAGGGAGGAAGGCAGAGGTATCGGTCTGATCAGCAAGCTGAAAGCCTATTCCTTACAGGAATGTGGGTTTGACACGGTCCAGGCAAACCGGGCACTGGGTTTTGACGCCGACCAAAGAGACTATTCAGTAGCTATCCATATACTCCATGCACTGCATATTGAGCGTGTTCAGCTGCTGACGAACAACCCAAACAAGTGCAGTTGGCTTGAGAATTATGGAATTAAGCTGGTGAGACGAATTCCTATACTGTCCAGTACTACTAATCAATTTCGCAAGAATTACTTGAAAATAAAACAGGAGAAAATGGGACATATAATTACTATGCATAAAGAGAAATAGCAGAAGTGTAGGATTTCCGTACACCTATTCTTAGAGGTATACGGAGATGGTGAAATGAATTGAAATTAATTATACTTACGCCGTTTTTATTTTAGTGATTATAAGGAGTTGGACAAATGAGTACTGATAGCGAATTTGGTCTAAAAGATGTAACTGCACAAATGATCAAGACAGTTAGAAATGCAACCCGTGCAGGAACTATTGATTGTAGAGATGCAATCATTGAAAGCCACGGAGATACGGACAAAGCAATAGAAATTTTGAAGCAAAAAGGGATTGGAACCCCTAAAAAAGTATGGGTCTGAACTGGAAAGTATGTCTTATGGGTTCTCAATCGCATGTCACGGAATGACTTGACTTCATTTTGGCAACGGCAGGGATGACTGTGGGTGAGTGGCAGGACGAGTTGGTCTTGTTATGTGACCTACAGGCAAACTTGCAAATTAAGTAAAAGATTAGTGTGCAAACAAAATTGAATTAATTAACAAGTGAAATGAGGTGAATTATGGCGAGATATCCGAAACTATTACCAAACTCTGAGAATCCGTTGCAACCATCTTCTTGGGTTGAGTCGGATCAGGTGGAATTTGCTTACTGGGTGCCTAATATTTCCGGAGGTCTGGTTATCACGACTTTACCGATGGACACTGACTGGACACCGGAAGCCAACATCAAGTATGCACAGGATGCTGAGGATACCGGTTTTGCAACAGCCCTTGCTCAGACACGCTGGTTTGCAAGCTATGGTGCCGACCACCAGCATGAGGCATTCACCATTGCGAATGTAATCCTGCAGCACACCAAAAAGCTGGAGGTGATCACAGCGTGCCATCCAGGGCTGTGGCATCCTGCTATTGTCGCAAAGATGCAAGCTTCCTTGGATTGCTGCACTCAAGGGCGGACATCCATCAATGTAGTAAGTGGATGGTTTAAGGGAGAGTACACCGGATACGGGTTGCCGTGGCTCGAGCACACTGAGCGTTACCGCAGGTCAGAGGAGTTCATTCGTATCATGAAAGGTATGTGGGTAGAAGATGAGTTCACATTCTATGGTGACTTTTATCAGATCAATGGCGCGCCAATGCTACCCAAGCCGTTGCACCGCATCGTTGTGTTCCAAGGCGGAAATTCCAAGGATGCGAGAAGAATGGCTGGTCGTGTCACCGATGTATTGTTCATGAATGGAAACACCAACAAAGGCTTCAAGGAGATCATGGACGACTCCAGGGCTGCTGCGGTCGAGTCAGGTCGTGACCCGAGTGAAATCAGGTTTGGATGTAACGGCTTCTGCATCGTGCGTGACACAATGGAAGAGGCAACCGAGACCTTGCGTGACATTATTGTCAATGCTGATGTTGAGGCCGTAAAAGGTTTCGGCGAGGCAGTCAAACAGGCAGGTCGCTCATCCAAAGAAGGCGAAGGCATGTGGTCCAACTCGTCTTTTGAAGACTTGGTTCAGTACAATGACGGCTTCAAAACAGGACTGATTGGAACACCCGAGTCAGTTGCCGACCGCATCATTGAGCTAAAGCAGCTTGGCATCAAAGTCATTCTGACCGGTTATTTGCACTATAACTGGGAGCTCAAGCAATTTGGTGAGAAGGTCATACCTCTGGTTCGTGAAAAAGAGGAAGACCTTCGCAAGGGCAGAACTGTTGGCAAGAAAAAGTCAGCTTAATTCTGCCTAGTTTTCACACAGGAGCCACGATTGGGTTACAATCGTGGCTCCTGTATCTTAAAGAGCGGTTAGTTCGAACACATTGAGTGTGCCGACTGCTCAAGTTTTCTGATCATAGGATTTCGGGTTCATTTCAATTCAAGTGAGGGATGGCTAATGAAGCTGCTTGGCATTTCGGGTGGTTTGAGTCGCAAAACTCTGATAGCAATTGAGAAGACCCTGGATTTTGCGAAACATTACGATCCTTCCATTGACGTGGAATCAGCCAGCCTCAACGATTTTGATATACAATTCTGTGATGCTAGGGACCCGGCAAAATATGAAGGTGATTCAAAGCTCATTATTGACAAGATTATTGAAGCAGATGCCTTGTTGATTGGTACGCCTATGTACAGAGGCACCTACACAGGGTTGCTGAAAAACATGTTTGACCTGATTCCTAATGACGCGCTTCTCGGAAAACCTGTTGGCATGATAGCAACGGGTGGCAGTGACCATCACTACCTTGCACTGGAGCATGAGATTAAGCCTCTACTTGGATTTTTCTATGTGCATGTCATTCCTGGGCACGTCTATGCAAATAATAGTCACTATTCTGATGCGGACCTGGTGGATGAGGATATCCTGGAGCAGCTGGACCAGCTTGGTCGCGCAATTGTAAATTTTGCGAGAATCATTCCGAGTGATAAAATAAGCATCATTGGTCCTATGGGTCCGTCCATAAAACGTAAGCCACTGAAAACAGCTGGTTAATCATTAATTGTACTTGTTAAACCTACTGACGGAGGGGAATACCAAAAATGTGTGCAGAAGCTCCTAAATACAAGAAATTACTGCAAGAGGTTGATTCAGAGCGTTACAGAACCGACACGTCTACGTTGCTGGCGTATGATGAAAATGCTGGGAAATTCCTGTTTCGAGCATTAAATTCCAATTACTTTGTACAGGATGATAAGACTGAAAGTATAGAAGTGTTGGATATGGATGAGGCGGAAAAGGTGTACGACAGCATGCCAGCCAAGCATATTACAAATATCACTGCGGCATTTCCCAAGTACCATGGAGGTGTTGGCATGGATACATACACGAATCTGTATGATGACTGAAGCCCAGTACCGGAGAGCGTGACTGGGTCTATTGCAGAAGGCAGTTGCACTGATTACAGTTGCTGTCTGACATATGGTTGCGGCGATTTCCGGTCATCAGGATACACGGGTTGCCGGATAACGCTTTGAACGCGTTGCCAACACTGGAATATTCGCTTCGCACGCAAGGGATTTTGCTGAATAGGCCTGACAACACACTTAAACCTGTGTGACTTCACTCGTGTGCGCAGTGCAGCGAAATGCTCACTACAATTAACCTGCATCAACAAGCCGGCAGATAACGAATTTTGAAATTTCACGGAACTGGAATACCGCACCGCAAAAGCTGAAAGAAAATGACTAAAGAAAATGTTGAAAGCCTGGAAAATGTAAAGGTAGCGGTACAGAGCATCATTGACCGTGCAAACAAGGATCCTGAATACGGAAAATTCAAGTACTATGTAAATACGCATTGGGAAGGCGGGACTCTTTGCAAAAACCAGATCCGCAGGGAGCACAAGTTGCTTGTTGACGAGCCTCCTGCATTTGGCGGTACGGACATGAGTGCCAGTCCTGTTGAGCTGATTCTGGCCGCACTAGGTTCATGTCAGCAGATCATGTTTGCAGCGCTGGCCGCCGTACGGGGTATACCCTTGGAGGAATGTGATATCACACTGAAAGCCAAACTTGATGTGAGAGGTCTGCTTGGTTTGACGGATGACAAAGGCATATCCCCGGGATTTTCTGGGATTAACTATGAGACCCATATAAAAAGTTCAGCTCCAAGAGAGTTGATAGAGAGCCTTGTGAAGGATGTTGAAAGCCAGTGCCCGGTGATGGATATGTTAACCCGGACGGTGCAGGTTGACGGGTCAATCAAAGTCAATGATAAGGAATTCGATCCTAATGCAAACTCTTCCTGACTGCCTGAGGGACTTCAGCGCAGACCAGTTTTGTTTTCCTGACACCCTGCCTGGGGGTACATCTTTTTTTCGAACTGGCTTTGAAGGCATGGTCTGTTAGACAAAGCCGGTGTGTCCAATCAAAGCTGACTTGATCTCCTGTAACACACTGCTGGTGCACTGAAATGGGTACATTGCTGGATATTTGTACACCTGACCTGAACGGTGCGGATTCTGCGTCTGTGATAGAAATTCTGGTTTCGACAGGCGATGTTGTCCAGGCAGGCGATCATTTGATTACTGTCGAGACTGAAAAAGCTGCTATGGAAATACCTTCTCCGCACAGTGGCACTGTGCGTGAAGTCGTAGTCGGGATTCAGGAGGATGTGACTGAAGGCGATGTTCTGATAAAGCTTGAGCCGGAAAAATCAGTACGGCTCGAAGAACCTCCGGAAGCAACAGGTCCTGTTGGAGACCTGAAGACTCAGGTTGTCATTCTGGGTTCTGGACCGGGAGGATATTCAGCTGCTTTCCGGGCTGCAGACCTTGGCAAAAAAGTAGTGCTTGTTGAGCGCCATGACTCCCTTGGCGGGGTGTGTCTGAATACCGGCTGCATCCCGTCGAAATCCCTGTTGCATGCAGCCAAGGTGATCAGTGAGACCAGGGAGATGCGTGATCTTGGGATAAGGTTTTCTTCTTTTGAACTGGATACCCGTGCATTGCGCAACTGGAAGAACAGGGTAATAGGCCAGTTGAACCGCGGTTTGGCCACTCTTGCGGAAAAACGCAATGTACTCATCGTCCGGGGCGAAGGTAAATTTTTGTCGTCGCATGAGTTCGAGGTCAGACTGTCAGATGACCAGTGCATTTCCGTGGGATTTGAGCAAGCTGTTGTTGCAGCTGGCTCAGAACCGGTAAAAATACCGGGTTTTCCTTATGAAGACCCGCGTGTAATCTCATCTGCCGGTGCATTGGAGCCTGATCAGATTCCAGGTAGGCTGCTTGTTGTCGGGGGTGGCATTATCGGTCTGGAAATGGCTGCCGTGTATCACGAACTAGGCGCAAAAGTCACCATTGTTGAATTTGCGGATTCCCTGATACCCGGTACAGACCCTGATCTGGTAAAGCCTCTGCACAGGCATATTCAAGGTCTTTATGAAAATATTTTTGTAAGCAGCCGGGTTGAGAAAATCGAATCCACACTGAACGGGATGTTTGTAACGTTCAGTGGCTCGGTGAAGAAGAAAAAAGATGTTTTCGACCAAGTGCTGGTTGCTGTAGGCAGGCAGCCCAATGGCAAGCTGATTGATGCAGAGAAAGCAGGGATCAAGATTGATGAAAGGGGTTTCATTCCAACGGACCACCAGATGAGGACCAACATCAGCAATATTTTTGCTGTTGGAGATGTTGCAGGACCGCCCATGCTTGCACACAAAGCGGCACATGAAGGCAAGGTGGCTGCTGAGGTGATTGCCGGTATGGACAGTACATTTGACGGCAGTCTGATCCCTTATGTCGCATATACAGACCCCGAAGTCGCTTGGGTGGGCATGACAGAAACTCGGGCTAAGGAATCAAATGCTATGTATGAAAAGGGGGTATTCCCATGGGCTGCAAGCGGGCGTGCATTGAGTCTGGAAAGAAAAGAGGGGATGACCAAGGCACTGTTTGACCCGAAGACCGGGAAAATAATTGGAGCGGGAATAGTAGGCATCAATGCAGGTGACCTTATCTCGGAGGCGGCATTGGCGATCAGGAAAGGCTGTACGGCAAATGAGATTGCCAGCCTCATACATCCTCATCCAACACTTTCAGAGACGATCGGGTTTGCTGCTGAAGTACTGGAAGGGACGATTGTTGAGATGTACGTTAAATAATGCGGTTTTATCGAAGATAATTTGCTTTTCAAGTGATATGCAATGTTCTTGATGTTTTTGGTATTCTCGCCTATACTTCGTAACGTGGAAGGAGAATAATAAGTCGTTGTTTAGTCAACGGTTTGCGAGGGCCCGGGAGGGCCCTTTTTATTGGACGAATGAATTTGTATAGAGACCCATTTGGTATTGTGCCGATCATCGAGCCGGTGATTACGGGCATGGGCTATGAGCTTTGGGGACTGGAGTGCCAGGCAGGAATCAGGACTGCACAAGTGCGAGTGTATATAGACAGAAACAAAGGTGTCACCCTCGATGATTGTTCACAAGTGAGTGAGCAACTGAGTGCCGTGCTGGATGTTGAAGATCCAATTCACATGCCCTACACATTGGAGATTTCATCTCCGGGGATCAATCGGAGCTTGTTCAATTTTGAACAGTTGCAGGAAGCAGTGGGCAGCAAGATAAAGGTCAAAACATTATGGCCCATTGAGGGACGTAGAAATTTCAGTGGTTATCTGGAGTGCGTTGAAGAAGAAAGTGTCAGGATAAAAATTCAGGACAATATACTATTCACAATTCCGTTGCAGGCAGTCAAGAATGCAAAGCTGGATGCGGAGATAAAATTCCACGATTGATGTTTGAGTAACCCATGTATGAATAAAGAAATCTTATTGGTTGTCGATACTGTCTCAAATGAGAAAGGCGTTGATAAGGAGATTATATTCGAGGCGATTGAGGCTGCACTCGCCACGGCGACACGAAAAAAACACGGCCTTGAAATGGATGTGCGCGTTGCGATAAACCGTGAGTCGGGTGACTATGAGACCTTCAGGCGCTGGCTCGTGGTGGATGATGAAGACCCGGAATTTGAATCACCTGAAAGGCAGAAGCTGTACAGTTATGCATGCGATGAACATCCCGAAATTCAGGTTGGCCAGTATATAGAGGTGCCGATAGAATCCGTATCCTTCGGGCGAATTTCTGCACACACTGCCAAGCAGGTTATTGTTCAGAAGGTAAGAGAAGCTGAAAGGTCACAGGTCGTTGATGCGTTCAGAGATCGTGTCGGAGAGCTGATCATGGGCGTGGTCAAGCGTGCAGATCATTCCGGCACATACGTTGATCTGGGCGGGAATGCAGAAGGGTATGTTCCCCGTGAACAAATGGTGCCAAGAGAAGTGGTGCGTCCGGGTGACCGGATCCGGGCATATTTGCAGGAGGTTTGTGAGGAGGCCCGTGGCCCGCAGCTGCTTTTGACTCGCACCGCGCCTGAGTTTCTGACTGAACTGGTCAAGCTGGAAGTCCCTGAGGTAGGGCAGGGTCTGATTGAAGTATTGTCTGCTGCACGAGATCCGGGTTTGCGGGCAAAGATTTCTGTTAAATCCAATGATATGCATCTTGACCCGGTGGGTGCCTGTGTGGGCATGCGTGGATCGCGAGTACAGTCCATTTCCAATGAATTAGCTGGCGAGCGTATTGACATTATTCTGTGGGATGAGAATCCGGCCCAGTTTGTGATAAACGCGATGTCCCCTGCAGTGGTGACCTCCATCGTTGTAGACGAAGACAAGAAAAGCATGGATATAGCTGTGGACGAAGAGAAACTCTCTCAGGCCATTGGTCGTGGCGGGCAGAATGTGAAACTTGCCAGTCAGCTCACGGGATGGGAGTTGAACGTCATGACAGAAGGGCAGGCAGAAGAGAAGAGTGAAGCGGAAACCCGCCAACTGGTGGAAATGTTTATGTCACAGCTAGATGTAGATGAGGAAGTTGCCGTGATCTTGGCGCAGGAAGGGTTTTCAAGTGTTGAGGAAATTGCCTATGTACCGCCTAAAGAACTGGTTGAGGTAGAGGAGTTTGATGAGGAAATCGTCGAAGAATTGCGTACACGTGCGCGCGATATACTGCTGACCTCAGCCATAGCTACTGAGGAAAAATTTGCCGATGTCGAGCCGTCTTCGGACTTGCTGGAACTGGAGGGCATGGATAAGGATCTGGCGTTTGAGCTTGCCTGCAGGGGGATTTCCACGATGGAAGAATTGGCGGAGCAGGCAGTGGATGATTTACTGGATATTGAAGGGCTGGACCCAGAGCGTGCCGGTGCACTGATCATGCTTGCACGTGCTCCCTGGTTCGCTGATGAAGGGGCAGCGCGATAGTGAGGAAGCTTGGATTAACTTGATTGAGACATGTCTGAAGTTACCGTAAAACAGCTAGCAGAAGTAGTTAATATTCCTGTCAAGAAGCTGCTGGTCCAGTTGACTGAAGCGGGCCTGGATATTCATATGCCGGATCAAACCGTCAGTGACAAGCAGAAAATGCAGTTGCTCAATCATTTGCGCAACAGCCGTCACAAAGCTACCTCCTTTCCGTCCGATGATAGTAGGAAAATAGTGCTGCGCAGAAAAAGCACTTCACAGCTAAAAGTCAACACAACACAGGGCCGTGGCAGTATAAGTCGTGCCACTGTAAACGTTGAAGTTCGTCGCAAGCGTACGTATGTAAAACGCAGTGCTGTTCTTGAGGAGGAAGCTAGAAGAAGGCAGCAGCATGCGGAACAGGAAACTGCCAGGGAAAAGAAAGCGGCTGAGCAATTGGAAAAGGCAGCTCAGGAGGCTGAACTCAAGGCTAAAGTAGAAGAACAAGAAAAACAGGCTCCGTTGCAAGAAGTAGAGCAGGCGGCTGTAGAAGAGATAGCTGCACCTCTGGAGACGCAGGAACAACAGGAAGCAGAAATTCATGCACCGACCCCTGTGGAAGAGGACAAGCCACCACCGGTAACCGAAGAAAAGAAAGAACAGGATTCCAAGGTAAAACGGCGCGAATTACACGTTGCAAGTGGCAAAGGAGGCAAACGCAAGGTTCGAGCAAAGCACCGCAGACCAGGTAAAGTCGAGCCGAGCAGTAAACACAAGTTTGAAAAACCAACTGGACCGATTAAGCGTGAAATTCTGGTTCCGGACAATATTTCAGTTCTGGACCTTGCACAGAAAATGACCATCAAGGCTGCAGAAGTCATTGCTGTGATGATGAAAATGGGGGTTATGGCAACTATTAACCAAGTGATTGACCAGGATACTGCAATCCTTGTTGCTGAAGAACTGGGTCACGATGCAAAGCCCATGCAGTTTGCTGATATTGAAGCGGACATCCTGAAGATCAATTACGATGAAATGGAAGCCCAGACACGTCAACCCGTGGTTACAGTGATGGGGCATGTCGATCATGGCAAGACATCTTTGCTTGATTATATCCGGCGCACCAAAGTGGCTGCAGGCGAGGCAGGTGGTATCACTCAGCATATTGGTGCCTATAGAGTGAATACGGAAAAGGGTGCCATCACTTTTCTGGATACACCTGGTCATGCCGCTTTTACTGCCATGCGTGCCAGAGGTGCAAAAGTTACGGATGTGGTAGTGATTGTAGTCGCAGCGGACGACGGTGTTATGCCACAAACGTTAGAAGCCATTGAGCACTCGCGAGCTGCAGGTGTCCCCGTCATTATTGCTGTCAACAAAATTGACAAGGAAGACGCAGACCCGGAGCGAACACGCAATGATCTGTCAGCGCATCAGGTTATTCCGGAACAATGGGGGGGCGATACAATATTCGTTGATGTTTCAGCGGTAACCGGGCAGGGCATCGATGATTTACTGGAAGCCGTGTCATTGCAGGCAGAGATACTGGAATTGAAGGCTGTCAATCATGGGCCGGCAACCGGTGTTGTGATTGAATCTGCACTGGACAAGGGACGCGGTCCAGTCATCACGATTTTGGTACAGCAAGGCTGTTTGTCGAAAGGGAACATGCTGCTGACCGGGGAGGAGTTTGGACGTGTGCGTGCCATGTTTGACGAGCATGGGAAGGAAATTAATGTAGCTGGGCCTTCAATACCAGTAGCAGTATTAGGCTTATCAGGTGTTGCTGATGCCGGAGATGAAGCCATTGTAGTCACTGATGAGCGCAAGGTGCGTGAAATTGTAGGCTTGCGTAAGAATAAATCTAGAGATAGCCGGTTTGCTGCACAACAGGCGTCAAAACTTGAGAATATTTTCAACAATGCGGGAGGTAGCGCTGCCGCTTCTGTTAATTTGCTGATCAAGGCCGATGTACAAGGCAGCGCGGAAGCATTGCGGGATTCTCTGGGTAAACTGTCGACTGATGAAGTTGAAGTTAAGATCGTTCTGGCAGGCGTAGGCGGAATCAATGAATCGGATATCAATCTGGCCGGGGCATCCAGTGCTATTGTAATTGGCTTTAATGTACGTGCGGACAGTGCTGCAAAACGAGTTGCTGCGGAACTTGGAATTGACATTCGTTACTACAGCATCATTTACGAAACGATAGATGATGTAAAAATGTCCATGAGTGGACTGCTTTCTCCAGAGTTGCGTGAGGAGATCATTGGGCTTGCACAGGTCAAGGAAGTTTTTAAATCTTCCAAGATGGGGGCAGTTGCAGGTACACAAGTAATGGAGGGAGCTATTAAACGTGGTAACCCCATACGCGTTTTGCGCGACAATGTCGTCATTTTTGAAGGAGAGCTTGAATCGTTGCGCCGCCATAAAGATGATGTCAATGAAGTGCGTGCAGGCACGGAGTGCGGAGTTGCAGTAAAAAATTACAATGACGTCAAGGTAGGCGATCAGATTGAAGTCTATGAACGTACTGAAGTTGCACGTTCAATTTAGGTATCCATAATGCACTGTGTTTCTTGCAATGCAGCATGAGTCTTCCAGGCCACTACGTATTGGAGAACTGTTGCGTCGTGAACTGGCTGCCCTGTTGCGCGCGGAGGTAAACGATCCCAGGATTCCTGAAATTGTCATATATGAAATTGTAGTGAACAGGGATCTTAGTTTGGCAAAAGTGTATTTCAGTCATTTGGATTCAAAGCAGGATGTAACTGAAAGCCTCAAGGGTTTGCAAAGTGCTAGGGGTTTTTTGCGAACTAGACTGGGTCACAAACTGCAGTTGCGCAGAATCCCGCAATTGCAATTCATCGTAGACGATACCGAAACAAAAAGTGAGCGCATTGAGAAGCTGATAGACGACAGCATCCGCAGTTGATCCATCATGTCCAGAAGAAAACGTAAAGGGCGTGCTCTGAACGGTCTGTTATTGCTGGACAAACCTTCAGGTATTACTTCAAACCTGGCATTACAGAAAGTAAAAAAGATATTCAACGCTGACAAGGCAGGGCATACGGGAAGTCTGGATCCTCTTGCAACGGGTCTGCTGGTTATCTGTTTTGGTCGAGCTACGAAGCTTTCAGACTTTCTACTGAATTCAGACAAACATTACCAAGTGTTATTGAAGCTTGGCGTGTCTACCGATACAGGCGATGCAGATGGCCGTGTAACAGGTAGGCAAGATGCATTGTCGGTGACAGATGTACAGATTCACCGGGCCTTGCGGCATCTGACAGGTGACGTCGAACAGACTCCCCCGATGTATTCTGCATTAAAATATCAGGGTACCCGATTGTATAAGCTTGCAAGAAAAGGGATTGAGGTTGAGCGTCCCCCAAGGCAAGTCAAGGTGCACAAGTTTGAGTTGATAAAAAGAGATGCTGAAATCTTGCAGATGGATGTGCACTGTTCCAAAGGCACCTATGTCAGGACCCTTGCAGAAGATCTTGGTGAATATCTGGGCTGTGGCGCACATGTTTTTGGGCTAAGGCGGACTGGCTTAGGGCCATTTGTGAACCGCGAACTACATACTCTTATGAAGCTGGATGAAGTCTCAGCTACTGGATTTACTTCTCTGGATGAAATGTTGCTGCCTGTCGATGATGCCTTGCAGTCTTGTCCTGCAGTTTTATTTGATGAAACTATGATGGAAAAGATTCGCAATGGTCACCCAGTTAGGATACCGCAATCACCTACCCAGGATATCGTTAGAATTTATGATGTGAGTAAGCGGTTTTTTGGGATTGGCACCGTGCTGGAAGATGGGCGCATCGTTCCTAAGCGCTTGGACTGAATAGCTGAGGAACTGACTTGGATTGTCAAGTGAAACGATCAGTCAAGCTTTTGGATATTTTTCTTGTTTGTAGGGGGTTACGTGGTAGAATCGCCGCCCAGAAATACAATATACGTAGTAACAAGGTTGGAAAGGCTATACAGAAATATGGCATATGCTGCAGCAGAGAAGTCAAAGATTGTTAAGAATTATCAGCGTAGTGATACTGACACAGGCTCACCTGAAGTGCAGGTTGCACTTTTGTCTGCTCGCATCTCGCATTTAAGCGGACATCTTGAATCACACAAGAAAGACCATCATTCGCGCCATGGTTTACTCAAGATGGTCAATCATCGTAGAAAACTTCTTGATTATTTACGAAAAAAGAATCAGAAAAGATATCAGGAGTTGATCGGTTCTCTTGGATTAAGGCGCTGAAAGATTGCCCCCTTTTGCTGGGTTTAACGCTATCAGTGAGTATTGAGGAATATTGACATCACAGTATGCACATTCACGTCCATGAAGATACTGTTTTCATGGACAGATTTTTTTAGTCAGCAATTCAATAAACGGAATTAAACAGTGAGCAAAGTAACAAAATCTTTTTCGTATGGTGACCACCTCGTTACATTAGAGACTGGAGAAATTGCACGTCAGGCTGATGGTGCCGTGCTTGTAGACATGGGGGAAACATCAGTACTGGTTACAGTAGTGGGAAGAAAGGAGCCTGATCCCAACCGAGATTTTTTCCCGCTCACTGTCAATTACCAGGAAAAAACGTATGCGGCAGGAAAAATTCCTGGAGGCTTCTTCAAACGTGAAGGACGCCCATCTGAAAAGGAAACCATGACTTGTCGGCTCATTGATCGCCCCTTGCGGCCCTTGTTCCCAAAGGGCTTTCTAAATGAAGTGCAGATCATTGCAACGGTAGTGTCAGTGAATACTGCTATTGATCCTGACATCCCAGCTCTGCTTGGGGCTTCAGCTGCATTAGCTGTCTCCGGAATACCCTTTGACGGGCCTATTGGTGCCGCCCGGGTTGGCTATATTGACGGCAACTACGTATTGAATCCAGACAACTTCAAAATGGAGGACTCGATGCTGGATTTAGTTGTAGCTGGTACGCAAAGTGCCGTTTTAATGGTGGAGTCAGAAGCGGATATCCTTTCTGAAGAGGTCATGCTGGGCGCTGTAATGTTCGGTCATGAACAGCTTCAGAAAGCCGTTCAAGCGATTAAAGATTTTTCTCAGGAAGTCAACAAGCCTTCATGGGAGTGGCAAGCTCCACAGGCAGATGAAGCGCTTGCAGGGAAAGTAGAAGCTCAATGTCGCGAACAACTGGGCGATGCGTATCAAATTGCCGAGAAACTGGCGCGTCAAAATAAAGTCAGTGAAATACGCGATCAGCTAGTTACCTCAGTATCAAGTGACCAGGAAAACCCAAGTGAGGCAGAAATTCTCAATGCATTCAGTAAGCTTGAGAAAGAAATCGTACGAAACCGGATACTTGCCGGTGAGCAACGGATTGATGGCCGCGAAAAGAATACCGTCCGCCCAATCAATATCCGGATTGGGGTGCTGCCCCGTGTGCATGGGAGCGCACTATTTACGCGTGGAGAAACACAGGCTTTGGTAAGTACAACGCTGGGTACAGGTAGGGATGCACAACTGGTGGATGCCATAGAAGGCGAATTCAAAGATAATTTCATGTTGCATTACAATTTTCCACCATTTTGTGTAGGAGAAACTGGGATGGTGGGCTCGCCTAAACGCCGAGAGATCGGTCACGGCAAACTTGCCAAGCGAGGCATTCGGGCAGTGGTTCCGAGTGAAGAGGATTTTCCTTATGTTATTAGGGTGGTTTCTGAAATTACAGAATCGAATGGCTCCAGTTCCATGGCAAGTGTGTGTGGTACCAGTCTCTCTCTGATGGATTCGGGTGTGCCCATTAAAGCACCGGTTGCTGGAATTGCAATGGGTCTCATTAAGGAGGGCGATGATTTTGCAGTTCTTACAGATATTCTGGGTGATGAGGATCACTTGGGGGATATGGATTTTAAGGTGGCGGGAACCGAGCAGGGGATCACTGCACTACAAATGGATATCAAAATTGATGGAATTACCAGAGAGATTATGGAGATTGCACTCGGGCAAGCACGCGAAGGGCTGCTGCATATTCTTGGAGAAATGAGTACTGTTATTTCAGCACCCCGTCAAGAGATGTCCGAGCATGCTCCACGTTTCACAGTATTGAAAATCAACCCTGAAAAAATACGTGATGTAATAGGTAAAGGTGGTGCAACTATTCGAGCGTTGACTGAAGAGACCGGAACCACCATAGATATCGACGATGACGGTTTAGTGCGTATTGCATCGGTAGATAAGGCTGCTGGTGATGATGCCAAGCGCCGTATAGAAAGTATAACGGCTGATGTAGAAGTGGGGAAGATTTACGAGGGAAAGGTTGTAAAGATTATGGATTTTGGAGCTTTTGTAAGTGTGTTGCCTGGTAAAGACGGCTTGGTGCATATTTCACAAATTTCACATAAGCGTGTAGAAAATGTCTCGGATGAACTTTCGGAAGGTGATATGGTTAAGGTCAAGGTACTTGAAATAGATAAACAAGGGCGTGTTAGATTAAGTATGAAAGCTGTTGAAAGTGAACGGACATCACACATTTCATAATTACAGCTTTTTTGATGTCTGGGAAATTGATAAACAAATCTGAGCAAGAATGGCGTCAACTTCTGACGCACGAGCAATTCCGGGTCTGCAGGCAAAAAGGTACTGAAGCACCCTTCACTGGTGAGTACTTGGACCATCATAAGTCTGGCGTTTATTATTGTGTATGTTGCAACGCACCATTATTTGATTCGCAACACAAGTTTGATTCAGGGACAGGCTGGCCGAGCTTCTGGCAGCCACTCAACAACGAGAGTGTTGCAACCAAGCCGGACAGGGGACACTGGATGCTGCGGACAGAAGTTGTTTGCAGCAACTGTGAATCCCATTTGGGTCATGTGTTTGACGATGGGCCACCCCCTACGAATCTTAGGTACTGCATAAATTCTGTTTCTTTAATATTTGATCTAAAACAGGATATTTAGGTATTCAAATTCTGTTCTCCTGATATTTAATCTGCCTGTCTCGTTTGCTTTCCATGTCTAAGTTATTGCACTTAGAGCCTGATTCATGCATGGAATGAATCGCTTGGGTAAAAATGGTATTAACTAAATTGGCAGGAGTGCTATACTTTCCACAAAATTAAAACCGTAATGCTCGGTCATCAATCGGGCAATGCTAAAGTCAGAAACAGTTGTTCAGCTATATGTTCTTTCGAGCGAGGAGTCCGAGATGAGCAAATTTTTAATTAATGTGCGGTATTTTTTAGCGCCATTACTGATCATAGCGACATTATTTGGGGTATTGGCCGGCGGTCCATGGGTATGGGCGGGCGTAGTGTTGCTTGGGGTTGGGATTATCG
>JAPONM010000008.1 GCA_026713925.1 Gammaproteobacteria bacterium
CTGATGTCTGGATAGCTGAAAAAAGACCATCGTCGGCAACAGGAAAGGTATTTTCTGGCTCAACCAAAAGCTATTGAATGGCTTTCAGGAAAGGCTTGCTCCTCAGAATGTACCCTGAACATTCTGGAAACAGGCATACCTTCCGAGTAACTTCCCTGATCTCGCCGGTTTGCACTCAGCCAGTTTGGACGGCGGGTTCTATCGGCGTTAAGGAAAATCCCATATCTTTGGCTTTCTGTTTCAGGTTTTTCAGAACTCTGCTTCTATACTTTTGTTCGTATTGCTCCTGCCCTTCATCAATAAATCCGCTGCCGTTTTTAAGCATACTGTACACCAACCGTGCCAACTTATGAGCGGTTGCAGTGATAGCTTTAGGCGCTCCAAGCTGGCTCCGCTTTCTTCGATAAAAAGCACCTAAAGCACTTTTCGAATTGGCCAAAGCATAAGCAGCCATCCTGAACGCCGTGGCAGCGGCACTCGGTAAACGCTTGCTTTTCCGGTTAAGAACCTTTCCTCCGGATATCTTCGTTCCAGGGCAGAGTCCCAGCCAGGAAGCGAACCGCTTACAAGACGACCAGCGGCTCATATCCAGTCCTATTTCCGAAATGATTTTCAGTGCCGTATTTTCATCGATGCCATCAATATCCGTCAGGTCGACACCTGTCACCCGGTTAAGCTCTGCACGAACATCAAAATCTGGCGCACAACGGGATTTACGTTTTTTTGAAGGCTTATCTGAACCCGGAGGGTTTGATGAGTCTGAAGCATCTTTACTGTCAAAGGTGTTCAGTTTTTGTTCCAGAGCCTTATCACAAATCCTGATCTTTTCATCGTATACATCATAAAGCTCAACAGCCTGACGCAGGGCAAATACATGCTCATCCCGATAATGCCCCTTCAGGGATTTGGCAATTTCTGCCTCTGATTTTTTACAGTGTTTGTCACGGTGTTTTGCCAGCTCTACCGGATTCCGCTGCCCACTCAGGATGGCGCGGATAATGGTCATACCGGTCTTGCCAGTAACATCAGTCACCACATTATCCAGTAACAAATTCATCTGTCTCAGTGCCTTTTGCATATGCTGGATGTGGGAAGCACGGCAGCTGACGAGCATATCACGCTGTCGTCTGTAGGATCGAAGTGAACAAACCTGCTCATCCGGGCGAAACGCACCATTGAGCAAGCCGTAGGTATGAAGTTGTAAAAGCCACTGGCAATCCAGAACATCAGATTTTCGTCCGGCAACATTCTTTACATGTCGTGCATTAACCAGCTTTACATCAAGACCACGGGATTCCAGTATTTCAAACGCAGGAATCCAGTAAATCCCGGTTGATTCCATTACAACAGTGGTAATGCCAATTTGCACCAACCAGTCAGCCATGGCTTCAAGCTCTGCGGTGAAGCAGCCGAACGAGCGCACCGGCTGTTCATCCAGCTCCTCAGGGACAGCAACAAAATGCGACTCTGAGCCGATATCAATACCGGCAGCAAAGAGATTGATTTTCTCCAGATGTCCGGCAATGCGTTTCTTGGTTCTGTCAGAACGGGTACGGCTGGATTTGTTGCTGCGAGACATGATTTACCCTCTACACTTCGGTGCGAAGGCATATCCGGGTATGGGGCTGTCGAGAATTTGCATTCTTCCGAACGAGATCGCATAGCGCGTCATCAATGATGTTGTCGCCAGCTCCCCGACCACGCTCTATAACGGGCAAAAGGCACCAGTGTGTTTACGGTCTCTGGCCTGAATATGTCTTCCCTTCCATCATAGTTCGATCGTCAGTGATTAAGGGAAAAGTTACTCGTAGATGTTCGGCCGTGTCCGGCTTGGAGCGCTCTATA
>JAPONM010000009.1 GCA_026713925.1 Gammaproteobacteria bacterium
CCCGATGCAGTCCAGTGCTTCTTTGGCGGCTTCAGGTTCAGCATTTTGGGACTTGATAAAGTATCTTCTGCTGTGGCTCCAACATTGGGCATGGGTAATATTCGGATGTTTTGCACAGAGTTTTTCGTACCCTTTGTAGCCATCAGTTAACAACACGCCATCAAAGTCCTGCAGCAATGGTTCTACAACCTGGCTGGAACGGCTTGTTGAAAAGGTAAAAGCTATTTCGTCCTGGTCACCGTAAAAGCACCAGAAGTAACCTTTTTGCATTTTCCCTTTACTTTTACGTCCAGCCTTTCCGGGTGTTTCGTCCAGTGCAAGAACTTCGCTTTCCAGACAGCTCTTCAATATCTCATCCGCAACAGGCTTGAGTAATTGACCTGCCCGTTGTTCAAGGTGGGTCAGCGTTCCACGGCTCAGGGTGATACCACTGGATTCGAGTTTTTGGTGCTGTCGGTACAGCGGCGCATGATAACGATACTTCTCAATGAGCATGCCTGCAATGAAACTGACATCCGCAAAGCTCCTGTCAAACAGTCCTGCAGGTGCTGCCACTGTCGCCAGAGTTTGGCTGGGTTTATGACGGACGACGTCCCTCTGGTATTTCAGGATGACATAACTGCCCGGGCGCTGCGCCAGCCGGTAGGTGTATTTGTGGTCGATGACTTCGTACTGGTCAGCATCCTCTCCTTTTAGCTCGGGAGCCACCATGGGAATCAGTTCAACCGGAACATCACTGTTAAAACGAAGCCCCTGGTCGGTGACACAGTCTTCCGGCCTTTGCTTTTTTCGCCGTTCGTAAGTGATGGTTTCTGTGGGAGTGTCTTGCTCAGCAGGCTTATCTTTGAGTATTTCGCCTAAAGCCAGTTGGTCAGGGTTGTCGATCAACCGTTTTTCTGACTTTTCACCAAACAGTTGTTGTTTAAACCAGTTCAGCTGATGTTCAGGGGAGGCTATTTTCTGATCCCGCTCTGCCAGCAAGCCCTGCATCTGCTGGAGCAGTTGCAGTTCAGGGCTGGCATTGGCGGGGACAGGTAAATTCATGGTTATTTAAGGTAGACGCTTTGTTCCCTCTGTTGTGTAACTGTCTGATGGATGTTTGTAACGTTTATATTGCTGAGCCGAACGAATATCAATACCTTCAATAATCAGCTTCAGGTCTGTCCATTCCAGAGCCTTTTTCATTGAGTTTCCGGCATGGGTGTGAAACTGCCCCTGCTCCAGTCGTTTACTCCAGATGCAATAACCACTGCGATCAAAATACAGTATTTTGCACTGGGTGCACTTGCGATTGATAAATACAAACAGCTGACCGCTGAGCGGATCTTCCTCCATTTTGCTTTTAACCAGCGCGGATAATCCGTCGTAGGATTTTCGCATGTCTGTGGGCCTGTTATACAGCCAGACCCGCACCTGAGATTCCGGAAAAAACATGGTTATTGACGCATACGCAAAGTGACACCACCAGGCAGCTCAAGCTCAAGATGCCAAGCCTGGGAGGTTGCTTCCGATTGGGAAGAAAGCTCAATCCATTCCTGCTGTTCGGGAATTTCTTTCGGAGTAGTGACTGGACTCTTTTGAAGTTTTCGTTTCCAGTGTGTGAATGTGGACAGCCCAATACAATGGGTGTTACAGAATGCCCTTTGACTCATGCCACTGGTTTTTGCTGGTCAATGACTTGTTGCCATTGCTCAGCACTCAGACTGGAAGATTGTTTTACTGTCTGCGTCACTGTGGTTTCTCCTGCGTTTTCTGCGTTAATTGCAGGAGTAATGCTGGCAGGGAGTTTATGGGGAATAAAGATGTCTTAATTTAAGTGGTTACGGCTCAATATTTTCAAGCTGGACAGCGCAAACGCAGGGAGTATTCGGCGCAAGCGTAAGAAGGCAGGCTGGAATAACACCTACCTGGCTCAATTGCTGGAAAAGTTCATCCTCGGCCCAG
>JAPONM010000010.1 GCA_026713925.1 Gammaproteobacteria bacterium
GAGCTTGATGCACGCGCCTCTGCCCTGCCGGTCGCATCATCGAGTCGTTCGATGACGGCCCGCGAGTTGCTGCTCGGCTCCTCGTTCCATGTGGCGGACAACGGCTCGGGCGCGGGTCCGGGGCTTGCCGCCTGGGGCCGTGTGGCATACGGCGAGTTTGATGGCGAGGAGCGCGCCGATGATGGCGCGGTGAGTATCGACGGTGAGGTGCTGACGGGCACCCTCGGGGTGGACATGGACTACGGCCAGTGGCTTGCGGGCGTGTCGGTCTCGCTGAGCGATGGCGACGGCACCTTCGACGACCCTGGCGTGGACTCAGGGAGCATCGAGAGCAAGATGACTACGGTGAGCCCTTACCTGCAATACAGGCTCACCGAGCGGGTCTCGGCCTGGGGTCTTGCCGGCTGGGGTACGGGCGACATGACCATCGTGCAGGATGCACGCGAAACAACCAATGCGCAGGCCGCGCGCGACAGGACGGTCACGAAGACCGACATCGACATGCAGCTCGGCGCTATTGGTGCACGTGGCGCACTGCTTGAACAGGATGGTGAAAACGGCATGGACCTTGCGCTCAAGGCCGATGCGTTCATTGTACGCATGGAGTCGGACAAGGCCGCCAACACGGTGAGGACCAAGGCGGATGCCAGTCGGGTGCGCCTCATGCTCGAAGCGGGACACGCCTGGGCACTGCACGGCGATGCGACGTTGCGTCCTTCGCTTGAGGTAGGCGTGCGCCATGACGGCGGCGATGCCGAGACCGGCACGGGCGTGGAACTGGGTGCAGGCATGACGTATGCCGATCCGGCCTCGGGCCTGTCCATCGAGGCCAGCGCAAGGATGCTGGTGAGCCATGCGGACTCGGACTACGAGGAATGGGGGGCGAGTGCCACGGTGCGCCTCGACCCCGGCAAGCACGGACATGGCCTGTCGTTCAGCCTCGCGCCCACCATCGGCACCACATCGAGTGCGGCAGAACGCCTGTGGAGCGCGCACGATGCGCGTGCACTGGCACCTGAAGGCGACACGTTCCGTCCTGCGCACGGCCTGACGGCGCAGGCGGGTTACGGGCTGTCGCAGTTCGGTAACCGTTTCACGGGCACACCCAACATAGGCTTGCACATGGCAGACGACGGCGCGCGCGACTGGCGCATCGGCTGGCGTCTGACCTCGAACGTGCCAAACGATCCCGACTTCGAGATCCGTCTCGACGCGACGCGACGCGAGTCGGCCAATGACAACGGCTTGCAGGGCAAGATCGAGCATGAGGCCATGCTGCGAGGCCTGATCCGCTGGTAAGTGTTACAGCCATGCGTGCACCGCATGGCTGCAATTCTGGATCTCAGTGCTACAGCGCCTCGCTCAATGTCGACCTGCGTAGCGGTACGGTGGATGACAGTGTACTGGAAACTCTGGTGCAGACCATCAAGGAACAGCAACGCCAACTCGAAGCCCTGCAGCAGCCCGGCAACTGCGAGCACCAACAACATCAGGATCCCGACAAACAGCCTTTTCAACATGTCTAACGATATCACCATGCCGAACGGCGGTACCGCATGGATTCCAGTACCTGGGGCCTTTCCGTCCCGCACGAGGGACAGAATTTTACACTAGGCATGACTTCCTCAGAGCAGCCACTGCAAACGTACTTCCGGCGAATGCTCATGTAGAGATTCCGCGCATCATCCGGGTGCTGATCACTTCGGCCAGTGCTGCTCAAGCTCACTGGTCAAATTGCTGTTATACGATTTACCAGGCGTTCAATGGCATCCAGATGAGTAATCACTTCCTCGGCCATGAAAAAACTGGGACTTATATAGGAAAGTTGACAAGGGGTTGCCCGATGCCTGACAGTTGCCGAGCAAGTGCAAATACCTGAAGGAGACCTGTCATGAGAATCCTATGCATTCCGATTGTATTCATCTTTCTGTTAATGGCCTGTGGAGGCGGCGGTGGTAGCGGTGGTAAACCTCCAGATATTGGCTGTCAAGATTGTACGCCAGTTATACCCTCACCTTCAGAATCCCGCACTTTTCAAAATCCCAATGCGGTTGATCCTTTAGCCTCATTCAAGAATGTGGAATTTCCGTCATTAAGTAAATTTGATTACGAGCTTGATTTACCTGATGGTGATTTTGCCTTGGATTTGTCCGTATATATTGCACCTGATGTGAATCCTCCATCCGATTTGGTTCCAATGATGCGCCGCGCAGCCAAGGTATGGACTCGTCAAGTGACTGGTTTACGTAATCCTGTCAGCCGACATCGGGTGTCTAATCCGCCTCAACACTATGAGCCTGGGACAGATGGATGGGTACGTATGGATTTTTTAGTTGGGCATGAGGATGGAGATCGTTGTGCTCGGGAAATGTGTGCCAATCATTACAGCGACCCGCTTCTTATGCCTACTGATCGTCCTGGCAGAAACCCTATTATCTCAGCGACTCCCAGATTTTCCGAACAGGAATGTCGCCCTGCAGGGTGTGTGCGAAACGGACAAGTAACCCTGCGTGGGTTTGGCGTCATGGCGCACGAATTTGGTCATATACTGGATCACTATGACCCTACTAACCCTAGCTATACCGCGCATTCCAATTGTGTATCCGATGGCATCATGTGTGACAGTTTTCAGGATCTTGTTCCTGCAGTTCCTCAGGGACGCGATTTTGGCAATATTGAACATCACTACACCATAACAGAACCTGCTGATCATGAGGTATTTGGTATTTGGGCAAATATTCGTAATGTAGATTCAGATTTGAATAATTTTGGAATACAGTTAACCCGAACACTTATAGTTAACCAGGCAACCAACATCCAATCGAATATCTGGGGCAGACCTGCCAGTGATTTCATTACAGACACTATCCGAATAGAAACCATGATAGACGGTACGGCCAGTACAAATATTACATCCCCTATCAACACGGGAACCGCCACATGGAATGGTGATTTGATCGCCGTGGATACGGCACGATTTCAACCCGTCTTGGGCGATGCCACCTTGAGCATGGATTTAACGAATACTGACTTTCTTCAGGCATCATTTACAGATGTGTACCGATCTGATGATACGGGAATGACTCATGCTATTACTGATTTTGGGTACAGGCTTGCAAAATCAGGTACGTCCTACGTGGATGTTGGGGGATC
>JAPONM010000011.1 GCA_026713925.1 Gammaproteobacteria bacterium
AATAAAATGGTTATGCTGAGTGATATCCATCTGGATTACGACGCCCTTGTTAAGGCTTACCTGGAAAATGGCAAGAATCCGTTTACCAATACCCCTATGGACTGGTCAAGCGTTGTAAGGCTCATAGAGGAAGCTCCCCCCTTTTTTAAAAAAGAAAACTAAACGATGCGTGATCATGTGACGTGATGACCTGCCACAGCAGCTCCGGATGAACCGGACCTGCTGTAATTTTCATAGCTTTGTTGCATCCGACGGTGATGTTAACAGGCCAGACTTCCGTTTCTCTTTCAACCGGTAACTGTCGCCCTTAATTCCCGCTTAATTCCAAAAAAATGAGTAAACAGGCTGCACCTTCGGCAGAGCAGTGCATTTTTCATACTGATCGCAACTTCATTTGCAGTTTCAGCTTGTGTTCATGATGTCACCGATTCCTTTTTGCTCAATGTCTCTGTTAATCTGCGTTTTCAGCGCATGACTGATCCTGCCGCGAGTGCATTTAGGAAAAAACGACGTTTCCGATCAGCGTTACGTGCTGAATGAGCTTTTTTTACCATCCAATCGATTGGAAGCATCCCACAACCAGTCCAGAGCCGTTGTTGTTTTCACGAGTTTCAGCGTCCACTTTCTACCACTGCGTGTCAGCTGGCCTACAGACCGTACAAGTTTACGGATCAATGGCCGGATTCCATGTTTTCTTTCTTTTTTCGGTAACGCTCGGTACTGCAATGCTCTCAGCAGTATTTGGGCAATTTGGCCGCAGGCATAAAACGCCTGGTTAGCGTAGAATTTTCTACAGGGTGGATGGTGTAAATCCAGATCAGTCAGTGATCCTTTCTGAGCGTTTTCCTGTCCCTGTTTTTCACGGTGTTGTTTGACCAGTTCTTTCAATGGCAGATCAGATCGGCTCACCAGAATTACACCGTAACGTGGCTCAACCAACCACTGTCGCCCATCATGCCAACTTCGAGTAACAACATACGTTTGCCCCGCTGCCATTCGGCTGGTTGATGGTGAGAAATGATGGCCTCCTCTGTTTTATCACTACGAATAGGCGTCCAAGCACTGCCAGGTAACCCATCAACAAAATCCAGCACCGGACGGCAGTTGTTACTATTGGTCACACTGATAGAGAAATCCCACTGCTTCTGTTCAAACCATTCGACCACCTCTTTTCTGTAGTAGGCGTTATCCATACGTGCCCAAACAGGAATTCCTTGTTTGATTAACGGAGCTACGTTATTTTCAAGCTGTTCTTTCCAGCCAATACAAACGTCGCTGGCTCCGGGGTTCAGGCGACCACTGACCCACAAATGACCAATAAAAATATTGTGAAGCCAGTATTGCTTGTTGCCACTATAGCCAACATAAGCCTGTTCAAAATGACGACCTGTCAACTCAATTTCAGTGCCGTCAAGAAAGACAGGCAAGTAACCTTTTTGTTCAGCTGTATCACGTCTGGCGCAATTTGCAGGCATAGGCTGTGGGCTATGGAATACAAGGACTTGACTGCATTCGCATTAAATAGTGCCAAATATTCTCCCATGCGTCTGGAAGAGCGGACATCTTCAAGACCAGGGAGATTAACTGCGGGTTTATCTGCACGCAGGGTATCCATGTCAGACAGCTTTCCGTTCCCGGCACAGAAATTATGAATCAGGCCCAGCAGGGAATCTTTGTCATCGCAACCCCGATCTCGTTTCTTGAGACGAATTTGCTCTTTGAGCAAGTCTGGCAGTTTGAGTTGGTTGGCAAGGCGGGCCACAAACAGGCTGCCCGCCATGCCTGTAAGTTTGGCGTCGGTGAAATCTATATCGATTTTTTCAGGTTTTGGAATAACCATCTGAGAGCGTCCCTGTGAAGCACCTTGCAGGTGCGTTGTTATTAGCACAGGCATTCTGCCTGAACAGCACAGAGGACGCATCTTTCAAATTATTTTGTTTTGTTTTTTAGATCGTTAAGCGGGACTTCAGGTCATATTTAGAAGGCGAAATTGGTATGACCAGTGGATAGAGCAACAGAAAGCCATTCTGCCCGATACCGGGTGGCAGCACATCACTTTCACCATGCCCCGGAGCATTTTGTGGAACAGCTTCTGTAAAAGCACTCGATCATGACATGGCAACGAAGAGTAAGTTAATTCTTGGCATTCTCAATCTGGAAAACGATCAGCTTCCGAGTAACTTCCCCTACAGGGCTTGGTATTACTGGGTTTATATTTTTAGAAACATCGTACCTAAAAGCGCCTGATTGGAACGTAAGTTTCTCGTAGATGTTAATCCGCCGTGGCGGCTTGGGGCGCTCTATATTTTCTACGGTATTCGAACAAAACCAATGACTTTGTCTGCGATGCATTTGAGTGGTGGTGGGATTTGGTGAAGGCAGAAAATCCAGAGGTAGAGAAGATTGCAATTTTGCCGATAATGGACCGGAAAATAGTAGTCACCGCACTCAGTACCTTTCAAGGCTGGTGAGTTTCAGCCAGAACAGTGGCCTGAAAATCCATGGTGTTTACTATCCTCCTTACTACAGCAAATACAACCCCATTGAACGTGGATGGTCTTCGCTGGAAAACCAGAGATGTCTGGTATAAAGCCATATATCATCATGAACCCGAAACTACCAAAGTGAGAGATGACCATCATTCCTGATTTGGTAGTTTCTTAACCGCTACTTCCCTAACGGTATTATCCAGATATTTCAG
>JAPONM010000012.1 GCA_026713925.1 Gammaproteobacteria bacterium
CGATCCTCCGCCGAGCCAGGCCAGGGTGGCGTTTGTTGCAGCCGCACCGCTGAGGCTGCTGATCGCAGTACCAGTACTCGCAGTGCCGAGAAGCCCCACGAGGCCAAAAGTACTGGCACTCGCTCCCGCTCCAGCACCCGCCGCACTAAGTAATACAGCCGCATCTTGCGGTGGATCAAGCACCTGTTGCCTGAACTCTTCCAGTGTTCCCACTTGGATTTCGGCACTCAAAGGAATTTTCAGTGTGCCTATTTGGGTCTTCTTCTGAAGTGCCTCCAAAAGGCTGGACATCTCCGTGAGAGTTTCCTGCTGAAGACTAATCAAATAGCGGCCATAGGATTGGGCTCGCCTGCTCACATGGCCCCTCCACGCGTCAACCCGTGCGATAGCCCGTTTATGTCGTTCTTGTGCAGCCTTACCAATTTGTTTGGCTTTTTTTAGTTTCCTGCCTCCTACCACACCCGCAGCTAAGCCACCGGCTCCCAGTACTGCAGTTCCAATTTTGATTGCCAATAGGGGTAAAGGCATTGTTCTTGTCTCCTCTCCTCTGGTCGTTTGATGTCTTGATTACAGATTTTAAACGTTTGTTAATGCAAAATAAAAAAATAATCACCTGATGCAATAGGAAAAACAACTCTCCAATACTCACTGGTGGACGAGTATCTTCTGTTATGCTTCAGATAAAACTGGACTTTTGTGTTGCATTGATATGGACTTGACCCGTTTCGGTGGGTACCTTATGAGCCTGTGACCCTGGATAGGGTTATGTATGAAAGAAACTTGCATGCGGTGGTAGGCTTTTCTACCTTGCTCCGCAGGCACTCAAGCAGTTAAAACCGATCCTACACTGGTGTTGGATACCCGTTTATGAGCCTGGTTCTCAGATGCAGCGGTTGTGTCATTGGTGACGACCTTCAAGGTAGGGAGGCCGATCCCGTTTAGGAGAGTGCGTATTTATCTCATCTGGGGCTTGAGTGCATGATATTGTCGTTTTTTTAAGGAGCCTATAATGCCCAAAAAGTATAAGTCCAAGCCTCAGCGTCAAGACAATCCCTTTCAGCAGATTATCCACGAAAATGCGGCAGGCATTGATATTGGTGCCCAAGCCAGCTATGTGGCTGTGCCAGCAGACCGCGATGCACAGCCTGTGCGACGGTTCGGATGCTTTACACGCGACCTCTATCAGCTTGCCGATTGGCTTTTAGCCTGTCAGATACAGACCGTGGCGATGGAATCCACCGGCGTATATTGGGTGCCGCTTTTCCAAGTGCTTGAACAACGTGGTTTTACCGTCTGTCTCGTCAATGCCCGCCATGTCAAGACTGTACCTGGGCGCAAGAGCGATGTACAAGACTGCCAATGGCTTCAGAAGCTTCATACCTATGGCTTACTCTCGGCATCCTTTCGTCCTGAAGATGAAATCTGTGTGCTGCGGTCTTACTGGCGGCATCGAGAGACCCTCATCAGCAAGGCGGCGACCTGTGTGCAACAGATGCACAAAGCACTCGAACAGATGAATATCCAACTGCATAAAGTCATCAGTGACATCACAGGGCAGACGGGACTGGCCATCTTGGATGCCATCTTGGCTGGTCAACGCGATCCGAAGCAGTTGGCTGCCTTGAAAGACCCACGTATCCGAAGCAGTCACACACGCATTGCCAAAGCCTTACAAGGCGACTATCGCGCCGAGCATCTCTTTGTCCTGTCTCAAGCCTTAGCCACCTATCGCTTTCACCAAGACCAAATCTTGGCCTGTGACCAAAAGATTGAGACCTATTTGAGTCGCCTCAGTGACCGCACCGATGAGACAAAGACCCACCTCCGGCCAAAGGCGCACACACGCACGAAAAAGGCCGGGACGAATGCACCCACCTTTGACTTGCGAAGCCATCTGTATCGCATCAGTGGCGTAGATTTTACACAGATCGAAGGCCTCAATGTCCTGACCGTGCAGACCATCCTCTCTGAAGTCGGTCTGGATGCCTCGAAGTTCCCTTCATCCAAGCACTTTGCCTCTTGGCTTGGCCTGTCGCCAGACAATCGCATCACAGGGGGCAAGATCAAAAGCAGGCATACAAAAAAGGTCAACAACCGCGCTGCCAAAGCCTTTCGAATTGGCGCACAGTCCCTCGCGCATAGTTCAGGGCCTTTAGGAGGGTTCTACCGCAGGATGCGCGGCAAGATCGGTCCAGCACAAGCCAATACAGCCGCCGCGCATAAAATGGCACGCATCTTCTATTGTCTGTGGAAATGTCCACAAGCCTATGATCCAACGGCGTTTGAAAACGCCGAGCAAGAGCACAAAGCGCGAACCTTTGCCTATCTACGAAAAAAGGCGAGAACTTTGGGCTTTGATCTGGTGCCACAGACGACTGCGACATAAATTTCTCAAAAAATAGGGTCTATAACTTGTTCCTACACAGTAAGTTTCTTAGGAGTAATCAGAAAGGAGACCCACTATGCCACCAACCCGTCCACCTTATCCACCTGAGTTGAAGCGCCAGATCGTCGAGCTTGTACGCGCTGGCCGCAGTCCTTCTGAGTTGGCCAAAGAGTTTGAGCCAACCGCTCAGACCATCCAGAACTGGGTACGGCAGGCTGATCGAGATGAGGGACTTCGATCAGACGGCCTTAAGAGCGATGAACGCGAAGAGTTGCGTCGTCTTCGGCGCGAGAATAAGCAGTTGCGCATCGAGCGCGAGATATTGTCAAAAGCAGCAGCCTGGTTTGCTGCGGAGACCGACGCGATCCCCAACAAATCTTCGCGTTCGTGAAAGCGCACCAGGCACGTTGGCCTATCGCCACGCAATGCCGAACGCTGGGTGTTTCCCTCAGCGGGTATTATGCTTGGCGAGCACGTTCACCATCTAAACGAGCAAAGGTTGATGCGGACCTGAAGAAGCATATCAAAACCTTTCACACCCGGTCAGATAGCACTTATGGTGCCCCTCGCATCTGGAAAGACCTGATGGATATGGGCATTCGAGTAGGTAAGAAGCGTGTGGCGCGTCTGATGCGTGAGATGGGCATTTGTGGCGTTTCTCGCCGAAAGAGCACGCAAACGACGCGTAAGGCGCATCAGGCTAATAAGGCCCCCGATCTGGTAAAGCGCGACTTCACGGTTGCAACAGTCAATAAACTCTGGGTGGCTGACATTACCTATGTACCTACCTGGTCCGGCTTCTTGTATCTGAGTGTTGTCATGGATGCCTTCTCCCGCCGCGTCGTGGGCTGGTCAATGGCGACACACTTGCAAAGTGAGTTGGTCTTGTCAGCTTTAAATATGGCCCTTTACCAGCGCCGTCCCCAAGATGTGATCCACCATTCTGACCAGGGGGCGCAATATACCTCGATAGCATTTGGAAAGCGTTGTCGTGAAGCTGGCGTACGTCCCTCAATGGGGTCTGCTGGCGACTGCTATGACAACGCGCTGTGCGAGAGCTTCTTCGCCACCCTCGAATGCGAGTTGATCAACCGCCGTTGCTTCCGTACGCATAAGGAAGCCCGATTGGCTATCTTCTCATATATTGAAGGATGGTATAATCCGCATCGCAGGCATTCTTCCATTGCCTACCATGCGCCGATAGCTTATGAAAAACTGCATCAATCACAGGCTTGGAACACAAGCCCTAAATACTCCACCGAAGCGGGGTAACTCCAATTAGATAGCGGTGCCACACTTGATATGCTGTTGTAGGCAAGATCCAGCTCTATCAGGCTGGTCAAATTAGATAGCGGTGCCACATTCGATATGCTGTTGTAGGAGAGATCCAGCCATTCCAGACTGGTTAATCCTGACAGTGCAGACATATTCGATATGCTGTTACCGGAAAGAGTCAGCGATCTTAAGCCGGTCAAGTTCGATAGTGGCGTCACACTCGATATGCTGTTGCCGGAAAGCTCCAGTCCTTTTAGCCTGGTCAAGTTGGATAGCGGTGTCACATCTGATATGCTGTTGATGTCAAGCCACAGCACTTCCAGATTGGTCAAGTTCGATAGCGGTGCTACATCCGATATGCTGTTGCCGGAAAGATACAGTCGTTCCAGACGGGTTAAATTAGATAGCGGCAAAAGGTTGGATATCTCGTTGCTGTTCACCCACACCCCATCCACTCCCTCTCCTTCGAGATCCAACCATGTCAGATTAGTTGCCAACTCAAGCCCGGTCAGATCGCGAATATTCTTGTTCCGAGCAGCAAGGTGAGTTAAGCTCGCCATCTCTGCCTGAGTGATTGGCGCATCGCTTGACTTGCCGAGACTGTCCGCAATGACTGCACGCAGGCTCGCATCCGGAATGGCAACGTTCGTTGTACTGCCACCACTACCACCGCCGCCACTACCGCCACTACCACGGGAGTAGAGTACACTAACCCCTCTGCTCTGAAGGGCTGGAATGTGTGTGTTGATTGATGTGGCACTCAAGGGGTTGTTCTCCACCCTAACCTCATCTCCACTACCCAATCCCGTGTTTGCCACCAGCGGTGCCACATCTGAGATACTGTTGCTTTCAAGCTCCAGCACTTCCAGGCTGGTTAAATTAGACAG
>JAPONM010000013.1 GCA_026713925.1 Gammaproteobacteria bacterium
AGGGGATCTCCAGGGTGACGGTCAGGGTCATGGGCTTGATGCCTTCCTCTGACCGGTCACTGGCGGAACTCATGCCGGAGAGCTCTTTGGATTCTATTCGGAAGTTTGCCCGGATTTTCAGGTTGTGGCCAGGGATGGTAGTAGTATTTAGAATAAGCACTGCTATTTGCCAATTGCGATGTAGAACACTTGTATTTTTTCTGTTTGCCCTGTGTAATTTGTATTAAAAATTGCCTGCTCTTTATCAGAGTTTTGTTTGTCAAATGTTATGTTTGTATCTTCAGCAACAGCTCCTGTATGGATAGCAATGGCTCCAAACTGTCTTTCTTTAAACGACTCCTTAAACCTTGTGTAAATAGGTTCTTCAGTGTCGGGCTTATTTGCTTCACCATATCCCCAACGTATAGAAAGACCACCTAAACATTCTGGAAGGTCTATTGCTCCGGTTTCGATAGTTTCGTTAACTATTCCGTATAATAAAGAATCAGGAGTAACGGCTACTCCTGGAGTCCCATCATTAATTTCTTCTTGGGTTGCAAATCTTGATCGTCCTGCCTCTGTGTCACTAGCTGGCTTTTCTGCAACCTTTTTTATGGATTCGACAAGTTGAACCAAAGCTTCAAATGAATAACTTTTTTTCATGTAAAACCTCCATAACGATGTAATTATGTAAAAATGATTTATTTGTTAATGTTTTTAATTAATTACATGGAATGGTTTTCTATAAAATCAATTTCAATTATACCTGTCTGGAAGGGTTTGGCATTTTTACAGTATGAAATCAGATTTTTAAACATTAGTTACTCCCCAACAAAGACATTGCTTGTTCATCGGATAACTCTGTGTGTCGTATTTCAAAATTTTTTATCCATCCCCAAAGTTGATTATGACCAGCTGTATTACAGCCAATAGAAATTGAAATTGGATCGGTTGTGATATCAATAGCCTTTACAGTGCGTGCATATTTAACACCCTTGAAATACATTGGGGCTTGATTAGGGCCGACTACACAAACATATCGTCCATCACCTCGTTCTTCAGTTGGAATGTTTGGTGAAAACCATGAAGCATCACTACTATTCCATATGCAACGAAAAGTGCTACTTCCATCAAAATGTAATGATAGGCTTTTAGATAATTTATACCCAATATTAAAAACAGATCTAGTGTTAATGCCTGAGTTGTCTGGAGGCATTGCTCCACCAATAAATGAAACATCAGCAGATATTGTCATTCCGTTCGATGGTTGAACAACATTGTTTTCTAATGTTACTTTAAAAATATCAGCTTCTCTTGTAAGTTCAGTATTAACGGATGGGATGTATGAAGTAGAAAAAGGGCGTGGTTCTAACTGAGGGAAACAGAAAATAGTACCTCCAAGTTTCCCTTTATTCCATCCAGATATTTTAATCGTAATAGTTTTTGTAAATGATAGATCAGATATATTGAAAGAAAGTCTGTGCCAGCCAAGAGCAATATATTCCGTTTCAATTTCATTGTGAACTGGAACTCCATCAATCCAGTTCACCTGTATTGATTTCTCTGGTGATGTGCCTCTTATTTCTAACCTGAAATTGTCAGATTCTGATTTTTTGCAATAGATAGAAAAATTTGCATGCTCACTAAATGAAGATACATCACAGGCGAAAACGATACTCTTTGGAGTTCCTTCACTGGTTTGAATAATGTGCCAACCACTGATTTCTCCTGCTAAATCATCAGCGCTATCAATATGCCCTCCAGTTCCACCTTCAGTTAGTTCTGCTCTCAATAGTACATTTTTACTGATTCCTTCAATAAGAACACCTTTTTTTTCATGCCTTGCTTCATGGATATCACGCCAAATTAATTTTCCCGAATTATTTGTTTCATAGGCACCACTTGATCTCTCATAATATCCAAATCCAAATCCTTGACGAATATGTAAATCACTAATTAATGACAAGTTAAAATCTGGAGCTGGAGGAAGTACTTGCTTATTTACCCTCCGATAATCAATAACCCTATCATCAATCTCAACCTCCGCCACTTTCTCCAAATAATGCCAAACCCCATCCCCATCCAAATAATCAACCCGGTCAGTCTGCGAAACAACCGCCACAGCTTCCGGCTCAATATCCGACATAGAATTTTTACGCTGCCAAACATCCATCCAGATACTGCTGGGGAATTTAGTAACCAGAACCGATTTCTCTACATAGTTAAACCGGATACCTGCCACATGGCCTGTGCCAGACGCAACTTTGTAATAGCCATTTTCACCGGATGAAACTTTGCAAGCATCACCATAAAACAACTGTCGTCCGATGGTATCCTCTGATAGCTGGCGGACACGCTCATCAGTGCCATCCATCCGGGCAGAGAAATCAACCTGCCAGCTTTCGGCATCAATATTGATATCGGTAGTTTCTGCGGCTCCGGAAAACTCCAGCATAAAATTCCGGGTCATGGCCACGCTTGGGTCTTTGGTCTGGGTGGGCAGATAGGCAATGGAAACCACTACATCATCATCACTGGCATAAAGCCCTATCCAGTTGAAATCAAACTTTTCACCTCCGGTATCCAGCATCAGGGAATAAACCACCAGATTAGGACTGATATAACCCATCTGGCTGACCTGTTCCTGCAGAACAATCTGGCTTGATGGTGGTAACTGTTCTTCCCGGTCTACCGGATCTTCCGGATTCAGGTTTGGAATATTGGCCAGAACAAACTGATCAATAGCCAATAGTTCGTTATTAGCCTGTTTCTGTGCAATCAGGTTTTCACCGGGTATTGTAATTGCTGCCATATACTGCACTCCAGCTAAACGGCAAGGCTTGCAACAAAGGTTGAATTGTTGGAGGCTACCGAAAAATTACGGGCTTTCAGCTTTGTGTAAAGCTCTGTTAATGATGCCGTTACCGTCAACCTGTTTAGGGTGATTTCATCGGTAACAAACTGCAATCGAATAAAAAATGGTAAAGATGGCTCTGGTTCCGATATTGGCAATACAGCCGAAACCGTTTTCCTGGACAAAACCTGCTCATCACCCTTTGCAAATGCCGTCATGCTGACAGGTTCAGGAAATGGCGGAGGCTTTAAAGGAAGCCCGGCAGATGCAGTTAGCCTGGAATAAACCACCTCATGCCCTTTACCATACCCAATAGCCTGATCAGGTTCCGGCGGTTCCGGTGGCAATATGGGCAATCCAGCGGCTAAGGTTTTACGGTTAAGCCCAAGCTCATGTATCTGTGACTGGGTAACGCTTCTGGTTGGCGGTAACAGGGCTACTACGGTGGCAAAACTATTGGCAACCTCACCACATCGCATATAAGCCAAAACCGGTGTTTCCAGCAGGAAATTATACCGGCGGCAGGTTCTGCCATACTGGCGGATAATCGTTTTAAGCAGTTCCGGGTTATCAGCCAGCTGCTCATCGTTCAGGTGGATATTGACAATATCCCAGTCAATACCCTGAATGCGTTCCTCTGTGGAAATATGCCCGATATCCAGCCTTTCACAAATATTAATAAAGCCAATGGTTGAACCAGCATCCCTGGCATTAACAAACGCATACGCCACACGTTTCCGATACAAATCAAGCGGCTCACCATCATAGCGGGTAATATCCCGTTGCCATGCAATCAGCTCCAGAATACCCCGGTCACAAGTCAGCGGGTCAATCTGTTCAAGCGGCCATTTTGCCCACTGGGCTATGCGTTTAAACCATTCAATAGCGGCATTTTTCAGTTTGGTCAGCTCTTTGCCGCTAATCCACCATGGAAGCTTGATATATTCAAACATCAGCCAGCCTCCAAAGTGAAATCAAAGTTGCTTAATACCGGCAGGTTCAGTTCGGTGATGATATCGGTGTTTTCAAATTCCAGCGTTTTGATACCTGGGAATGCCTGGTGCAATTCTTCCGTTAACCGGGAAAACGAAAACAGGCTCATTGCCCAGGTCTGGGTCACTCTGTCCTGATAGTCGGTATTCTGCCGGAAGGCACAACGCACCATGTTTTCAATGTCCTGTTGCAGCTGGCTGCGTTCGGTGCTGGTCAGGTTTGGAACCGGCCATACCTTCAGGGTTACATCGGTGTCTATTGCCGGAATGGGGTAACAGATCATGCTGTCACCATGGCCATGAAAGCCGTTATCGGTTATATGGGTATTGATTTCCTCCACAAAGTCATCAGGAGGAATTCCGCTTTCAATCATGATGTAGCAGTTTGCGGTTCCCGGCCCTCTTGGGGCATCGTGTTCAAAGAATAAAAAGTCGGTACGAATACCGGCAAACTCGCTGATAATCTGCCGGTAAGCAGCGTCATGATGAAACAACCCTACGGCAGTGAACTGGTTGCGGGTTCTGAGCCTTAATTCATCATTTCTTTCCTGGTTGGCTCCAGGTGTCGTCAGCCAATCATCATTATTGCGAACAGATACAACACCAGCCACGGCAACAGGCAGGATCTGGTAATAACCCGGTGTCAGGTTGTAATTATCTCCGGTATCTGCGGCTTTGCAGGGTACATCTGCGGTTATTTCACCGTCCTTGAAGTCGGTATCGCTTATTACCACCATTTCGTAAATGGTATTGTTGATTGTGGTTGAATGAATCAATGTGCCTGCCGGAACTACCACCGGCGTATTCAGGCTTTCACGGGTAAAGGTGATATTACCAATAGCTTCAACGGCATCCTTTCGTTCCAGATCCAGGCCCCACGCCATAATATCCAGCCAGGGTTTACCGGCGGTTTTGACATAGCTGTTGGGCAATAGATGATAAATCAGGAAGTTAACAATCCATTTTGCCGGACTGGTAACAATGGTGCTGATCAGTTTCCAGAAGGGCGACCAGGCAGAATCGTTTTTAATCAGGCTGTTCTGATCGTCATTAATCTGATCCCATTCTGCCTGCATTTCTTCATCAGTAACTGGAATGCCTGCATCCCGCACAATCTTTTCAAAATCTTCTTCATGGGTGTTGATGGTATTGGTCATACTTCCATCTCCACCTTGATGTCACCGGCCAGGCTTTCAGCGAACAGATAGATCTTTTCCCGGTTACTCCAGTCGATCTTGATGGTTCCAGGAATAATACGGGTGTCGTCTTCCACCAGGGTTTCAACTTTGGACATATTGCCAGCCCATTTGCTCTCTGACCGTTCTCCCACCAGTTCTATCAACAAACCACTGTCCATAATCATATGGACAATATCTTGTGTAATAGACGGGCGCTGCACCACCATTTCAGGAATACCAGCGGCATCAAGAGTAATATCACGATCTGTAATCAGAATATCCTGCCATTCATTGGAAGCAGTCATATCAGGCTCCCTCCATTAACAGGAATTCATTCATCAGGGCCGGGGTCATGGTCTGGTTGGTGGTGATGGCTACCTGGGTAGTTTTGTTACTGTTGTCGCTGATTGATTTGCTGATCTGGTTGGTAATGCCTCCTGCCGGAACCTCATTAGTCATGGTTTCACGGCGATAGGGCACATCAATATTCAGTGATTCCACATCTATGATGGGTTGTATTGCTGCAACTTTTTCGGGCTGATAGAGTGCTGATTCAGGCGGTGCAGCAATATTAGTTTTTTCAACTTCTGCAGCACCAATATTCACACCAGGTATTTTATTCAGCTTGTCAATTACCCAGTCAACAATACCTCCCAACGATTTAAACCAGTCAACAATGTCTTCAATCATTCTGATAAAGGCTTTACCGGCGGCGGTATCAGCAAACATATTCCAGAGTGCCTTGATTCCCATCCATGCTGCATAAAGCACAGCAACCAGGGCGGTGATACCAATCACAATCAAACCTACCGGAGAGGCAATGAATGCGGCATTCATAGCCCATTGTGCGGCGGCAACACTCATGGTTATTACTCTGCCCAGATTCATAACCATCAGGAATCCAGCCCAGGCTGCTTTGCCTAAACCGGCGGCAATGGTTAAGGCTGCCATGCCTGCACCTAATGCCAGAATGGTGATGGCGGTTAAACCTATTATTTTGGTCAGGTTGGGGAATAGTTTTGTCCAGTACAGCACTTCCCTGGAAGCAGTGGCCA
>JAPONM010000014.1 GCA_026713925.1 Gammaproteobacteria bacterium
CATTCCTCGCTTTCATGATCCCCTACTGAAGTGTCAGAGAACATGGAAGGTAGTTCTGGACGTTCTAGAAGGCGAAGCTTCCTTTTTGGTTCCTGGAGAAAGAGATGTTGTTGCTGTGGCCACTTGAACAACGTCCGCAGTTTGTTCAGTTTCACCCGAGATGGCGCCTGAAACCCCCGTAGTGGGAGTTGCAGACGTAGGCCCCTCGGTCCCAGGCTTCTACAGTACACCACCAGAAGCCTGTCGCGTACAATTAAACCTCTTTACTATGTCCCTGCTGACAGTTGTGGGGATTCTTGCCCGAAGGGCAACGTGAGCAACGTGTCCGACTCAGCCCTTAGTTTTTATACTTTGCAACTGCACCTTCTCTCGCTGTGAACATCCTCTGGGCATCACCCATTTCTGTTCGAGCAGCCCTGAACACTGCATTGACGGCGTGCCATTGCAAAGCAGGTCGATCTCGAATGATGGTAAATGCGCACCGTTCACCGTCAACCTTTTGACCTTCCGCTATTGTGTAACTCTTGCATATCTTGCATATCTTCTATTCTCTAGTGGATATGCCACTACTAATTGTTCCAAGAAACCCATACTTTAGGCAATAGGCTGTGTTATCAATGACATGGCGTATATCATTATCACCATCATCATCGTCATCGTTTAAAGTGCACCATGTGCCGAACCACACTAGGGCAACACTGCCCCATGCAGCACTATGATCAAGTAGCTAGCTAACAAGATCAACAATCCAAAATGAGTCAATGTCTTGTTTCCTTGGTGCCTGGCCGGCAGGTTTGGGTCGCAACTCTATCTGCCAGCCCAGATGGAAACAGGCCGGCAGGTTTGGGTCGCAACCCTAGTTGCCAGCCCGGATGGAAACAGGCCGGCAGGTTTGGGTCGCAACCCTAGCTGTCAGCCCAGACGGAAACAGGCCGGCAGGTTCGTGTCGCAACCCTAACCGCTAGCCCGGATGGAAAGAGGCTGGCAGGTCTGGTTCGCAACCCTAGCTGCCAGCCCAGACAGAAACAGGCCGGCAGGTTCGGGTCGCAACCCCAACCGTTAGCTCGGATGGGAACAGGCCGACAGGTTCGGGTCGCAACCCTAGCTGCCAGTCCGGATGGAACAGGCTGGCAGGTTCGGGTCACAACCCTAGCTGCCGGCCGGGGTGGAAACAGGCCGGCAGGTTTGGGTCGTAACCCTAGCTGCCAACCTGGCAGGTTTGGGTCATTGCCCTTGCTGCCAGCCCTATAGTGAGAGATGTGGTCCCTAGGCCATATATAGTAGATAAATCTGAAAACAATATAGGGGCACATTAGGCGCCCCAAAAATGGCATCACTGAGACTTTTCCTCGTATGGTTCTCTTGTTTATTGCTTCTGAAAGCTGAAATGCATTAAGCGGC
>JAPONM010000015.1 GCA_026713925.1 Gammaproteobacteria bacterium
GCATGTCCATTTCGAAGAGAGCCTGGAGAACGGCCCGCTCAAAGAGTGGTTATCAAGGCAACCCAATGCATTGGTAAATGCGCCCATTGTGGCCTGTACAATTGACCACTTGATGCCTGCCACGGAATCCACACGAGGAGGACGGCAGATTCTGCCCATGCTGCGTTTGCTGACATCGGATTTGGTATTGGACGAAATAGATGATTTTGACCCTGCTGATCTCCATGCCGTCACTCGCTTGGTGCATTGGGCGGGGCTGTTGGGTAGTCGGGTGCTGTTGTCCTCTGCCACGTTGGCTCCTGCTCTAGTACAAGGCTTGTTTCAGGCCTATTGCGCTGGACGCGAGGCTTACCAGTGCAGTTGGGGGGAATCAGGTTTGCGCGTGAACATTTGTTGCGCATGGTTCGATGAATTCGCAAATCAAGCAAATGACTGTGCCGATAGCGAAGGCTTTCATGAAGCGCATCAGCACTTTGTAGAGCGCCGCATTAAAAAACTCCATCAGCAGCCGATGTTCCGTCATGCGAAGGTCATCCCGATAAAGCACCGTGACGGGAAAAGTCTTGAGGATATATGCGAGACTTTGGTGGGAACCTTGTATCCGGCCATGCACCGGTTACATAGGGACAACGCACTTATTGACCCTGAGACAGGTAAGCGACTTAGCGTCGGCTTGATTCGCATGGCAAACATCGACCCGATGGTGGAAACTGCGCAACGACTTGTCGCACGATCTCCTGAGGATGGCTTCGAACTGCATTTGAGCGTCTACCACAGCCAGTTTCCTTTGTTGCTGCGTCATACCCTGGAGCAACGTCTTGATCGCCTGTTGCGTCGTGACGATCCAGCGAAGTTATTTAGGGACGACGAGGTACGGGAACTGCTTGATGGCCCCAAGTGTTCCAATCAAGACCTCATGCTGGTAGTACTTGCCAGTCCAGTAGCGGAAGTGGGGCGTGATCATGACTACGATTGGGCGATTATCGAACCCTCTTCCATGCGGGCCATCATCCAGCTTGCCGGACGAGTTCGTCGTCATCGACGTGAAGCTTGGAATTGCGTCAACTTGGGATTGTTGTCTACGAACATCAAAGCGTTGGAAGGGAAAGAGATTGCCTTCCAACGCCCAGGATTTGAAACAGCAAGTTTCAAACTGCGCACACATCAGCTTGAAGAGTTATTGCGTGACGAAGAACAAAAACGCATTGATGCTACATGGCGAATCCGTGCGCATGACTCACCCGACCAGGAATACCGGTTGTCCGATTTGGAACACGCCGTGCTGAGCGATCTGATGCTGGGCAGTGATTCGCAAAAACAAGTCCCCGTAGCTTGGTGGTGGCAGACCCGTGCCCACCTCAGTGGCGTGTTGCAGGGAAAGCATCGCTTCCGCAAGGGTGCACCCACGCAGGGCTACTGGTTGCTGCCTGATGAAGACACGGAAGGTGAACTGAGGCTGTACCGGCGCGAAAGAAATCATGCCGAAGCTATCCGGTGTGAGAATCTGCGCTGCTTTCTTGAGCCTGAACTGGCAGAACGCTGCCATTGGTGGAGTAATGTAAACGAGTGGGCCTTGCTCAAAGACTACGCCGAAAAAAACGGACTTGAGCTCGGAATTTGCGCCCGACGCTACATGACGCTGGAGTTGCCTGCCTATGGAGAAGGCACTGGGTGGTGCTACCATACGTCCCTCGGATTCAGTAAGCGAAAACACTAGGCTTGATGAGATTTAACAGGAGATTTTTCCCATGAGTACTGCGTTACAAATTCGGCATGCGATGGCTGACTTCATTGACAAGCAACTCGCCGAAAAGCTGGAAAAAGAGAAAGACAAGAATAAGCGCCGAGGGTTGCGCGAGAAGCACCAGCCAGCCGCTTGGATTGACGATGCCGCACGTCGTATTAATCGAAACAGTATTACCACGAGGCTTCGATTGGCGACCCATGCGATCAAATACAGCCACCCGCATGCGCGCGGCAGCAGTTTGTACTGCGATGGTTGCGAAGTGGCTGGCGAAAATTTGGTGGCATCCCATATTCTGGGGAAAAAGATGCCTTTGGATGTCGTTGGGAATGCTGCAAGCTTGGATGTGTACAAGTTTCTCAGTCTGGAAGTGGATGGTGTGCCTCTTTGGCGGCGGGCGCGAGACCAGGATGCCGCGCTGCTTGCCGCATTGCCCGGCAGTCCGGAAGAAAATCAGGTCTGGGTTGAGACTTTCGCCACGCTGGCGCAGAACGATCCGAAACCCATGTCACATCCGCTGGCGAAACAAGTGTACTGGCCTCTGGGAGAGAATGATTACCACCTGTTGCAGCCTCTGTTCCCGACCAGCCTGGTACAGCGCTTCAGCGACATCTTGCGCAAAGCACGATTTTCTGATGAGACCAAAGCGGCACGAGAGGCGAAGCGCAGCAAAAAACCCCATGCACACGGTTACCGGGATTGGCCCAATTTGCTGATCCAGAAGTTCGGCGGAACCAAACCCCATAACATCAGCCAGTTGAATTCCGAGCGACACGGCGAAGCTTGGCTATTGCCTTCCGTGCCGCCGCAATGGGAATCAAAAGGGCTTCGTCCACCATTGATCGTGGATACTGTATTCAAACGTTTACCGCACGAGTTAAGCCGCAAGGCAGAAGAACTGGGGTGCTATCTTGTCTCTGTGAGGAATTGGAGCAACAAGGACATTCGCGATGGACGGGCGTACCGCGTTTCCGCGATCATTGATGAATTGATTGAATACGCGATGAGGATTCAATCGTTGGAAGCAGGTTGGAGCGCAAACGAAAACTGCAAGCTGTCCGATGCGGAATGCTGCTGGCTCGACCCCTATCGTGATGATGGGGATTTCCAGCAACAGTGCAGTTCTACGGATTGGCCACGAGATATCGCGGATCGATTCGGTAAGTGGTTGAACAGCCGCTTGCTTGAGCACTACAAACTTGCAGTGGGCGATCCTGAACACAACGAATGGCAGCGTGAATTCAAGGAAGAACTGGCCGACCATCTTCGGGGGGTCAAAAATGTCTAAGTCCACTGCGTTGATTGAAATTTATCGACTGCACGTTCACAACGCCAATGCCGTTTCCGGGCCTTTGAGTTGGGGCTTTCCCGGGCCTAGTGCCTTCATGGGATTTGTGCATGCATTGGAGCGTAAGTTGGACAATACAAAATTTGGCGGTGTTGGGATTATTTGTCATAAGTTCGAGCCTCAGGCTCTGCAACCACATGGTCGCTACGGCTATATATTCCAATTAATGAGGCATCCCTATATAGCGGGTTTGCGTCCTTTCAAAAACAAGGCGGCTGCGTTGGTGGAAGAAGGGCACGCGCATCTTGAAGTGACCTTGCTGATTGAGCTTCTGGGTGATGAGCCGCTTACAGAGGATGAACACAAATATATGGCCGTGGAGATTCAGGCGTTAGTGTCGGGTATGCGCATTGCTGGCGGCGCTATTCATCAAGCGACCCCCAAGGTGTGTATTCACGACTGGCCCGAAACAGAAGACGAAGCTCGGGAGGAGTTTTGTCGCAAACGTTACCGCTGGTTGCCAGGCTTCGCTTTAGTAGAGCGTCGCGATCTTCTGGACAAACACCTTGCTAATCTGCGCCGCCAGGCCTCGGAAACTGATGCATTGGAGGCTATGCTTGATCTATTGGCTCTGCACACGGAACCAAAACCACCTGACGAGACAGGTGGCAAGACCGATCTGTCTGTCGAAAAGGCAGGCAGGAAAAGCGATTTGACAGAATGGATTAGCAGGAAACGCCATCCCGGCTGGCTGGTTCCATTACCTGTTGGTTTTGGCGCCCTGTCTGAATTGCACGAACCTGGTAGTGTACGCAATGTGCGTGAC
>JAPONM010000016.1 GCA_026713925.1 Gammaproteobacteria bacterium
CTTGTCCGCCAATTCAAATGCAGCATGTGTCTCGAGTTGTCGACGGGTCTTCCGCGCTTCTGTCTTGGCTTTTTGTTGCAAGCTCTTGACGTCGGCGGAGCAGGTTGGTGATTGCTGTAGGATCAGGGCTGTGAGGGGTGCTGTCACCATCGTGGAGGTGCTGTACTGGTGGGCTGCTTGGGTTGTGGGGTTGGTGATGCCTAGGCCACCCATGCGTACTGGCAGGGCCATGAGTTCACGCTCAGCATCATTGAATGCGTTCTGACCGGTAAGGGCAGGCAGGAATCGGTGTCGAATTGCATCCTCCAATGGCTTGAAGAGGTCCCCAATGTCTGCTACGGTCCTTGCCAGGAACGTCCACTTGCTCATAAGGCCATGGGTGTAGGCTGCGTAAGCTGCATGAGGTTGTGTGAGGGCGATAGATGATAGGCGTTCTATCTCATCAACCCAACTTGCGACTTTTCGCCGGACATACTCTTCCGCGAATGATCTCGTGCCTAGAGCGGCTCCAAGTTGCCTCTTCCCTTCGACTGTGATGTTGACGTCTGTTCCTTGGAATGTGGTGGTTGCAGCATCATGCAGGTTTTCCTTGACTATCAACCATGTCTTGGAGGCATTTGGATGGTATCCGTACTCTGGGCCAATGGCGACAAGATGGTCCCACCAGGCTCGGAGGTGGTAAAGTCGCGCCCCTGCTGTGGCATCGTCGGCGAACCATACTTGCTTTACTTGGTCGTGCCTCAAACGGTGGATGAGAGGGGTGATTGCAATGGCATACATGGCCATGGCGAGGGGATCACCTTGCGTGGTGCCTTCCTGAGAAAATAAGGTTTCGCCGTCGATGTATAGGCGTACGTCTTCTCGGTAGGTGTTGATGAGAACGGTGGCAAGGGATGGGCAGAGGTGCTGAATGTTCCTGAGGGCATTCTGACGGTTGAGCGAGTTGAATGCATTTGAGGCATCCACTAGGATTGCGGCTTCAGCCTCTGGATTCTCGAATACCTGGCGCATGGCATGTATGGCGGCTTCACATCCTGCCTCCTGTCCTGCACATAGTTGGAGAGGCCCGGCAACTGCTTGGATGTCATCTTTGAGGACGGTCAGGAGTGCTTTGCCGATGATGCGGCGAACTGTCTCTCCAACTCCGATGGGCCTCACACCGGGGCACTTATCCAAGGCGATCAGTCGACAGGCAACAAGGGCGGTGAGTCCTTTGGGGTCCACGTGTGATGAACAAATCCGTTTGGCGATGGAGGCCAAGGCATCGCAAAGGTCTGCAGAGGAGGAATGGAAGGAGGAGCAGAGACGTTTCCATGCAGCAGCGTCAAGGCCCGATGGACCTGCAGAGCCATTAGTCATGAGGGCTGTCTCACGGATCATACGTCCATCGATCTGCTCGAACAGGATAAAGTGGGTTTCCTTCATGGGTGTGTCAGGCTCAAGGATGGCAGCTGATACGGGTGGCTGTTTAGGTGGGTGTTTCTTCAACAGAGCTTCCTGCACATCTCTGCTCAGTGGGAGGACGCCACCATTGCCGTTTTCTGTGATTGTCCGTAGGGCGGCCCGTACCTTGCCTTCCATCATAAGTTTGGCAAATGTGCGGGCCAGTTGGCTTTCTGAAGTTCTGTTGCTCTGGGTCCTCAGGGTGAGTTGGCGCTGGATGGTGCGGCCTTCCAGTAGCAGGGCGTTTATGTCTCCTTTGGCCCATGCCTTCAGTCGACGGTCTAGGTGAAGTGTGTGGTCTTTGGCTTTGGAGTTTGGATGGGGCTTCTGCAGCGTTAGTGCTGGCAAGACCATGGCGGCTTTCAGTGCGATGCATTCCAGAGCAGAGCCATTTGCATATGCCCGAAACAGGCGTGTCAGCTCTTGAACAAAGGACTTGCCTGCCTTGCCTGAGGGTACTTTGAACAGGTTTCTTCTCCAGTGTACTATCTCTTCATAACAACAATCAATGGAATGAGCAAACCTCTCTCCATCAATTTCCTCCCACATGAAGTTTGGAAGGGCCATTTCCCTGAACAGGGGCAGGTCCTTTATCCTTTCCTCGTCGCTGACTCTGCTGTGTCCGTTTCTGTCTTCGCAGATATCTGTCGGGTCGGATGCCTCTTCAAAGCTCACACCTCCGTCATTGTGGTCTCCTTCGGCCATCGATTGGGTCTCGTTGGTTGGGGTATCTTCGGGGGGTGGGCTTCTGGTAGCCCTACCTTCGGGCGGCATCATGCTGGCTTTGTTTCTTCCGTTCTCACACCTTCCTAACTTTCCTGGCAAGCAGTTTGAGCACTCCCGTGCTTCTTTGTGGCAAGCGCAATTCCTACAACGACCGCTCCGGTTACACCTGCAACAAGATCCCATTGCTGCCGTGTAGTTTGGAGATTGGAGATTGGAGCGAATCCTTGTATACAGGAGTCGTTGAGTTACTGCAGCCACTTGCTCACCGCCGCCATTTTTCCGCCACCAGAGTGCGTAAGCTCGGCGATTTATCGCGTAAAATTGCGTGTATAATTTTGCAACAAATGGCGTGCCATACGCCCACGTCGCAGCTCGTCACAGCCCCAGCCCGCCATTTTGCTCCTGTTACACTGGAGCAAAATGGCGGTCTGGCTACGCGAGGTGCAATCGACGTACTCGTGTGGGTACGGAATTCCGTATATCCTTAACACTGGGCGTGCTCCGCAGATCCGGAGACTTGGAGGAGGGC
>JAPONM010000017.1 GCA_026713925.1 Gammaproteobacteria bacterium
ATGAATCCGGGCGGCACGGAAGCGTCGGCCACTTCTGGCCATTTTACTGCGGATGTTTCACTGACGGCGTATTTCGCTCAGACTGGAGATAACCCTTTAACAGAAGATATCACTGAAGCAGGGACTGTCGCGCCGAACTTGCTCAACACCGTCAGTGGAACGGTTAACAACTTTGAGTTGTCTGGGGAAGAGGCCAACACGTGGTCGGTATCTGTGCAGGCCAGCCGTGAAGCTGGTGCAAACACTTTCTCCGGTACGGCCAAGGGCGGCAACGGTGATGGGTCGATCCTTGGAACTTTCTATGGCCCAACACCAGTGACTACGGCTACTAATGACCCTAATACTGCCACGACAGCTCCAGGTTCGATGGCCGGAGAGTTCAATGCTGGATTCAGCAATGGCTCTGTAGCCGGTGCCTTTGGGGCGAGAAAGAACGACGAATAGCAAAGAACACCGGCCTGTTTTGTAAGCTTCTCAGGCCGATGTGTCCAAGAGAAGTAGACATCCTCTTGGGGCTCCGCCGTACCAGTGGCCCTAACGCTGCTGGTACGGCATTTTTACTTGATTTCAAGAGGTTGCGTTCGGGTCCCCTTCCTTATACCTAAGGTGTTGGATTTGCTAGGGGTCACCCCCACAAACGGTCAGACCCCGGACCCGAGCGCACATTTTCAGAGTTGTGTGGGTCGTGGGCATCACTTGGTAGAGTTGACAACTATTCACAGTGTTTCATCAGGTCGACTGCCCACACAGCACCCTTTTTACTGCATTATCCCTTGTACAAATTTCACACTTGTTTATATTCAGGTCTACCTTCTTAAGGTCACACGCCCCGCGCTTTTCAGCTCAACAATCAGAATGTCTGGCCAGAACAGGTCAATGTACCCGGAGCTGTCGTCCAGCTTCCTTAAACTTATGATTAGACGTTCTGAATTACGAAACAGTGAACTTGGAGGCCTGCGCTGGACTCTCTATAGAATACATAAGGAACAATAATAATGTGTCCAAACAAGCTGTATCCAGTACTGGCCCTTGCTATCCGTCTTCCTGGTATCTTGCGGAGGCGGTTGAAGCAGTGCCGTCCCCATGGTGGATGAAATGCCTTCTCCAATCGACCAGCCGTTCCATTTGCCCATCACGCAATCAGGGAATAGAAACCATGAACCCAGGGAACATCAGTTGAGTATACGGGTTCTATTGGCCGTATGCCTGATACTGGTCGTGCCGTGCACCAGCATGGCCGACGAGTCCAGGGCTTCCGGCTGGTACGTAGGGGCCGGGGCCGGGGTGAACTGGATGTCTGACATGGACCAGACAGGCTGGAACCGGGACGATATCTGTTATCCCGTCAATGATTGTGACGGTCAGGATATTGGCGGCTATCGCTGGTTTTACGATCTGGATGCGGACCGTGGCAACCTGTTCGAACTTGCCATCGGGCGAAGGTTCGGCAATCTGCGTCTTGAACTGTCAGCGAATCACAGACAAAATGACATTGATCAGAACTTTATCGGCATCACCTACCTGGACGGGTCAACCATAACCTCCCGGGAGATGGGAAACTACTCCAGTCAGACCGAGGCATCGATTGACGACCTGGAGACCCGTTCCCTGTTGCTGAATGCCTATTATGATTTCCTGCCCGTGCACAGCCGCATGATCCCGTATGTGGGGGTAGGCGTGGGGCTTTCCTACGCCAAGCTGTCGGGACTGTTTTTCCGATCTGAGTACTCCTGTACGAACGGATGCGGCGATACGCCTGCAGATTTCTATACTTCCTGGCAGGACGAGGCACTGACCGATACCGTGTTCTCAAGGCACCTCTACGCGGGGGCAGACTACCGTCTAGGCGATCGGGTGCTGCTCGGCCTGAAAGTGTCCTACAGCCAGGTCAATGACATGAGCGATACGGGGCGTTACATTGATCATCCGCTCCCTGACGGGCTTAACCACACGCGGATCAGCGACATGGATCACTGGTCCCTGGCTTTCGGTTTGAAGTACCTGTTTGAAGATTTTTAAGTTGAGACGAATGAAGGTAAGAACATAAGTTAATATCGGTATTGCATCTACTTCGTCATTGCATATCGCATCGGGATGGACTGGCTGCTTTAGGTTGACGATGACGATCTGCCAATCACCAAGGATTGAATTTGCAACTTATACCAGGGACGCAAGAGCAAGAGTCTGACAGCCGATTATGGGACCAGTATTTATCCGAACAACCGCAAGCCAAACGCAGGTTACTTTATCAGGGCACCAACGTCATTTTCAACAAGGCACTCCTGAGAGAAAACGGTGTACGTTACAACGTCAATTTGCCCGTTGGTATGCTTGCGACTCATTTTGTGAAATGCTCCCATGATCGAGCGTTTGAACAAGGCTCATACGCCTTAATGCTGTTGGTACGCACGTCCCCGATCACCCACTGCTCCTGCGAGTGATTAACGGTTTCATGTCGGCTATCGTAGTCCTCGATGCCGAGGTAGGACTTCAACTCATCCGTGTGGATGGTCTGGACCTCATCCTTGACTGTGCGGGCTATGAAGTCATGCAGGGGGTAGTCTTTTTGACGACTGACTTCAAATCCCAATGAAATATTCTATACAATAAGGGCTGAGCAGACTGCAAGTTGCGGATTGACTTCAAATCTCAATGACCTAAACTTTGTAGTTTGCGTTTAATTAGGGGATTACATACTTTACTAACCATCAACAGGTAAAGGAATTTGGTATTATATAGGGTATGGAAAGCAACGCTTCAGTTATTAACACCTCTCCAACTTTTCGTTTAAGAGAAAACAACATTTATCTAGGGGATTCGCTGTCACTTATTACAAAAGTTGAAGGTGAATCTGTTCATCTTATACTTAGTGATATCCCATACGGTATTGGCACAGATGACTGGGACGTATTACATAACAACACTAACTCGGCCTACCTTGGTTCCAGTCCTGCACAAAAAACAGCTGGAGCTGTTTTTAAAAAGCGAGGGAAACCCATAAATGGATGGTCTGAGGCAGACAGGGACATTCCAAAACAATACCAGGAATGGTGCTCCCAATGGGCGCCTGAATGGTATCGAGTCTTAAAGCCAAGTGCCAGTGTTTTTATATTTGCAGGGCGCAGACTGGCTCATCGTTGTATTTGTGCAATGGAAGATGCAGGATTCAGCCTCAAAGACTGCTTGGCATGGATTCGCACTCAGGCCCCACACAGGGCGCAACGTTTGAGTGCAATTTACTCCAGGCGCGGAGATCACACATCAGAAGAAAATTGGGGAGGTTGGAGAGTTGGCAATTTACGCCCTAATTATGAGCCTGTTCTGTGGTTCACAAAGCCATACAAAATAGGGACAACCATAGCTGACAATGTGCTTAAACATGAGGTTGGTGGATATAATGAGGAGGCTTATCTTAAATATGTTGATGAGCCTGAAAATATAATTAGATGTGGTCTGGACAAGGGAAAAGAAGGAGGCTTTCATCCTACTCAGAAACCTGTTTTTCTGATGCAAGCCCTCATTGAACTTACAACACAAGAAGATCAACTGGTCCTTGATCCGTTTGCCGGAAGTGGTTCAACTCTTGTGGCTGCCAAGCAACTTGGCAGAAGATATTTGGGATTCGAGGCTACTTCCGAATACGTTGAAGCATGCAAGAATCGTTTGGCGTCAATTCTTTGTTAGCCGATATTCATTATCAGGTTATCCGAAACACTTCTGATTTTATCGATTCTGCTATTGATCTTGTGCATTTCAATCAGTTGTTCAATGGCTTCCCTATGGCTCAACCTCATTATTTCTTCTCTTTTAGACGCATAATACTTTAAGGCAATTTCCTTGGAAACTACGATACTCTCGATTGTTGCAATTTTCTCGGTTTCCCAAAGATTATTTACTGCATCACTGTACCGAAGCATTGCTCGATTTACAGCCTGCCAGTAGGCGTTTGCATTTTTCGAGGGATTCATTGCTTGGACTGTATTGAAAACTTCATGCAGTAAATTGATTGCTGCTTCCTTTCCCTCAATTTCAGTTAGCCTTGCCAGTACAGACAAATGAGAATATGAAAAGATGCATACATTTCTGGCTGCTGCTTGTTGATAAATCTGGCTTGTGCGGGAAGGCAACTGATAGAGAGGACACACCACCATTGCAAAAGGCTTGCCTCTCTTCCAACCGTCCATTGCCTGTACTTTAAAATCCTTTTGGTTTTTGGCTGTCCTGCTAAGGCGAAATACTTTTGCATCAGCAACAAAACTGTATTCATCTGTTACCGCTTCAACATCGGCAGAATCGGCTCTCTCGGTCAATACTACGCTTTCTAAGCCAATCCATGAATAGCATTCCGAGATGAGTGCATCTGTGTACTTGGAGTATAGTTTTTCTTCACTTGAATCATGTCGGTAAGATTCAGGGATAGCAGAACAAAGGCGTAAATGACCTAGCAATGAATCAAGTCCATTTTGCCTAATTTCACTGGATAACTCATCTTCAACACGAGATGAATCCGCCCCAAAGTGACCACTGAGAGTTACTATTTCTTCAATCCAATAATGTCGTCTTTCGATAGCAGCATTAGAGATAATTTCATATATTTTCATTGAAAAACTCTTTACTTTTACTAACCATTTAGTGTATAATTCACATAGTAATTAATAACTTGGAGAACACAGATGAAGGGGCCGGGCAAATCATATCGTAAGGGTATCTCACTAGTTTCTTTAATGAAACAGTTCCCTGACGATGAAGCTGCTGAAAAGTGGTTCATTGAGCAACGATGGGGTGATGAGATCACCTGCCCCAAGTGTGGATCGCACAATGTTCAGGTCAAAACCAAGCATCCCCAAATGCCTCACCGATGCCGTTCATGCAGAAAATTCTTCTCGGTCAAAACCGGCACAGTCATGCAAGGTTCAAACCTTGGCTATCAGCACTGGGTTATCGGTATCTTCTTGATGACCACCAACCTGAAAGGCGTCAGCAGCTTGAAACTGCATCGTGATCTGGGCATCAGCCAAAAATCAGCTTGGTACATGTTGCATAGGTTAAGAGAAGTCTATGCAGACAGCCAGGCTAAATTTTCTGGTCCGGTTGAAGTTGATGAAACCTATGTTGGTGGGAAGGAACGCAACAAGCACAGTAACAAGAAACTCCATGCTGGTCGTGGTGGTGTAGGGAAACAAGCTGTTGTTGGTGCCAAGGATCGGATAACAAACAAGATCACAGCCAAGAAAGTCAACAAGACCAACAAGGAAACGCTACAAGGTTTTGTTGAAGATGTGACGGATGAGAATGCCACAGTTTACACGGATGATCACAGGGCTTATCAAGGTCTACCGAGAAAGCATGAAGCAGTGAAACATAGCGTTAGCGAGTATGTGCGAGATCAGGCTCACACGAATGGCATTGAAAGCTTCTGGGCTTTGCTGAAAAGAGGCTATCACGGTACATATCACCATATGTCAGAAAAGCACTTGAATCGTTACATTGGTGAGTTCTCTGGTCGTTATAACGACAGGGATTTAGATACGATTACTCAAATGGCTGTTATTACCAAGAAATTAATTGGTAAGGAACTTCGTTATAAGGATTTGGTGAGATAGTAATATGATAGGGAAAGAAACTAGTTGGGTGAAAGCACGAGCAAACTGTAACTCTGAAAATATATTCAAAGAACTGTCAAAAATATTAAAAGACGATGTGAACAAGTTCAATCGCCTTACAGAGTCGCAGCGAGGCAAGAGGTCTTTTCTTACCGTTAATCAGGACAACTGTCTTCATGTATTTCGTGCATGTATTGGGAAGAATGTCGCTGGCGAGGACATACTAATAAAGCATCAAGATTATCAGGATGACTCGGATCAGAGAGTAGATTTCATGTTGGAACAGGAGTCCTTTATTTCGAGGAGAGGAAATTTGTGGGAAGTGAAAATCAGCTTTAAATGGAACCCAGAATCACTCGACTGCGATTATTTTGTTGATGAAGAAATGGTAACTGACAAATGGATTAGTCAGAAGATTCTCGGTGATTTCATGTTTGAAAGTCTTCCTGTAACCTAACCTTTGCAAAAATGATTATTTAGAAGAATGAAGAAAAAACAAAAACAATCAAAGTACAACGAGCACTTTGAGCGTATCCCTTTGAAGCCAGAAGAGCTGGCGAAACTGGTGCTGTCTACACCACCTGCCAAGAAGAAGAAGGGTCAGTAAGACTGAGTTCGGTTAGTAAAGTATATAATCCCCTTTAATTAGAAGTAAGCTGTTGCGGATTGACTTCAAGTCTCAATGACCTATTCTCATCACCTTTGTCCCAAACACTAAATATGGGTTGCGGATTGACTTCAAGTCTCAATGACCTATTCTTAGCCCATCCGGTACTTGCTCGTACTGTAAGTTGCGGATTGACTTCAAATCTTAATGAACTATTCCAATGTTCCTTTGCCTGAGTCCCTTGTGTAAGTTGCGGATTGACTTCGAATCTCAATGAACTATTCTATTTATATATGATTGTTTTTTATTTTTACGCTTTTGGTTAGAAAGAAAACGCACCCTGCCATGCTAAAATAATACTAGTTGATCCAGTGTATTTACTGGTTTTTGCGGTCTTCCCTCGAAAATTCGCATGTTTTCATACTGCTTGTCTGTGACGGCTTTCTTGCCCCATCCAGCACCTTGAGAAATCCTCGATACACGCAAAGATGCCGACCCTCATCCGCGATCTCAACGAGTCCTCCGATCATTTTTCAGGCCTTTGACCACTCCATCAGGAGTGACATGCAGCTTTTGAAGCTCATTAATACCCAACTGATTGATACTGACATATCGCTGCCCAGGATCAGCAGCCCAATGAGGAACGACATCGAGCTTGTTATTGGTTGTGCTAAAGCCGGCAACCCGCATAATATGTACTGCCATGTCCTCCCTGCAGACAATCATGTCGTTCTTGTACAGTCGGCAAATGAACCTGGCAGCAGGATGAGGTTTTCGTTCCTCTGGCTTGGAACTTCCCCTGGAAACATCTGCATAAGACCAAAAAACACCCCTCCACGTAAATTCACCAGGCACATACTTGCCCGCCTTGCCTTTGGGCAGTCGCCAGATATCACAACATGCATATGCACTGGTTGCATACCGTTTGTAAGGGGCCGATTCGATTTGCCTGGCTGCCTGATCCTTTATAAGGATGCGAACGCTGCGAATACCCTGTTCCTGTGAAAAACGAACCAGTGCTTTTTTGTGTGTTTCATTTTCTTTTCTGGCGTCATTCAAATAAGAGGCTACGTCCTTCCTGATCTTGAGGTCCCGGATGCGATCGCACTCTTTTAGCGTCAGATCAGTGATCGGCTTACGTGTCACAAGGGTATACTCTGGAAAGTCCGGATCGCGTCTACCAGGTTGTATGAACCCATAAGCAGTTTCATTGAACATCTGGCCTTGCAGCCCATGATCCGGCTTGAACGCGACTACCATTTCATGCACTTGCCGATGCATTGAAGCGTTGATACGCTCATCCAGCTCAGGCACGACAATATGAACCCTGTCATCGCCTCCCCTGCCGCTGTAATCTGACACACGTTTAAGGACAGACCGATCCACCAGGGCGATAACCGCTGCATCGATGGCGTGGTGGCGATGATCCCCACGCTCTTTCCTGATGCTGTCGGAAAGGACCCTGTTTAAACCCCACTTTCCTCGCACAAGCGCGGTCAGGTGACCCCGATTGGGAACAACCTCCTCAACTCCTTTCAGACAACTGAGGTACTGGGCTGTACTGCGTGCAAAATAGGTATTGTCTGTCAATTGACGTGTAATGAAATCATGCTCGCGTTCAAATCTGTGCATGGCATTCTTTGCAAAGCGCCACTTTTTGTTGGATGGCAAGCGTGCAGCGTGACGGGTCACGGTTTCCCAGTGGATGCCGTCTTTCGAATGTGCGCCTTCGCCAAAAGCCTCGTAGGGCGTTTGATTGCCCTTGAGACGGTTTGCCCAGCGCAGGGCGATAGTGAGGTTAACCATGGAGTCGTCCAGGGTGCGCTTGAAGGGCAATATGTGCTCGATTTCAGCCTTACCATTGAACAGCTGTGCACAGGAGATCGGCTTCCCTGTAAACGGACAGCATCGGTCCGCAGAATCCTCGCCCAGTTCCTCCCACAGTTTGTATTTCCTGATATCCCGTCTGGATGGCGTGTGAATTCCAAGCGCCTTAAGCTCCTTGTAAATCCTGTCGTTGTCTTTTTGGTTCCTGGCCTGGATCGCGGAGGCAATCTCTCGTTTCCTGCGCCTGTTTTTCAGGTCGCGGGACAGCTCAACATGAATCTCTACTGGCGGGGCTCCAAACCTTGAAATGAGAGCATTAACCACCCTGCGCAAGCTATTCAAGGCAATATGCACGGTCGGATTGCCGATCTTGCCAAAATGTTGCTCAGGCTGGGTGGCAGGATCGGCTTGCGCGTCCATGCCTGCCATCGAGCCATGCAGGATTTCACCGTAGTAGGGAAGTTCTTCATACTCATTGCTGACAGGCCCTTGACGATGGTGTAAAGGGTTCCCCTCATCATCCTCGATCTCCCGCACGGCCTCCTGAAACAACAAGTGCTGATCCCGCAGGATGGGAACAATGGCTTCCATGAACTTGCGTGATACTCCTGCAGTGGCCCGTGAGAGCTCCAATGACCCGAAGGCGCCAATGACCCCTTCCTCCAGGCTGAAATCCTCTGATAAGCGAGTTTTTAGGGCCTCCTGGTCCGCTTCTTCCAGTAATACACTGAAGATGTCATCCAGTAACCCACTATCCCCCTCATCCGTGCACCGCATCGCCCACAACGGGGCAAGCTCCGGGTGAGTATCCAGTATCCTGACCATGCCGTGAGGCTTGATCCCCGTACGGGTGAGGCCTTCTGTCTCCAGGTTGAAGTGTGCGCAGTCGGGAAAAAGCAGGGATTTATCGGCTTTTTTCAATCTCCGCAGGGAGTTGAATTTAACTTCCGATTTACGACTCAACAACAAATCACGAACCGCAGTGTATTGCTCTGGATCAAGCGCATGCTCCTGGTAATCGCCGTCGTACCACCTCAGAGAATTCAGTTCCTGGTATATGCGAAAGTCATGGCCGATCGGCGTGTCATTCCAATGCCTCATCTCGTCTGGGAAAAACTCACAGGGTCCTCGCGACACGGGCTTGAGCGGCCACTGAAACAGCACGTAGCGTTCTTTCAACCGGGTCCAGTCCTCCTGCGTCAAATCATGGTCAGGAGCCTGCCTTTGGCGAATGGCCTCAAACTCGGCCTCGTACATCGAGCGCTCCGGGAAAAAGGTGTCCCTGCCCCGAAAACGAATTCCTTCAGGAGGCTCGCCGGAATGTTGTCGTTGCAGATCGTTCTTTATCTGCGCCCATTGGAATTGCCCAAGGGTCTGCCCATCCAGCTCGGTTTTCAGGTGGGTAATCTGTTCCTTGAAATCCCCGTCATTATTATCCTCCTGCTGTCCTATCCGGTTTGTCTTGTAGCCACGTCGCAGGCCAAGGTGAAACAAAGCTCTTCCCAACTCGTGGGGCTCAAGCGTCCTCTCCACTGCCTGGGCACGCAGAAAATAAGGATTAAACCGATGGGGATCCGCTGATCCCGGTAAAGTCTGAAACAGATTCCTGCGTTGCTCGATAGACTCAGACATCAGTCCCAGGTGCACAAGCTCACGCATATAGGCTCGCAGCCGTGCCTTTCTGCGGACCCGATTGCGACGTGCCCGGCGAGCCAATCTGCGCTTTACCGCATAACTGTCACCCACACGTCCTCGACTTGCAGGCTCGCGACCGCTGGGAAATATATAGACACCTCCCCCCAGGGAGGCCCGGGGCTGCCAGTGCCCGTCGATGCTCCCTACCTTGAATGCCCACCAACCCAGTGAGTTGGTTCCAAGGTCAATGCCGAGTCGCCATTTCACAATTTTTGGGCCTGAATTGCTTCTTGTGTTATGATTTTCTCCGTGGCCGAGGTCGTTGAGATTTGAAGTCAATCCGTTAACAAGACCCAAGTCACAAAATTGAGAAGCCCGGTACGCCGGGCTTCTTTATTTCTGGTTCCCAAATTATTCCAATTCCAGCTACAAATAGAAAGGTATATTCTTAAGCTGACCAACGTACGTAACGAATATCAGGATTGCGCAAGCAAGGAACGGAGTCATCCCATAAAGCTCTCATGGTCACAAAGACCAGAAATACTTCTATCGCTATCAATACAATGAAAAGCAGGTTCATACTTAATAACTATAAAAATACGGACATTCGAGAAGTAAATCGATAGGGATCTTTTACACAACCCTGCAGCTAACATACAATATCCCTGCCCGGTCGATGTCTGAGTAGTGACTGACAACGCTGGTCAGGACGGATCGAACAGAGTAAACCATGGACTTACAGAGCAAGTACAAGGAAATTTATGAAAGTCTTCGCGTGGGCGGCTTGCCTGAACGTGAGAGTCGCATCGTCGCGTCCAGCCTGAACAAGATCATCACCGATGAACTGGTTACAAAAGACGAACTGCAGAATTGCAAACAACACATTATAAAATGGGGGCTATTGGCCGTAGTCATCGTATTGTTGATTGTCGAAGTGACCCTGTTCAGGCTGTTTTAATTCCTGCCAGCCCTGCGCACACCTGCGCTATCCTGCCCGAAACCTGTTTACCTGCGGGGACAGGCCTTGAAGTGGACGGCCTGCATGGTTGAGTCTATGGTCCACCCGTAAGCCGATCTCTTATTCCCGTAGGCTGAATAATGAATGATGTTTCCAAACCTGTCGGTTCTCCACTCATCCCATGAATACCCTGGTACTATGGCAGCTTGTTGCCAGGCTCTCTTAATCAATCGGACTTGCAACATTTGAACGGTGTGCGCCTGTCAGGTATGCGGCGCTGACCGGAGTGATACCAATCAAACACCTAGGCCAGCCCACAAGAAAGACAAGTGTGCCACTGGCCTGGAATTATCTGTGAATATCCATGCAGGCACAAGTGGCTAAAATATGGCGACTTGATAGACAGCCTGAGTTGAAAAAACAATCAGGAAACGAGTTTCTCAACAGCTTCTAAACGCATGGAACGCATCACGCATACCGTTGTGGGCAAAACAGATCGCCAGGGTGTATGAGGATGCCAACCAGATCATTGTACGTCCACTCAAGCAGGGCCGGGTTCGCACACTCCCGTGCAGGATTCCTGAGATCTCGGCCACGGCAACCCCCTTCCAAATTGGACATTGGCAGATATTCTGGTATCTTACGGGACAATAGATATGGAATGATTTAACAAATAGAGGTCAGTTCCAGCATGCAACCTGAACCCGTAAGCACCCCCCCCCCATATATATGCATATATACGCGGGTTTCAGCGCAATTCAGCGCCATGATGGGTGCCCGGGCCGGTGCGCAACGACTGACCCCATCGATTCCGACAGGCTTCCCGCGCAGTTCTGATACACACACGGGGTGGTGCGCCCGCACCCGTCTCTTCTTCCCCGCCCTCGCGCTGCTGCTCGGCGCACTGTCGCTGTTACACGCGGTACCCGCCAAGGCGCAGCTGCCAGACCGCAGGGCGCTGTTGAGCAACTTCGAGGAGGCGTACCTACATAATATGTCCCCCGACAATCAAACAACCTATC
>JAPONM010000018.1 GCA_026713925.1 Gammaproteobacteria bacterium
CGATAATCCCAACCCCAAGCAACACTACGCCCGCCCATACCCATGGACCGCCGGCCAATACCCCAAATAATGTCGCTATGATCAGTAATGGCGCTAAAAAATACCGCACATTAATTAAAAATTTGCTCATCTCGGACTCCTAAAACTGTTACAAGGTAGCTACCTAGATTTATGTAAAAAATAATATTTCTGTTATACCACTTTCACACCTAGGTAGTAAAGTATGCTCACCAGATTTAAGGAATGCCGTTCAAATCGCACTTATGGCATATACTGACACTTCTTCCAGGCTATAAAGTACACCCCTGTCAGGTGGTCTGAGTAAAATGGCCGCAATTTTCCAGACCGCATGAAATACAGCTTTTTGCTACACTTGAAAAAATAAATATCACTGAACCAGCAAATCAAATTCATCTATACATGGATTAAACTTGTCTTAATGCCTGGGCTGCAGAATACGTGTCGAGAAAGAGTTCATTTTCATATCAGGAATTGCTGACCTGCAGTCATGGCGAAATGTTCGGGCCTGGCAATGCGCAACTGCCACTACCCAACATGCTGATGATAGACCGAATCACTAAGATTACTGACGACACAGGGAAGTACGGGCGCGGCGAAATCAAGGCAGAACTCGATATCAAATCCGACCTGTGGTTTTTCAACTGCCACTTTCCAGGCGATCCTGTCATGCCTGGCTGTCTGGGTCTGGATGCACTATGGCAGTTGCTCGGGTTTTTTATCGCTTGGAAGGGCGTTCCGGGCAGAGGCCGGGCGCTCGGCGTCAACGAAGTCCGCTTCACCGGCCAAGTGCTTCCCACAGTTGAAAAAGTGAATTACCAGCTAGACATCAAACGAATCGTCAAACGCGGTGCGACAATGGGTATAGCAGACGGCACGATGTCTGCAGACGGCAGAAAAATCTATGTGGCAAAAGACCTGCGCGTGGGCCTGTTTCTGTCTACGAGTGGCTTTTGAGGCAGACAATCCACTGTATGGCTCATTCGGCAACAAAGCCAATCTTGCCATGTGTGCCATCACAAAAAGGACGATTGTTGCTGTGCTGACAACGGCACAGGCCCCCGACCTTGCGAAGTATCTTTTGCTGGCAGGTATCCTCTATGCATGCAGCACCCCTGAAAATTAACGGTCCATTGGCCTGTACCTTGATTTCCAGGACGCCTTCATTCACCAGATTTTCCTGCGAGGCAGGCGGGGTGACAAATACACCATCATCCAGGAATCCGGTTTCCTTGTGCTGGCCGTCACAATAGGGCTTGTTCTTGGAATTTCCACAGCGACACAGGTACAACTCCCCAGTCTTCTCCAGCAATACGCCATCACTGCCAACCAGTTCAAGCGTGCCGGTTATGTGCAGGGGCCCATTTTCAATGGAAGCTATCCTGTTTTCCTTGTTCATATCAGTCTTGGATCAACGTGCGCATAGCATCAAGCATATTTACCTGACTTAAGTAGAGGGCTTCAGGCTTTTCGACACAATTTCATATACATCCCCGGAAAGCCCCTGGTGTGACGCAATGTATTCTAGCTGCTCGTACATTTTCTGCCTGTAAGGCCCGGTAAATTTTTGCCAGCGTATCAATGAGCGAGCCAAGCGCGATGCCACCTGGGGGTTTAATTCGTCCAGTACGATCACTTGCCGGGCAACAAACTCATATCCCCTGCCGTCAGGCTGGTGAAACGCATAGGGATTTCGTCCTGCAAATACTCCGATCAGAGCATGTACCTTATTGGGATTCTGCAGATTGAATACCGAATGTTGCATCAAGTTTTCTACATTTTCCAGTACACCTGAAATCCTCGAAAGAGCGTGAAATGCCAGCCACTTGTCCATGACCAGCGTATCATGCTTCCACTGCCGCTCAAAAGAAGCAAGCACCTGTTCACGTTCCTCGCATTCCAGATGCAACAAGGCCTTGACCGCTCCGGCCTGTTCGGTCATGTTGCCCGCCCGTACAAACTGGTCCAGGGCAAGTTTTCGGTATTCCTTCCTGTTCAAGGTCACCAGCGGCTGCAAACTGACGTTCTGCAAGCCCCTGCGAGCCATCTCTTCAGCATTATACCGGTATTCAGCATCCCCCCGGTAACACGACTGGTAGATGCGGAGCAGATCCTGTTCCAGGTGTCGGGCAACGGATACTGAAAGATCATCACAGGCCGAGACAGCTTTTTGTACATCAATCGGGTCAACATATTCTTCCAGATCTCTCTCATCCGGCAAAACAAGCAGTTCTGCCAGCAAACTCCGGGCTGGCTGACCGGATCGTATGGCATATGCCAGCGCCTCGTTCAGCACAGACACTGAGTCCGAACTGCTGACAGCACCTGTACCTGCCATCCACCCAAGCAAAACGTTTAATGCCAAACGGTTGCCTGCATTCCAGCGATTGAACGCATCCGGTGAATGTTTGAGCAGGAAGGCCAGCTGTTCGTCAGTATAATTGAAACGCATACGGACCGGCGCAGAAAAATCCTGCAGCAGGTCGGGTAACGGTTTCTCTTTGATGTTCTCAAACACGAAGGTTTGCCTCCTGTCCTTGACAAGCAGAACTGCATCCGTAGCGCCCTGGAGACAGCATGGGTCAGATTCCAGGGGCAACGATTTGCCGGTCGAGCCAAGCAATGAAGCCTTCACGGGCATCACCAAGGGCTGGCTGCTCTCATCGTCCTTGCCAGCCGGGCAAGACTGTCTGAACTCGAGCCGATACGTGCTTGATGCTTGATTCCACTGGTCTTCGACATACAACTCCGGTGTACCTGCCTGATCATACCAGTGCGTGAACTGTGTCAGGTTCGTAGCATTTGCATCTCCCATTGCAGCTGCAAAGTCTTCCGTGGTCACAGCCTGACCGTCATGGCGTTGAAAGTACAGTTCCATGCCTCTACGAAACCCTTCTGCACCGAACATGGTCTGATACATGCGTACAATCTCTGCTCCTTTCTCATAAACGGTAAGGGTGTAAAAATTGTTGATTTCCTGATAGGAAGCCGGGCGGACCGGGTGTGCCATGGGACCCGCATCTTCTGCGAACTGGTAGGTACGCAGATATCGTACATCACTAATCCGCTTCGCTGCCCTCGAGGTGACATCCGAGGTAAATTCCTGGTCCCTGAAAACCGTCAGCCCCTCCTTGAGACTCAGTTGAAACCAGTCACGGCAGGTCACACGGTTGCCTGTCCAGTTATGAAAGTATTCATGTGCGACCACGGCCTCAATGGTCATGTAATCGGCATCCGTTGCCGCATCGGGGCGTGCCAGCACACAGCTTGAATTGAAAATGTTCAAACCCTTGTTTTCCATAGCTCCCATATTGAAATCATCCACCGCTACAATCATGTAGATGTCCAGGTCACACTCCAGCCCGAAACGCTGCTCATCCCAGTGCATCGCTTTTTGCAATGAACGCAGGGCATGTGCACACTTACTGAGATTGTGTTGTTCCGTGTAGATACGCAAAACAATGTCCTTGCCTGACTCGGTGTGATAGCTGCCCTCCAGGTAAACCAGATCCGCTGCGACCAAGGCAAACAGGTAACAGGGCTTGGGGAAGGGATCCTCCCACACTGCATAATGCTGACCATCATCGCAATCGCCCTGTTCCACGGGATTGCCATTGGACAGTAATACCGGATATCGGGCCTTGTCCGCCTGTATGCGCACGGTATACCTAGACATCACATCAGGGCGATCCAGAAAGTAGGTGATTTTCCGAAAACCCTGGGCCTCACATTGCGTGCAAAAATTCCCACCGGATTCGTACAGGCCTTCCAGCAAGGTATTGCTTTGCGGCGTGATTTCAGTCTGAATGTTCAACTCAAATTTTTCCGGCACCGCAAGAACGCGCAAACCCTGATCAGCGTGCACAAGTTGCAGGGCATCCAGGCGCTGTCCGTCCAGTTCAACATAATTCAGTTTCAGATTTTCACCATCCAGTTCCAGTACAGAACCCGGGTCATCCACCCCGGGGTTACGAATGAACTGCAACCTGGAGGTGACCACCGTAACCTCCTCTCCCAGCAGAAAATCCAGATAGACATGGGTAATCAGATAAGGTGGAGGTGTATAATCCTCCAGATATACTGCCTTGTGGGAAGCTTCTTTCATAATGCCTGCGTGTCTTGTTGAACATACAGCATAAGCAAAACCCGAATGAATTTCATTCCGTTGCACGACCCATGACAAACCGAGTAACCAATATTGCAGGGTATCAATTCAAGACCATCACTGATGTTCACGGCGTACACAATCAGATTCAGACCCTGTGCGCGCAAACCCACCTGAAAGGTACGATATTCATAGGCCCTGAAGGCATCAACCTGGGCCTTGCAGGGAGCGGGGCAGACATCGAGTATGTGCTGCAGCGACTGGATAGCACCTGTGGCTTCGGACGGCTTCAGGTAAACACCACGTATTCCGACATGACCCCTTTCAAGCGCCTGCTGGTAAAGGTCCGTGAAGAACTGGTTCCGGCAAAGTCACTGCCTGCCATCTCGACGGCAGATTTTCCAGACCCTGCCCAGCCTGCCTACATCACCAGTGAAAGGCTCAGGCAGTGGTTCGATTCGGGGCAAGGGATGACCTTGCTGGATTTGCGCAACAGCTTCGAGTATGAACTGGGTAGCTTTGACCACGCAACACATCTTGGGTTGCGCCATTTCAGGGAACTGGGAAATGCCAGCAACAGGCTTGCAAAACTGCCAAAAGACAGGCCCGTGGTCACATTCTGTACAGGAGGGATACGCTGTGAAAGAGGTGCACCGTATATCGCCCGGCAGGGCTTCGAGCAGGTATACAAACTGAAAGGCGGGGTGCTGGATTACCTGGGAAAATTCAAGGATCGGTGTTGGCACGGGGACTGTTTTGTATTTGATGACCGGGTCACTCTTGATTGCAGACTCGAACCGACCTTTAAAAGGCTTTGTCGCAGCTGCCAGACGGCACTGAACGAAAATGAAACGCAATGCTGTGAAGCCTGCGCCCGGTCGGGGGCAGACAGCCGGTTGGCATATGGAACTGGTAGATATCTGCTTTAACCTCACGAGCCATGCATTTCGTACTGACGAGACCCAAGTCATCGAACGTGCAAGGCAGGCAGGTGTGCGGGAATTTGTAGTACCCGGTTCAAGCGTGCCGGACAGCGAACATGCCGTGCAGCTCAGCGGACAGTACGAAGGTGTCTATGCCACCGCGGGCATCCATCCACATCTTGCAAGGGAATTTACAGATCAGTCTCTGGCTGAACTGGACAAGCTTGCTGTACATGAAAAAGTGGTAGCCATCGGCGAAGCAGGACTTGACTATAACCGGAACTATTCCAGTCCAGACTGTCAGAAAACGGCGTTTCAGGCCCAGCTCGAGCTGGCGACAGAACTCGGCTTGCCTGTTTTTCTGCACCAGCGCGATGCGCATGCCGACTTTTACCGCATTCTGGCCAGGTTCCGAGACCGGCTCGAAAATGTGGTTGTACACTGTTTCACCGGAACCGCCCGAGAGCTCGACTGCTACATCGACCTGGACTGTCATATTGGCATTACTGGCTGGATTTGTGACGAACGCCGGGGGCAGCATTTGCATGATATTGTCCACCACATCCCGGTGAACCGCTTGATGATCGAAACCGATGCACCCTACCTGCTGCCCAGAAATCTGCCTGCGGATGCAACTTTCCCGAAACCCAAGGGAAGGCGGAACGAGCCGGCATACCTGCCTCACATACTGCATACGGTAGCGGACTGCCGTGGAACCCCCCGGGAACAGACTGCCGTGGAAACGGCCCGTGCTGCCAGAGAATTCTTCTCGATAAGGTAAGGGTTCTCTCAAACTGGATATGGTCTGTATCAACCCTGGCTGCTATAGGTAAACCATGGTAGTCCAAGACGGTATCGAACATAAAATCCAGGGTGCGTTGCATCCGGTTTTCCTGGAAGTGGCCAACGAAAGTCACATGCACAATGTACCGCCAGGATCGGAATCCCATTTCAAGGTCACCGTTGTAAGTACGGAGTTTGACGGGAAGCTTCCGGTGGCCAGACACCGCATGCTGAACCGGTTGCTACAGGAAGAACTGGCAGGTTCCGTACATGCCTTGTCGCTGCATACCTTCACGCCTGAAGAATGGCAGGAAAAACAGGGTACTACCCGAATGTCTCCGCCTTGCCTGGGCGGATCAAAATCCGGTTAATTCGCCTCGTTATCCACCCCCTGCGAGAGGCGGTCCAGCGCAGCTTCCATGTGAGATGGTTTCACGGGGTATGGGTACGTGGCAAAAAACCTGTAGCGAGCGCATAACTTGTCAAACTGATGGGCATATTCACGCTCGAAAAAAACAATAAGCCGCATCTGCGGATTCTGCTGGGCCACTGCGATCAGGGACTCCAGGCTGCTGGTACGGTCCCTGAAGTCAGACTGGTAGTTGAACTCCGCAACCACTACCTGGGGCTTGAGGTTCTTCAGCTTGCCGAGTGCCTTGCGCATGCTGAACACGACATGGGTCACATACCCGTAACGCCTGTAGAGAGGGCCAAAATCAGGGTAACCACCCAGTTCGATAACCGAGAGCAGTGATTTTTCAGCAGGCATGTGCTTCGCTTTTCATGCGCACGAATCATCGGTAACGAATGATTTCAACATCATGACCTGCCTGCCTGCGCATGTCGCCATAATGCAGGGGGAAACTGTTCTTCTGCTTATCTTCGAAATACAGTTCCAGGCTTTCCCGGATAACCGGAAATGCTATCTCTTGCCACGGGACATCATTTTCATTCATGAGCGCCACTTCTAGGCTTTCCGCTCCCGGGCTCGCGTTCCCTTCCACCAGCACTCCCCGGAACACCATATACACCTGATTGATATGCGGCAGACTGTACAGGCTGTACAGGGTGAGACCCTCTACCTTGGCTGTGGCTTCTTCATGCGTCTCGCGTGCGGCGGCCTCCGACACGGTTTCCTCATTTTCCATAAACCCGGCAGGAAAAGTCCACTTGCCATAACGTGGCTCGATCGCCCGTTTGCACATCAGAATCCTGTCTTGCCATTCTGCTATACACCCTGCAACGATTTTGGGATTGTGGTAGAAGATTTCATGACAGGACGCGCAAACGAAACGGGGCCTGTTATCGCCTTCTGGTATGGCCGACGTAATCTGTGCAGAACCGCAACTGCTACAAAATTTCAAACGATCACCCAGTCCCGGAAACGCTAACTTCCAGTTGCTACAGGACGCGCCGGGTCTCTGGACCATTCACTCCATGACCCGACATAGAGACGTGTCCAAGGGAATCCAGCAATCCTCGTTGCAAGAATATTGTGACAGGCTGTCACCCCTGAGCCACACATGTTGATAACCTGCCCCGCCTGGCACCCTTCAAACACGGATTCAAACCGCTGGTTCAGTTCACTGGCAGACAAAAACATTTTTTGCGGTCCCAGATTGCCTGCGAACGGATAGCTCAGCGCTCCCGGGACATGTCCCGGCACCGGGTCGCTCTTCTGGTCCTTCGCGGTGAAGCGCTCACTGGACCGTGCATCCGTCAGCCGGATATCCCCCTGATCAAGGCGGTGCTGCACAAAATCGATATCCACCCACATTCCGCTGTCCGGTGTACCTGAAAACGTGCTCCGTGGCCGGGTACGCGTTTCTGTCTGCAGGGGGCGTCCGCCTGCGGTCCACTTTTCGATTCCGCCATCCAGCACGCAAACATCCGTGTGGCCTACCCAGTTCAGCAACCACCACATGCGTGCAGCAAAGGCCCCTGACATGTCATCGTAACAGACAACCTGGGAATCATTTTGTACACCCCATGCGCAGAGTTTTTCCACAAACGTACTGGCATCGGGTAACGGATGACGTCCTGACGTTTGTGTCATCGGTGAAGCCAGATCATGATCCATGTTTGCAAACTGGGCACCCGGGATGTGGCCTTGCCTGTACTTGTTCAGGCCACCGTTCGGATCCTTGAGCAAGAATCTGCAGTCAAAAACGAACCAGTTTTCATCATCCAGGTTCTTGCCCAAATCTTCCGCTGAAATAATTGTTTGATAGCGCATCGTGGTCCTCATAGTCGACAGGTGAATCCATTTTATCTTTTTTTGCGTCCAACTTTAAATTTCTTCATGATCGACACATATTCCCGGCATGGTATGGCATCGAGAGACTGGTAGTGCTGCATGGCCTGATCCAGTAACAGGAAAATGTTGTCAACGCTCTTCGCAGACGGATGCATGACATCCCGGGCAAGCCCGAGCAGACCCCCGAACTGGATTTTGACATACACACTGTGCGGCGTTTTCAGCAGATCATCCTGTGCATCAAAAGCCTCCAGGCCCGCTTCCTTGAATTTCTCCAGCAGATGCCCGCACCGGGTGCTCGCATCTTCGGACACACACGAGATATCAGGGCCTGCCCGCCGGGTCACCATGCGTGCTTTCTCGCAGGCATAGTCCTCCCGGATCATGGTCGGCGCAAAACTGCATTTACAATCTATCATGCCCGTGTCGCAGGATGGATACATGTCAGGTCCGGGTTGCCACGAATGATTTCATGATGAAACTGCTGCGGTTCAAACCCTTTCTGCACAAGCAGTTGCTGTACCAGCTTGGCAACCGGGTCGGGTGCAACAGTATACACTTGTGCATGCTCAAGGTGTTCAGCCCGGTACAGGGATGCAGACAGTTTCTCCTCGATTTTCGCTATCCCTTCATACTGGCTGTCGAGGATGTCACTGGCATTCCGTGGCAGAAGGATGGGAAAATATTCAAGCTGGTCCAGGGCATCTGCCCATGAGCGGCACAGGTTGTCCAGATACAGACCGTCAGTCCCACATGCCAGCCAGTACAGATAGACTGCACGCTCACTGTCCTGCGCTGTGATGTGTTCCAGCAGGCTTTTCACTGCAGCAAATCCGGTATCAAAGGCGATCATGATCAGCGGACTGTCTCTGGATTCGTCTACTACGAAGTTGCCGTATGGTCCATGTATATTGAGCCAGGAGCCTACGCTCATACCTTTGAAAACCATACCGGTAAACGGGTCATCCTCCAGCCTGCGCACATGAAACTCGAGTCTTTTGTCATCGCATGGACAGCTGGCAATGGCATACTCCTGTGACCCCTGCTCGTGACTCACACGCATGTACTGTCCCGCCAGGAATCTCAGACGCGCGGTACGCGGAACCTGTGTGGTAATGATGGCTAGCTCATTGTCCACCCGTTCAATTTTCCGAACCTTTACACGCAGGGTCTGGACCGGAATATCAGCCGGGCCGGTCGCAAATTCTGCATCGATGACCACGTCACTCTGACATGCGGTGGAACACATCAACGCATGACCCTGGATTTTCTCGGCTTCACGTATCACAAAGTCATGCGTACGCAGTGCCCTTGTGGTGCCGCTTACGATTTTCGCCTTGCACAGGCCGCAATTGCCATTGCTGCAGCCATAGTTCAAAGGCACACCGGCGCGAATCGCGGCATCCAGGACCGATTCATGCGGTTCGGCATGAAATGACTTTCCGGAAAATGCAAGCTGCACCTTAAAGGACATGGTTTCAAGCAAAGGCGTGATCGTTCATTCAGGACAAATCATACAAAATCTGCCCTGAATCATACATCACCGGAAATACCTCTTTCACAGGAGATTTGCACGAACATCAATCCTGAAGTATGTTGGCGAGCCAAGGTATACCCGTATGCCTGATGAACAGTCCTGATCATGCCCTGTACAGTCATCCACACAAAACCTGGCAACTTTCATGAGTTATTTTGATTTTTCTCATTATGCCCACCTGCAGGTCGGCGTGGTCTCCGACACACATGGGCATATAGATGCGGGCGTACAAGACCGGCTGCTCGGGTGTGAACTGATCCTGCATGCCGGGGATATTGGCTCAAGCCGTGTACTGCACCAGCTACGGGGCATATGCCAGCACGTGATACCGGTGAGAGGGAACAATGACATCACCGGAAAGTGGCTCCCACAGGAGCATGCAGAACTCGCAGCCATCAGTGAAACCGCCAAAGTACAGCTGCCCGGAGGCAGTATTGCGCTAACACACGGCGATGCGTTCAATCCGCCAGCCCGTCGACACAAAAAACTGCGGCAACACTTTACGGATGCCACAGCCATCGTGTACGGGCACAGTCACGAGCTGGTTTGCGACCAGGAAGAGACACCCTGGGTCCTGAACCCGGGTGCGGCAGGAAAAGCCCGTGCGAAAGGCGGTGCATCCTGTTTGCTGATTTCGACAGCCACTCATCAATGGAAGGTCTGCAAATTCCGCGTCCGGAAACCTGCATAGCTGTTCTGTACAGCGACCGGGGCAAGGCCAAGGATTTTGCCAGACTACCCTTCAGACGGCAAACAGCCCTCGATGATTTCGCCGTCAGGATGCAGCAGGGAAAGATACTCAAGCCTGCCGGCGGCAACTACAGCGACCCCGTAATACCGGTCCGTTCCCGCTATGCTGAATTCAAACACGTAAAATCTGCGTATGCACAGCCGGGTCCTGGCAACCCTGCCCAGCAGAATTCTAGAAACATGCACGGACTGGTCCAGGAACTGCACCTGGTGCTGCGCGCAAAACCGGCGGCAATACCTGAGAGCCAGTTCCCGGCTCCGCAAACTGTCATACCAGTACCAGAGCCCGGCAACAAGTACAGCAATCGCTACCCAGATTTCCAATGTTCAATCAGCCGGATAGTCATGACCAGTCATGCTGCCAGTGCGGCAAATACCCGGCCACGTATTTCCTCGACCTTGCCAACGCCCTCTATCCTGCAGTATACCGGGGCTTGCGGACCACCAAGCGAGGCCCAGTCAGAGTAATACCTGATCAGTGGCTCAGTCTGGCGGTGATATACATCAAGGCGCTCACGTACCGTCTTTTCCTGATCATCCTCACGCTGGACCAGTGCTTCACCGGTCACATCATCCTTGCCTTCAACCCTGGGCGGGTTGAACATCACGTGGTAGGTGCGACCGGAAGCCAGGTGCACACGACGCCCGCTCATGCGTTTGATGATTTCTTCATCATTCACATCAATTTCCACCACGTAATCAATGCCGACACCCTGATCCTTCAGGCTCTCTGCCTGAACGATCGTGCGCGGGAACCCATCAAACAGAAAGCCGTTCATGCAGTCATCCTGTGCAATCCTGTCTTTAACCAGACCGAGAATGATCTCGTCAGACACGAGACCCCCGGATTCCATGACGGTCTGGGCCTGCACTCCGAGTGGTGTGCGGGCCTTCACGGCTGCACGCAGCATGTCGCCTGTGGAAATCTGCGGAATCCCGTATTTTTCCCTGATGTAGTTTGCCTGGGTGCCTTTACCGGCACCCGGGCCACCTAATAAGATGACACGCATCGATTTACTCCTTTGATTTCAGGGTAGCGGGTCGAATTTGATACGATGCCCGCACTCCGGTCTCGTTAAACTGGATGACAAAACAGATCAGTACACTCAAGGCAGGCCATGACCCGCGTCCCGGATTATACAGGGGATGAACGAAACATCATTGAAAATACGGTGAATACCCGCTGGAAGAAAGACCCTGTGGAAATCCGGCTGGCTGATGTTGAGGTTCCACCGGACTCCGGCCTGCCCGGTTCCGGCTGGCAGGTGGGTGCCATTTCGTCATTATCAAAAGCGGTGAAAACCGCTGCCAATGCAGCTTATTTTACTGGGAACTGGAACCGATGGGCACTGGAATCGAAAAGTATGGCACCCTGCAACAATGCTGCCACCACAGTTTTGCAGACCCAGGCAGATTATGAAAGGGTACGCAACGAAGCCTTTTCTGAAAAACCGTATCCGAAAACCTGAAACACAACGAAGTCGAGGAGACCATGAGCAAACGCAATGCATTCTATGCGCAGTCCGGGGGCGTAACCGCTGTCATCAATGCCACAGCATGCGGAGTGATTGAGACTGCGCGCAAACACAAGGACAAGATCGGCAAGGTGTACGCCGGGCGCAACGGCATCCTTGGCGCACTTACCGAAGAGCTGATTGACACGTCGAAGGAATCCGCACGTGCGATCGCTGCACTGAAGCATACACCTTCCGGAGCCTTCGGTTCATGCCGGTACAAACTGAAAAGTATTGAGGAAAACCGCGCACAGTATGAGCGCCTCATGGAAGTCTTCAGGGCGCACGATATCGGTTATTTCTTTTACAACGGGGGCGGTGACTCACAGGACACTTCACACAAGGTGTCACAGCTGAGCCGGAAAATGGGTTACCCGATCCAATGCATTGGAATCCCCAAAACCGTGGACAACGACTTGCCGGTCACGGACAACTGCCCCGGATTTGGCTCAGTGGCAAAATACGTGGCCGTATCCATCAGGGAGGCTGCATTCGACGTCAAATCCATGGCCCAGACTTCAACCAAGGTATTTGTCATGGAGGTCATGGGGCGTCATGCCGGCTGGATCGCTGCTGCAAGCGGGCTCGCCGGCGAAGCGGATGGTGATGCACCTCATATCATCCTGTTTCCGGAAATTGCCTTTGACCGGGAACGGTTTCTGAGCCGCGTAAAGCATTGCGTGAACCACTATGGCTACTGCGTGATCTGCGTGTCGGAAGGCGCACGATACTCCGATGGCAAGTACCTGGCAGATGCAGGCAGTACCGACGCATTTGGCCACACGCAGCTGGGAGGTGTTGCACCGGTGGTGGCACACATGGTCAAGCAGGCACATGGCTACAAGTACCACTGGGCGGTTGCAGATTATTTGCAGCGTTCCGCCAGGCATATTGCTTCCGGGACGGATGTTGAGCAGGCTTATGCCATGGGCAAGGCAGCGGTTCGGTTTGCCTTGCAGGGCAAAACTGCAATCCTGCCCGTCATTGTGCGCACATCCAGCAAGCCCTATCGATGGAAAATTGGCAGCACCTCACTGAAAAGGGTGGCGAATGTTGAAAGGATGATGCCGCGAAGCTACATCACAAAAGACGGCTTCGGCATCACCAAGCGCTGCCGCACATATCTTGCTCCGTTGATCAGGGGAGAGGCCTACCCCCCGTACAAAAATGGCTTGCCTCACTATGTCCAGCTCAAAAACATTCAGGTGCCCAAAAAACTGGACAGCGACTTCAGCATCTGAAGCCCGGCATACAGGAGCCGTACTCCCATGGCTGCAGACAGGGCACGTGAACGGTTGCCAAACCCGGCACACATTGCAGGCGGCTACACCAAAAACGCCACCAAGCTGATTCTGGCCGAGGGATAAGGGGACGGCCGGCAAGCCTGTGAACCACTCATTTGCAAACCGGAACCGGATTCAGCCTTTGATTTCAAGCCCGGCACGACTTTCAGGGGCCTGACTTCCGGCTGAGCACGGCGTGAACCCGACAAAAATAAGATGAATTTATAGCTTGCAAAGTTATAACTATTTGGAAATACAGCCTGAATGGTCTAGATTACGCGTGCTGTGCCGGTAAACCCTTACATTCAGGGAGCTATAAAGATTAGTTGACAAGGGTGGGATTGCCTTACCTCATTAGATAAACGGCTCACCCTGGCAATCCGGCCTCATCCTGAACTGCTTATAAGGCTGCCTTAAACTGCCATAATTTTATTTTTGTTGAATCGTTACTGTATCGCTATCACACTTAACGCCATAAATCATAACTCTGGATCCAAATATGTTCACCAGCAATCCCTTTGCTGAACTCTCGGCTTACATCGCCAGCGGCGTGGCGCAGACCTACGTTGTAGTCATGTTTATTCTGGTCGTGGCAGGTACGTTGATTGACGTTATACATAAAAAAAGTGCCAAGTACTTTTTTGAAGACTGGCAAAAGTCGAAAAGCAAGGGGTCGAAGCAAGTCGGCAGCGGGGAAATCGTGTCCATGGCGGTACAAACCCTGGCAAGCGAGGTGTTGACGTCATCGGAATTTTGCGCAGCCCGGCGCAGAATCGCCCATCTGCTGACGATGTACGGTTTTGTCGCATACGTCGTCGCGACCGCCATCATGGTATTCGGATACCCGACTTCCGCCAGTCCAACGCCTGTCATCTGGCCGGTGCTATGGCACATCGGGGCACTGATGGTCTGTGTTGGCGGCTACTGGTTCTGGTTCTTCATCCGGGTGGATGTTGCGGCCGAGGGCAATTCGCCATTTCGCATCATGCGCGCCGACCTGTTCATACTTTCGCTGCTCGCGAGCACCACACTGGCCCTGGCATGGTCATGGCTGCAGACGTCGATAGCCGGATGGTTGGTTTTCGGGTTATATGTGCTTGCGACAACCGTACTGTTCGGATCCATACCTTGGTCCAAGTTTGCGCACATGTTCTTCAAACCTTCTGCCGCCTTGCAAAATAGGGTGGCTGAAGCAAGCGGCTCGCGAAGCAATTTACCGGCACCAGCCGACAAGCCTGAGACCTTCGGCAAGGCGCCCGGGCTGCCGGAGAATTACTAGTTAGCCCGGCCGGATTTTGGTCAGGCTATCATTTTGATCCTCATCATAAAGATAATTGTTTACCCAACAACAGGAGTTGACAGAATATCATGCCCACTTTCGTTTATATGACTCGCTGCGATGGTTGTGGTCACTGCGTTGATGTCTGTCCATCGGACATCATGCACATCGATAAGACCTATCGTCGTGCCTACAACATTGAGCCCAACATGTGCTGGGAGTGTTATTCCTGTGTGAAGGCTTGTCCGCAAAACGCGATCGATTGCCGGGGTTACGCTGACTTCGCACCGCTCGGTCACAGTGTGAGAGCACTTCGTGAGGAAGAAAAGGGCACGATTTCCTGGAAGATCCAGTTCCGCGACGGCCGTGAAAAGAACTTTGTCTCGCCAATCCGGACGACCAAATGGGGAACCATTCCTTCGCCGGCTGACCTGAAGGCGCCCAGTGCAGAAGCGATGCAGTCTCAAGAGCTAGCGCACGAGCCGGATTCGCTCAACATCGATGGCGGACTGCCCACGCTGAAGACAGCATCACTCAAACAGGGAGCGGTCTAGTGGGGTGGTTTAATCGAAGAAAAACGGTTTTCGTGGATTCCGATGTGCTCGTCGTCGGCGGGGGTATGGCCGGCTGTGGTGCCACGTACGAATCCAAATACTGGGGCCGTGACCTGAAGGTGGTCTGCGTCGAAAAAGCGAATATTGAGCGCAGTGGGGCGGTCGCCCAGGGCCTTTACGCAATCAACTGTTACATGGGCATGCAGTGGGGCGAGAATCAACCGGAGGATCATGTCCGTTACGCGCGTGGCGACCTCATGGGGCTTGTGCGGGAGGATCTGGGCTATGACATCGCCCGGCATGTCGACGCCACCGTGCACAAGTTCGAGGAGTGGGGTCTCCCCATGATGCGGGACCCGGAAACGGGGCGCTACCAGCGTGAGGGCAAATGGCAAATCATGATTCATGGCGAAAGCTACAAGCCGATTGTCGCCGAGGCTGCCCGCAAGGCCGCCAACGAAGTCTATAACCGGATCATGGTGACTCACCTGCTGATGGACGAGACGAAAGCAAACCGGGTGGCCGGTGCCGTTGGCTTCAATGTCCGTACCGGTGATTTCTATGTATTCCGGGCGAAGGCCGTGATCGTCTGTGCGGGGGGTGCATCGCACATTTACAAGCCGCGTTCTGTGGGAGAAGGCATGGGACGTACCTGGTATGCTCCATGGAGCAGTGCTTCAGCCTATGCGCTGCCGATACTTGCCGGTGCCAAGATGACACAAATGGAGAACCGGATTGTTCTTGCCCGGTTCAAGGACGGCTATGGCCCGGTTGGCGCCTACTTCCTGCACCTTAAGACCTATACCGAGAATGCGTATGGTGAAGAATACGAGTCCAAGTGGTATGAGCAAACGAAGGAGCTTGTGGGAGATTACATTGACAATCATCCGACCCCGACCTGTCTGCGCAACCACGCTTTCCTTGAAGAAATGAAAGCGGGCAGAGGGCCCATTCGCATGGTAACCAAAGAGGCCTTCCAGGATCCGCATAAAGAGACCGTGGGATGGGAGAACTTCCTCGGCATGACCATCGGGCAAGCGGTCGTTTGGGCATCGCAAAACATTGACCCCAAGCATACCAACCCGGAACTGACGACTTCCGAACCCTACGTCATGGGGTCTCATGCGACCTGCTCGGGCGCCTGGTCAAGTGGCCCCCCGGATTGTGCACCTTCCGATTATCAGTGGGGGTACAACCGAATGATGACCGTCGAAGGACTATTTGGCGCAGGCGATACGATCGGCGGCAGCGCACACAAGTTCTCGTCGGGGTCCTACACCGAGGGCCGGATTGCAGCCAAGGCGGCAGTTAATTACGTAAACGATCTGAAAAATGAAAAACTTCAAGTAAGCGAGAAACAGTATCAGGATTTGAAAAAGGTTATCTATCAGCCCCTGGAGACCTACGAGGTTGGTCGTAACGAGATCGTGGCAGGGACCGTCTCGCCAAGCTATATTTTGCCGATCCATGGTCTTCAACGTCTTGAAAAGATCATGGACGAATACGTCGGCGGGATCAGCACGAACTATATGACCAATGAACCCTTGCTCACTCGCGGGCTGGAGTTGCTGGATATGCTGAAGGAAGACCTTAACTATCTCGGGGCCGAAGACCTTCATCAACTGCAAAGGGCATGGGAGCTTCATCACCGGTTTATAGCCTCACAGTCAGTAACCCACCATACAATGTTCCGCAAGGAAACGCGCTGGCCCGGGTACTACTATCGTGGCGATCATCCGAAACTCGACGATAAGGACTGGCACTGCTTCACCCTGTCCCGCTATGATCAGGAATCCGACAGCTGGGACATGGAGAAAGCTCCGGTTCACCACATAATAGACTAGGTATACGGGTCAAAATCGACATTCCCCGCTACGGCGTGTAGCGGCATGCCAGAGCGTATCGACGGTGGTGTGCTGCCTGGTACACAGCACGTTGCGCGTCCGCGACCCGGCCTGCAACGCAAATCTCTGCATTCCGGTCACAACAATGACCTCGGTAAAAAAATCGGAATTTTCTGGGTTTGTTGTCCCTGAAAAACCTCCAAAAACTTCATGACCTGTTGATTATGTTTATGTGGATAGCCTCTTGGGTGCTTCTTCTCAAGTTTTCGACTGCTGGAAATATGCCTTCACCAGCCGTTCGCACAGACGGCCTTTCTCGATTCAGAACCGGCGATGGACCGGATGTGTTCCAGTACTTGTTGAAAGCCGTCTGTCATTGACAGGTATCAGCAGCTAAATGTGTGCTATCGCTGCGATGAGGCATAAATCTTCCCCTTCCGAGGAGCGAGACGACTATATTATTACTCGCTTTCTTTGTTCGCCCAAATTGCAGGTTACGGACTACAGTACAGGAAATTTCGCAACAAATTGTGAGAAAATCTCATCATGCCAAGATGTGTCACGGTGCAGCGTACCGCAAACAGCCAAATAACCCGGCTGTATTGCAGGAGTGGATGCTATGGCTCTGGTATAGGCCAATTGCTTGAGCATGTTGACGTTCAATTCTATCGACGTGGAAATCGCCAATGCTGGCGGCGCAAGCATCTGCCAGACCGGCATCGTTCATACTCAAGGTGACAAGATTGAAGATCAGTGGAAAGCTTTGGGAACTATAATGCATCAGGCCAAGCACACCTGAATGACCAAATACCTTCGGAGGTTAGAAACAATGCCTACATATGTGCGTACCGACAAATGTGATGGATGCGAGGACCAGGACAAGGCCGCCTGCATGTATATCTGCCCTCATGACCTGATGCTTCTGGACAAGGACGGCTCCAAGACCGGACATGCCATGAAGGCCTTCAACCAGGAGCCGGAACAGTGCTGGGAATGCTATGCTTGCGTGAAGATTTGCCCGCAACAGGCCATTGAGTGCCGCCATTATGCTGACGTGGTCCCGCTGGGTGCATCCGTGCAGCCGCTGCGCGGGACGGATTCCATCCTGTGGACCATCAAATTCCGTAACGGAATCATGAAGCGCTTCAAGTTCCCTATCCGCACAACGCCCGAAGGATCAGCCGACCCGTATGGCGGTGAACACGAAGCTGACATGGACGAACTTGCGGATCACAGCACCCTGTTTACCAAGGGCACACATGACTGTGACATGAGCCAGTTTCTCGAAAGCTAGCAACAGAATTTCAGATACCAATGCGGGGTCAGAACCGGCCCGGTTTCTTCCAGTTTGAGGTCAATAACCAATGAGCGAGTACAGTTTCGGGAACCCCGAAATTATAGAAGAGGAAGTCGATATCCTGATTATCGGTGGCGGCATGGCAGCCTGCGGGGCGGCATTTGAGGTCAAACGCTGGGTGGACAAGGCCAGGGAACAGGGTATTGACCTGAAAGTCAGACTGGTCGACAAGGCTGCGATGGACCGTTCCGGTGCTGTGGCACAGGGATTGTCTGCGATCAACACGTATATGGGCGAGAACGACCCGGCGGATTATGTGCGCTATGTGCGGGGCGACCTGATGGGTATTACCCGTGAAGACCTGGTCTATGACGTGGGCCGGCATGTGGATGACTCCGTACACAATTTTGAAAAATGGGGGCTGCCGATCTGGAAGCAGCCCGGAGACGAAGGCAAGACCCTGGTGGAGGGCGGCAAGTGTGTGCGCTCCGGTAAATGGCAGATCATGATCAACGGTGAATCCTACAAATGGGTGGTTGCAGAAGCTGCCAAAAAAGCGATTGGGACAGAGAATATCGTGGAGCACGTGTTCATCGTGCGCCTGGAAACCGACAAGAATGATCCGAACCGGGTGGCCGGTGCAGCTGGCTTCAGCGTGCGGGACAACACCCTGCATGTGTACAAGTTCAAGTGTTGCCTGCTTGCCGCGGGCGGGGCTGTAAATGTTTTTCGGCCCCGGTCCGTGGGAGAGGGTATGGGACGCGCCTGGTATCCGGTCTGGAATGCCGGTTCCACGTATTCCATGGCTGCCGAGTGCGGGGCCGAACTGACCCTGATGGAAAACCGTTTCGTACCTGCACGGTTCAAGGACGGCTATGGACCGGTCGGCGCATGGTTCCTGCTGTTCAAGGCAAAGTCCATGAACGCTTTCGGAGAGAATTATCAGGAAAAAAACTACGAAACACTCAAGGACCACGGGTATGACGCCTATGCAATGGGCATGAAAATGGGCACCTGCCTCAGGAATCACCTGATGATGCAGGAACTGAAGAATGGCCGGGGTCCAATCTTCATTGATACCCCGACTGCAATGGCCAACCTGGCCCAGAACATGACACCCGAGGAAATCAAGCACCTCGAGGCCGAGGCCTGGGAGGATTTTCTCGACATGACCATCGCTCAGTGCGGCGTGTGGGCGGGTGAAAATATCGAGCCCGACAAGCAAATGTCCGAGATCATGCCGACCGAGCCCTACCTGCTGGGGTCCCATGCAGGATGCGCGGGAATCTGGGTATCGGGTCCGGAGGATATTCCAGGCATGCCCGACCATTATCACTGGGGCTACAACCGCATGACCACGATCAAGGGTTTGTTCACTGCGGGTGATGGTGTCGGGGCATCCGGACACAAGTTCTCCAGCGGTTCGCATGCGGAGGGCCGCATTGCAGCCAAGGCCCTGGTCAAGTTCGCGATCGACAACAAGAACTGGAAACCGGAAATGGCACGCTCCGTGGATGAGATCACTTCCGAGATCTACGCACCCGTGAAAACGTTCCTGGAACACAAGGACTACACGACGGCGATCGACGTTAATCCGCATTACATCACTCCAAAGATGTTCCAGGCCCGTCTGCAAAAAATCATGGACGAGTATGTGGCGGGTGTTTCCACCCTGTATCAGACCAACAGGACAATGCTGGAAGTTGCAGAGCGCAAACTGGAGATGCTCAGGGAAGACTCCCTAAAGATGCGTGCCAAGGACTTGCATGAACTTCTGCGCGCCTGGGAAAACTATCATCGGCTGATTACCGCCTTCGCACACATGAAACATATCCAGTTCAGGGAAGAAACCCGCTACCCGGGATATTACTACCGTGCTGACTACATGAAGATTGATGACGAAAACTGGAAGTGCTTCACGAACTCGACCTTTAACCGCCACACAGGTGAATGGAAACTCCGGAAAGTGCCTTATGTGCAGCTGATCAGGAAAACCGATGACGAGCCTGAAGCGATGGCCCGGCCGCCGACGCAAGTTTCTTGATCAATGGCTACACCCTGCATAACCGGGTATACCATGCAACAATGGTTGCCCGTATTTTTATCCAGGTCCGGCGCAATAAACCAGACTGACCCATGTTTGACGAGAACGAAATAAAACGGAACATTCCGGTCGAAAGCCCTGTCCAGCCCAGGGAACTGGGACTGGAAAGCGAGTTCCAGTTCAGTTGCCACAAGGGCATCGCATGCTTTAACGCATGCTGCAAAAACATCGATATCACACTCACGCCCTATGACATTATCCGGCTCAAGAACCGGCTGGGCCTTGATTCAAGGGAGTTCGTTGCCCGCTATACCATGCCCTTCGCAATGGACTACCACAACATGCCGGGCCTGAAAATGGTAACGAAATCTGGCACGACGGAATGCATCCACCTGAGCGAAGATGGCTGCGGGGTATATGATGACCGCCCGGCCGCATGCCGCTATTACGCCTTGGGTAGCATGGGGGTGCGCAAGAAGGAATCCTCCAGCGTGGATGACATCTACTTCATGGTGAAGGAGGAACATTGCCTGGGTCATTTCGAGCCCAGGAAACAGACGGTCGCGCAATACCGCCACGAGCAGGGTATTGAAAAATATGACGAAATGAACCGGGAATGGCGCGACATCGTCCTGAAAAAACGTTCCAGTGGCCCCACCGTCGGGGCACCCTCCAGGCGCAGCCTGCAACTGTTTGACATGTGCAGTTACGACATGGACAGCTTTGCGGAGTTCATCCAGAGCAAGGGATTCCGGTCAATATTTTCCATTGCAGACGAAGAAACGAGAGAACTGATGGACGACGAGGAAAAACGCCTGTTGTTTGCAATGCGGTTTCTGAAACAGGTCTTGTTCGGAGAAAAGACCATTCCAATGTATGAAAATGCACGTGGGCAAAGAATTGTCGAGCGCAAGGAAGTCTGGTCCAGACGTGAGGAAAAGGCTGCCAGGCAGTGGCGCGAGCAGCAGGAAAAAAGCAAGTTTGATGAAGATGAATGACTTCTTCGTGGATAAGATATATTCAACATGCTTGCAAAACAGCTTTGGCCGGACCTCTCGCAATACCATTTTTCAGTCAAGACCAAACGCAAGTCTGCTAAGGAGCTGTATTTCGCAGCGTTGCACTGCGGCCTCATTGAAGCGACAAAATTCCCCTGAAAACAGACGCCTTCCCAACAGACCGCTTATTTAAATTCACAGCTCTTGTACAGCCCAAGGGACCCTAGAATGACACTGTCCAGATTTCCGGAAATGCCTTGAGCATGGTGCAGCACGTTCAGGTAATTGCCGTCTATTGAGAACAGTATTTCGCGGACACCATCCATCCCGTCCGATTTCAAACGGGTGTGGGAAATCAGGACTTCCGTTTCACCGGCCCGTTCATAACGCTCCCACTTGATTTCCGCATGACCCAAGTTCGGCAATAGGAAATACTTGAAGTAGTGCTCTTTTGCCCTCTCAAGCTGTTCTCTCCTTTCCTTGATCTTGCTCAATCCTGTCAGCTTGAGCTGGTTCAGATGCAGATGATCCACACGCCACAGCAAGCGGGAACTGAGCTTGAACGTAACCGACTCTCCGGCTGTACTCTTTTGGTCCCAGATATGCAGTTGCCGGCTCAACACCCCTCCTGGCAGCCTGCACTTGAATGTTTCGCTTGGTGAAACATAATACCCGTGACTCAGACGTCCATTTGTCAGGACCAGCATGCACGAAGATACCGATACAACACATATCAAGACCAGCAAGAAGCGAACCAGCATCTCGGATTTTTCATGGCAGCTACAAAGATAGCGGGACTTGGAAAGTTCGTGTTTCGGCACAACCAGATCGTTTCCGTACGTATCAATTAAGAAAGCTGCACGTTGCCATATTCTTGAATCTGTGAATCTGCCTGGTCAGTATAGGCAAAATTGAAAACCGCATGCAAACAGAACTGTTTGATGCCGGATCAATCCAGATATCTCATACACGCCGGATCAGCCGGATGAATACCTGCAGTTATTGCCGCTATTCAACAGCCCGCAAGCAGGCTAGAACATCTCCGATGAATCGACGTCCGTCTGCGTGTCATCCTCCACAAGACCGCGGGTGGGAATGTAATCACCTGTGATCATCTGGTCGTAGCTCATTCCAGGCCCCACCATGGGATACACGCCGGCATCGGGGTCGATCATGACTTCCAGAAAGGCCGGACCGCTGAAATTCATGAATTCCTGAATGACTTGCCGCATGTCCTCGCAGTGTTCCAAGCGTACAGCATACTCGTAGCCGTCAGCCTGTGCCGCCTTGACAAAATCCTTTTTGTGCAAGGACTTGTCACTGGCTGACAACCTGCCTTTGAAGAAAAGCTTCTGCCACTGCTTGACCATTCCGTCACCGAGGTTGTTCAGTACAACAATCTTTACGGGCAGCCTGTACGTCGTCACAGTCTCAAGTTCGCCCAGATTCATGCGGATACTGGCATCCCCGTCAACGTCGATTACAACCAGATCAGGCCTGGCCAACTGGGCACCAATTGCCGCTGGCAGACCGAAACCCATCGTACCCATGCTGCCTGAAGTCAGCCAAAGCCGCGGTGACCTGAAGTCAAAATACTGTGCTGCCCACATCTGGTGCTGCCCGACACCTGTGCTGATGATCGCCTGGCCATTTGTATACCGGTTAATCTCCTCGATCACCGCATAAGGCTGGATAAGAGCGCTTTGCTTGTCATAGTTCATGGCGTATGTGCGTTTCAGCTTCGCAACATGCTCATTCCAGGGTCTGAAGTCCTTGTTGCACTTGCGTGTGCGAACCCCGTACTCCACCAGATTATTCATGGCAAGCGGCAACAGGCCGACATAATTCCAGTCGACAGTCTTGACTTTATGAATTTCCGAGGGGTCCAAATCAAGATGCGCAATGAATTTGGCTCGCGGTGCAAATTTGTCCGGCACTGCAGCCACACGGTCGTCGAAACGTGCACCAATGGCAATCAGGAAGTCACAGTCCTCGACTGCATAATTTGCGAATGCCGTCCCGTGCATGCCGAGCATGTGCAGGGAACGTTCCTGTGTCGTGTCATACGTACCGATACCCATCAGAGTCGTAACAACCGGGATTTTGAATTGATCTGCAAACGCGCGCACTTCGTTCGCAGCGTTCCCGTTGATCACCCCCCCGCCTGCATATATTAGCGGGCGTTCGGATTTTTCAAAGGCATCAAAAAAGGGTCTGCATTGCTCATCCGTCAATACATTATCCGCAACTTCGGCGATACGTTCGCGGTATCCCCGAATCAGCAATTTTCCTTTGCCCTGAAACACTCCCTCCCAGTTTTGCACATCTTTTGGAATATCAATCACTACCGGGCCGGGCCGGCCGGTGCGTGCAATCTCAAATGCAGTACGAACGGTGGCTTCAAGCTTTTCAGGGTCAGTGACCAGAAAGATGTGTTTCGCTACTGCACCCATGATGTTGGCAATGGGGGCCTCCTGAAAGCCGTCGCTGCCTATTGCAGGCGTCGGCACCTGGCCACTGATCACGACAATGGGAATGGAGTCTGCCATACAGTCCCGAACCGGAGTGACCGTATTGGTGGCCCCGGGACCTGAAGTCACCATCACGACGCCAACCTTGCCGCTGGCACGCGCATAGCCCGAAGCCATAAAGCCCGCACCCTGCTCGTTGGCAGGGACGATCAGCGGCATGGACTCGTTCGTTTCCGCATTGTAACGGAACACCGCATCATAGGTGGGCAGGATGGCACCACCGCTGTAACCGAAAATTAACTCGGTTCCCTCCTGGGCCAGGACATGCATGATGACATCAGAACCGGGCATCACAGTTCCTTGCAAAGGATGGGGGGCACCCCCATCATCTTTTTCAATGAGCCAGGCTGGTTGCATCGTATCCTTGCGGATTTACAGGTAAAAGTTAAGCGGTTGACTATATCGTTAAACCGACAACGCTGCCAATCCGTTTTTGGTCAACTGGCAGGAATTGCCAGCAAAAATACTTCGCCAGCTATTTCAATGCAATCCTTTCAAGCTGCTTGCCTTGAATGGTCTGACCCTTCAAGGCAGCACATGCAGCAACAATATCTGACCTGGATGGGATTGTCCGGATATGGCATGGCTGCATACCCACAGATGCTTGCGTGAGCGCCCGATAATCGGTAGGGTCAATCCCTCCTGCTGGACCAGACCTACTTAATGCAATGAAAGCAAAATCTTTTAAACCGGAAGAATATTATATAAATAGTGAGCCTTACTATGAGCCCGTCAGTAAAGAGATCGAGGTATTTGAGGCAGCCTACAACAACCAACTTCCAATCCTGCTCAAGGGCCCTACAGGCTGTGGCAAAACCCGATTCATGGAGTACATGAGCTGGCGGATCAAGCTTCCGCTGATCACGGTATCGTGTCATGATGATTTAACCGCATCCGACTTGGTAGGCCGTTACCTTGTTACCGGAGGTGAGACGGTATGGGTCGATGGACCTCTCGCACGGGCTGTCCGTGCAGGCAGCATTTGCTACCTCGACGAGATCGTCGAGGCAAGAAAGGACACAACCGTGGTCATTCATCCCTTATGTGACGACCGTCGTGTGTTGCCCATGGAAAAACTGGGCGAGTTGCTGGAAGCTTCCCCTGAATTCTGTATGGCCATATCGTACAACCCGGGCTATCAAAGCGTGCTTAAGGACTTGAAACAAAGCACTCGCCAACGATTTGTTGCACTGGAATTCAATTACCCTGACACGATGGTTGAACGGAAAATTGTAGAAAAGGAAACAGGCGTGGACAGTGACACGGCGAAGCAGCTTGTGAAATTCGCCCGAATGACACGTAACCTCAAAGGCAATGGTCTGGACGAAGGTGCCAGCACGCGTCTGCTTGTACATGCAGCAAAACTGATCGTGGCAGGAGTCGACCCGGTGACCGCTTGTACAAGTTCCATATCACAGGCACTGAGCGACGATCCCGAAATGCTGACTGCCGTAAATGAACTGAGCGCTTCTGTGTTCTGAACCATTTAGTATACCGCCAACTCTTCTGGACAATCATCACTTTACAGGCCCCGGCAGGCGTTGTCGTGTGCGCTCCGCGACTCAGGCAGGTGGTCACGTATCCGAGTAGTCTTCCATTGGAGGACAGCTGCAAAACAAATTCCGGTCACCATGCAGGTTATCCACCCTGCCCACAGGAGGCCAGTACTTGTCGTCCCGGATAGTGTGCATAGGGTAGAACGCTTGCTGTTTGCTATAGGGCATGGTCCATTCGGGCTCCAGTAGCAAGCGGTGCGTATGCGGTGCATTTTTCAACGGATTGTTTTCCCTGTCCGATTTGCCCCGTTCGATCAGATCTATTTCCCTGCGAATGGAAATCATGGCGTCACAGAACCGGTCCAGTTCCCGCATGTTTTCGCTTTCTGTTGGCTCGATCATCAGGGTATCGGCTACCGGGAAAGACATGGTGGGGGCGTGGAAACCGTAATCCACCAGACGTTTGGCAATGTCATCCACGGTGATATTGCAACTGCGTTTGATGGGCCGCAGGTCAAGAATACACTCATGGGCCACCATGCCGTTCCTGCCTGCATATAAAATCGGGTAATGCTCGCGTAAACGTGCAGCTATATAGTTGGCACTCAGGATTGCGACCTGTGTGGCCCGACGCAGGCCATCTGCCCCCATCATGGCAATATAGGCCCATGAAACAGTCAAAATACTGGCTGAGCCCCAGGGTGCAGCTGATACGGTGCCGACCGTGCCGCATTTGCTTGCCGCCGGATTGACTCCTTCCACTAGAGGATGCCCGGGCAGGTAAGGGGCAAGATGAGCTTTCACACCGATCGGGCCCATACCGGGACCGCCTCCACCATGGGGAATAGCAAAAGTCTTGTGCAGATTGATGTGCATCACATCGGCACCCATTCCTGCAGGACGTGCGATGCCTACCAAGGCATTCATGTTGGCACCGTCCAGGTACACTTGGCCACCATGCTCATGAACCAGCGCACAGATTTCATGGAACCCCGACTCGTACACTCCGTGCGTAGACGGATAGGTGATCATCAGGGCAGACAGATGCTCCGAATGCTGGTTGACCTTGGCCTGCAAATCATCCAAGTCAACGTTGCCGTTGCTGTCGCAGGCAACCACCACAACCTTCAGGCCAGCCATGACAGCACTGGCAGGGTTGGTGCCATGGGCTGACGCCGGGATCAGGCAGATATCACGTTTTCCCTGCCCCTGCACTTCCTGATACTTACGGATTACCAGCAATCCCGTGTACTCCCCCTGTGAACCGGCATTGGGTTGCAATGAAAAGGCATCGAACCCTGTGAGGTCACAAAGCATGTCCTCCAGTTCTTCGAACAACTGCATGTAACCCTGTGCCTGGTCCAGCGGTACAAACGGATGGATGGCATTGAAATCACGGTATGACAGGGCTTCCAGTTCCGTTGCCGCATTCAGTTTCATGGTGCAGGAGCCCAGCGGAATCATTGCCCGGTCTAGTGCAATATCTTTACGCGCCAGCCAGCGCATGTAGCGCATCATCTCGGTTTCACTGTGATACAACTCAAATACGGGATGCTGCAGTATCTGGGAGGTGCGCAATAGCTTATCCGGAATGCACTCATGCACGGTGGCATCCAGCGCATCAATGTCCAGGCTTCGCCCGGCAGCAGAGGCAAAGACTTCCCATAAAGCCAGCACTTGTTCACGGGTCGTTGTTTCGTCCAACGCGATGCCCAGATTATCCGCGTCATACACCCTCAGATTGATTCGTGCTTCCCTCGCCTTGGCAGCAATGCGCCGGGCACGGCTTGGAACGCACACTTTTACTGTATCGAAATACTGCATGGTGACGACGTTGACCCCCAGTTGTGTCAAACCGGCAACCAGCACCTGTGTCAGACGATGCACCCGTTGCGCAATCAGGCGCAGCTCCCGGGGCCCGTAGTAGATGGCATAAAAGCTGGCGATGACTGCGGGCAGCACCTGTGATGTACAGATATTGCTGGTAGCCCTTTCCCGCCGTATATGTTGTTCCCGGGTTTGCAATGCCATTCGCAGTGCCTTGTCGCCATGGTTATCGACAGATACACCGATGATACGTCCAGGCATGGACCGGATGAATGTTTCCCTGGAAGCAAAAAACGCCGCATGAGGACCACCATACCCCATAGGCACTCCGAACCGCTGCGAGTTGCCCACCACGATATCAGCGCCCAATTCACCAGGCGGTGTCAACAGCACCATGGCAAGGATATCTGTGGCAACTGTCACGATGGCTTCCTGCCGATGGGCCTGTTCGATAGGCTCCCGAATATCTCGTGCCTCACCGCTGCTGCCGGGATACTGGAGGAGAACACCAAATACATCTTTATCTTCCAGATCCGCAAACGGATCGCCGATGATGGTCTCATAGCCGAAGTTGCATGCCCGTGTTCGCACGACCGAAATGGTTTGAGGGTGACACTCACGATCGATGAAAAACCGGTTGCTTTCTTTCCTGCCGACACGCTTTGCCATGCTCATTCCTTCAGCCGCTGCGGTGGCTTCGTCAAGCAACGAGGCATTGGCAATCTCCATGCCAGTTAAATCCGTGATTACCTGCTGGAAATTCAGCAGTGCCTCCAACCTGCCCTGGCTGATTTCAGCCTGGTACGGAGTATAGGCGGTATACCAGGCCGGATTCTCCAGGACGTTGCGTTTGATCACGGCCGGCATGATGGTATCGTGATAGCCCATGCCGATCATGGAAGTGAAAACACGGTTTCTTCTGCGCATCCTCCGCAAGCGGTCACTGACTTCACGTTCACTAATGGTTCTGGTCAGGGAAAGCGGCTGGTTTGAAATGATGGATTCAGGCATGGCCCTGTCGACGATATCGTCCAGTTCATCCAGACCCAGGTAGGACACCATTTCTCGGATCTGGTGCCTGTCCAGGCCAATGTGGCGATGCGTGAAGCCGCCACGCATTTCAAGTTGTTCCAGTACACTCATCTTCGATAATAACGATGCTTCACAAACGGTAGCTCTACCACCTGGATTGCATGAAATTGACGACGAATTTCCACCTGCAATGCAGTACCTGCTCCGGCACAGGCCCTGTCAATATAACCCATTGCGACAGGATGATTGACACTGGGTCCAAAACCGCCGCTGGTAATCCTGCCGACCGCCCGTTTTTCAGTATCCAGTATGGTAGCCCCTTCGCGCACGGGTATCCGGCCCTGTACCCTGAAACCGCATCGTATCTGACTTGTCCCTGTTCGCATCTGCTTGAAGATCTTGTTTGCCCCGGGAAACCGTGCCGATACCGTGCCGCTATGGTATTTCCCAGCGATCACCCAGCACAAATCCGCTTCCACCGGAGTCGTTGTGGCATCAATGTCATGGCCATAAAGACACAGACCCGCTTCTAGCCGCAATGAATCCCTCGCACCCAATCCAACAAGCTCCACTGCATAGTCTTTTAGCAGCAACTCGACCAGGTGGCCCGCTTGTTCAGACGGAATTGAAATTTCAAAACCATCTTCGCCAGTATAACCGCAGCGGCTGACCCAGCAGCTCACCCCGTCAAGTTCAATCTCACGGGTTGCAAAAAAGGGCAACGTCTCGCATTCGGGGTGCAAACGGCTCAATACACTGGCCGCTTTCGGCCCCTGCAATGCAAGCAGAGAGCGGTTGCGGAGCATTTCCACCTGATACCGCGGTCCTAAGGCATCTCTCAAGTATCTGAAATCCGATTCCTGGCAGGCAGCATTGACAACGATCAACAGGCCATCCGGTGTCCTGGTCAATACCAGGTCGTCAATGATTCCGCCTTGCTGGTTGGTAAGTAAGGTATAGCACTGCCTGAATGGTTCCAGGCTACAGATGTCACCGGTTGCCAGTCTTTCCATGGCGGCCTCGACATTTTCACCGGACAGGCGTATCTGACCCATATGCGAAACATCAAACAAGCCTGCATGCTTGCGCGTATGTAGATGTTCTTCCCGGATACCCCTGTGGTACTGCAGTGGCATTTCATAACCCGCAAAGTCCACAAACCTCGCATCCCGTTGTACATGCAAGTCATGCAGTGTCGTAGTTTTCAGCATGGATGCCATGGGTCAGGAATTTGGCCTTCAATCTGCAGCATTGAAATCAACAAAAGATTATCACAACTAAGGATTTTACCTAACCCCCTGATCAAGTTGTCATTGGAATATGAATTCAATCACACGACTAAAACCAGCCTACTTTGTGCTACTCCGAACCCGTGGTATGGGTATATCCAAGGAGTGTCACATCACTAAATTTTCCGTTAGTTTGAGCCTGCCAGATTTCGGTCCTGCTTGAAAAGCTTGGAAATCCCAGCCAGTGTTCAACAATCCGTTTCTTGAGGAGCCCTCCGTCAATAGGAACAGACGCCAGCAACTGGACCTGAAAATCACCACCCCTATGAACGCATCATCCTGGTCTACATAGGCGTGGTCATGCAGTTTTCACGACCTGGCAAGCCGACCGATAATGCCTATATTGAGTCATTCAACGGCTCGCTCCGGGATGAATGCCTGAACGTACACTGGTTTGACGATTTGACAGATGCACAGACGAAGTTGCAAGCTTGGCGGCAAGAGTACAATGAGACTCGACCTCACAGGGCTCTCAATGAACTCTCGCCCCTGGAATATAAGGCCCGTTGGGCCGAACGAAGGTCAGAAATTCACTGACTGCATGGACCTGAAAAAGGGGACCCTTCAATATTATGCCAGATTCGCAAACGCCTTGGACTAATTTATGGGGGGAACACCAACCCCTCTTTGGTCTTGTTCAATGGTGCTCTCAGGTCTCAATACAACCTGACCGCTTGGCATACCCGTGTCCTTTCTTACGACGATCACATTCAACGGCGGGAGGTTGTTTCGAAGGCAGAACTCTCCGATTTCGGTAAGTGGCGGACCTAACGTCTGAGCAAAATGGGGTGGTTGTCCGAGGCGTTCAGCAAGATCCCCATACGTGATGGTCCAGACCTTTTCAGACTGGCCGTGACTCATCACTCCCCCAGCAAGAATCTTCCAAATCTGTTGTGCAAGTTCACTCATCGGGCTGCTGTAGGTCAAATTCTTTTCGTTCTTGATTTATCATAAATACGATACAGTGGAACTGGTGCAGATACATTAGATGACGAACAACGGGCAACCCATCTTCGGCCGTCGAATGAATGCTGCAAGGACCTACATTTGCGTTTTAGCGGGGTTTTCTGATAGCGAAACAAGAAGTTCGATAGGATATTGATCTAATTTATGTGAAGATGCGACTGGATGTTGGGATAATGGCAAACTGAAAATTTTGAATTTGAACTACTATCGGTCCATATGAATTGTGCACAACACATCCACATTGTTCTTGGAAGTTCCCAAGGCGCTGAAGCTTTTCACATTTTGGTAGACTGCTTCGATGTCGGAGGATTCGGTGGCTGACCAGGTTCCGCATCCGAACAGATCTAAAATCCTGGTGATCGGCGCGGGTGCGGCAGGCCTTGCCACAGCCTGGACACTCGCTGCCCGCTGCAAGGACGGCAAGTGCCGTATTCGGGTACTGGAAGCCTCGGACAGGGTAGGGGGGCGCATGTTCTGCGAGGAGATCGACGGTTTTCACGTGAACGGCGGTGCCAGCGTCATTAATGAATCCTTCGCAACCGCAAGAGACCTGGCACGCCAACTGGATGTGGAACTATGGCGAAGTCCCAAAAGCAAAGGTGGTCAATGCTACGCTGGCGGACGATTCTGGGGCCTGTATGTTGGTGGTTCGTTGAAGCAGACCCTGCAGACCCTGTACACGATGTTCTTTTCGCCACAACACACGCTGGCTGGGAATCTGGAATTCATGCGCCTGTATGCGATGCTCAAAAAGCGCGCCAGGGACCTCGATTTTGAAGACCATAGCCGGATGCTGGACCTAGACACGGGGGAGAGCTTTGCCGAGTTTGCTCGCACCAACTCTTTTACCCGGTATTTGAAACAGGCCGGGGAACTCGACCTCAACTGCTTCACGGCGGGGAGTTCCGAACAAGTCGGGGCCGCATACGGCATGTCGTTGCTGTGGTTGTGGACGTTCAATCCGGCGACGCGAAGCTGTTTGCCCAGGCAGGGAATCAGCGCCCTTGCCAATGCCCTCGCGGTGGCCTGCAAGAGCTTTATCCACGTGTCCACGACAGTCGAACGGATTATTGTTGAAAATGGAAAGGTGAGAGGCGTGGTTACGGCCAGCGGAGAGAAGATTGAGGCCGATGCGGTTATTTGCGCCACCCCCGCATCAACTGCGGCACGTATCATTCCCGAGTTGCCGGGCGAACTTCGGGCCGTGCTGGAGCGCATCAGCTACAGCTCGTGCTGTCACGTGGCTTTCGGACTGGATGCGAACATATTGGCCGAGGGGTCTCACGCCGCGCTGTTTCCTCCGGAATCTCCGACCTTTCTGACCATGGTGTCCAATATGGCGGCCATGACCCCGGATGCGGCACCTTCAGGCAAGACCCTCGTTCACGCGCTGATCATCGGCGAACACGCAAGAGCGCTCTTCGTATTAGACGATAATGAGATCGTACGCCGAGTGCTTGAAGAGATGCGTCGGTACTTTCGGACAATGCCCGAACATCCCCTGTTCGCGAAAGTCTACCGCTGGCCGGAAGCCTTTTGTCTGTCGCCTGGCGGCATGCTCAGGGATATGCAGGACATGCGTATCCGACTGGGCAAAAACGTGCGTGGCCTATACCTCGCAGGCGACTACACTCGTCTGCCGTCCCTGAATGGAGCCATGAAGAGTGGGGTCGATGCAGCCGAGGCGAGCTTGGCTTATGTCACCGGTGCATAGGTGAGTGGTGCTGTCGGTTCTGAATTTAACCGGTCCAGTACCAGCCACGTACAGCCCTCAGAAGCTAAACGTGAAATCTGCACCCAGGAAGCTGTCGCGCCGTCCATCGTAGGTTAAATCCTGCGGGTCCGAGCTTAGGTTTGCGAATGCTTCCAAGCGCATCGACCAACTACCTGACAGTCGGCGTTTCAGTTCCAGGTTCAGCGTTCGAGATTCATGGCGGAGGTCAGTTAGGATACCTGCCACGAGCTCAGTGCCCTGTACATCGTTGAGCGCAAGGAAACCCGCGATAAACAGGTCATTCTGCCAGACACTTGTAGCGCGGCGTCCACGATCATCGTAGAACCATTCACCGAGGATGGTCATGTCCACTGTGGAATCAAACAGCGCGTAGAGAGTGCGTTCCAAGCCAAAGATGAAGGCGTTGTAATCCTCCTCTTGGCCCAGGAGATTGCGCGCTCCGCTGCGGCGAATGGCTTCCATCTTGTAAAGCCAGGATTCGGTCGTGAGTTGTGCTTCGACTCCGTATTGCCGAATCTGCTCGTAGTATGGAATCAAGGACATGTCAATTGCCGGCAACGGTTCGGATTGATGGCTGGCAACAAAATAGGGATCCCGGCTTGTTCCAACAAAGGTACTCAGGCCGAAATCAAGCAAGCCCACGGCATTGCTGTAGCGAAACGCAAAATCCACATGGCGTTCTTCGGCACTACTCTCGTACAAGGCGTCATCTTCGATCAGGCGTTTCGAACGGAGGCGCCCGGAACGCCCCGGAAAGGTGAGCTTACGGTGATACGGCAGCAGAAATAATTCAGCGAGGCCCCAGTCACCGGAAACCGTCAGGTGTGCCATAGGCTGGCCTAGTTTGGGTCGATCACGCGGGTGCTCGACGAGGTCCAATTGGTTGACGATATCCACGATGTTGTGAATCTCGGCCACACCCCAGAATACGCGGTCAAGTCCCAGCCGAAGTTCCCAGGAATTCTCGCCCCAGTCTCCATAGGTCAAAAGGTAGGCCTTGCGCAGGTCCGCATGCGTACGTCGCGAATCTGCACTGTCGTATCGATAAAGCGCGGTGAGAGTAACGCTGGTTCTTTGTGCAACTTCCCCGTAAAGCGTCGGCTCAAAAACCAGTCCGCCGGTGCTTGAACGCTGCCCCGGGAAAGTCGGTGATTGTGGATACCAGCGCGGCTGCAGGCTCAGGTCGCCCGAAAAATCAAACGCCTGAACCTCGGCACCTGCAGCGGCCATGAGCACGAGGGCCGCGATTGCGCCGCCGAATCGCATCAGCGCACGCGTCGAAGTGCCGGTTTAGTGAATTCGCGGTCATCAAGATTGGTACGGAACAGAAAATCGGTCCATTCAAGCACCGTGCTCGCCCCGGTCAGGTGGTTCACCATCACCTGTTCTCCTGCCCGCCAGTACTGATCCAGATATTGCTTATAGTTTGCAAAAGTGAGCGTCTTCAGGTGCGAGCCCTTTCGGTCGTAAAGCTCCATCTTCCAGGTCCGAAGTTCGCCGGTATCTTGCCAAATGATCTTGCGGCTGTATCCGGATTTTTTATCCACGGGAACCTGCTCGATTACCGTACAAGTGAGTTCACCGCAGGACTCGTCGCGAAGAAATTTATAGGTGTATTCCTCCACCTCCGGAGAGCTCATGTCTTCATATGAGAACTCGCTTCCCATGAATGACCCTGAACGCTTCGAAGCGTTGATGCGCTTCACCCTTTCCAGGGCTGGCAAATACAGCCACTGGTCGTCCTGAGTGTTAATGTGAGCGTGGGTCAACAAGGCGGTTCCCTGCACGTCTCGCGGCTGATCGAACACAAATAGGCTCTTATCACCATCCCCCGGCACCTCCAGCACCTTGAAGCGCATCTGGCGGATGCTCTCCCGACCTTGCCGATCGCGCAGCACCATCGTCATTCCAGCGGTGAAATTCCCGAAGCCGTCGTTACGGGCACTTGCTTCGCGTGCAATCCTTAGGCCCTTGTCCTCCAGCGTTTCTTCTTGGGCAAGGGCATGTACATTTGGCAAGCAGAAGCACGCCAGTGCTATAACCAAGGCACTGAACGAAACACCCTGTGTACATGGGAAGCCCTTTGTCCAGCCTTGGCCTATAAACCAATTTTCGGCGGTTTCGTGGTCAGGAAACATCTTCACAGGTCCCGTGATGGACGGACAGCATTATACCTTGATTTCCCGGCAAAAGGTGAAGTCATGCCCAATGCCTCCGGCGAGAAGCCAGTCCTCAAGTTCATGTTCGGCGCCATGATCCGTACCTTCGGGCGATGATGTACAATCAAGATCACCGGCATCAAGCACCACCAGATGGAAGCCCTGAGGTAAGGAGCTTGATCGGAACAACAAGGCTAAAAGCAGCCTGTACACAAGCCCTTGGCTGATACACACCGAACCAAATTTTCCAGAACTTTGAAAATTTGATCTTTCTTGATCGAGATTGCATATAATCTCAAAAATTCTACTCAAGCCGAATGAGATTTTTATCTTTGCTTGATTTCTATGAAGAGGCTACTCGCGGTCGTGTTCAATAATCCATTTGACTCATTTCATAATACTGTTGCCGAAGCAAAGGAAGAACGTGAACAGCTTGACCGGCTGCTGACAATTTCCACACCACGGGAGCGGCTGCTTGTCACCGTCATCGCTCTTTTGCTGTTCATCCTTGCGGCATGGCTCTTCTTTGGCAGCGTATCCCGTAGCCTGGCGGTAGACGGCGTACTGGTCGAGCCTGACGAAACCTTGCTTGAGAGAAACCGGACTGTGCAGACGCTTGTCTGGGTCAAGGGTGACGTTGCGCCGCATATCAAGGCCGGGATGCCAGCGGTCATAGAGCTGGGCATGACAGATGGGAAAGCAGGCACACTTGACGGAAAGGTCGCGACAATTTCCGCTGTACCCGTATCCGAGGGGCTGGCGATATTTGAGTCTACGGCGCCGGTGTCCGTGCACCGCGTTGATATCACACTCAACGAAAGTCTTGATTATGCTTTCCTTGCAAGCAGGGAATGCCGGGTTGTCATTGAGCTTGGCAGACAACCTCCGGTCGCACTAATACGAATGAAGCGGTCACAAGATGTCGCCACGCGCCTCTAAAGGGGCTAAGGATAAGGCCGCCTCGGACTCCTTGAAACAAAGGGTAACTACGCCAATTCTGCTGCAAATGCACGCATCAGAATGTGGTGCCGCCTGCCTCGGAAGCATACTGGCCTACTTCGGGCGCTGGGTGCCGCTTACCGAATTGCGCGAAAAATGCGAGGTGAGCCGAGACGGTAGCAGTGCCGCGAGCATTTTGCGTGCCTCCAGATACTATGGTCTCGAATGCAATGGACTCAGCGTGCGTGCCAATCAACTGAAAAAACTGCAGCTACCTCTGATTTTGTTCTGGCAATTCAGCCATTTCGTTGTCCTTGAAGGGTTTGATGACCGCAATTTCTATCTCAATGACCCGTCCACGGGGCGGCGCAGGCTTTCCGCTGAAGAGTTCAACAAGGGCTACAGTGGAATTGCGTTGCGATTCAAGCGCGGCGCCGATTTCAGCCCCGGCGGCGAGCGGCCTGACTTGTTCAGGCAATTGGGCACCTTGCTCGTCGGATCATGGAGCGTGCTTGCCGTGGTAATTGCCTGCGGACTCATGTTGACGTTACTGGCACTTATTGTTCCTGCATCTCTCAGTGTTTTTGTGGACGATGTTCTGGAAAACCATGGGCCTTGGGGCGGATTGGTGGCAGCCTTGCTTGGCGGCGGTGTCCTAGTGTACATCCTTTCCTTGCTCAAGCACCGATTCTTGAAGCGGCTCGAAATCCGGATTTCTGTAACAGGCTACAATCGGGGCGTGTCACGGCTACTGCGGTTGCCGGTGGAGTTTTTTGAACACAGACTGACAGGCGATTTGATTGATCGAGTCTCATCCATTGACAGGATAGCGAAGAACCTGACAAACCAGTTTCTTGTACTCATTATCGACATGGCAATGAGCGCGGTGTTACTTATCGTGATGTTGACCTATGATGTCCTGCTCACGCTGATTGTGCTGTTGCTGGCGCTTGCACACGGAATTCTGGTCTACTTTCTCAACACGCTCCGGGGCGTTCGAAGCCAGGCGATGAGGCGCGAACAGGGATTACTGATTGGTGTCGGTATGCAGATGTTGAGTCATGCGGACAACTTGCGCATGACAGGATCGGATGACCGGTTTTTTTCACGCTGGAGTGGTCATCAGGCACGCGAACTGCATGCGCGCCAGCTCTATTCCGAACTGAGTTCAGTCAATACCGCGCTTCCGGGCCTGGTTGCCGTACTTCGTAGTGCGGTGATCATCGGCATAGGGGGAAGTCTGGTCATGGCTGGAGAAATGACCCTGGGGATACTGGTTGGGTTCTACATATTGTCGGAGATGTTTCTGGAGCCTGTCGGGCGCTTTTTGGAACTCGTCGACAAACGCCAGGCTCTCGAAACTGATTTGCAACGACTCGAGGACATTTCCAAATCCGCTGAAGACCCCGTTATCAGACGCCGAAGTCCGGAATCGGAGTCAATTTCTACATTCAACGGCCGACTCCAACTCGCAGGCCAGCTCGAACTGCGAAACGTCACCTTTGGTTTCAACAAGAGCCGACCGCCTTTGATAAAGGACTTCAACCTCATGATCAAGCCAGGACAGCGAGTCGCCGTGATTGGTCCCAGTGGTTCCGGCAAGTCGACCCTGGCGCGTCTGGTTTCGGGTGTCTACCAGCCCTGGTCGGGCGAAATCCTGTTTGATGGACATCTGCGGGATGAGATTCCTGAGGAAGTGCTGCGGCAGTCCATATCCATGGTAGACCAGGAGATCGTGCTCTTTTCTGCATCCCTGCGCGACAATATCACTTTGTGGAACTCAGCCATACCAGATGAAATCATTTTTGCCGCGACGCGAGATGCCTGGATCCATGATGAAATTCTGCTTAGACCGCAAGGATATTCAACCCGTGTCGAGGAAGGCGGCGTGAATTTCAGTGGCGGCCAAAGACAACGGCTGGAAATCGCCCGCGCACTGGTGGGCAATCCGACAGTGCTCATTCTGGACGAGGCGACCAGCGCCCTAGATGCCGCGACAGAGGAACATGTTGATGATGCCTTACGGCGTCGCGGTGTCACCTGCCTGATCGTGGCGCACCGGCTGAGTACCGTGCGGGATAGCGATGAAATTATTGTGCTCGACAAAGGCGCCACCGTGCAGCGCGGCACGCATGACGAGTTGATTGCGGATCAGGATGGCATGTATTACAAGCTGGTTAAGTCAGGCTGATGCAGGATACAAGGCCGGAATACACATCAATAGCCGAACTCGCTGCTTGCTCCGGGACATCCGTGCCCTGCGCAAGCAACCTGCCGGTGAAACTCGACGACCCGGACAGTATCTGGTTCATTGATCAGGGCGCCGTTAATCTGTTCCTAGTTGAATTCAAGGACGGGGTGGAGCAAGCCGCGCCGCAGCATCTGCTACGCCGCGAATCGGGCTGGATACTGCCAGGTGTAGCACCGGACCAACGAGACAATAACAAGGACACTACGCTCAGCCTGATTGCCAAAGGATTGCCAGATACCCTTCTGAAACGCCTGCCGGCATCCTTGCTGTCTGAGGTTCATCCAACAGAACTGGCGGAACAGACCGATACTTGGCTGAACGCTATTACTGACACACTTTCGCGTTTTGCAAGCCCCCTTCCGCGTCCGACAGCACTGGCCGATCCCGGTATGGCGCGGACCTTCCCCCCTTGTACGCTATCCGTACATCGCGGTGTGGTATGGGTGTCCAAACCATACCGCGGCGAATTTCTGTTCATGGATATCGTCGACCAAGCGGAACTTACCGAAGCAGGCGGCTCACCCGAAGCTATGTTACCACTGACGCGGACAAGCTGGCTCACCTTGTTCGCCAGGGAGACACTGTTGGGCAAATCAACTGAAACACTGGCTCAGCAAGGCATGCTGCTGCCGGCGCTCGCCTCTTTTCACGCGGTTGCGTTCACCTTGGAACGCCTCAACCGCCAACTGGCCGTGGTCGATGATGTGAATCTCGAACGCGCTCGGACAACTAGCCGCCGCACGGCTGAAAAAGCTGCACGGCAGCGGCTTTTCAATATCTATAACCTGCCGATTGACCGGGATGCCAATGTCGAGGACACGGCTCTGACGGATGCCCTGCAAATCATCGGCCGTCATGAAGGAATCGATTTCAAGATTCCAGTACGCTCGGGACCTTCCGATACCCCGGTCGGCCTCGTTGAAGTTCTAGATGCGTCAGCCGTGCGCACCCGGCGTGTGCGTTTGAAAGCCGAAGACACCTGGTGGCGTGGCGACAGCAACGCGATGCTGGGATTCCGCGCAGAGGACGGTCAGCCCGTAGCGCTGCTGCCAGGAAAATTCGGGCACTACCGGGAAGTCGATCCAGTCAGCAAGCGCAGCGTGCGGATTACGGCGGATCGCGCCGACACTCTGGGCAAAGAAGCTTGGATGTTCTATCGGCCATTGCCATCGGAGAACGTGAAACCGGCAGACCTGCTGGGTATCGCCCTGCATGGATCGGTCACGGATCTGGCGCGGCTGGTGATTTCAGGGCTACTGTGCGGCCTGATCAAACTGCTGCCGGCACTCGCGCTTGGATACGTTGCAAATGAAGTCATGGCGGGTGGAAGTATCGGAGCAGTCTATGCCGTGGCCTTGGCTTTGGCAGGGCTTGGTTTGCTCGGCGCACTGCTGCACCTGCTTCAAAGCACGGCGATGATGCGGCTTGAGGGGCGCACGGCGTCACGGGCCGAAGCTGCTTTCTGGGACCGCCTCATGCGCCTTCCACCAAGTATTCTGCACCGCTATCCAACCGGAGATCTGGCCATGTCGGGAATGACATTCCAGAATCTTCGCGATGGCCTGCAGGGAGTTGTCGCCAATAGCATACTGTCGATCATTTTTCTATCTCCGGTTTTTGCCATCATCTTCTTCTACGATGCCACCCTAGGGGTCATTGCTCTCGTTTTCAGCCTGGCCTCGCTGCTGATTACCGTAGCCCTTGGGTTGCTCCAGATTTCACCTTATGGGCGGATGGTCAGCGCAACGCGTCGCGTCACCAGCCGACTGTTCCAGATCGTGGGCGGTTTCACCAAGCTGCGCGTGGAAAACGCAGAAGGATCGGCTTTCGCCATCTGGGCGCGGGATTACCGCGAGCAGAAACGCGCAGAGCTTGAACTGGGCGCGCTTGAGGGTCACTCGCGGGCATTTGGTGCCGCGCTCCCTTTTCTTGCTGGTGGGGTACTGCTTTTCACAGTGGTAGCGCTAGACAACCGGGATATCCTAGTCGGCGATTTTCTCGTCGTTTACATAGTCTTCATCGTTTTCCAGTCCGCTATCGCCCGACTCGGTGAGTCCTTCGGCACCGTTGCCGCCATGCTGCCGGCGTTCGATCAGATGCGGCCGCTGCTCGCTGCAGTTCCTGAAACCGAGACTGAAGGAGAGCCGGCTGAATATCTGGGAGGCGAAATTCTGTTCGACCGGATTTCCTTCCGCTACGATCCCGACGGTCCGTTAATTCTCGATGATGTCACGATTCACGCCCGTCCTGGTGAATTCGTCGCGATTGCTGGCGAATCCGGTGCCGGCAAGAGCACCCTGTTCCGGCTCGCGCTTGGAATCGACCGGCCAACTGCTGGCGCGGTGTATTACGACGGACGAGATCTGAAGCACCTGAACCTGAAACAGGTACGGCGGAAAATTGGCGCGGTGCCGCAATCAGTTGGACTACATCCCATGGATATCTGGGACAATTTAGTCAGTCACCACGATGAAGTGGCGAGTGAGGAAGTATGGACAGCAGCCCGGATCGCAGAAATCGAAGGCGAAATCAAGGGCATGCCTATGGGCATGATGACTGTGGTCGGCGCCAGCGGGGCTGTCCTGTCAGGCGGCGAGAGTCAGCGCGTCACAATAGCCCGCTCGGTGATCGGCAGTCCGCGAATTATGCTGTTTGATGAGGCAACCAACTGGCTGGATAACGAAAACCAAGCCAAGGTAATGCAGAACATCACTGCCCTGACCTCCACCCGGATCATCATCGCTCACCGCCTGTCCACGCTGGAACAGGCAGATCGCATCTACGTGTTGCAGGCTGGAAAAGTTGTGCAGAGTGGTTCCTTCAACGAACTCATGAAGGATGACGGGGTATTCAGGGAACTGGTAAAAAGGCAGATCGCTTGATCCGAATATGCAGAACGGCCGGGAGCCCACATTCATGATCGTGTACACTCGCAAGTGCGACGTCCATGCCGTCGGTGTCGGTAAGATTGACTGACGGGCAAGGGTTGCTGGATCAGCCATCGGATATTCTCCAACGCGATTTCGCCCGGGGCTGTAGCTGGATATAAACCCGTTTTGATTACACCATGGCCGGAGAGTTTCACGATCTGGCAGAACCTCCAGGATCCTTCTACGCGACATGGACAGTTGCCCATACATTTTCCCGGGTGCGGTCCTGGACCCTGGGTTCAATGACTTTTGGTGCTCGCGGCCAGATATAATTAGAAAACACATAGATACTCGGATATAGTACTTCTGCTGATATCACGCTTATCTTCATGTATTTTAACCGCTGAGAATTCATGTTCGACTATGACTCACGGAAATGGAAGACATCAATGAAGAAACCCATTAACGCAGCAGATTTCCTCGTCTCAAGAGCTGGCGAAGACAGTGACTTTCGCGAATGTCTCCTCAAAAACCCTAAAGAAACAATCGAAAAGGAATTCGGTGTGCCGCTGGCCGAAGACCATGAGATTCACGTGCACGAAGAAACCTATACCGCAACGCATGTGGTGCTTCCGCCGCGTAGCAAGCTCAGTGAGGCCGAACGGGAGGCGGCGAAAACCGGCGTAGCATCACTCGAGTTTCTTCGCAAGACACTTTACGACCCCGCGCCACCTCTTCGTCCCCCCCCACCTAAACCGACAAGAGCCCGATGGCACACTGCCACCTCCAAGGCACTTGCAATAGCAGGTAGAGAAAGTATCAGCCGCGGTCTCGATTTCCTGGAATCCACTATTGACGAAAATGGCGCCTGGCACTGCATCCGGTTCAATATAGCCGACCCGGACATTCCACGACATTACGAAAAACCTCCTTTTATTTCGGCTCTTTGCGTACTTGCCCTGGAAAGTTGTGATGAAGCGCGGGCCAAGGCCATGTGCACCACTACCAAGGCATACCTCGTCAACACCATTGAATATCCCGGATTGTGGCGCTATTACCGCCATCTGCCCCAGGATCTTGACAGTACCACGATGTGTTCACTTGTCATCGGGACTCACCCCTGGATTATGCTGGGAAGGAACGTTTCACGAATATTGGCGAATCGCGACGAGGAAGGCCGTTTCATGACTTGGGTACTGGAGGAAGACGAACCCAATGTTGTGTCGAAATTTCGTATTGAAGCGGATCCCGTAGTCAATGCGAATGTCATTGCTTACCTCGGCGACGGTCCCGAAACCAAGGATGCCCAACGATGGTTGGAAACCTTGATTACTAAAGGCAACCTTGAGGGCTCGTCCAAATGGTATCCCGATACGGTCACAATTTACTATGCAATTACTAGTGCCATGATGCGTGCGCAGCCTGCCCTCGATCAACTACGCTCGATACTTGCGGATCGTATCCTAGGTTTGCGCGACGAGAAGGGAGAATTTGGCAATATCCTTCAGACCGCCCAAGCAGTGTCAGCGCTCTACAATATTGGAAGCCTTGAAAGCATCGACGCGAAACGCCAAGTGGAAAGGTTCATAAGTTCACAACGTGAGGATGGTAGCTGGCCGGAACTTCTCGCGTTTGGTGACCAAGCGCTAAAGTGGGGCGTGGTAGGGCAGATCGGGCATGGCTCTGAAGCCGTGACCACTGCGTTTTGTATCGAAGCTCTAGAGCGTATCGTCGAAACCTTGAGAGCCTGAAGGATTTGCAGGTGACGATAGATATTGACGAGGCAGTCACACTTACCCAGGACCGTCTTGCCGAAGAGGGCGGCACCATGGGTGAATTGCTTGGGCACTTTCGAAACAGGATTTCGCCGATTCTTATCGGAGTTCCGGAATGGGAGCGCATACTCGAATGTGCCAAGAAACTTCCAATCACAATGGGCGCCCTTCCATTCGGCTTTGAACTGCCGCTGCATGAACGCAGGCCAGAGGCGGATTTCGGCGTCTCCCTAGCGAGCGGCACCAGAACGGCCGCATTTTTCCAAGAGCGCGCACGGACCGACAAGACGGATGAGGTCGCGGGAGCGATCGGCCGACTGTTCAGGCAAATAGATACCGAAAACTCACCTCTGCGTGAAATTGTCGGCCGCAAATTGATGCTGGAATATGACATCGGATCGGGGCGGGGCGGTGAATGTTTGTTTCCGGGAATGTTCCTGCGGCCTGGCGAACGCCCGATTATGGGTGCCCGTGGCCAGGAGAATGATGTTGGCATGGTGGTTGACAAGCTCATTTCCTGCGTAGGCTGGGAGATGACTGACACCGAGCGGGAGAACGTCGAACGAGTTTACCTGATGCAGCCGGGGGATACGCGCCTGGATTCGTTCGGTATATTCCCGTCTCGCTCACGGGCAATCCGCTTGGCGATCATGGGATTCAAATCGCAACAGGAAATAGGTTGCTATCTTGAAAACACGGATTGGCCGGGCCAGATTTCGGCTGTCGACTCCGTGATTGCACGCTTCAAGAAGCGCGTGAATATTGTCAGGATTGGGGTGAATCTTGACGTGCAGGAAGAGGGGGTTGGTCCGACTCTCGGCCTTACGCTTATTGTCAAGCAGAGATATACAAAAGATTCACGTTATTGGCTCGACGGCCTGACCGACTGGGACCCGTTTTTGGAAGCCATTAGCCATGAAGACCTTGTCGTGCCGGAGAAGCTTGCAGCACTTGCTGACTGGGTTTCAAGTCCGACAACGCTTTTCGCAAAGTCTGGACGTTATGTACTGCTACGTGGTATTCACCACATAAAGCTGGTCATATCCAGAAATCAGCTTCGAAAAGCCAAAGCCTACGTGTTTATGGTGCTTTCCGGAGCAGTCTCCTTCTAATACCACAACTGCAAACGGGCGCACCAAACCCCTTCCCCCGGCAGAGGGCGAAGGGGATCATTTCAAGTTTTGCACAGGTGCGGACGGTTCCGCGTCTTAACCAGCCATTCCCACTGGTTATCTGGCTTACCAGCAGCAGCAAAGGCCAGCTGAGACAGCTTCGAGTTGCTCCTCGGTGATGTGCGGGTCCGGTGGTAGCGCAACATGCACCGTCTGCATGTCGCTCTCATGGATTACGACATTCATCGAATCGGGAATCGAAATGTCCAATTCCTTGCTGATGGCAGATTTTGGATCATTAAGGAGCTGTTGCCTGAATTCTGGATCCAAAGCCGACTTTTCAACAATGTGCTGTAACATATCATCGCCACTTCTCATAATAGCCCTCCTTAGGACACTTATTGAGCCTAACGTTTATGGCAGATTCTTAACACCTACATGTTAAACTTAATTACATTCTAGATCAAACTTGGCACGATAGGGGATAATATCCCATACAAATCTGCTTCCAGGTGCCAGGGCCGCCTTCTGGCTGATTTCCAAATCCCTGTGCAACTGAAGGCTGGATACTCCTGTCACATTCGTCATCATCAGGAACAGGGCCAGCGCCTATTTCCGATACCCAGGTTCGAGTCCTGCATGACCATGCCCATCTTCACTGAAAAGAACTTCCGGCAGGCCCGGCACCGTCCGACCGTGCAACCTCTGCTGAGGATGCACCCCTTTTGAAATGCCCAGCAATTCCATGACTTCACCATCGAGTACGGCCCGGCTAGTTTGAATTTCCCGCGATCAGACTCAAGAAGATCGCAGATCAGGGCACAGGCGTGGCCCGCTTCGCAAATCTCCGGTCCACCGCTGTCAGCAGCACCGGCAGGAGCGACAGGTCGGCAATGAGTGCAAAAGCAATAATCATTGCGGTCAAAACCCCGACCTGTGCAGTGGGAACGAATGGAGAAAATATGAATATCATAAAACCGGCCACCAACACGATCGTCGTAGTAAGCAGGGCACGGCCAGCCGTGTCAAAGGCGTAACGCACTGCTTCCTCGGGGTCCTGGCCGTATTCACACCGTGCACGGCGGTACTTGCTGAGAAAATGCACCGTATCGTCCACGACGATACCTATGGTCATGGCTACCACGACAGATAGCGAAAGTCCCACCTGTCCGACCATCAACCCCCAGGCGCCGAAGCCCAGCACGGCGGGAACCAAATTGGGAACGATGCTTATCAAACCCAGCCGCAGTGATCGAAAGGCGATGAGGAGAATGGCGGAAATGGCCAGGAGAACAACCATTGTCCCGACCAGCATGGCGCGAATGTTGCGCTGCCCGATGTAGGCGAACAACGCTGCGGGACCGGTGCTGTTGACGCCGGCTACGTGTGGCGCGTTTTCTTTCAGCCAAGCCTCGGCACGCGCATTCAGTTCAAGCAATTCTTGCGAAGAAAGTGTCGCCGCCGAAATCGTCACTCGCGTAGCTGATCTGGACCTGTCGATCTGATTGTTCAGATCCAGACCTTGGGGAAGCGAGAGTTCGTAAAGCAACAGGTATTGTGCCACCAGCTCTTGGCTTTCCGGAATCCGGTAGGCAGCCGGGTCGTCGCCGTGCATGCTCTTGTTAAGTTGCTGCAAGGTATCGGTGATGACCGACACGTGGCGTACAGGGGGCTGCTCACGGTACCAGTTGGCGAAGCTTGAAACCTCGGCGAGGAAAAGAGGATCTGTGACACCGCCCTCAGTAGATGCCTGTAACGAGTATTCGAGCAGGGTATTGCCGCTCAAGTGCTCGTCCATGAAGTCCGTATCCTGCCGAAACTCAACGCCCTCATCAAAGAAATGAACCAGGACATCATTGAGTTCGTTGCGCGGAATGGCCAGAATCATCGCGAGCACAATTACCAGCCATCCTAAAAATAGCCCCTTTCTGTAACGCAGCACAGAATCCGCCAAGAGGTTCATTGTGGGTCCGCGGAGCCGGCGGTCCTTTGCGACACGAACAGGGAGAAGCGAAAGCAGGGCCGGCAGAAAGGTGACGGAGAGAATGAAAGAAGCAAAGATACCGAAAGCGACGAAGTTGCCAAGATGACGGTAGGGTGGCACTTCGGAAAAGTTCATGCTCAAGAATCCAATCGCCGTCGTGAGGCTTGCCAGAAACACTGGATGCAGGTTGAGCCTGATGGATTCGACGATGGCATCGTGCTTGGAATCCCCAGCACGCAGACGCTGCTCCAAAGCCACCAGCAGGTGCACGCAGTTTGCCACGACAATCATCAGCGTGATGGTCGGTGCTGGCGAGACGGGCGGGGAAAAGGGTAAACCGACCCATGCACCCAGGCCCATTGACATGAAAATGGAAAAGACGATGACCAATCCAGTCGCCGCCACTCCCGCCCAGCCCCGGGTGAGGACACCAAGGACCAGGGCCATTAGTAGAAGGCTTACAGGCAGGAAAATCTTCTGGCTGTTGATCGAGGCTTCCAAGAAGGTTTGGTTGATCATGACCGTGCCGACGATGCGAAGGTCTATGTCGGGAAATCGTTCTTCTGCCTCCGCTGCGACTGATCTGGCGAATTCGGCAACTTCGGCCACGGCCTCCAGCAGGCCCTCCTCTGGCAGTTCAACGGTGACGTTTACAACGCTGACATCACCGTTCAGGCCTAGAATACTGCCTGCGATACGCGGGTCGGACAAAGCGACGGCACGAATTCGTGACCGCGCCTCGGCTCGGGTCAGTTCTTGCGGATCAACAAGATCCCTAACATACAAATCGTCGCCGTCGGCGGTCGTGTGTTGAAAATTGACGAGTGAGTCGACGCGCCTCGAATAGGGCGTTAGCCAAGCGGCTTCTGTAAGCCAAGCAGCGGCCGAGAGTGCATCCTGTGACGTGGCGTCACCATCGTCCGGAACAATCAGGAACACGATGTTTTCGTTCTGCCCGTAGGTTTTCTCCAGCGCTTCCAGTGCCAGAAGCTGTGGATTGTCTTCGTCGAAGAAGATGCGGTAGTTGGCGGAGAATTCGAGCAGAGCAATGCCACTTGATGCGACCGCAACCAAGAGTAGCGTGGCCAAGATAACCAGCCAGCGGGTCGCGAGCACCTGTTCGGCAAATCGCGTTGCGAATTGCCCTTTTCCTATGCTGCGTCTGTTCACAGGGCCGGCGCGACTAGTTGCGAACGCCCTTGGAGGCAAGCAGTGCGCTAAGCCTCATTGCAACCAAAGCCTTATACCAAGTAGCAAACATGCCATCTCGCAGCCCGGAACCCTATTACACCGAGAGCAGTCCAACTTAGACTACGTGCTCCGAACCCACTGAGTCCGAATCAAGGTTGATCAAGGCATTCACCATCCGCAGCAACACAGACTGAAGGTCAATGCGGGGGAGAATATAGTCCGCTGGGACACAATGTCAACGATTTTGTGCAGGTTCATCAAGCCCGTTCTCGAGGCCGCAACCTTCCTGAAAGAAGCAGAGGGGCCCAGCGATTCCTTCTCAAGCATCTCGACCTGATAGATCCTCATGTCAAGCCTCCGTCAGGACAAGGCTTAGCAGTATCAATTGCCCGCACGATTGCAGCAAATGTTTCCGGGCCGCGCAAATCGATTGGCTTGATGGTAGACAGAGTAATTTATGCTCCCGGGGACAACTGGCCGCTTGATGCTCTCCAGTACGGCCCGATAAGCTCTTGACCACTTTATCGCGAACTGTCTTGCTTGTGCCAGCAGGCGGTACCAGTTCCGGCCCGAAATTTACACCGGCAAGATGTGGCCCCTACACAGCTCAGCAGCAGGCGTTGTTCCGTAATGGCTGATTTTCCCGGACATCCATGAGCATGCCCTTCAAGCGATGACCGGGACGGGATTGAGGTCAGCCTCGGCCAGGGGTTTCTCCCGCAAGCCCATCTTGACCGGCACATCGTACAGGCGCCCCGATGCAACCCGTTCCCAGAAGTGGCGCAATCCCGGCACGATCACCCGGGCCACCGGCATGCCGATATCGGGACGGGTCTGCTCAAGTACCAGCATATCCAGGCCCTTGGCTTTTACCAGTGCACAGCAGCCCTCGACATCCTCTTTTACATCCGAAGTCTCGGGCACGGGATAATCCGAGCGACCCCGTAGCGTGGCCTCGGGATCGGGTGCCAGATAGGGATGTTCCTCAAGCGTGGCGTTTTTCCACCATGACAGGCACATCAGATCATCTACTCCATACCCGGCATGGCCGCTTTCCGGGCGGGGAACCCAGGTCAGGCACTGGTTCATTTCGCATACTGCACGCAAGGCTGCGATATGCGGATCGGTGTGTGCGCCAGCCCCGTACAGGATGTCTTCGGTTTGTGAATCGGTTCGCCGCGAGATGGAAACAAAGGCCGGAATGCCGAAATCACCTGTGATATCCAGCAGCCACATGTCGCGGTGAAGCTGCCGGTAGTAGTCCGGTGCGCTCGCAAGGTATACGTCGTCAAAACTCTCAAGGTCAACCGCGGGAAAGCGTAGCCGGTTGTACCACCAGATCGCAAATGCATCGCGTTCCACCAACTCGAAAAAACCCTGCTGTATGGCTTCCTCCAGCGTGTTGCCGGCCGCGCAGCCGTTCGAATCCGCCCACAAGTCTGAAGTGCATCGCTGCTCCGGTGTCATGCTGTAGAGCATGGAGGTCGGAAGGTAACGGTGCCGATTTTGCGTAAGCGACCACACCGGCGACCAGTCGATCGCAGCATCCGGGTCAAACCGTCCGGGTACGATATTGTAGGGATGTTGTCTGGCATTGATTTCGTCTGCATGGTCAAGCTGGTGATCGCTGAACAGCTGGACCTGATTCGGATGGATGGCATCGGATTCCTGTCCTTTGTCAACAAATTCTGAAAAACGTTTGCAAGTGCGGATCTCATCCCCGTGGAATGCGCCCGAATAGCGCTCGACCGCTTCGCAAAGCGCGCTCACCTCCGACTGCTCAGCTGTGCTTCCCTTGCCTGCACTCTTGCTTCTCAAGCTGCGTCTCAGTGAGCTCAGATTTTTGACTCGAAGGGCAAGATTACTACCGGCCCAATGGACATGAAGCCAGTGATCATACACATCCGTGGTGCGTTCAATCCAGGTCACCACCCCGCTGACGGGGCTGATGAGATGGCGGTACTTGGCCAGGGTCTCTTCGGGAGGCACCGAGCGCAAACCGCCACTGTTGTGCACATTTTTGAGGCTAGGCTTGAGGCGCACCGGGCTGGCTGGGCGATCGGGACTGTAGTATCTTTTCTCTCCGCACACTGTGCACTGTGGCCGCCGGTGCACCGGATGCCTCGCTGTTTTCAGTGCAGTGACATCCAGTGTCATCGCATGCTCATGTATTGCTGCCAGTTCCCTGAGGATCAGCCACTTGGCAATCTCGGCCGCGATCAGGCCATAGGCGGTCTCCAGAACCACGGGTTCGGCCGCGAATGGCCGAAAGGCGGCCTCATAGCCGGCACGATTGCGCAAAAAGTTATGGACCTCCTGCTGGCCTTGCAGGCGATACGCCAGACAGGCCCAGCAAGGTCCCTGCTCCGCAGGCCGGAAGACCGGGCCAAACAGTGGGAACACACCCTTGGGTCTGACCAGTATCCAAGGTAGACCGGAGGTGATATGACGCCGATTGAGATTGGCATTCCGCTCATCAAGAAAATCGGTGCAGACAATGACGGAAAGTGTCGGACGGCTCCGATCCAAGCCTACACCCATGGCTTCAAGCCGTTGGGTTAGGGGGTGACCTTCATCGCCGGCTATTTCCAACCGCGATGCCTTCAGCCGTTCCTCAGCCCATCGGGGAGAAACACCCTGCGAAGACCAGTATGCCGCTTGTCCCCGTTCCATGTGATACTCGCCCGAAACAATATACCCCTTGGTTGCCAGAAAAGTGAGTGCGGTCTGGATATCGGACGCCAGATGCGTACTGGCGAGGAATTCTATGATGTCCCGGTGTGTACGGCGGCCATCAAGGAGCGGCAGAATATCGCAAACTATTTGCCCGTGGAGCAACGTGTTGAAGGTTTCAGAAACCAGCAACACTTGCCGGTCACCAATCGATCTGAATTCCAGATGCGGGACAAGTACAGGCACCTTGATGAGACCGCAATCAGCTTCGGTAGTCTTCTTCAGAATACTGCGGTATGGGTCAACGTTTGGTGATGTCTTCCTGTCTGTACTCTTCTCCAAGCTAGAGGTTCTCCAATTCCGTGAAGGTACACTGGCAGCCAGACCGGTCAGGCATCATGCAGTCCATGCGTCCTTGTAACCTGTCTGTCCATAGCATGTGCAGACTCAGGATTTAGGGGTTGATTTTAGAACCATGCCGTCCAGTGCATCCATGTCTGCAGTGGCACGGGCAGCCGTTTCACGTATGGCATCGGTCAACGCACTGAAATCATTCATTCCGCAGGAACGTGCAACGACGGACTTGACCTTCGGTGTTGCCTTCTCGACAGCAAAGCCATCCTTTACAACCAGCCGCAGAATGCCTTGCAGATTCAACCACATCTCTGCTGCGTCAGCCAACCGGCTGGAAACATCCTCAGGAATCAGCCCAAAACTGCCTGCAGCCTGGAATGCGGCAGCCGTATCAGGAACCAGGATTTCAGGAGCGTCATCGGCATGGGCCAACTGTACCAGCCTGGCTACCTGCACGAGATCCCGAAGGCCACCACGCATGTCGTTGATCGACTGCAGGCTTGGTTCAGCTGTATTGGCTCCCACGGCTTCACGCAACTCATCTATCTGCGCGATTCGGGAAGCACCAGAGGACAGGACTTCGTGTCGTATCTTGTCCAGTCGGGTCCAGATTCCAGAATCTCCGGATTCAAAGACACACCGCGTCTGAACGAGGTCCAGGAGCTCGCTGTCCATGTCCCTCCTATAATGTTCAGCAAAATCAGCAACAGACCTGACACCCCTTCCCTTCCAGTCACGCGGAAGTGGCTCAAACAGCAGGTTTTCATGTGAAAATGCACGCAGTTCCTCAAGGAAACATCGGCACAGAGCTTGAAAATATTCGACAGGACCCCCATCGTACACGAACATCACATCAAGCCGTGTGCCTGGTGCTGCCTCTCCACTGGCAGATTCACCCAAAAGTACAGCCGTGACTGCACCTTCTCCGCGTCGACGACGCTTGTTGGCAAATTCCACCTCAACCGCCGACAGCAAAACGCAGACCGAGGCTTCGGCAAGATTTGACAGCACACTCCCTGCCTCGACCGGCAGCAGGTTGCCGCGTATCATGTGCATGCTGATCTGAAAGACCTTGTCGTTCAGCCAGTTTCTTGCAGTCTCTACTACTTCCTTTACGCCCTGGGCAGGAATTGCAGCAAGCTGCTCTTTCATTTCAGAGACATCAAACTCGCGTGTCCAGTACACACGCGCAAGTCCTCGTCGTGCAACCATCTCGAATTCAGGATCCGTGGCGAAGCCATCCGGGAGATCAAGAGTGGTGAACTCCCTGTCCTGCAGGCTCTCGAGCAGCTTCGGAGCACGATTTATCCATTCGGCCATGCGTGGTGCGGCATCAAATATCTCTGAAATGGCTTCGAATTCATCCGGACAGGCTGCGTATGCTGCACTGTCGTAGGCACTCCAGTCCTCAATTTGCGGATAAAAGTGTGCACGCCAGCGATCGACCAGCGGGTCCATCTTTCGGAACCAGATGCGGGGGATCATCGCGTAATTCGCCATCGAGGAGTAACCTTCCGGTAACTGTGGTGATTCGTCCTCGCCGTGATACTGCAACACCGGGTAGTATCGGGTTGCCTCAGTATGGTGGTCCGAATGGCGTTGCATATTGTAATAGAGCCAATTGGTGAACTTGCTGGCAGCACTCCAGGAGTGTCGCACCTGGACCGGCTCATACCGGCCTCCGGGCAAACGGATGCGTTCCAACCCATAGTGCTGGACATAGTTGATGATTTTCATCGACAGGACAAGGAATAGGCAAAATATGGCGAAAACCAGCATCACCCATGCACCTCCCATCCAGTACACCAGCACATACCACGCTGCGGTTTCCAGGGAGTAGCGCCAGAACGGATTTGTGTAGTGCCACACTGGCAAGTGGCGTCGCGCAAGCCGATCGCGCTCGAAGCGCCAAGACTCGATCAGGCTTCGCACCAAATCTTTGGGAAAATATTGCCAGAAGCTCTGACCCTTTCTCGCAGACCCGGGATCGGCAGGTGTGCAGGCCAGTGAATGATGAACATAAATATGCTCGGTAGCGTAATGCGGGTAGGAAGCTGAAGCCAGCAGGAATTCACCAAACCGTCGTTCCAACCAGGAAGTCCTATGCACAAGCTCATGTCCAACGATGAAGATTGATTGGGCTGCAAAAAACAGTGCTATAGCGACAAGCACAGATTCCCAAACGGCCAAATGACCAACGACAAGAATCAGCCAAAGCGAGACCACGAGTGTGACGGGCCACATCACAGCCCACACCCAGACAGCCAGCTTGTACAAGAACAACTGGCTTTCCAGTGTATTGTCCGGGTCCATGTTCCGCTTTTCCATGCCAAACAGAGTGTCAAACCAGTTTGCAAGCCCGAAGTAGATATACGGCCCAATGATCCACCAGCCACCGTATACTGCGGCACAGAGCACAAGTGGAAAAACTGTAAGGGACATAAAGTGCGGAAGGGCATTTCGAATCGACGGCTGGATCATGCCTCTTCCAACCATTCCGGTGTCCAGACCACCCGGTTCTGCCATATACTCTGCCATCATACCCTCCTGCCCTTTCAGGTTCTTGCCCTGTTAAAGCCTATTGTCAGCAACTGGACTGTCTTGTCAAGCGGCCCCACACCGTTGCCTGTTCCCGTCATTGACAGGGACACACCGGACTCTGCCAAGTCGGCGGACCCCCCGGTCTGATGACCTTGATCTACAAGCCGTATCCACGATGTCTGAAATGGAACCTGTTGAGCCTCCTTACATTTCCGAAGGCGTTGCAGAATTTTCAAGCAGCCAGTGCCTGAAAACTCCGGCAAGGGTCCGGTTCTGGTAGATTTCTGGCCCCTACGCACAGGACGAAAGCAATCTGGACCTGCATTTTGAAATCGCAGCAAAGCAGGTCGTGAATGATGGGTATGAAAATGCATTCAGGCATCTGCTTGTCATAATCAGGCAAGGCCGTAAGGACAATGACAGGATCGCCTGCAAGGGTATGCATGCGATCCTAAGCCCGCCAGGCGGTTCGGCCGGGGACTGGGGCAATAACGCCGAGCGCAAAGCACTTGTGTTGCTGTGTGAGGCACGTGGAATCCCGGAAACCGCCGTGCAGTTTATGAGTTTTCAGGAATGGCACACAAACATTGCGGTTTGTTCCGAATCAAACGTTTCGATACTGAGGATTGGATGAGCTATCGCTGGCAGGACGGAATCGAGGATACCCGCCAGGCCCTGTGTGAGACACGACAACCGGGCATACACCCTTTCAGGCACCACGACCGATGAGCAAGCGACTGCCGGTCAGCCTGACGGAATCGTAAACTACGCCATGGTGTCAGACGTCCGTGAACTGCCCTTGAAAGTTTCGGATATCTGTCGGCAACTCATGGCCCAGGCACCCACCAGTCGAGACGGTGACCGCCATACTGATGAATGCTGTGGCTTGGCAAAATATGTTTGCAGGCGGAAGCTAGTTAAAAAGCCTCTATGACTACCCCAAACAATACAGATGCGATGACGAGAAACAGTGCCGTTTCTACCCAAAGTACAGTTCTCAAATCGTTTATTTTTGCAAAGACTTTATCCATGTGACTATCCTTTGAAGTTGGTTAATAATCATTCGGATTCAGTCTAGTAAGTATATTAGAAAATAGTAATATACCAATATAGATATATTTCAATATGCTGCTGCAGCTAATTGATATTTCATATAAATACATAAATATTTTTGGTTCTGTCCTCATCTTCGGGGTTGAAAACATATTTGATTTCCGTGGTGACCCTGCAACCAGACACCAGTTCAAGCATGGACTGGTTTCCACGAGGACGTGTTGCAAACCAGGTTGTATCTATGGGTGCTGGCGGGATTTGACTGCATGGCCTTTCGTATGCTTGTATTCTCGCATGCATCACATACTTGCAGCTGGAGTCATTGCTGTATTCGGGCTTGTATCGGTGTACGGGCTGGCTGCCATTGGCACCCTTCATTCCGAGAGACTGGGCAAGTGTCGTGCCCGACCTCTTACAAACAGGTTCCCACCGCTTAAGCGGCACTACTTGACGATAGCTTTCAACGGTACGAGTTCTCTGGCATATTACTTTGTGTTCCTTTATCTGTTCGAAGACCAGATCATCCATACTGGACCCGTCACGCTCTGGGCGATGCCACTTCAGGTCGCAGGGTGCCTGCTATGCTATGGCCTGTTTTACTATCTTATGCACAGATGGCTTCATCGCCCGGTGATGATGCGCTGGATCCACGGCACCCACCACAAGGTCAGGTATCCAGAAGCACTGGACGGACTGTATCTGAGTCCAGTAGAAATGCTTGCCGGACTGACGCTGCTGTTTCTGTCCATGTATCTTTTCGCACCCCTGGGTATCGTCTCGCTCCTTGCGATTGTGTTTGTTCATGCGTGGGTAAATATTGTGGCCCGCACGAGCCTCGTGTTTTCGCATCCGGCTTTCAGATGGATGAACAACTGGGTCATTCGTCACGACCGGCATCACTGGAAGGATCTGGACAGGAACTTCACCTCGATTGCCCCTGTCTGGGATATGCAGATCGGCATCTGCAAGTGAGCGAGGGCAAGAGAACCGTCCTCGTAACCGGAGGCTGCGGGTTCATCGGCGCAGCCATTGTCAATGAACTGGCAGATATCGGGCATGATGTCATCGCGGTAGACTGGAATACCGAGCCGTTTCGCGACGATGTAGCATTCATCCACGCAGACATTGCGGATCGGCGCAGACTCGTCGAGATCAGCCAGGGTGTCAACACGGTCATACACAGTGCTTCCGTGGTGCACACCAAGCAGACCAACCGTAAAACCGTGTGGCGTGCCAACTACGGGGGTACGCTGGAAGTTATCGAGGCATGCCGACAAAACGCCATCCCCGCTCTGTTGCATATCAGCTCGGCGAGTGTGGTCTACGAGGGCAGGGATATCGAGAATGGCGATGAGAGCCTGCCTTACTCCAGCAGGTCGCTCGCACCCTATGTGGACAGCAAGGTTGCAGCGGAAAAGGCGGTGCTGCAGTTCGGTTTTGAATCCCGGTCCCGTGTTTGTGTGCTGCGGCCTCACATTGTGTTCGGACCGAATGACAACCGGTTTATCCCCAACATCATCGAGCGGGCAGAATCCGGGGCACTGCGACGGCGAGTCGATAACCGACAGTCCTTGTCCGACTTTACGTATATTGACAATTTCTCGGAGGCGGTGAAAACGGTAGAATACCGGCTGAGCAAGGATGATGAGTTGAACGGGCAATGCTATTTCATCACGAATGGTGAACCGCTGCCCTTCTATGATTTCGTGAAGGCATTTCTTGCCGAGATGGGCTATCCCCCGATCCGCACGACGATTCCAGCATGGTTCGCATTTGCCAGCGCATCGTTGTTCGAGTTCTGGGAATGGATCAGGATGCAGGAATTGCGCCCTGAAGACGGTATCTCCCGCTTCGCGGTTCGATACCTTACGACCCACCACTATTTCAGCAATGAAAAGGCGGAGCGGGATTTCAATTATGATCCCAGGATCACCGTGGCAGAGGGGATCAAACGCACTGCCGCCAGCCTGCGAGGCGGCAACACGGAAAAGATCGGCGTGGCGTTTCCGGTATTCTGAATCGCGTCAGGTATTTGCCCGGTTTTGCAGAAGGGTACAAAGAAATCACTCGTTTGCTCAAAAGATCAGGATTCTCGAAAAGGAGACGGGAAGATTTGTATTGATCAAAAATCAGAATAAGGGGACAAAAATAGAAAATAATTTGCTCAAAAACATGCACTTGAACAAATTCAGTCCGTCAAGCCAACTACCTTTCTAACCCATGAAATCCCATAATGGCACACCTCCCGGCCTTGCCACTGCATCAGGGCACGTACTGCGCCAGCCAGCATGTCTTACCAAGTGTTGCTGCAGCCCCTTGAAGTGGCGGCTGTCAACGGGGTGGACAGTGTCCGTATAACGCGATACGGATCTTCTGGCGTAATTTCGGAATGATTTTCGATTCAAACCAGCTGTTCCTCTTCAGCCACCTGATATTCCTTGGCGAAGGGTGAGGAAGCGGAAAATTCCTGGGCCCATACTTTTCCCACTGACGTACCGTTTCTGCAAGCGTGGAACCAGGGTTTGCCAGGTAGTGCGTATGCGCATAGTGCCCGATGAGCAACACAAGCTGAAGTTCAGGCAACAGACTCAGTAGCTTCCGGTGCCATAATTCTGCGCATTCCTTTCGCGGCGGCAGATCTCCCGAAGGACCCTTGCCCGGATAGCAAAATCCCATCGGGATGATTGCAATCTTTTGTTCGTCGTAAAATTCGCCTTCATCCAGATCCATCCATTCCCGTAACCGCTTGCCACTTGCATCATTCCAGGGAATACCGGTTTCGTGCACCTTGATGCCAGGGGCCTGACCCACCACCAGTATCCGTGCATCGTGCCCCGCCCGTAAGACTGGATTGGCTCCGAATGGCAACTCATGCTCACAGACACGGCACGCCCGGACTTCAGCTAACAACCGGTCCAGCTTTTCAATCATCGACATTGATATACGATGCGTCTATTTTTTTATCCGGGATTTATGGCGACGGTTACGTATCTGATAGGCTGTGATTCCCTGCATGAGCTGTGAATACGGGAACCTGTCCATACCATTGAACTGACGTTCTGCCCTGTCGATAAGTGAGGCGATGTCCTGGACAGTTTGCAAAGGATGTTTCTCAACATGCTCTTGCAAACCCAACATGCCTCCATTTTGAATCTTAATCTCTTCAGTATGTGCCAGTATCTGGCTCGCTTCCATACGCTGCAATGCAAACTTCGCCTTTTTCCGAAATTCTGTGAGCAAACGGTCACAGCGCTGCAGCTTGATTACGGAAGTGCATGCCACGCCCTCCCGGTCTGCCAGGTTAAAGCGTTGCGCCATACTACAATTGCAAATGCGTGAGTTCAGTGCTTTTTCAAACACGCACCGGTGCGGATTGATGGAATGGTACGTGGTTTTATACTGGTGCTCATCCATGTCATGAACATTCTTGGACGTCTATGGTACCGGCAGATGGTTTATATTTACACAACCTTGGAAAAGTAATTGACCCGAACCATGGCATTGTGCTGTAAGGACACCTGTATGGACCGCGACACAGGCCTTGCCGGGCTGGGTCTGGAAGCTGGACCGGAATTCACCCGATCAAAACGGGGGATCGACGCCCCACTCTTCATACATCCGAAAGTAGAGCACATGTTCTCGCACTCGATTCTGGTCATACTGGATAAACATTGAAGGGCAAAAGAACTGGCGGAAAGACTCGAGGAGTCCAACAGATCACCCCTCGAACCTGGAAGAAAGAGCTATCTGTCAGGTGGCCCGGCTTCGATCGCAAGGAACAGTGAGGAATACCATGGAGAGAAACTTGTTATGGAAATCAGGTGGCAAACAAACACATCTGCCAGAAATCCCTGAAGGCACTACTTTTCCCATTCTCTCAATATCGGTGCATGACGTGGCTCACGCAGTCTCTGCTCGGCCTCGAGTTCATCATTTGCAAACACCATCTTGATCGCAACCCTGCTGTCATGGCCGAGTTCAGCACGTCGTTCCCGAATGAAACTTTTGGCCTGCCTGAACTCATCATACTTGTCAATGCATTCAAGGGCCTTGATGGCCCCGGTAGACCCGGATGTGATTTTATAGATAAAGTAAGGCATGATTGGCGTTCATTATACGCATTGAGTGTAGCAGCAATCCCAAGTCCCGAATTTCATGGGTTCACAGGAAAAATTTTTCGATGTAGCTTCGCTTACCCAGCTTTTACCAGGGAATACCCTGAAAGTGACGATGGCCCATGGCGACATTCTACTTGCCAATGTCGACGGCAAAATATATGCCGTTGATGATATGTGCACGCATGAAGATTCCTCGCTCTCACTTGGCTGCCTGAAGGGCGAACTGGTCAGCTGCACGTTACACGGGAGTCGCTTTAACGTGCGCAGTGGTCACCCGATGGAGGAACCCGCAACAGAAGCCTTGCGTCGTTATCCGGTTCGAATCACAAATGGCCGTATCGAAGTATGCCTGGATAGCATCCAATGACTCACAAGTTGATTTTTACAGATTGCACCCCTATGTTAAGTATACACAGGGACCACACCAAGAAAATTGAATGAGCAACTGGACCGAGGGAAAAGTCGTCAGGAACAGATACTGGACGGATGTGCTTTATTCACTGCATATTGAAGCGGACATCGATCCATTCATTGCGGGGCAGTATGGCCGCCTTGGCTTGAACATCGATGACCAGATTGTGGGGCGCCCCTACTCCTTCGTGAATGCCCCGCATGAAAACATCTTTGAGTTTTATTCCATCACGGTTGAAAATGGGCCCTTGTCGCCCAGGCTGCGTACCTTGCGCGCATCCGATTCAGTCTGGATCGACAAACGCGTGAACGGTTTTTTTACCCTGAATGAAGTGCCCGATGGAAGGGATATGTGGATGTTTGCAACCGGTACTGCTCTGGGACCCTTTCTGTCCATACTGAAATCGGATGAAGTTTGGCAGCGGTTTGAAAACATCGTGCTGGTGCATGCGGTACGCTTTGCCAGGGAGCTTACCTATCAGGATACCATTCGCACGTTCAAGGACACCCATCCGGGGCGGTTCCAGATGATTCCTTTTGTAAGCCGGGAGAACACCGACTTTGCCTTGCCGGGGCGTATCCCTGCCACCATCCAGAGCGGCAGGCTCGAAGAGAAGGCAGGTATTGAATTTGACCCGGTTTATTCACAGACGATGCTGTGCGGAAATCCGGATATGCTTCTCGATACCCGCGATGCGCTTAAAGCAAAGGGACTAAGGAAAAACTTGCGCCGCAGCCCTGGCCAGATTACTACTGAAAGCTACTGGTAACCCGATAGTTCAATTGCTCAATGTTCGCCCGCCGTCCACCGCGATGATCTGCCCGGTGACGTACTCAGCATGATTGATTAAATACAGGGCGGCATCTGCGATGTCCCGAGGCTTGCCTTCCCGCTTCAGGGCCGTACGCGAAATGATCTCCTGGTGCAGGGCTTCGTAATGCTCAGCTTCCGGCCACATAATGGCACCAGGAGCAATGCCGTTTACACGCACTCCGGGTGCCAGTTCCCGTGCCATGGACCGGGTCAGCATTGCCAGCCCCGCCTTGGATATGGAGTACACCGGATAACCCTTCAGTGGACGGCCTGCATGGATATCTACGATATTGATGATGCAGCCCTTTGAGGATTCCAGGTAGGGTGCAACGGCCTGGGTAAGGTATAGCGGCGCCTTGAGATTGATCCCGACAAGCTTTTCCCATATGTCTTCGTTGATTTCACTGATGTCCGTCGGGAAAAAGGATGATGCATTGTTAATAAGCACATCCAGGCGATCGAAGAATGTGGCGGCCTGTGCGGCCAGCGCTGGTATCTTCGCATACTCCATCAGGTCTCCCTGCAGGGGTACTACCGAACCGGTGCGCTGTGCATTGAGTTCGCCGGCCAGTGACAAGGCGTCATCTTGTGAATTGCGGTAATGCAGGATGACACGCATGCCGGACCGATGCAGGTGGCGCACCAGTTCTGCCCCGATGCGCCGTGCACCACCTGTTATCATGACCACCTTGGAATTTTCCATAACGCTTCTTGCTGAAATTGTTTAACCACCAGACTCTAACACCTCACTGCGACATACTGAATGACCCGTTCGACTTTCTTTGAACTGCCCGCCTCACTGCAGCTACGTACGGAAACATGCCGGGAGCGCATCGGGCAGGAAATCCGTTCACAGGGAGGCAGTATCGGCTTTGACCGGTACATGCAACTGGTACTCCATGACCGTCGTGTCGGGTATTACCACAGCGAGCTTCCAGTGATCGGGAAGCACGGGGATTTTGTTACAGTCCCCGAGACCTCGGCACACCTTGCATACTGCCTGGCTCATGCCTGTGCAGGATTGATACGGGAAGATCCCGGGCGCTGCATTCTGGAGATCGGTGCCGGCAGCGGACAGCTGGCCCTCGATATGATCAGGTATCTGGACGCCTGGGAACGGCTCCCCCGGAAATACTACATCCATGAGCCCAGCAGTGCTTTCAAAGCCGTCCAGCGGGAACTGATTGACATGCATGCACCAGAAATCATGCCGGTGGCAGAATGGCTGCCGGAGCTGCCTGAAGACCTGGGCAGCACCATCGTTATTGCCAATGAAGTGCTGGATGCGCTGCCTGTCAAGTGCTTTGCAGTGAATGCACAGGAATTCAGGGAAAGATGTGTGACGCTAACGGAACATGGAGGGTTAGGCTGGTGCCTGCAAAACCCATCTGCTGAACTGGATGAAGCGCTGGATTGCCTGACGGCAGCATTGCATGAGCCACTTGCCGGGCCATATTGCAGCGAGATCAGCCTTGACCTGGGAAACACCCTTGCGGACTGGTCGGACTGTTGCGGACAATGCGTCATGTTTTTAATTGATTACGGATATCCATGCAGCGAGTATTACCACCCCCAACGGAGCATGGGGACGTTGCGCAGCTATTTCAGACACCGGGTATCCGAAGATCCGTTTACCTGCCCTGGACTGCAAGACATAACAGTGGATGTTGACTTTTCTGCATTAGCCCGGGCAGCTATCCGGTTACACATGAGTGTGCTGTCGTTTGGCTCCCAACGCAATTTCATGCTGGCCAACCGTCTGCTTGACTGGCGACCCTCCGGAAATGACCCAGCCGGACATGTCGAACAGATCGCACGACTCAAGCAACTCACACTGGGTTCGGCCATTGGCGAGCGCTTTCAGGTCATGGTTCTTGGAAAAGGGATAGACTATGGGGCGGACCGGTTCACACTGCGCGACATGCGCGCGCGCTTATAGGCAGCGCCGAACAAATGGAAGTACTGCATGCATTCCTACTGGCAGTAATACAGGGTATTACTGAATTTCTGCCCATTTCGAGCTCGGCACACCTGGTGCTGCTGCCCATTATCATGCACTGGCAGGACCAGGGACTTGTGATGGATATCGCGGCACATCTCGGCAGCCTGCTGGCGGTGCTGGTTTATTTTCGCAATGACCTGCGCAATCTGATCGGCAGAGGATTCACATCCGCAGGTCAAGGCAGAGAAGGCAGGAGCCTCGCCTGGCTGCTTTTATGGGGCACACTGCCCATACTGATCGTAGCAATTATTGTCCATACCCAGGTAGAACAGTACAGCCGCAATGCGATCGTGATTGCATTGGCATCCATATTTTTCGGTCTGCTGTTATGGCTTGCAGACTGGCGAGGCAGTCACACACGGGGGACCCGGCAACTGACTACCATGGATGCCATACTTGTGGGCTTGGCACAGGTCTGTGCCTTGATTCCCGGAGCTTCCCGCTCGGGCGTTACCATGACTGCCGCGATGTGGCTTGGTCTGAAACGGGTAGAAGCTGCGCGTTTTTCCTTTCTGCTTGCGATCCCGACCATCCTGGCCACCTCCTTGTACGGGGGATATCGCGTTGTGCAGGACGCTACGGCAATACGATGGAGTTTCGGACTTGGCGTTTTCGCGTGCTCGGCAGTTGTGACACTACTGTGCATACACTGGTTTTTACAATTCGTGAACCGAATTGGAATCCTGCCATTCGCGCTATACAGGATCCTGCTGGGTGGAGTGCTGCTCGTTGCGTACTGGTAGTACAGCCTCATGCAGCGGTCAGGGCAGGTTTTTCTCGCTTATCATTTCATCCAGCAGTTGCAGCCGGGCAAGCTCCAGTCTTTTGGCAATCTCCTGCTTGCCGGTTACATCCCCGGTCCATGGACGCACATCAATGTCTTCAATCCGCCTGGATGCACGATGCAGCCATTCGGCCTGAGGATAGTCTTTTTTGTCTTTCGCAATTTTATAGATTACCGAAAATATTTTCAGGAGGCTGGTAAAGCGTTCAGGCTTCCTTTTTCCATCGAGCCTGTGCAACAGGCCAAGCAATCCTTGCGCATCCAGTTCAAATACATCGTGACACGCATGCTGCAGCTTGGCTGTAAGCTTGAGCAGTTCCCGGCACGAGTTCGACAGGCCTGGCTGGCGGGCCAGAATCGAAACATCCTGACAGGCGGTTTCGTGGTGGTGAAAGTAAAGGCCCCCGATCAGGGCCGCAAACCTCACGCAAGGCTCATCCGCCTGCGGTGAAATGCTGTCCAGCGCTGCCAGGGCCAAGACGCGTGCAGACTCGCCTGAAAATGTATCTCCAATCCCGTCGTATACCTGTTCTGCAGCATTCAGGCAGTGCAGAACAGAAAAAAACACGCCTGGAGAATGTGTGGCCAGGGCTCGCTGCGTCTCATCCCATACACGCTCTTTAGCAACGTCCTTCAGTTCCCCGTTCCTGACCATGCCATGCAGCAGTTGCATCGTTTCTTCTGCAATACTGAATCCCTGTCTGGCAAACCTGGCCGCAAACCGCGCTACCCGCAGTATGCGAAGCGGGTCCTCAGTAAATGCAGCCGAGACATGCCGCAAACGCCTGGCCTTCAAGTCCTGCCGGCCGCCATGGGGATCGATGACCTCTCCTGACCGGCTTTTTGCCATGGCATTGATAGTGAGGTCACGACGGAGCAAGTCATCCTGCAAACTCACATCCGGTGATGCATGAACTTCAAACCCGTAGTAGCCGCGACCTTTTTTTCGTTCAGTGCGGGCCAGGGCATACTCCTCACCCGTATCCGGATGCAGGAACACCGGAAAATTCTTGCCGACCTGGCGGTACCCCCGGATCAGCATTTCCTCGGTGCTGGAGCCGACCACGACCCAGTCCCGCTCCCTGACAGGTAACCCCAGGAGTTCATCCCGAACCGCTCCGCCAACCAGGTAAACTTCCATCGTCAGATCTGGGAATTGTGATAACGTGAATACATGGTGAAAAATCGCTTCAGGGTGTTGAGTCTGGCTTTACTGATCTGCCTCTGCACAGGCTGCAGCACGATCGGGTATTACCATCAATCGGTCAGTGGCCACTTGTCATTGATTTCCAAACGCAAACCCATAGCCGACATCGTAAACGATTCTTCGCGTGACAAAAAACTTATCGAACAATTGGTACTTGCCCAGGAGCTGCGCACGTTTGCAAGTACTCATCTCAAACTGCCTGAAAATGACAGTTACCGCAGTTACGTCCAACTGGACCGACCCTACGTGGTGTGGAGTGTTTTTGCTGCACCCGAATTCTCAGTCGGGCTGAAAAATTGGTGCTTCCCGGTGGTTGGCTGCCTGAAGTACCGCGGGTATTTCGACAGGAACGAGGCACATGCCTATGCTGCAAAGCTGGCCGACCTTGGCCTGGACGTGTACGTATCAGGTGTACCCGCGTATTCGACCCTGGGCTGGTTTGATGATCCCTTGCTCAGCACCATGCTCAATCGAGGTGAACTCGTAACGGCCACCTATATTTTTCACGAACTGGCGCATCAGCAATTTTACCTGAAGGGTGATACCGGATTTAACGAGGCCTTTGCCACGGCTGTCGAGGAACTCGGAGTGAACCTCTGGCTGCAGCACCGGGGGCAAACGGATGCACGGCTCAGGTATGAGAACTGGCTGACCCAGAAAAAAGTATTTTCGGACCTTGTCAGGCAAACACGACAGGAATTCAGGAAACTTTATGCACGGGACCTGCCTGCAGAGGCAATGCGCAGTGAAAAACGAAAAATGATTGCTGACCTCCGCAAGCGTTTCGAAGACCTGGCCCGACATAATGACCAGCTCCTCAGGTATCGGAAATGGATGTCGGGTCCACTGAACAACGCTCAGCTGGGTGCCCGCGCCTTATACCGGGACCTGACTCCTGTTTTCAAACGGCTGTTCCATGCATGCGGCCGCGATTTCACCGGTTTCTATCAGCGCGTAGAAGAAATTTCCGAGCTGTCCAAAGAAAAACGGAAACAAGTGCTTACATCACACCCGAAGTGCTAGCGGGAATGCTTGGCGCGATATGAATCATAGTTTGCCTGCCTAGACTGCTTGCACAGGTAGTCCGGTGCGACCGCTCCCAGCGGAGTCGGGCAGTGGTCAGTTCCCGGGCAAACACTGTCGGTCTGGAAAGACCGGTAATTATCCATGGAAAACGGTTTCCCGGGCACCAGTTCCAACATGCGTGCCTGCAATCTGGACAGCCACCCTGGCAGACCAACGACTTTCCTCTTGTAGCCACAAACGGATGCGGTGTAGCTCACGAGCTGTTTGAATGTGTACTGTTTCGGGCCACACAGGTCTGTCCGGGCTCCATATGCCGTCAGGTCATTCACTGCATCCGCCATGATCCGTACAACATCGCCGACATACACAGGGGCCAGCTTGACATCCGCACAGGGCAAGGGAAATACTCCTGGAGTCCATTTGAGCAAGGATGCAAAGCGGTTCAGGAAATCGTCCTGGGGTCCGAATATCACCGAAGGCCTGAAGCTGGTGACGGCAAGGGCGCTGCCCGCTGAGTGCACGTGATTTTCGGCTTCGCCTTTTGTGCGCAAATAAAAACTTTTCGCATCAGGGCTCGCGTTGAGCGCACTCATATGAAGCAGTCTCGGGATTTTGCAATGGATGCAGGCTGTTATGGTCTTTTGCGCCAGCTCTACGTGAGCAACGTGAAACCCTCGGCCATTGCGACCCTTCTCATTGAGGATCCCGACAAGATTGACCACGACATCACAATCCCGAAAACAGGCATTCAACTGACCCGCATCATGAATATCACATTCAATAATCTGCGTACCGGGCAAGACCAGCAAACTTCGGGAACGCTCGCGGCGGCGGGAAGGAATCCTGACTTGATGACCGCGTTTCACGAGTTCCGCGCACAAGTTGCTGCCCACAAAACCCGTTCCACCCAGCACACAAAAAGTTAAGGCTTTCATCTCACGATCGATCAATATTTCATCGTCCGGTATTCGTTCAACTGTATTCGAGTCCAGTCAAGGCTGTCATTCTACATGTGATGGATGCCAGCGCAGTACAGGTCATGAAATTTCCGCTTGCGACCAGGGGGGGATCGATTCCGCTCGAATACCGCGGCAGCCCCGTTCACAGAGTTTCCAAACACATCGCATACAACACTGACTGACTGCAGCGTGTATGTAATGGAACCTCTCTCCTGCGCGGATCAACCAGGCCTTCAATGTTCACCACAATTCACGGGACACTCAGCGAAGATTCGATTGAGTGTGCGATTGACCCTTGTAGTAACCGCTAACCGAACCACTGTTCAGCCGTTTTCTGCGAGTGCACGATTACCGATATCCGTACGATAGAACATCTGTGGCCATGAAATTTGCTGGACGAGGTCATAGGCTTGCTGCTGCGCTTCCCCCACGGTATTGCCCAGTGCCGTGACGCACAAGACGCGCCCGCCATTGGTCAACACCTTTCCATCGATCAGCCGGGTGCCGGCATGAAAGACCTTGCGGGCGGACAGCTCGTTTGCCGTGGGCAACCCTTTGATCACAGCTCCTGATTCGCAGGCTTCCAGTGGATATCCCCCTGCTGCCAGGACTATCCCCAGTGCTGTTCGCACATCCCACTGAATGTCATGCTGATCGAGTTGCCCTGCCAGGGCTGCCATGCACAACGTGGCCAGGTCTGATTGCATGCGCATCAGAATCGGCTGTGCCTCCGGATCACCGAACCGGCAGTTAAATTCGAGCACATACGGATTGTTCTGCGCATCGATCATCAAACCGGCATACAGAAATCCGACGTATGGTGTCCCCTGCCCGGCAAATCCCCTTACGGTAGGATAGACGATGTCATCCAGTATCCGCCGGTGCAAGGCATCATCCACGATCGGTGCCGGTGAATAGGCTCCCATACCACCGGTATTGGGGCCCGAATCCCCCACATCCCTTCGCTTATGGTCCTGGGAGGTTGCCATGGGCAGCACATGTTCACCATCAACCATGCAAATGAAGCTGGCCTCTTCACCCTGGATAAACTCTTCAATCACGACATGTCTGCCTGCCTCTCCGAAGCGCTCCCCGCTCAGCATTTGCTGTACGCATTGCAGGGCCTGCTCATGCTCGTTTGCAATCATGACACCCTTGCCTGCAGCCAGACCGTCCGCCTTGATTACCATCGGTGCTGGCCTGGAACGGATATAGTCCTGTGCATCCTTCAAGTCCGAAAACACCGCATAATTACCCGTGGGAATGTGATGCTGCTGCATGAATTTTTTGGCAAAGGCCTTGGACCCTTCCAGTCGGGCCGCAGCGGCTGTCGGACCAAACACCGGCAACTGTTCGTGATTGAACTGATCGACGATACCTGCTACCAGCGGGCCTTCAGGGCCCACCAGGGTCAGATCGATCTTTTGTCGCCTCGCAAAATCCAGCAGCGCCGGGATATCTTCTGCGCCAATCTCTATATTGGTTGTTTTCGGTTCAGCAGCCGTGCCTCCGTTGCCAGGAGCTACATAAATCTGTGAAACCTCCGCCGAATGACCCAGTTTCCAGGCCAGAGCATGTTCACGCCCACCTCCTCCAACAACGAGAACTTTCATTGAACTGTCCGGCTTTCCGTCAAATTTGTCGGGTTCCAATCTAGCAAATCAGTTTCCTGTCTGTGCAGGGTCAATGTGTCGGCTTCGCTGCAGGATAACAAGCGTTCGATACTTTCTAAAGCCTAATGGCAGAAATGACGCATGCCCGTATGCACCATAGCCATGTTCAGCTCATCCACCGCTGCAATCACTTCCTTATCATTGACGGAGCCCCCTGGCTGGATGACTGCTGTGATACCGTGCTCGTGTGCGGCATGAATGGCATCACTGAACGGGAAAAAGGCATCGGAAGCCATCACTGAGCCTGCAGTAGTGAGGTTTTCGTCATGCGCCTTGATCGCGGCAATCCTGACTGAATACACCCGGCTCATCTGCCCGGCACCTATACCGATTGTCTGCCCCTTGCACGCATACACTATTGCATTGGACTTGACAAATTTTACTACTTTCCAAGCAAACAATAAGTCCTGCAGTTCATTTTCTGCCGGCACCCGTTTGCTGACCACTTGCAGCTCACTCCCTGCCACCGTACCGAGGTCGCGGTCCTGTGCCAGCAGTCCACCAACAATACGCTTGTAATCCAGTGCCCGGGACGGCTGCTTCCAGACTCCACACTCCAGTAGCCGGACATTTTCCTTGGATGCAAGCACCTTGCGTGCCGCCCCGGAGACTACGGGCGCAACCAGCACTTCAACAAATTGCTGTTCGAGAATACAAGTCGCCGTCGCGGCGTCCAGTTCCTGGTTGAACGCGATTACGCCACCAAATGCAGAAGTGGGATCCGTCTGATAAGCACGTTCATAGGCCCGTGTGATATCCCTGCCTGTGGCGACTCCGCAAGGGTTGGCATGCTTGACAATCACGCATGCAGGAGCTTCAAACTGTTTTACGCATTCCAAGGCTGAATTGGTATCCGCGATATTGTTATAGGAAAGTTTTTTGCCCTGAATCACCTCGGCAGTGGCTACACAGGGTTCAGGCACGAGCGGCTCAATATAAAAGGCTCCCCGTTGATGCGGGTTTTCTCCATAACGCAGCATCTGCACCTGCCTGAACTGCAGGTTGAGTGTACGCGGGAATTGCGTGTCCCCATCCGGAAGCTTCCTGCCCAGATAATTTGCAATCGTGCCGTCATACCAGGCAGTATGCTCAAAGGCTTTTACTGCGAGATCAAAACGCACAGCGGCACCCAGTGTGCGGTTTTCTTCCTTCAGCCGCGCAATGATTTCCGCATAGTCACAGGGGTCTACAACCACAGCCACATACTCGTTATTCTTTGCTGCTGCGCGAATCATTGCCGGCCCTCCGATATCAATATTCTCCATGGCGTCTCCCAGGGAACAGTCCGGCCTTGCAGTGGTCTCATCAAATGGATAGAGGTTGATTGCAACCAGGTCGATCGGCACAATGCCATGCTGTTGCATGACTGGCTCATCCTGATCGCGACGGGCAAGAATTCCTCCATGAACCTTGGGGTGCAGCGTCTTGACACGGCCTCCCATGATTTCGGGAAAACCCGTGTAGCCGGAAACTTCCTTGACCCTGATTCCATGCGTGTCAAGCAGCCTCGCAGTGTTGCCCGTAGACAGCAGTTCAATACCCAGACTGTCCAGCTCACGGGCGAAGTCCACAACACCCTTTTTGTTGGAAACGCTGATCAGTGCACGGCGAACAGGCTGCCGTTCGGAAGTAGCCAATGGAGTACCCCGGCTTGACCGAAGGGCTAGCCCAGCCCGTAGAGCATGAGCTTTTTCCGAAGCGTACCGCGATTGAGCCCGAGGTATCTTGCCGCCTTTGTCTGGTTACCCTTGCAGTACTGCATCACCAGTTCCAGAAGCGGGCGCTCAACTTCCTCTAAGAACAATTTATACAGGCCTTCAGGCTCGTGGCCACTTAACTGGCTTAAATACAGATGCAGGGAACTGGTGACCGTGTCACGCAAAGAAAGCTCGTTACCTTCACCGTGCAGATCAGTCACCTTGGCGGTAGAGGGAGATACGTTCACACCTAACTCCATGATTTAGGCCGGCAGATACCGAGGAATCTTGCCAACCATACCTGTTGTTGCGATTCATTCTCTGTACGCATCAAGGGTATCTTCATAAATCACGGCCAAATCCAGATGTCAGACGATATGTTCCAAGGCAGCGCACACGCCTGCTTCAATTCCATAACACGAATACAAGCCATCTCTGTGCACTTGTAGCCTTTTCTGATTTACCCAAAAGTGCGTAGGCAGCGTCTTGTTATATTTGAAAGGAAATTACCTAGTCAGGCAACCGATAATTGCCGCGCTGCTTTTCTACTATAATCGCACTTGACTCGATGAATGCCAAGACATTTTTTGCAGGATGTTTAGTAACCGGCGAGTCTGCCGGATCAAGCCAAGCAGGCTCCTGTTTTTATCCCGGTATGCGGGTACCCGCCTGATACGGATGCTGGCAGCCGTGGCGGGGGGTATTCCTTGCAGCCGGCTTCTGTCCCGTACCCGTACAGGTGCCCAATCCCGACAAACCCGGGACGGGCTCGAACCCCCTGCAGTATTTGCGGGAGGCTGCCGGCTTGACGGCTGCGCCGCATGACGAAAACCTGATTTTCAGATCTGGCTGTCCCGGTCCGTGCCGGAGAGCTGTTTTTCGAGTTTATCCTCGAGGTAACGGATGTTGTGCCGGGCTTCTACATATGCCGGGTCGTGCATCAAGTCCTGCAGCAAGGGAACATTCGTGCTGATGCCATCGATGACAATTTCATGCAGGGCACCAGACATCCTGGTCATCGCGCCTTCACGACTGTGCCCGATGGCCAGGAGCTTGCCGATCATCGAGTCATAGTACGGCGGGACGGTATAGCCGTTATACAGGTGTGTATCGACCCGTATGCCCGGGCCTCCGGGGCAGTGAAAGTGGGTGATCTTGCCCGGACAGGGAATGAAGGTGTAAGGGTCCTCGGCATTGATGCGGCACTCAATGGCATGGCCACGGATCTTGATGTCACTTTGAGCGAACGACAGCGGCTCTCCCGAGGCAATCAGCAGCTGTTGCTTGACAATGTCGATACCGGTAATCATTTCTGTTACCGGGTGCTCAACCTGTATCCGCGTGTTGATTTCAATGAAATAGAACTCCCCGTTTTCGTATAGAAACTCAAAGGTTCCCGCACTCCGGTAGCCAATTTCACGGCATGCTTGTGTCACGCGCTCACCGATGGTATTGCGCTGCTCTTCGCTGATCCCGAATGCAGGGGCCTCTTCAATGACTTTCTGGTTACGGCGTTGCATGGAGCAGTCACGCTCGCACAAATGAATCACATTGCCGTGTGTGTCAGCCAGCACCTGGAATTCAACATGTCGCGGGGTCTGCAGGAATTTTTCTATGTACAGGCGATCATCATTGAATGCGGCACCGGCTTCCGTGCGAGTGAGCGAAATCGACTCGATCAGCTTGTCTTCCTCAAATACGACACGCATGCCACGTCCACCCCCACCACCGGCCGCCTTGATGATTACGGGATACCCGATATCCCCGGCCAGACGGCACGTCTCATCCTCATCTTCACCGACCGGTTGCGTGGTCCCCGGCACACAAGGTACCCCTGCTGCCTGCATCACCTTCTTGGCCGTAATCTTGTCTCCCATTTGCCGGATGGTTTCCGCACTGGGGCCTATGAAAATAAAGCCGCTGGATTCGACGACTTCCGCAAACTCCGCGTTTTCTGACAGAAATCCGTAACCGGGATGTATGGCCGTGGCATCGGTTACTTCGGCAGCACTGAGGATGGCAGGGATATCCAGATAGCTTTTTGCAGAGGGTGCAGGACCTACGCAAACCGACTCATCGGCCATGCCGACATGCATCAGGTCCCGGTCCGCCTCAGAATGTATGGCGACCGTCTTGATCCCCATGTCCCGACAGGCACGCAGTATGCGCAAGGCGATCTCACCACGATTGGCAATAACAACTTTTTCAAGCATAGATTCAGTCGATCACAAACAAGTCCTGCCCGTATTCCACGGGCTGCCCATTTTCAACCAGCTTTGCCTTGACGGTCCCGGCCTTGTCCGCTTCGATCTGGTTCAGCATTTTCATGGCTTCAATAATGCACAGTGTATCGCCCGCTTGCACGGAGTCGCCCACTTCCACGAATGGCTTTTGTCCTGGTGCGGGGGCCTCGTAAAACGTGCCCACCATGGGCGATTGTATGGTGTGACCGCTTGGTAGCTCAGGCTCCGTCTTGGCAGGAGGGTGAGCGAAAGCCGGCACATCAGTCACCGGTGCAGCAGGTACCTGAAGCATGGCCATATGAGCAGTCGAGCCCCCAGGCATGGCGCGACTGATTCGCACTGACTCTTCACCTTCCTTGATTTCGATTTCGGCAATCCCGGATTCTTCCAGCAACTCGATAAGCTTTTTCACCTTGCGTATGTCCATGCCTAGCTCCCGGATAATTTGTGATGAGCAGCTTCCACAGCAAGTTCATAGCCTTTGGCACCCAGTCCTGAAATCACGCCCGCTGCGATATCTGTCAGGAAGGAACGTCTCCTGAAGTCTTCTCGTGCGAAGACATTGGATAAATGCAGTTCGATAAAGGGGATGGAAACGCCCAACAACGCATCACGCAAGGCAATGCTGGTATGCGTGAATGCGCCAGGATTGAAAATTATGATGGCGACGCCTTCCTTGCTGGCCTGATGAATCCGTTCTACCAGTTCATGCTCGGCATTGCTCTGGAAGCCTTCCAGCTGGTGACCCAGTCCGGATGCAGTCTCCTGTGCGCGCCGCACAATCCCCTCAAGCGTGTCCGAACCATATATTTCCGGCTCACGCGTCCCCAGCAGATTCAGATTCGGACCATTTAAAAGCAGAATTTTGGCCATATCTATCAATATACTGTTGCGAAATGTGCTGATCTTGCAGGCTTCTCACAACATTTTGCAATTTTACATGAATTGTGCAAGGTGACCAGTAGTTTGTTCAAAAATATTTTTATTGCACAACCCCTACACGGTCTGGCTGACCTTCAGGTCAGGCAATCTTCACAAAATCATGTTCACAAGACCCGTATGCGGGTGGATACCCGCCACCCATTTGATGGTATGGTTAGCATGCAAAGCAGTTCACCAAGTCCGATCATACGGCATGAATCCAGTCATTTCGATCTCCAATCTCTCCAAGGTGTATGCCAACGGGCACAATGCGCTTCACAATATCAGCCTGGACGTCCATGCTGGTGAAATCCTCGCATTGCTTGGGCCGAACGGGGCCGGAAAGACGACTCTGATCTCCATCATCTGCGGCATCGTGAACCCCAGCGAGGGTTCAGTCATGGTCAATGGCCATGACATTACTCATGAATACCGGGTCACGCGCAGCATGATCGGGCTGGTGCCCCAGGAACTGACTCTGGGCATGTTCGAGACGGTGTGGGAAACGGTCTGTTTCAGCCGGGGGCTGTTCGGCAAGCAGCCCGATCCGGTTTACCTGCAGCAGGTCCTCAAGGACCTGTCCCTATGGGAAAAAAAGAACAGTATGATCAGGACCCTGTCGGGCGGCATGAAACGGCGCGTGCTGATCGCCAAGGCCCTGTCTCATCAACCTTCCGTCCTGTTTCTGGATGAGCCCACGGCAGGTGTCGATGTCGAGTTGCGCAAGGAAATGTGGCACCTGGTAACCAGGCTGAAGGAATCAGGCGTGACGATCATCCTGACCACACATTACATTGAGGAAGCCGAGGCCATTGCGAACCGGGTCGCCGTGATCAGCAAGGGCGAGTTGCTGGTCGTTGATGACAAACAGGCCCTGAAGCATAAGCTTGGAAAACGCCAGATGCTCATCGAAATGGAACAGCCGCTTGACTCAGTTCCACAATCCCTGTCCCGGTGGTCGCTGGAGCTGTCCCCCGAAGGCATTCAACTGATATATACCTATGACAGCTACAGTGAACATACCGGTATCGCCGAATTGCTGCGTGCCGTGGACAACGCCGGATTATTGATCAAGGATGTGAATACATCGCAAAGCTCCCTTGAGGACATTTTCATCAACCTGGTAAATACCGAATGATCAACACTCATGCCGTCCGAATAATCTACAAACACGAAATGCTGCGCGCATGGCAATCCGTCATGCAGAGTTTTGTCTCGCCGATCATCTCCACAGTACTGTATTTCGTCGTATTCGGTTCAGCCATCGGGGGGCGCATTGAAACGGTCGAGGACGTTTCCTACGGGGCATTCATCGTACCGGGGCTGATGATGCTTGCCCTGCTTACACAAAGTGTGGCGAATGCCTCGTTTGGCATTTATTTCCCAAGATTCACCGGAACGATTTACGAAGTGCTGTCTGCACCGATTTCATTTATAGAGATCCTGCTGGGTTACGTGGGCGCTGCAGCCACCAAGTCCTTCCTTATCGGTGTCATTATTTTGCTAACGGCGGGATTTTTTGTCGAACTGAACATCAGTCACCCATTGTGGATGTTTGGCTTCCTGGTATTGACCTGTATCTCGTTCAGCCTGCTTGGGTTCATCATCGGCCTCTGGGCGGACGACTTCGAAAAACTGCAACTTATCCCGATGCTGGTAATTACCCCTCTGGTATTCCTGGGAGGAAGTTTTTATACCATCGACATGCTCCCCCCTGCCTGGCAGACAGTAAGCCTGTTCAATCCCGTGGTCTACCTGGTCAGCGGCTTTCGCTGGAGTTTCTATGAAGTTGCAGACGTCCAGGTCGAGACCAGCCTGTTCATGGTGCTGCTGTTTACCGCTATCTGCCTCCTCATCATCTGGGCAATATTCAAGACCGGATACCGGTTGAAACAGTAGGCCATGCCACGCATCTGCGTGGTTACCGCGCACCTCTTTAAGACATGGTCAAGAAACGTGCAAGGCCATACCCGCCTTTCGAGGCGGTTCCACTTTTTTTTCACACAACAGGGGATTCGGGCAGAAACAAGAGTCAGCCTCAGCGAAGGGATTTCCGTCACCAGGAAAAATTGCCTCGACAGGACTTCCGCGCCTGTGCAGGGAACCCAACTGGACAACGGATATGGCCAATGGCTGGCCTAGGCTTCCCGCCGACAGGTCACGGCCGTGATCGGGACCAAGCACATGATGTCAGAGCAGCACAAGGTGATGCCCATAACCAAGACTGAGGGGCAAAGAGGTGAGAGGCCCCATCTGAATTGAACGGCACTAGTCATTCAGGCCGAACGTGACACTGCCCGCATGTTTGAAACGCTCAATGTGCGATGCAAACCTGGATGCATGCATGAATCCGACCACACGGTAATTGCTCCACTCATCCCCCGTCGGGTCATAAAACAAAATCGCAGGCGGACCAAACAGGCCCAGATGTTTCAACAGTGCCCGGTCCTGTTCATCGTGGTCCGTCACATCCGACTGCAGCAGTATGAAATCCTGCAACGCGCCCTGCACCTCGTCGTCACTGAACGTGAAGGCTTCCATCTCCTTGCAGGAAATACACCAGTCTGCATAAAAATCGAGCATGACGGGCTTGCCTCCTTCCACGGCCTTGCGAAGCGCCGCATCCAGTCCCCCGACGCCCTTGACCTGCTGGAAAGGCAGTGCATGGCCCGGGTACGTATCCGTTCCGGAACTGTCCTGCACAACATTGCGCGCGGTAATGCCCTGCAGTGGATGTAACAGGCTGTGACTGCCCGCAGCGGCACCGATGACCAGTACCGTGCCGTATACCATGGCGATGACCCCCAGTCCTTTCCACAACCTGAACCAGCCGGAAACACCCTCGCGGACAGACTCCAGTGCACCCATGTAGACGGCAGACGTGATGAGCAAGGCTCCGGAAAGCAGCAGGACGATTGGCGCAGGAACGAAGCGGTCCAGCATCCAGATGGCAAGCGCCAGCAGCAACACCCCGGACACCGCTTTGACCGCACCCATCCAAGATCCCGCTTTCGGCAACAACTTGCCCGCCGAAGTGCCAATCACCAGCAACGGTATGCCCATGCCCATGCTCAGCGCAAACAATGCGATGCCACCGAGTACGGCATCGCCGACATTGGCTATATAGATCAGCGCACCGATCAGGGGGGCGTTGATGCAGGGCCCGACAATCAATGCCGAGAGAAATCCCATGACCCCTGCGCCCGCATAGGAGCCCTGTTTCTGACTGGAACTGGCGGCATGCAACCTGGACTGCACCGCGTGAGGAATTCGCAGTTCGTAGAACCCGAACATGGACAGCGAAAGCAGCACCAGTACGCCCGCAAAGGTGCTCAGTACCCATGGATTCTGCAGCCAGATCTGGACGTTCTCTCCTGACAGCCCCACTACGATCCCGGCTGCGGTATAGGTCACAGACATGGCCAGTACATATGCCAGCGACAGCCCGAACGCCCTGGATGCAGAGACGCTCTCACCCTGTCCGACGATAATGCTGGACAGAATTGGAATCATCGGAAACACACAGGGTGAGAAGGCCAGCAAGATCCCCAGGCCAAAAAAGCTGGCTACCGTGAGCCAGAGTTTTCCTGAGGCAAGCAGGGCAGCGAGACGATCCTGCTCGGACTGGAAGGTAGAAGTGCTTGACGGACTGCTGCCTGGACCAGACGGTGTTGCGCGGTTCCCGGCGGCAGGGTCGAAATCAACCAGAAGTGTCTTGGTGAGAGGAGGATAGCAAAGACCGGCCTTTGCGCAGCCCTGGTAGGTCACCACCAGCCCTAGTGTACGGGCATCTCCTGCTACATGCCGTACCGGAACGCTGGCCTGGAAATCATAGTCAATGATAGTCACATCACCAAAGTACTCATCATGGATTTCCTGGCCATCGGGCAATTGCACCGCACCCAGAGTGACCCGGGCTTCATCCCCTGGGGTGACAGCGATCTTGTCCTTGTACAGGTAATACCCCTTTACAACCATCCAGTCCATCACGATGGTTCGAGCATCGCCTTGTCTTGCGACGACCTGAAAGGCAATGTCAGGATCAAGAAATTCCTGATCACCGGAACCGCTGAACAGCTGGGTGATCGTGCCGGGTAATGTTAACTTGGCACCGGATTCCGCCAAGGCTGCAGGATGGCCCAATACGACTAGCACAATACAAAGCAGGGCGTACAGATTCTTCATGTGTTTACGTTTTCTGTGATCCAGTCAAGGTAAGTTTCGAGACCCATGGTAATGGGAGTGGCGATAAGCTCTGGAAGTTCGTAAGGATGATGGCTTTGCACATAGGATTCGAGCGCTGCATACCCGCTGGCTGTGGTTTTAATAAGTGCGACATGCTCAGTCTCCATGCACTCCTTGCCCTGCCACATGTAAACGGATTGTGCAGCGGGCAGAATATTCACGCAGGCAGCAAGTCGTGCCTGTACGATTCCCCGTGCAACCCGTCTGGCAGTATCGCCATCCGGGAAAGTGGTCAGTACCAGTAAATGTGAACTCATGGTGCATGATATATTGGAATCAGAATATCCAACAAGCCTCAGGACATGGTTTGCTGCAAGGCAACCAGACATCGGAATGCAGGCACGTGCCCTATGGAAGAACTTTCCTGCAGTATCCGGGTACTCCTCAGGGGCTATACGGTATACAGTACACTCAGGACCGCATAACATGTTACCTACTTCAATACAGGCTGGCTCCAGGGTCATGACATCTGAATTGCATGCAGAATCCGGTATTCAGGTAGCTCAGTCCGGACACACATTGTAGGGAGGGAGCCTGTCATGTCGCGTACCCGAATCAGGTTGTTCCCCGTTCTGGCGGCAGCCTTTCTGATTGTCCCGATCATTGAAATCTACCTCCTGATCCAGGTCGGCAGCCTGATCGGCGCATTTCCCACGATTGGACTCGTTGTCCTGACCGCCATTCTGGGAGTCGCTTTGCTGCGTATACAGGGGTTCCATACCTATCTGAAACTCCAGCGGACCCTCAGCGAGGGCCGTAATCCGGCAATGGAGATGCTGGAGGGAGTTGCCCTGTTGGTGGGAGGAGCCTTGTTGCTCACCCCGGGGTTTTTTACCGATGTAATCGGGTTTGTCTGCCTGGTACCCTACACACGCAGGCCATTGATCACATGGTGCATGGCCAGATTCGGCATCGTTTTCAAAAACACCCTGTACACCACCCATGTGCGCACTTCCCGCGGCAATGTCTATGAAGGTGAGGCCACCCGGCACGACGATTGAGCAACAGACTGAAATTTCTTGAAAAAAACAGCTTGACATCAACCATCCTACCCGTATTATTAGCACTCGCTAATTATGAGTGCTAATAAAATTGATCGTATTTGACAACGCGAGTCGAGTGATCAAAAACCCAATTTACTGAAACTAAAAGGAGGCGATCCTGATGAAGATACGTCCGTTGCATGACCGGGTGGTCGTCAAGCGTATGGAAGAAGAACGTACAAGCCCTGGTGGTATTGTGATCCCAGATTCAGCTGCAGAGAAACCGATCAAAGGTCAAGTGGTCGCAGTGGGAAATGGCAAGATCACTGACAGTGGAGAAGTGCGGGCACTGGATCTGAAAGCTGGAGACCAAATCCTGTTCGGAAAATATTCCGGCACTGAAGTGAAAGTCGAGGGAGAAGATTTGCTGGTGATGCGTGAAGACGACGTCATGGCAGTGATCGAAGACTAGCCCCTAACAATCAAACAGTATTAACGCATTTAGGAAGGAATAATCATGAGTGCAAAAGAAGTATGTTTTGACGAAGATGCCAGACAACGTATGGCGAAAGGCGTCAATGTTTTGGCCAATGCTGTAAAAGCAACTCTGGGACCCAAGGGGCGCAATGTTGTTCTAGACAAGTCTTTCGGGGCTCCCACCGTAACCAAAGACGGAGTGTCCGTTGCAAAAGAAATTGAACTGGAAGACAAGTTTGAAAACATGGGCGCGCAGATGGTGAAAGAGGTGGCTTCGAAAACCTCGGACGTGGCCGGTGACGGTACCACGACGGCAACGCTGCTGGCCCAAGCTATTGTACGGGAAGGAATGAAGGCCGTTGCAGCTGGCATGAACCCGATGGACCTCAAACGCGGCCTGGACAAGGCCGTTATTACTGCAGTGGAAAGCCTGCAGGGTCTGTCCAAGCCCTGTGCGGATTCCAAAGCCATTGCCCAGGTAGGCAGCATCTCGGCCAATGCTGACTCGTCTATTGGAGACATCATTGCTGATTCCATGGACAAGGTTGGCAAGGAAGGTGTCATCACGGTAGAAGAAGGAAACGCACTGGATAACGAACTGGAAGTCGTGGAAGGTATGCAGTTTGACCGTGGCTACCTGTCACCCTATTTTGTCAACAACCAGGACAACATGAGCGCAGATCTGGAAGACGCGTTCATCCTGCTGCATGACAAGAAAATCTCCAACATCCGTGACCTGCTGCCACTGCTGGAAGGTGTAGCAAAGTCAGGCAAGCCCTTGATGATCATTGCAGAAGACGTTGAAGGCGAAGCCTTGGCAACACTGGTGGTCAACACCATCCGCGGCATCGTCAAAGTCTGTGCAGCCAAGGCCCCCGGCTTTGGTGACCGTCGCAAGGCGATGCTGCAGGATATTGCAGTATTGACCGGAGGCACGGTGATCTCTGAAGAAGTTGGCCTGTCCATGGAAAAAGCCAGCCTCGACGATCTCGGCAGTGCCAAGCGCGTCATGGTTTCAAAGGAAGCCACCACGATTGTGGATGGTGCAGGTCAGGCGGGCGACATCAAAGGCCGTATCGACCAGATCAAGGCACAGATCGAGGATTCCACCTCTGACTACGACAAGGAAAAACTGCAAGAACGCATGGCAAAACTCGCCGGCGGGGTTGCGGTGATCAAGGTTGGCGCTGCTACAGAAGTGGAAATGAAAGAAAAGAAAGCACGCGTTGAAGATGCCTTGCATGCGACACGCGCTGCGGTCGAAGAGGGTGTGGTTCCTGGTGGTGGCGTGGCGTTGCTGCGTGCACGCAATGCCCTGAGTGACGTGAAAGGCAGCAACCATGACCAGGACATGGGAATTGCGATTGCACGCCGTGCAATGGAAGAGCCCCTGCGCCAGATTGTTGCCAACTCGGGAGAGGAAGCCTCTGTCATCCTTGCAAAGGTCGATGAAGGCGAGGGCAACTACGGGTACAACGCAGCCACCGGTGAATTCAATGACATGATTGAAATGGGTATTCTTGACCCCACCAAGGTGGCGCGCACTGCATTGCAAAATGCGGCTTCCATCGCAGGCCTGATGATTACCACACAGGCTATGGTGGCTGAAAAACCGAAGGAAGAAGCACATGACCACCCGGGAGCTACCGATATGGCAGGCATGGGCGGCATGGGCGGCATGATGTGATGTAGTGGCTTTTGCGTCCCATCTACAAAGGCCTCGCATTGCGGGGCCTTTTTTATTGCGTGAACATTGCGCATACTCGCCACATGCGCGTTGACCCTGCAAGCCATCTGATTTCCGGCGCATGCTATAGGCCTTCACCGAATGCGGATGAACGGCCCGCTGACTGTCAGCCTTCATTGATTGTCCTCCACAACATAAGCTTGCCCCCCGGCCAGTTCGGGGGACCCTACATCGCACAGTTGTTTACCAATCAGCTTGAGGCCGACGCACATCCCCTTTTTGCATCCATAGCAGACCAAAGGGTGTCGGCACATGTGCTGATACAGCGTGACGGCAGAATCACCCAGTTTGTCCCCTTTGATCGCCGGGCGTGGCATGCCGGAGTCTCGAGCTACAGGGGACAGGAGAACTGCAATGACTTCAGCATTGGGATTGAACTGGAAGGCACCGATCAACAGCCCTACGAAGATGCCCAGTATCAGGTTCTGGCAACATTGATTGACACATTGCGCATCGCCTACCCGGCTTTGAGCAAACGGGGAATTACCGGCCATTCCGATATTGCACCGCAGCGGAAAACCGACCCGGGACCGGCATTCGACTGGCAACGCCTGTGCAGGGAACTGGCATAGCCCCTTCATCTTGACCGAAACAGGGCCGCTGACTCATGTACAGGTCATGCGCGGGCAGCCCTGCAAAAACAGGCCGACGCCGTGGCCGGACCCTTCTCCAGGGATCGCCAGGGACAAGGGCCGGTGTTTATTTTCAAGACAGGACTTTTATCTGGGCAGCATTTGAAAATAAAATGTGTACAATGCTCGTCAACGGATGAATTCAGGATACTGTGGTATACCGGCTCACACAAAGTGACCGGCATGCCAGGATCAATGTACGAGCAGTTACACAACAATCTCTCCCGGATCATCAGGGACAGGCATTTGCATCTGTTGTCCGGCAGCAAGATTGGTCTGGAAAAAGAATCGCTGCGGGTAGACCGTGACGGAAAGATTTCACAGCAGGCACACCCGCATGCTCTGGGTTCCGCGCTTACCAACCCCTATATCACTACAGATTATTCGGAAGCACTGCTGGAACTCATTACGCCGCCCATGCAGGGGATCCCCTCAACCCTTGAGTTCCTGAAAAAAATCCATCAGTTCGTTTACCCGCGGCTGGGAAATGAGTCGTTGTGGGGCACCAGCATGCCGTGCGCAGTGGTTGGTGATGAAAGTATACCCATCGCAGATTACGGCGAGTCGAATCTGGGCATGATGAAAACTGTCTATCGCCGTGGTCTCGGGTATCGCTACGGCAAGATGATGCAGGTGATCGCAGGCATACATTTCAATTATTCGATGCAGGACGGTTTCTGGTCGTACTATCACGATGTTTCCGGCCGTGCCTTATCGCTCCAGGATTTTGTTTCGGACCGGTATTTCGCATTGACGCGTAACCTGCAGCGTTACGGATGGCTAATCTATTATCTGTTTGGTGCGTCCCCTGCAGTCTGCAAATCTTTCTTAAGCGGACAGCCCGGCTCCCTGAAGCAGTTTGACAGCATCACGTATTACCTGCCCTATGCAACAACTTTGCGCATGGGAGATATCGGCTACAACAACAAGAAAGAAAGTGAAATCGGAATCAAGGCCTGTTACGACAGTGTTGACTCGTACATCAAATGTCTGGCCCGTGCCATCGAAACACCATTTCCCGAATATGAGAGGCTCGGTGTCAAGGTTGACGGCGAGTACCGCCAGCTCAATGCCAATATCCTGCAAATTGAAAATGAATATTACAGTACCGTCCGGCCCAAGCAGCCTTGTGCGGCTGATGAAAAACCGATTCATGCACTAGGCCAGCGTGGAGTCCAGTATATCGAGCTGCGCTCCCTGGACCTGGATTTGTTCGAACCGTTGGGCACCAGCTCCACTCAACTCCATTTTCTGGAAGCCTTCATGGTTTTCTGCCTGTTGCAGCACAGTCCATTGATCAATACGGAGGAACGCCAGGCCATCGATAACAACGAGATCAATACCGCACACCATGGCCGTGACCCGGCGCTCAGGCTGACCAGAGGGCGGAAAAAGATTTCATTGCAGGCGTGGGGCCGGGAAATCCTGTGCGAGATGCAGGGCATCTGTGAAGCACTGGATGAATTGAGCCATTGTGACAGCTACCGCGATGCCTTGCGTCATCAGGTCGAGTTGATTGAAGATCCTGCGCTGACACCCTCTGCAAAAGTACTGCACGAGATGCGCACCCACAAGGAAGGGTTTTTCGAAATCTCGAGCCGGTACTCCGAAATGCACCGCAACCAGTTGTGCAAGCATCCGTTGGGTGATCAGGATACGGAGCATTTCAATAATGTGGTGCTGCAATCTGTTGAAAAACAACGCAAGATAGAGGCTTCGGATACCGTATCTTTCGATGAATTCCTGGAAAACTACTTCCGGCCAAGCTCTCCGAAAAAACCATGACAGCATGGGCAGAACCGGTACGGCAGTTGACACCGGCAAGCCCAAACCAAATTGACCCGATCGGAACATTTCGTGCAAAGTTCGACTAATCAAACAGTTGTCAAAGACCTGGTGTTAATCGGTGGCGGTCACAGCCATGTTGCCGTACTGAAAAAATTTGGCATGAATCCCGTATCGGGCCTGCAGATCACCCTGATCAGCCGCGATGTGCACACCCCGTATTCAGGCATGCTTCCTGGCTATATTGCAGGCCATTACGAATATGACGAAAGTCATATTGATTTACAGCCTCTCTCACGGTTTGCGGGGGCACGCCTGTTTCATACGCATGCCAGTGCGCTCGACCTGGAAAACAAGTATGTTATCTGTGGCAATCGCCCACCGGTGCGGTTTGACGTGCTTTCCATCAATACCGGATCGACGCCTTCCCTGGAAGTGCCGGGCTCAGATGAACATGCACTGGGCGTGAAACCCATCAATCAGTTTTTGCGTGGATGGGACGCCATGATGAGGGAAGTGCTGGCACGCAGTGGCAGGTACCAGGTCGTCGTGGTGGGTGCAGGGGCCGGAGGAGTTGAAGTTGCCCTGTCAACACAGTTCCATCTGCAGAAGCTACTGCACAAGCACGCCTTGCCTACGGACAGGCTTCAATTTCATCTCATCTGCGGCAACGGTTCGGTTCTGCCCACGCACAACCGTTCCGTACAACGCCGTTTTCTACGGGTATTGAAGGACCGCCGAATCGTTGTACACAACTCGCGAACAGTCACTGAAGTCAACACTGGGGCCATCCGGCTGGATTCGGATGATTCATTGGAAGCAGATGCCACAATCTGGGCCACACATGCCTCAGCTCCTTCCTGGTACAGGGAATCCGGGCTTGCCGTGGATGAGCGAGGATTTATACTGGTGAACAGTTCCCTGCAGTCGATTTCTCACAGCGACGTGTTTGCCGCAGGAGACATTGCCACGGTGACCGACTACCCTCGACCCAAATCGGGCGTGTTTGCGGTGCGACAGGGACGGCCCTTGTACAAGAACCTGAAACGCGCGCTTCAGGACAGACCGCTAAAAAAGCACGTGCCGCAAATCAGCTTCCTCAGCTTGATCAGTACAGGAAATCAATACGCTGTCGCCTCGAGGGGAGTGCTGGCCTGGGAAGGAGCATGGGTGTGGAGGCTCAAGGATGCCATCGACCGGAAGTTCATGCACAAGTACAACAGTCTCCCGGAGATGGAAACCAAGCAGGATCATGGTTTCGACAGCACGCTGGCAAGCCAGGATTCACTCAAGGAACTCTCTGCCATCGCAATGCGGTGTGGCGGATGCGGCGCAAAAATAGGCAGCAACGTCTTGAGTCGGGTCATCAATCAACTGTCACCTTTCATGCGCGAAGATGTGTTGCTCGGGCTGGATGCCCCCGACGATGCCGCCGTAGTGGAGGTGCCCCCGGGGAAAGTACAGGTACAGTCGGTGGATTATTTTCGGGCATTCATAGATGACCCCTATGTTTTCGGACAGATTACAGCCAATCACAGTCTCAGCGACGTGTTTGCCATGGGAGCAGAAGCCCAGGCAGCGATGGCCATCGCAACCATTCCTTACGGTATGGAAAATATTGTCGAGCAGCAGCTTTACCAGATCATGGATGGTGCAGTACAGGTGCTGAACCAGCACCAGGCGACCCTGGTAGGTGGCCATTCCAGTGAAGGAGCTGAACTTTCTTTCGGCCTGAGTGTGACCGGACTGATCGACAGGGAGAAACTGCTCGCCAAGGGAGGCATGCAGGCTGGTGACGCCCTGATCATCACAAAACCAGTAGGCACCGGCACGTTGTTTGCTGCTGAAATGCGTGGCAAAGCCAAGGGACGCTGGATCGCCGGAGCCATTGACTGCATGCTCCTTTCAAACCATGCGTCCGCACAATGCCTGTACGACCATGGTGTACATGCTTGTACGGACATCACGGGCTTTGGTGTACTGGGTCATCTGGTAGAGATGGTGCGGGCAAGTCAGGTGGACATACGGGTGGACCTGAATGCACTGCCGATTCTCGATGGCACACCCGAAACGATTGAACTGGGAATCTTCAGTTCCCTGCAGCCCTCTAATGTTCGTCTGCGCCGTGCCGTCAAAAACCAGAAGGCTGCTACCCGGCACCCGCTCTACCCTGTGCTGTTTGACCCCCAGACTTCCGGCGGTTTGCTGGCTGCAGTCCCCGCTCGGCACGCGCAGGCCTGTGTCGCGGAACTGCACCGCCTGGGCTATCGACATGCCGGTATCATCGGACACGTGCACCCGGCCAGTGATGAAATGGAGTCCATATATGTCAATACGGATGCATCAGGGGGACAATAGTGGATGCCGGGGGCCTGTGACAGGCCAGCTCACCCGACCTGACCTGTGTGCAGCCCACAAAAGGAAAGCCCGCGTGAAGCAGGCTTTCCATGCAGGCTCGTCGTCTAGCTGGTGATGTTTTACTGCATAGAGTCGTGCGTTGCTGACACTTAAATTGCCCCGCCCTGCAGTCTCCTGCACTCCCGGGACATGACTGTAATGTTACGCTCGACCTGCATCTGGCTGTATTGCCGGCCCGCAAGCAAACAACTATAAAACACTCACAGGGTCAGGCTACGCTGAACTTTCATGCAGCACAACCAAAACTTCATTATGAAACAAATCAAATACCTTGATACCGCACTGCAGAATGAAATAGAACAGACCGCGCGCAGTCGTTCAGGTGGCGTTGCCTAACAAGATTTTCCATTTGCTCTTCTCGCGCTCACAGGAAAACAACCCGGCTTTGGCCTGGCACCTGGCCTGCAGTTCTTGCAGCCAGACCGGGTCTGCTTCGGCCCTGAGAAGCAGTGTTCGCAATGCACGGGTATCCCCTACTGTAAAATAGCCGGGATAATCTTTCCCCAGCAAACCGATCGAACCCGCGATATCCGAGGCGATTGTCGGCAGGCCTGCCACGCAGGCTTCTGAAATGACGTTGGCGCCTCCTTCCATTCTCGAACTCAATACCATCACATCTGCGGTTGCATACACCTTGCGCACCTGCCAGTGCGGCACCTCACCGTGCCAGTGATACCGGGCATTGTCCCGCATTTCCTTTTCTGCCCGCTTTGCCCAGACCTGTGTATGAGCCTTGCCGTATTGATTGACCTGTACACGCGAATGGGCCGGCAGCCTGCGTACGGCACGGGCCGCACGCAGCGGGTCTTTTTCTTCACGCAAATGTCCGATCACACACACGCTAAATGCTTTTCTTCTTTCTACGGGCTTGCGGACCACCGGCTTAGCCGATTGATGGATCACGGAAATCTTTTTCCTATATCTTTCAGGAATCGCCAGACCTGCGAGATCATGCAGGGTCACCAGAATGTCTGCGGCCTGAATGGAATATAATGTAGGCTCAGGAGACGTCCTGATGAATTTATATATATCGGTGCCGGTCAATGCCACTACCAGCAAGTGGTCAGGGCACTGCAAATGGAAACGACGTATGGATGCAGCACTGCGCCATGCATGCAGCGCAATCATGGCATCATACCGCCCCTCTGTGAACTCGGTTTTCACGTCCACCCTGTGCCCGAGCTCAACCAGTATGTTTCTCCAGCGGGTTGCGGTAGCACGGTTTCCCGCACGGGACCGGGGCAATGCCGGTGTAACAAGAATAATTTTCATGATAAGGCAAATGGTATTACGCTATGGGATGAATAACAGGGTATATTGCCTTACCCGAACACAATCCGACATGGGCAATCCATGAATTACGACCTTGCCACAGTAAAAGCCCTGACAGCGGCATTGCAGGATGCGCGTGCCAGAACGCTGGCGCTGGTCGAAGACCTAGACGAACAGCAACTGCTGGGACCCCGGCTACCCACTACCAATCCGTTGTGTTGGGAAATTGCACATGCCGCCTATTTTCACGAACTGTGGGTACTACGTCACCTGGGCAGACGAACGGAAATCCTTCCGGACTCGGATGAGCTGTTCGATTCCATTTCAATCCAGCATGATCTGCGCTGGGATCTGCCCTTGCCTGACATGATCAACATTCTCAAGTACATGGAAGACGTGCTGTCAGCAGAGCTCGTACAACTGAATCAGATCGAACTTGCAGATTCTGAAAAATACTTCTACCTGCTGGCCCTATTTCATGAAGACATGCATGGCGAAGCCCTGACGTATACACGCCAGACACTGGCTTATCCGGCACCAGGTTTTCTGCAGGGCAAGGCACCGTCCGGCCATGCCGAGTCTCCGGCAAACGAAGACATTGAAATTGCAGGGGGGGTATTCATGCTCGGTGCGAAACGGGATGGTGAATTCATCTTTGACAATGAAAAATGGGCACACAAGGTCACACTCGCACCATTCAGAATCGCCCGGTATGCCGTGAGCAACCAGGATTATGCAGAGTTTGTCGAAGCCGGCGGATACCTGACAGAGAAATACTGGTGCCAGCAAGGATGGAGGTGGCGCTGTGAACAGGGTCTTGAACACCCTGTATACTGGAACAGGGATTCAGACCAGACGTGGTACGCAAGGCAGTTTGACCAGTGGCGTCCCTTGGACCTGTCACACCCGGTGATCCACATCAGCTGGCATGAAGCCAGCGCATTTTGCAAATGGGCGGGCCGCCGCCTGCCGACAGAAGCGGAGTGGGAATTTGCCGCAGCCTGTGATCCGGGCAACAGGACCGACGACGGGCCGCGCAAGACCCCGTTTCCCTGGGGAAAGCATATCGCTGAGAATTGTGCCAACCTGGACAGTACGGCCCCAGGTACCGTTGCAGTAGATGCCTGCCCGAATGGTGACAGCGCTTCGGGCTGTCGGCAAATGCTCGGCAACGTCTGGGAATGGACAGACTCGACTTTTCTGCCGTACCCGGGTTTTTCACCGGACTGGTACAGGGAGTATTCCCGACCGCTGTTTGGTCAGACAAAAGTGCTGCGTGGGGGCGCGTGGGCCACCCGCGGGAGAATGCTGCGCAATACCTGGCGCAACTACTACGGGGCAGACCGCAACGACGTATTTGCCGGATTCAGAACCTGTGCTGATTAGCGATACCCCGCCAGCACTGATAACATTGCAACAATTCGAATATATGCGAACAGTACAGGCAACACGACAGTGAGTTGGTGGGGAAAACTGGCAGGAGGTGGACTCGGATTTGCCCTGGGGGGACCCCTTGGCGCCATGATCGGAGTCATGCTGGGCCACCAGCTGGACAAATCATCCGCGGGTCATGCGGGCCGGATCGGATTTGACAGGGGTTCCCAGGAACGCACCCAGGCCGCCTTTTTTACTGCAACCTTTTCGGTAATGGGTTGTATTGCCAAGGCTGACGGGCACGTTTCCCCCAAAGAAATCCAGCTCGCAGAACAGGTCGTAGAGCAAATGCGCTTGAACAAAGAGCAGCGAAAAGTTGCCGTTGAGCTGTTCAACCAGGGCAGGCAGGACGGCTTCATGCTGGATGATGTGCTCGAACAGTTCCGCGCGGAATGCCAGCGCAAGACCACACTTATCCAGATGTTCATAGAAATCCAGTTGCAAGCTGCCTATGCAGACGGCGTCAAGGACCCTGCAGAGGAACGCCTGCTGCATCATATCTGCAACAGGCTGGGTTACCCGGTCGAATGGCTGGCTCAGCTGGAATCCATCACGTTTGGACAGCAGTATCATTCCGGACATGCCGGAAGCGCCCAGCCAGCATCAGCATCGGAAATAAGGAACGCGCACAGGGTTCTCGGTGTTGACCCGGCGGCGACAGAGGCGGATGTCAAGAAGGCCTATCGCAGACTGATGAGCCAGCATCATCCGGATAAACTGATCTCCAAGGGTTTGCCGGAAGAAATGATCGAGATTGCCACAGAAAAAACCCAGGAGATACGCAAGGCATATGAGCTGATTCAGCAACAGCGCAAAACGCATCACTAGACCGAAACAAGGTTCACGGATCTTGATCCCTTTCTTCTCTGCGTGTTGATGTATATGTAGAAACAGGCATTGCATGATAACATGTGACGCAAATTCTACTGATATCCAGAACTTACAACTTACCATGACGAAACCTTATCTAGTGTTAACCTGGATGGCGATCTTCGTGCTGAGTGCAATCCTTGCAGCACTGGCCGCCCATGACCCGATTATCTTTGCGTTCAAGGCCAATCCGTGGTTCAACTCCCTGATCGTCCTGGTATTGGCTGCAGGCTTGGCATACAACTTTCTGCAGGTAGTCAACCTCGCCAGGGAAATCGAATGGATCGAACATTTTCGCAGTCCGAAAAAAAGTGGCTCTCCCAAAAAAACCACACCCTTGCTTGCGCCCATGGAACGAATGCTGGCCCAGAAGACTGGCAACCACTTTACGTTATCCACACTGTCCATGCGTTCCCTGCTGGACAGCATCACCAACCGCATGGAAGAATCCCGTGACATCTCTAGGTACCTGATAGGCCTGCTCATATTCCTGGGACTCCTGGGTACGTTCTGGGGGTTACTGATCACAATCAGTTCAGCCAGCGACGTGATCAAGAACATGTCTGCCGACGGTGACAACAGCCTGCTGTTGTTCGAAAACCTCAAGCAGGGGCTGCAACAGCCCCTGGCAGGCATGGGCGTAGCATTCAGTTCATCATTTTTTGGCCTGGCCGGTTCGCTGGTACTGGGTTTTACAGACCTGCAAACAAGTCACGCACAAAGGAGATTTTTCAATGAACTGGAGGAATGGCTTTCAGGTATTACCCGGCTTTCCTCGGGGGCATTGACGGACATCGAGGATGTCTCCGTGCCGGAGTACGTGCAGGCCTTGCTGGAGAAAACCGCAGATGGTATTGAAACCCTGGAACGCACCCTGGGTGATCAGGTGAGTGAACGCTCCAGACTGGATTCGAACCTGTTTGAGCTCACACGCCAGTTGGCCGAGCTCAGCGAGTACCTGAAGCGGAATCAGCAACCATTGTCGGAAGAGTTGCGCAAGGAGTTTCGTATTCTGGCACGTACGATCGGTGCCTCACTGGCACATCGAAAACCACCCGAGTAACGTGCGGCTTTCCTACTCATCCCGCCGGAATGTCAATATCTGGCCAGGCTTTGTAGACGCATTCTCTGCCCTGCTGATCGTTATCGTATTTTTGCTGCTGATATTTACAATCGGGCAATTTTTCCTGAGCATCGCACTGACCGGCAAGGAACAAACAATTTCCGAACTTGACCGGGTGACGGCGGAACTTTCAAAGCTGCTTGCTACAGAAAAAACAACGACTGCAGGCCTGCAAGAACGCGTTGATAAACTGTCCTCGCAGCTTCTGAACAAGTCTGAAGACGTAACCGAACTGCAGACGGATGTCGAGTTGCTGACCGGCTTGCGCAGTCAGCTGGAACAGGATGTTGCGAATCTGTCTGGCCAGCTTCAGGAAAGCCAAGAAACTCTCAAACAGGAAAAAGAGCTTTCGGCCCGATCCATCGCGCAAATCCAACTGATCAACAGACAGGTGAAGATGCTGCGCGAGCAGCTCAGTGCGATCTCGCAGATGCTAGGAATTGAAATGAAGCTGGATGATGAAAACCTTGAAAGGTTTTCCCGGGAGCTGAACAGGTCCCTGCTTCAGATGGTACAGAAACTTGCGTACTACCGTTCCAATTTTTTTGGCCGTCTGCGCGATGTGGTGGGGGAAAACCCCAATATCCGGATTGTAGGGGACAGGTTTATCCTGCAGTCAGAACTCCTGTTTGATACCGCCTCAGCCAGCCTGGGTGATCGCGGAAAGGAACAGGTGAAATCGCTGGCCAGGATCATCACTGACGTAGCGGCTGACATACCGGGTGACATTGACTGGGTCATTCGGGTTGACGGGCATACCGACTCGAGAAAAATCAAAACACCGGAATTCCCCTCCAACTGGGAATTGTCCACGGCTCGAGCCCTGGCCATCGTGAGATACATGATTGAGCAAGGGGTCCCGCCACAGCGTCTTGCAGCAACCGGCTTCGGTGAACACCGTCCACTGGATACTGGTGAAACTCCCGAAGCCTATGCCAAAAACAGAAGAATAGAGATCAAGCTGACAGCCAAGTAGACCCCGCACTTCCAACCAGCGGTGGCCTGGTTGTATCAGGCGGGAGCAGTTTCATCCGCACGAAGTGGTTTTGCCGTTCCAAGCTGCAGGAAGCTGGGCAGCAGAATAAGCGTGAACATGGTACTTACACCCATACCGCCAACGATCACGCCCGCAAAGCCCCGGTAAAGTTCAGAGCCGGCTCCAGGAATGATCAATAAAGGCAACATCCCGAAAATACTGGTCAGGGTGCTCATCAATATGGGCCGTAACCGCACACGTACAGATTCGTGCACGGCATCGTGTCGCGATTTCCCTCTGCGTTCGGCAGCACGGGCCTGATGCACCAGCAAGATTGCATTGTTCACGACCAGGCCAAGCAAGACGATAAAGCCGAGCATGGTTAGCAGGTCCGCGTGTAGACCCAGTGCCCGTAGCATCAACACACCCCCTACTGTAGCAAGGGGCAGGACCAGAACCACGAGAATGCTGTCGATGAACGACCGGAACAGGGCGCTGATCAAAAGATAAAGGATGATCACTGCCAGGACAAAGCTGCCGGCAAAACTTTTAATGGCTGTCTTCAGGTTGTCTGCAGAACCACTGAGTCGAATCTCTCCATCCTCCGGAAGCTCCCGTTCCATTAGCGGTACAATTTCCTGCTTGATCTTATCAATGACCACTTCCAGTGGCATACCGGGTGGCGGTCGAAACTCCAGGGTGACGGTACGCCGACGGTCCAGGCGGCGAATCTGATCCGGACCGGCCGTACGTTTGATATCAACAAGTTCACTGACCGGCAATACCCCGCCTTTCGGAGTATACAAGGGGATTGCAGCCAGCTCTTCCGGAGTTGACCAGGGTTCAACCCTTGCAACCACATTGATCTTTTCTTCACCCGTAAAAAATTCATTTACAAACAGACCCTGACCCAGAAACCGGGTCAGGACCGCCATCGTGCCACGATTCCATCCGGCCTCGATCAGGCGGTCCTCTTTAGGCACCATTTGTAACTCGGGCTCAGCCAGCTGCAGGCCGGGGCGAGGACGGGCCCGGGTCCCGTTGAAAACATTTGGAATTTCAAAAAACCCGACCCGTGCAGCGCGTAACAGGCTATCGATATTGCTTCCCTGGATATTGATGTCGACTTCCGTACGCCCGCCGACGCCACTGAACAAAGAAGCTTTCCGGACAACGACAAAACTGTCCGGAAAACCTTGTACGGTTTCGTGCACCACCTCCAGTACCCGGTCGATTTCCTCTTTATTGGAGGACTGCGCCTGTGCACCCAAAAACATGGAACCCGGTCGGGCAACAAAAAAGTAGTGTTTGATTTTTGGGGACTTGCTGCCATCCAGATAAGGTTGCAGACGTGCGGCAACCACCTTGCCCATTTCTTGTTCAATATGGTCAATATTGACACCCGGAGGCGGGATCACGATGCCGAATACCAGATTGCGGTTGCCGGTGGGCAGGTAATCGGTTTTGGGAAATGCCAGATAAGTGATCGCGAGCGCAGAACTGATCAAGCCAGCAATCCACATCCAGCGCAGGGCGGCTGAACCGGTCATCTTCATGATGAAAGAACTGGAACGTTCCAACCAGGAATCGCGGCGCTCTCTACCCATGTTTGCCATGAACTTGTGTGCTGCAACGGGAATGACTGCACTTGCTACCAGAAGGGAGGTAGCCGTGGCCGCGGAAATTACGATCGCGAGATCCGAGAACAGCTGACCGCTCTGGTCCTTTAAAAATATGATCGGCAAAAATATTGCTACCGTGGTGACGGCGGAAGCAAACAGGGCTGGCCAGACCTGCAGGGTACCCTCAAGTGCCGCTTTCCTGGAAGTCATTCCCTGCTCACGCATCCGCACGATATTCTCCAGCACGATGATTGCGGCATCCATCACCATACCTACCGCAAAGGCCATGCCTGCCAAGGATATGACATTGATGGTGCGCCCTGTCATATTCATTACCACCAGCGTCACGAACAAGCACAAAGGTATGGTCAGGGTGACGATAAGGGTGGCCCGGAACTTTCTTAAAAACCACCATAGAACCACTATAGCCAACAGGATTCCCAGACTCAGACTGTTGCGAAGCAGTTCAATCGCACTGTTGATGTACACGGTTTCGTCATAAACCTGTTCAATATTGAGATCGGCCCGTTTGAAAGGACCCTGCTCGATTTCCTTGACCGCAGCACGTATGTCAGCCATGGTTTCAAGCACATTGACGCCTGCCTCACGGTAGGCGTTGACAGCTATGGTCAGGTCACCCTTGGTAATTACAAAGTTGTTTCGATCGACTGTACGAAGTTCTACCTGGGCGATGTCCCGCAAGGTGACCGGTTTGCCGTCACGCCACTCCAGGATCAGATCACCGAATTGCTGGGCATCCAGTGCGCCGGTATAACGCAATGTGTAACGCCGCTTACCGACATGCGCAGTGCCACCGGACACATCGTCGTTGCTGCCTACAACTGCTGCAGCCTCAGGCAACCCTACCCCCAATCCTGCCGCCTTGTACGGGTCGACCGTAACCCGCACCTCATATTCATTGCCACCACGCACTTCAGAAAGGGCAACACCCGGGACTCGCTCAAAACGTGTCTGCACAACCTCTTCGACAAAATCCCGGTAGGTCTCGATCGGTCTCGTATTGCTTTCGTTCGTCTTGATGATGAACCATGCGATCGGGCGCCCTCTCCCCCCGGCCGTACTCAGTACAGGCTCGTCCGCATCTTCAGGGTAACTGGGGACACGGTTCAGACGGTTGATCACCTCGATCAGCGCACGATTCAGGTCATAGTCTACATCGAAGGTGATCGTGATCTTGCCTTTTCCGGCACTGGCCTCCGATAGCAGTTCCTGCATACCGGGCAGACCACGCAGCTGTTTTTCCTGTGGTTCAATAATTTCAGATTCAACTTCTTCCGGAGCCGCTGCACGCCAATTGGTGGAAATCACAATTTCGGGTTGTTCAACTGCAGGGGTAAGCTGTATGGGCAAACGAGTCAGGGTCACGGAACCAAACAGGATCACCAGCAAGCAGCCAACCAGAGTTGCCGTAGGGTTGCTCAGAGCAGACTTGATAAGATTCATGGGTGCGTTTGCAGCGGTTTTACCCTGACTGCCATACCATGCTCCAGGTTTTCACCACCGCGCGTCACCACACGGTCATGTTCCAGAATGCCGCCGATGACCTCTATGTTTCCGGATTCTGCAATCCCGGTCTCCACGGTAATCTTTTCGGCAATGGATTCTTTATTGATCCGGAATACGTACACGCCTTCCCTGCGCAATACCAACGCATCACGGGGCACCAGTATGGTTTCACGGGGATGCGCCGTCGGTATGGCAACACGCAGCAGATTGCCGGCTTCGAGTGAAGGGTCGGATACAGAGATCCGCAATTCGTATAACCGTGACACGTCCCCTCCAACCGGTACGAATACACGCACTTTGCCTGTACCGGACATGTTTCCGTCCGTGTACATCAAGGGTGTACCTTTTGCTACATACTGCAAGGTGCTGGACGGTACATGCGTTTGAATCTCCAGATCGTCAAGACTGACCAGGCGTACAATGACTGCACCCTTGTCAGCCCATTCCCCTGCCTGTAGGAACCGTGCCGACACGACACCATCAAAGGGTGCAAGGATATTGGTGCGCTTCAAACGTTCCTCAGCCTGTGCCAGACGTGCCTTGGCAGAGAGGATGTTGCTGCGTGCGACAGATTGATCCGTGCTTGCCTGGTCAACCCGACTGTATGCAATGTTATCGTCCGTCAGAAGCTGACTGAAGCGCTCGACTGTCCTGGTATAAAAATTATATTTGGCCTGTTCACTCTGGATAATGGACTTTTCCTCAATCACCTGCTGTCTGATAAACACATCATCCAGTTTTGCCACCCGCTCGCCTTTTCGGAAACGATCCCCCACTTCCGCAACCCAGGTCAGGAGGCCGGATATCTCTCCGGCCAGATTGGCATCGTTGCGGCTGATGACCGCTGCACTGTACAGGACGGTAGGGGACACATGTTTTTTTACAGCATGTTCGGTCACTACAGGCACAACAAAGGAATCCGCCATTTGTTCTGCATGCACGGAAGAGGCCAGAATGACCAGGGTTGAAATAATATGTGCCAACAAGGATTTCATGTACAGAGTCCAGATCAGGCTACGGTGACAAACGCAATGTCACGGGCTTAACGAACCGCTGCAACTGCTTCCCTGCCCAGCGGTGCAGCCATAACAATGATCGGCAACTGCAATTTTGCTGCTACGCATATCAACGTCAACCAGCTCTGACAAATGTGTGCGCGTCTGGTTATTGTACTGCAAAGGCAAACCAAGCATTTGGTTAAAGTCACAATCGTACACATAGCCCTGCCAGTCGACGCTGATCAGGGAGCGGCACATGACTGACTGCAGATTTTTTGCATGGTAGGCATCACGCAGCAACAGCATGTATTCCCTAAATTTTCCCTGGCTGATCAGGGTGCTGCCAAATCTGTTTATCGGCATGTTCGTGATGGTAAACAAGTGATCAAAGCTGACCCCGTACTCGACCAGAAACTCGCGGTAGTCCCGCTCCAGCCTTTCCTGCGGTGGCGGCAAATCGGGACCCTGAGGATTGTATACCAGGGTGAGGATCAGGACTTCATCGTTCTTGCCATACCCCAGGGCATTCAGTTTGCGAAGTGCACGTATACTTTTCTCAAACACCCCCTTGCCACGCTGCCTGTCGACATTCGTCTCAAGATAACAGGGCAGTGAAGCCACGACCTGTACTTTCTGTGCTGCCAGAAAATCGGCAAGGTCCTGCTGTCCAGGCTCTTCGAGAATGGTCAGATTGCACCGGTCAATGACACGCTCTACCCGGCTGTTGGCCATGCTTACCAGCTGCCTGAACTGCGGGTGCAACTCGGGTGCACCACCGGTGATATCCAGCGTGTGAATCTTGCGGGCGTTCAGGTATTCCATCACCGTATCGATGGTTTCAGATGACATCATCTCCTTGCGATGAGGTCCGGCATTTACATGACAATGTACACAGGACTGGTTGCACCGGTACCCCAGGTTGACCTGCAGGGTTTGCACCTCATTGCGGTGAATTTCAGGAAAATCGGTTCGTTTCAGTAAGTGAAGCGTGTCGCGCATAGTGTCAATCTTCGATCAGGCATGCCTGTCACCGGCGTTCAAACGCATGATACCTTTTTACCCAGTTCAGCATTCTTTGTGGTGCATGGGCCCGTTTCCACTCGCCCGCAGCAGCCTTGTTGGCTTCAGCCAGCGTCGGGTAGATATGTATGGTGCCCAGGATCTTGCCGAGACCCAGTTTATGCTTCATGGCCGAAATGTACTCCGTGATCAGGTCTCCCGCATGCTCACCTACAATGGTTGCACCCAGAATCCTGTCTTTGCCAGGAACGGTCAGCACCTTAACCATACCATGCGCTTGTTCATCGGCTATGGCGCGGTCCAGGTCAGACAGGTCATAGCGTGTGACCTCATACTCAACACCCTGGTTCTTTGCCTCCTGTTCATTCAGACCCACTCGTGCCACTTCGGGCTCCGTGAAGGTACACCATGGAATGACCGAATAATCTACCCGAAACTTCCTGAACCTGCCAAACAGGGCATTGACACTGGCATACCATGCCTGATGCGATGCCGTGTGCGTAAACTGGTACGGACCCGCGAGATCGCCACAGGCATAAATATTGGGGTAATTGGTCTGCAAAAATTCATTCAGTGCCGGCCTTCCGTCTTTTTGCAGTTCAATCTGCAAGTGGTTTTCCCAGGCCGAATGCGAGGTCACCTTGCGCCCCACAGCCACCAGGATGGTATCGAACGGCACATTCACTTCCTCGCCATTATGGGCGCAAACCAGCCTATTCGAACCTGCTTCCTGCAGCACTTCCTTGGCGACGTGCCCGGTAAGAATCCGCACGCCATCCCTAGCGAAGCTTTCTGCCACCATGGCCGAGCACTCGGGGTCTTCACGCGGCAGGATTCTGGGACCTCTTTGAACCTGGGTGACGCTCGAACCAAAACGCGCAAAACATTGTGCCAGTTCACAGCCGATCGGACCCCCACCGAGTACAACCATGCGCTCGGGCAACTCCTCCAGGCTCCAGATGGTATCCGAAGTATGGTACTCAATACCTGACAGACCCGGTATCTCAGGTATAAAGGGGCTGGCCCCCGTGGCCAGAATGATATTCCGGCTAGTCAGGTTTTTTTCATTGACAGCGACTGTCCAAGGATCTTTCAATTCCGCTTCGCCCTGAATACATTCGACCCCCAGCTTTGTATAGCGTTCCACGGAATCGTGGGGCTCGATTTTCCCGATCACCCTGCGTACGCGCTGCATGATCTTGCTGAAATCAAAATTTACCTCGACAGGCTCACAGCCGTACTGTACAGCCCGCTTTGCCTGTGAAATGAATTTCGCCGAACGAATCAGTGCCTTCGAAGGCACGCAGCCCGTATTCAGACAATCTCCGCCCATTTTGCCCTTTTCGATGAGAGTGACCCGGGCCTTGACCATCGCAGCAATATACGCAGCGATCAGACCTCCGGAACCAGCACCGATTACAATCAGGTTACGATCGTATTTTCTGGGTCTGCGAAAACCTGCATAAGCGCGCCGTGCCCGGAACAAGACCAGCACTTTCCTGGCCACCCAAGGGAAAATCGCCAGCAGCCCGAACGCCACGACAAGATCCAAAGTCAGGATTCCGCCCAAGGATTCCAGGTCAGCAAGCTGGGTGCCGACGTTCACAAAGATGATGGAACCCGGAAGCATGCCTAGCAGACTGACCGAGGAAAAAACAGCCGTGCGCATGGGAGTCAGACCCATGACCAGATTGATAACAAAAAACGGGAAGATGGGAATCAGACGCAGTGTAAACAGGTAAAATGCACCGTCTCTCTCAATCCCCGTGTTTACAGCCCGAAGCTTGTCGCCGAAACGGTTTTGCACGAAATCGTGAAAGATATACCGGGAAAGCCAGAATGCAACGGTGGCACCGGCAGTTGCAGCAAGCAATACGGTAACCGCCCCGACGGGCAAACCGAAGATCGCTCCGGCCAGCACTGACAGCACTCCCGCACCCGGCAGGGACAGGCCTGCCACCGCGAAGTACGCCAGGAAGAATATCAGCACCGTTTTTACGGGGTATGTATGAAAATAGTCCGTAATCAGTGCCTGTCTTGATTTAACATAGGAAAAATCAAGATACTGGTGCAGGTCAAACAGGAAAAATCCGGCAATCAGCATCACGACGGCCAACAATACGGCTAATTTTTTCATCGTATATGTCCCTCGGAGAACCCGTGCGCGTCGTGCATGCAATATCTGGTTTCAAACATCAGGCTGTGATTACAATACCCATTGCAGAAAACCATAGTACCCGGTAATGAAACTCGCCACATGCATGCACAATAGTGAAGTGCACCTTGCCGTAGTGCAAGCGGATTCTATCCTGTTACCTGCAGGCTGTCCCGGCTGGCCTGCGGAAATCGACAGCATGCTGCAGGTGATCGATGACGGCGACCGGTACCTTGCGGACCTGCATGAACTGGCACGGCAGTCCGGTCGCGAACAATGGATTGCGCTGGATTCCGTCGAATTGCTGTCCCCTATCCCCAGGCCCCGGCAAAACATGATGTGTTTAGGCTGGAACTATATGGAACATGTCGAGGAGACCACACGGAAAATGGTAGAGGCACCCAAGCTGCCCAAATACCCCATCGTATTCACAAAGGCAGTTTCCAGCATGAATGGTCCGTTCGCAGACATCCCGGTCAATCCTGATGTGTCAGATAAAATGGACTGGGAAGTCGAACTGGGGGTGATTATCGGAAAAGGGGGTCAGGGCATTCGTCGCGAACATGCCTTGCAGCATGTTTTCGGGTATACCGTTATCAATGATGTGTCCGCGCGCGACTTACAAAAGCGCCACAAGCAGTTTTTTCTCGGAAAGAGTCTTACCGGCGCATGTCCGATGGGTCCCTGGATAGTCACCAGGGATGAGATCCCCGACCCCCAGGCGCTGAACCTGGCCTGCCGGGTGAATAACCAGATCAAACAGAACTCCAATACGAGGCACCAGATCTTCGATACTGCAACTGTTATTGAAACCCTGTCCAGGAGTATGCGGCTTGAACCGGGAGATATCATTGCTACGGGCACACCGAATGGCGTGGGGTACGTCCGTAATCCTCCCGAATACCTGCTGCCAGGAGATATAGTAGAATGCGAAATCGAATCGATCGGTACGATTCGTAATACGATCATTGCAGCATGACCCGTTTGAAGTACCGCATTGCCTGCCTAGGCAGTCCAGCACGCTCAATGAGGTGCCACTGCGGCCGGATAACAGGAGGTTGAGTTCCCGAGGATGTAATGGATGGATGTTAAACAACGTGTACAGGAAATCTTTCTGCAGGAAGCCCGGGCAATCTCCTCGATACCGATCAGTGACAACTTTGAAAAGGCCGCATCCCTGCTGAAGAACTGCACCGGCAAAGTGCTGACAACCGGCATGGGCAAAGCGGGGCATATCGCCAACAAGTTTTCTGCAACCCTGTCCTCGACAGGAACTCCTGCCTCCTTTTTACACCCGGGTGAGGCCGCACATGGGGACCTGGGCCTGATTGAGGAAAACGATGCCATGGTAGCCTTTTCCACCAGCGGCAAAACCCGCGAAGTACTGGAAGTGCTCGTGGCAGGCCGGGAACTGGGGCTGCATTCCGTCATCGGCATCACGTCCCACCCGGACTCCAGGCTGCGTGAGTTAAGCGACATCATCCTGGACATGGGAACAATCGAGGAAGCCTGTCCACTCGACCTCACACCTACTTCCAGCATGGCAGTCATGCTGGCCATCAGCGATGCACTGGCCCTGCTACTGATGGAACTCAAGAATTTCAGCCGGGAAGATTACGGCAAGCGCCACCATGGTGGCTACCTGGGCAAGAAAGCGCGCGACGCACCCTGAACGGCATGCCCAGAAACCTGACACTCGTTCGTCACGCCAAATCAAGCTGGGACGATACGGGACTGCAGGACTTTGAACGGCCGCTGAACAAGCGGGGCCACAAAAACGCTCCGATGATGGGCAAGCGCCTCGCGGCCTGTGGATTCCAGGTCGATACCATCATTTCCAGCCCGGCAGTGCGCGCGCTCACAACCGCCAGCATGCTCGCTACTGAAATCTCATTTGACCCGGACAAAATCCTTCGAAATCACTCCATGTACGCAGCCGGCCTGGGCACGCTCCTGGAAGTGGTCACCAGCATCGATGACCGATTCCAGCATGCCATGCTGGTCGGGCATAACCCGGGTTTCACGCTGCTATGCAACCATCTTTGTGGAGACCGCATAGACAACATGCCGACCTGCAGCATCGCCCGCCTCGAATTCGATACGGACACCTGGAAGGCTGTTGCCAGACAAAAAGGCCGAATGACGGATTTCGACTACCCCAGGAAAGAATGACGGCAAGGCGGTGGCATACCTCCCTGTTGCGAATCAGGACTTGATCACAGCGACCGGAGCCCTCACCTGATCAGAACCTGTACTCGACCCTTTTTATTTCACCGTTCGGGCGATGCGCGATCCACAACTCCCCGATGGTCCGCTTGTTTTCCGGGTGCTGTACATCCCCTGCAAGTTCAGCCAGCGGCTTGAGCATGAAACTGTAACGCAAGATGTCGGGATGGGGGAGACGTACACCGCCTGTCTGCATCACCAGATCCCCGTACAGCAGCTGGTCCAGATCCAGGGTGCGGGATTCAAACTGCTCCTTGCCGTGTGTGCGGCCATGGTTCGCCTCGATCTGTTTCAGGGTCTGACTGATTTCCAGCGGAGATTCATGCGCATCAAACCCGACAACCAGGTTATGAAAATCGTCCCCTTCGAATCCGACTGCCCGGGTTTCGTACACACTGGAAATTTCCAGATGGTCAAAGTGTGCACGCAGTGCAGCCACGGACGAAAGGATGTTTTTTTCCTTGTCGATGTTGCTTCCGATACCGATAAAGACACGAGGCATCAGCAGCGCTCCCCGCGCTCAATCGTTATCCCCACATCGCGCGCGCCGCGCACTGCCCCGGGTTTGCTGACCGTGATTCGCAGCCAGGGAACATTGAATTCCTGAATCAGGATGCCGGCGATTTTTTCGATCAGGGTCTCAATCAGCTCATAGTGGCCGGTTTCGACAAACTGTATGATTCGCTTGGCGACGGCCTTGTAGTCCAGGGTATCGTCGACGGAACATGTGGCAGCTGCCCGGGTGATGTCCGTAGCCATCTCCAGGTCAATGCGCACCTTTTGCTTGATACGCTTTTCCCATTCAAACACGCCGATCGTGGCGTCAATTTCCAGGTCACGCAAAAATATCGTATCCATTCCCATACTGGCCTGTTACATTGAGAAACCCATTCGTTGCGAGCCGCTGCCGGCTGCTTGTACCGGACGAATGATTCTGGTATCTTCACGCGCCCTATACGGATTTACTGCACCGCATACAGAAAAAACTGCCATGTCACGCGTTTGTCAGGTTACAGGAAAACGGCCGGTATCAGGCAACAACGTTTCCCATGCTCACAATAAAACGAGGCGTCGTTTTATGCCTAATATACATACTCATCGCTTTTGGGTGAAGAGCGAAAACAGGTGGGTAAAACTGCGAGTGTCCTCCAAAGGCGTACGCATCATTGACAAGAAAGGCATTGACGAAGTACTCAGTGATCTCCGGAAACAGGGTGTCAGGGTTTAGGGCCTTCGCCGAAGACAGGAGCACATTGCATGGCAAAAGCAGTACGTGAAAAGATCAAACTGGTTTCCAGTGCCGGGACCGGGCATTACTACACCACCAGCAAAAACAAACGGACGACCCCCGACAAGCTGGAAATGAAAAAATACGACCCTGTCGTGCGAAGCCACGTCCTCTACAAGGAAGCCAAGATCAAATAACCGGTTTCCTGACCCTGATTTTCACAGCGCCCGGGTATTGCGGCGACAGGCAGACCGTACCGGCTGCAATGCATAGCCTCTCAGGTTCTGGGCAAATATCTGCAGCCCCAGGATGCCTGTTGCTTCTGCTTCCTTGCACCACTGGGTGATCGCCTGGATCAGGCGTTCATGGCTCGCATAGGTTTCACTCCACAACTGCTGCAGCTTGCTTCGGTACTCATACACCGTGTGCAACGTTTCACTGTTCTGTAAAAGCTCCTGAAGGTGTTTGCGATGCGACGGCTTCAAACGGGTATTTTCGCGCACCAGTGCAGTACGCATCGGACGCGTGAGCTTCTTGCGGCGAATGTCAGTGCCCGGCCATTCATCGCGAAAGGTGGGCAGGGTGACATGCTTCGCATAATCGGCCATGACATGCAGCTTGCTCGAAATGATGGCCTTGGCCGTTTCAAGATCGATCTTGTCTTTGTTCTCAACCCTCACAGGTTGCGGAGCCCGCCTGCGAACCTGGGCCAGGCGCAGGAATGACAGTAACTGGATATACAGCCAGCCGGTATCAATCTCCCACTTCTTGCTGGAAAACTTGGCCGAGCCGGGATACGCGTGGTGGTTGTTGTGCAGCTCTTCACCTCCAATCAGCACCCCGATATTCACGACATTGGTGGAGCCGTCAGGCGTCTCAAAGTTGCGATAGCCCCAGAAATGACCGAAGCCATTCACGACACCTGCCGCAGTAACCGGGATCCAGAGCATCTGTACGGCCCAGATCAGGATTCCGGCAGTTCCGAACAGGGTCAGGTTCACAATCAAGATCACAATCACACCAAGAAACGTAAACCGCGAATAGAGATTGCGTTCAATCCAGTCATCGGGCGTACCGTGGCCGTAGTTCTCCAGGGTTTCCGGGTTTGCAGCCTCTTCCCTGTACAGCTCCGAGCCCTGCCAGAACACCGTGCCGATGCCCACCATGTGCGGGCTGTGCGGGTCATCCGCGGTCTCGGTTGTCGCATGATGCTTGCGGTGGACGGAAACCCACTCCTTGGTGATCATTCCAGTTGTCGCCCATAGCCAGAAGCGGAACAGGTGTGCTGCTACCGGATGCAGTTCCAGCGCACAGTGCGCCTGGCATCGGTGCAGATACAGGGTAACCGCTATGGTGGTGCAGTGAGTAAGTGCAAGCGTGAGGAGAACATATCCCCACCATGGTAAAGAAACAAAACCTTCAAGCACGTGTTGACCCTGATTGATTGCTATTGTATGGAGCCAGCCGGTCCTTCAACCAATAAATCATACGCGCTCATGCAGGGAACAGGCAAGCACTGCACACCGCATGCTGGCACATACCTGTTCAGCATGCATCCGTTCGTTCCAGCAAAAGACTGCCTGAGACCTGCTGCACTGCTGTCCATCCGGGCGCAAGGTACAGGGTAGCCTGGGCTTCCACGATGATTGCAGGACCGGTCAGTGCCTGGCCCTGTCCGATATCCGGCCTTGTGAATACAGGTACCTGCGTTTCAAGTTCCACCAGTGCAGCCTGGTCAAACGGCCTGCCAGGTTCCCGCCGGGCAATTTGTGGGGCGGGCATGTCCAGCGCATCGGTTCCATGCGCAGTCAGCCGCACGTTGACCAGTTCAACCGGCATGTCCAGGGCATACCCGAACCGTTCCCGATGCCGTTCATGAAACGCACGGGCCGCCGCATCCCGACCCAGCCACGGCAACCGCAACGTTGCGGACTGCCCCTGGTACCGCAGATCGATTTCGCGTTTGAACCGGAATTCCGAAATGGCTTCAGCCCCTAGATCATCTGTAATCCTGCATTCGAGCTGGCCAAAGATTCCCGACACTTCATCCTCCTGGCACCTGTCAAGCAGCCTGATGCAGCTCAGGGATACCTCTTTCCCCGATGGAGCCGCCAGCAGCCCGACTGCAGACAGTACACCTGTATGGGCAGGGACCAGCGCCTGGCGGATTCGCAGGGCCCCTGCAAGGTCACATACATGCAGGCCACCGGCACCACCGAAACTGACCAAGGTGAAGTGCTTCGGATCATGGCCACGGTGCACCGACATCACACGCAACGCCTGCGCCATCTGTTCATTTGCTATGCGTACGATCCCCTGTGCACAAGTCTGGGTATCCAGACCCAGTCGCCTGGCGAGGTCCGAGACGGCAGTCCGCGCTGCGTCCGCATCCAGTGCCAGATTCCCGGCAAGCTTGCAGCTTGAAGGCAAACGCCCCAGCACCACGTGCGCATCCGTGACAGTGGCCTGGCTCCCACCCCGTCCATAACAAGCCGGGCCTGGCGAGGCCCCGGCTGAATCCGGCCCTACCTGCAACAGCCCGCCCTCGTCCACCCAGGCGACAGAACCTCCCCCTGCACCAATGGTGTGAATGTCCAGCATGGGCACGGCGATCGGGAGCCCGGCGATTCTGCCTTCACCGGTCAGCCCGAACTCCCCGTCGATGATCGACACATCCGTGGAAGTACCTCCCATGTCAAAAGTCAGCAACCGTCTGTGCCCCACGCCCGCACCGGCATGAAAGCTTCCCCACAGGCCTCCCGCCGGCCCGGACAAGAGCAGGCGAACGGCATTTCGCTCTGCCGTGTCCGTACCCAGTGTCAGGCCATCACTTTGCATGACCGAGATCCGGGAGTCAGGCAGCTTCTCCCCGAGGCGAGACAGGTACCCCTGCATGACCGGGCCCAGATAACTGTTTACCCAGGTTGCGAGCCCCCGCTCATACTCGCGGTACTCTGCAAGAACTTCAGATGAGACCGAAACGAAGTAGCGGCCCGCGAGGCGCTCCCGGATTGCCTTTTCAAAGCGGTTGTCTACAAAAGAAAACAGCAGGCAGATTGCGACGGCCCTGGCATCAAGCTGCTCAATCCTGGAGACGAGAGCTTCAATTTCCTCGGCAGGCAGGGGCTGGACGGTCTTCCCATCCGCACCGACCCTGCCTCCGGTTTCGAGGCTCAACTGCGGATCAAACAGCGTGCGTTTTTCCCGGGGAGTGAGGTTGTACAGTTCATCGCGTGTCTGTCGCCCGATCCGCAACAGGTCACTGAAACCATGATTGGTAACAAAAACAGTCCGTGCACCCTTGCCTTCCAGCAACGCGTTGGTCGCGACCGTGGTACCATGCACGACCTGCAGCGCCTCGATATCGATCCCCAACGTGGCAATACCACGCAATATGGCATGTTCCGGCGCATGGGGCGTAGACAGTTCCTTGTGTGTAAGCACCGATTGTCCATTAAAATAGACCAGATCCGTGAAGGTTCCACCCGTGTCAACACCCAGTATATGCATGAAATTATCGTGTAAAGCCGATCAGACATCGCCTCGGGAAATGTCTGATCATCTGTCAAAAATCCTGCACGCAGCCCCATGCACCATGGGGCCTTGCGTGCTGCCAGTTTCAATATCCGTCATTATGACGCCCTGGTTTATCCTGGTTCAAAAGACGCTGGCAAGGCACTACTTTAACCATCATTGCCGAGAATATAAAGCCGGCCCCGGCCAGACCAACCGCTTCCGCTAGCGGCCGTGCCCGAGTGCGTTTGCAGCCATGACAGCATCCGATTCAAACACCAGTCTTTCCAGGACAATTCCCGACCTGAAAGTCACTGTGCATGAGAGCCCCGTACTGCCAGTGGCGGGCCACCCGGTGCTGGCATGCCTGTATTTCGGGAACCCAGCCGGTCGCGATGAGGACTGCCTGTCGATTCAAACCCACCTGGATATTCTCCCCGGTTCAAACCTTTTCTCGCAGTTCTGGTATACAGGCCAGGACATTACGCAGGGCCAGCATGAGAGCGTGTGGTATACATACAGCCCACACATGCTGTTTGGCCATATCCGGCTGCCCTGTCCGGGGCCCGGCAGTTTCCGGCAGCTGGCCAGGCAGGCCTACCGGGAGATCTATGGTTGCCTGCAGGGTACTGCCTGCACACACCTGTTGCGCACCTGGAACTACTTTCCCGGTATCACGCATCAGGGTGAGGACCGGACCAGCCGTTACAACTCGTTTTGCAGTGCCCGCCTGCAGGCCATGCAGGCGAGCGGCATCGGAAGCAGGATCTATCCTGCCGCAACCGTAATCGGTAGCCAGCATGACTCCTTGCAGGTGTATTTTCTGGCCAGCGACACGCCGGGAATTGCAGTGGAAAACCCCCGCCAGACAAGTGCATACGATTACCCGGTTACGGACACCCACGCACCCCCGCTGTTTTCGCGCGGTGTGCTGAAGGCCTGGAGCCGGCACACACATTTCTATGTGTCAGGCACTGCCAGCATCATCGGACATGAAACCCAGCACGTCGACGATGTAGGGGCACAACTCAACGAATCCCTGAACAATATCGAAACCCTGGTGGTGCATGCCAATGACCGGCACCACACGCAACTGAATGCCCAGGACGACCTGCTCTACATGAAAGTGTACGTCCGCCACCACAAGGATGTCCCCCACATCAATACGATTCTGGCGGCAAGGCTTCCGGGTACCACGCCCCGGATTCTGCTGCAGGGCGACATGTGCCGGGATGACCTGCTGGTTGAAATCGAGGCCCTTTACCAGGCCTGAACCGTATCCGGATGCCCGAACTTCCCGAAGTAGAAACCACCCTCCGGGGGATCAGCCGGTATGTCATCGGCAACCGGGTTACCGATGTCATCGTATACCAGCGCCAATTGCGCTGGCCCGTGTCACGTCACCTGGGCAGGTCGCTGAGAAACCAGCAGATAATTTCCGTGAAACGCCGTGCAAAGTATCTGCTGTTTGAAACCGCTGCCGGCCACCTGATTGTGCATCTGGGCATGTCCGGGAGCTTGCGAATCGTGGTGGGCGAGACAGAGGCGAAAAAACATGACCACGTCGATTTCGTACTGGGCGGAAAGATCCTCAGATTCCATGATCCCCGCCGTTTCGGATGCATACTATGGACCCGCCAGGACCCGCTGCGACACAAGCTTCTGCAAGCACTCGGACCGGAACCTTTCAGTGACGCTTTCAACGGGCATTACCTGTACAAGCGCGCCGCCACCAGAAAAGTGAACGTCAAAAGCTTTATCATGAACAGCGGCATCGTGGCAGGAGTGGGCAACATCTACGCCAATGAAGCACTGTTCGCGAGCGGCATACACCCTCAACGTGCAGCAAACCGTATCTCGCAGTCCAGGTACGAAATGCTTGCAGACAGCATCAAGGAGGTGCTGGACAAGGCTATTCATTCGGGCGGAACGACACTACGGGACTTCCTGCGCGAGAATGGCAAACCAGGCTATTTTGCCCAGCAACTGAATGTATACAACCGCAGCGGCGAACCCTGCCCGGTCTGTAGGAAACCGATCCAGGTGCGGATGCTGGGTCAGCGCAGCAGTTTTTTTTGCAGCCGGTGCCAGCATTGAGCCAGGCTGCACCGCGCGGTTTGAAAAATCAGGCCCGTACAATCACCTGCCAGCTTGTGCACTGCCGATCCCGCGCGGGTCGCTAGCCGCAGTGACCCGGCCGGATGTCCGGTCCCAGATCACCACATGCATGTTCCCGTACCTGCGCTGCAGGCGTTCAAGGGCATGGCCCAGCCTGACAAGTGTCGCCTGGGTTTCCGGATCGAAGGCACCACTCTCGAACTGGATCCGGTCCGGCACAAACTGGTGGTGAAAACGCGGCAGTGCAACCATGTCATGCGCATCGCCACCGCTCGAAAACTCCAGGGCCGCCAACAGCACCATGGTGATGATGCGGCTCCCACCCGGTGTACCCAGAATGGCGATACGCCGACCATCGTCCAGAAAGGTGGGGGACATGCTTGACAGCATCCGTTTACCGGGCTCGATCGCATTCGCCCGGCCACCGATCAGGCCGTACAGGTTCGGATGGGCCGGTTTGATCACGAAATCATCCATCTCATTGTTCAGCACTACACCGGTGCCCGGGGGCACGAACCCGGAACCAAACGGATAGTTGATGGAAAGCGTGGCTGCGACATAGTTGCCTTCCCGGTCAATGACGGAGAAATGGGTGGTGTGCCGGCCCGCACCTGATTCGAGGTCCCCTGTGGCTTCGAGCTCTTCCAGGTACCGACGGCTTGATGAGGCTTGCCGGGGGTTAAAATCGGCAAATGCCTCATCAGCATACTGTCTGGACAAAAGCTTCTGCACCGGAACCTCGACATAGTCCGGATCTCCGAGATAGCGGGCACGGTCCATATAGGCGCGCCGCATTGCCTCGACAACGGCATGGGTGCGATGCGCACCGTCCAGTTGTGACAGGTCCAGCAACGACAACATGTTGAACATCTGCATCAGCACGATGCCTCCCGAGGAAGGCAGCGCAGCGCTTGTGATTTTCAAATTTCCGTACGCACCGGACACCGGCCGACGTTCCTTGACCTGGTACTGCTGCAGATCCCGTAACTGCCAGATGCCCCCTGCCTGGCGCACCCCTTCAACCAGCTGCCGTGCCACCTCACCCCGGTAAAATCCATCGGCCCCCTGATCACGAATTCGTTCCAGGACATGGGCCAGTTGCGGTTGTTTCAACCTGAAGCCCGCATCCGGGGCAGCCCCGCGATCGAGAAACACTGCAGACCCCCCGTGCGATTCACGCAGGTGATCAATCACTGCCACCGCAAGTCTCCGGTAATGAGAGCTCACCGTGAAGCCTTCGCGAGCGAGTCGGATCGCAGCCTGCAAGGTTGCCTCCAGTGGCAGTCGTCCATAGTTTCTTGACAGATGTACGATGGCTGCAGGTACTCCCGGAATGCCTGCGGCAAGCGGACCCGCGACAGAGTGCCGGGTCGGATTGCCGGCACTGTCCAGGTACATATCACGGGTGGCGGCGAGTGGTGCCGTTTCCCGTCCATCCAGCATGATATCCCGCTGATCCGCAGCCGTGTGCAACAGCCAGAAACCGCCACCTCCCAGTCCTGAGGAATAGGGCTCCACCACCGCGAGCGCCGCAGTTAAGGCAACTGCTGCATCAAAGGCATTTCCTCCCTGTTCGAGCACTTCAATTCCTGCCCGGGTGGCCAGCGGATGTGCGCTGGCCACAGCATGGTCTGCCACCTGGTGGGGGTGCGCAGGATGCCCCGAGTCCGCTGCTGCAGCAGGCAGCAGGCAGCAGGCAACCCACCCGGGCGCAAGCAGCACGAACATCAGGTTTTGAATCCGGAACAAGTTACTTTCTGCCTGCAACCTTGTCCTGTAATGCCTGTGCCACTGCGGGAGAAACAAACCCGGAAATGTCCCCGCCAAGGCTTGCGATCTCCCGCACCAGGCTAGATGAGATGAACGTATGTTCTTCAGATGGAGTGAGAAAAATGGTTTCGAATTCGGCATCCAGCCGACGATTCATGCTTGCCAGCTGGAACTCGAACTCGAAATCCGAAACGGCCCGCAGCCCGCGCAATATGGCTTTGGCACCCTGCTGGCGTGCAAAGTCTACCAGTAGCCCATCAAAGCCGTGTACATCCGCATTGGGGATCGCGGCCAAGGCCTTGTCGGCAAGCTCGACACGCTGGGCCAGATCAAAGAACGGCTGCTTTACACTGCTGCCCGTCGCCACACCCAGGACGACCCGGTCGAATATCCCGCAGGCGCGGCGCACCAGGTCGGTATGACCATTGGTAATGGGGTCGAAAGTGCCGGGGTAGACTGCCACAAGTTCCATGTCCGGATTCTAGCATGAAGCACCTGATACATGCGTGGCAGACAGGCCCGCAGGCCGGGCTCAGGGCTGCCATTCATACAGTTCATGGCGCACCTGGCTGGCCGTTTTTTCACGAATGCGATGCAAGGAGTCCGGACAGTGTACGGCCGTGTGCGCAGGTGACTCGATATAGACCAGGCCTGAGGGACAGACCAGCCTGCGTGCAAGCAACACCGGCAAGACCTGCTGCAGGAGATCTGCCCTGAAGGGCGGATCGAGGAACACGATATCAAAAGGGTTTGCCGCCTGGGACAGGTAATCCTGGGCATCCTGCTGCACGATATCGACCTGCCACGCCTCAAGACTTCGTTTCTGCTCGGCCAGCATGGATACGACCGACGCGTTGCTATCGACTTGCACGACATGAGCCGCACCCCGGGAAGCGGCTTCAAATCCCAGGGCACCGCTGCCGGCAAACAGATCCAGGCAATGTGCTCCGTTTATCCGTTCCGCCAGCCAGTTGAACAATGTCTCCCGCACCCGGTCAGGAGTCGGGCGAATCTGCGGGGTATCTGCAAACTGGATCCGGCGACTTCGCCAGATGCCGCCAATGATGCGCAGGCTATTCCTTTTCTGGACCACCGACGATTATCTTTACCATGCGATGACTTTTCAGGTGCCTGTCGAATGCCTCGCGAATGTCCGCCCGGGTAACCGCAGCGATGTGCTGATTGAAGGTTCCCAGATAATCCAGCGGCAGACGATAGTACCCGATCAGCGACAGGTAGCCCAGGATATCCCGGTTGCTGTCGATGCGTAGCGGAAACCCGCCAATGATACTTTTCCTGGCAAGCTCCAGTTCTTCCTCGTCAGGCCCGTCCCGGATGAAACCCTCGACCGTGCGCAGGGAAACTTCCACTGCCTGCTGCGCTTGTCCGGTGCTGGTCTGCAGACCCAAGATGAAGGGGCCGCTGGTCCGCAAGGGAAAAAAGTAACTGTAGACACTGTATGACAGGCCGCGTTCCATGCGGATTTCCTTGACCAGGCGTGAAGTAAACCCGCCTCCACCCAGGACATGGTTGCCTGTATACAGCGTAAAATAATCCGGATCACCGCGCGCGATACCCAGTTGCCCCAGGTACACGTGTGCCTGCTGGGAGGGATACGGAATATACAGCTCCTGTGCGGGCAGCTGGTGGTCCGGTGCGCCAACCGGTTCAGGCCGCGAACCCCTCGGCAGATTCGAGGAGATGCGCTCGGCAATCTGCCTGGCCTTGACGGAATCGATGCCGCCTACGATTGCAATGATGGCGTTTTCTGCCACCAGAAATTGTCGATGAAATTCCCTGACATCTTCCAGTGTAATCGCTTGAATACTGTGTTCATCTCCTGAAACGGGCTGTCCATAGGGATGATCCCCGTACAGGGCTTTGTAAAAGGCCTTGCTGGCGATGCTGCCCGGGCGTTGCTGCTCATCCCGAATCGCAGTCAGCGCCTGATTTTTCAGACGCTGGTAATCTTTATCCGGGAAAGCGGGTTGTGCCAGCACAGCGATATACGTGGAAAGCGCCTGCTCGAACAGTGTTTCATCGGTAAGGCTGCGCAACGCGACACTGGAGCGGTCCAGGTTCACATTGACGCCAAACTGCGCACCTACATCCTCGAATTTCTCGGCGATTGCATCGGCGTTCAGCGCTCCGGTGCCCGTGTTGAGCAGGCTGTGCGTGAGTTGTGACAGGCCCGCCAGACTTGCATCGCGTCCACTGCCGGCATCGAATGTTACCGCAATATCCAGCATCGGCAGTTCGGGTGCTGCGACGAACAGTGTCCTGACCGAGTTTTCAGTATGCCATTGCTCGATCTGCGGTGCTGCCGAGACACTGCCCAGCAAGGCAAGACCTATCCAGAGGATGTGAGGTGTGGTTCGCACGATCCGCTAATGCACAGCTTCCGGTCCCGGTGCGGCCGCGTTCGCCTGGACCTGTTCACGCTGCGGCTCGAGTACAGCAACGGTCAACCCATCCTCTACCAGGTAGGTGCGTGCCACCTCTCGCACCTGCTGTGCACTGACGGCCTTGATCCGGGCACTGTACTCATTCATCAGCTGCCAGCCCAGACCCACTGTCTCCAGGCTGCCGATTACGCTGGCCTGCCCCCGGATAGAGTCCTGCCGGTACACCTCGCTGGCAATCACCTGGGCCTTGACACGTGACAGCTCCCGGTCACTGACCAGGGTCTCCCGCAACTCCTGGATCTCTGCATAAAGTGCCTGCTCCACTTCTTCTGTACCATGACCCACTGCAGGGGTGGCATCGAACAAGAACAGGGTCGGGTGTCGTGCATGGAGGCTGTAACCGGAGCCTGCACTCGCGACCAGCTCCTTTTCGCGCACCAGGCGTTTGCTCAACCGCGCACTGCGCCCACCATCGAGCACACCGGCCAGCACCGACAGGGCGTAGGGCTCCCAGTCCCGCTCAGTTGTGGCTAGGGAAGGAACCTTGTAGCCCAGCATGATATAGGGAAGCTTGGCGAGCGCCTTCACGGTGACACGTCGCGGGCCCGTCTGCGAACTTTCAATCCGCGGCTTGCTTTCCTGTATGGGCCGGCGCTCGATCGAGCCAAAGTACTGTCTGGCCAGGGCGAATACGGCATTCGGCTCAACGTCTCCCACAACCACCAAGGTCGCATTATTGGGCGCGTACCAGCGTTGATACCACACGTCAAGATCTTCCAGCACGAGATGATCCAGGTCATTCATCCAGCCGATAACCGGATGGTGATAGGGGCTGCTGACAAACGCTGCGGCATGCAACTGCTCATACACCAGGGCATTCGGGTTGTCATCCGTACGCCAGCGCCTTTCCTCCTTGACGACATCTAGCTCACTGTCGAAGTCATCCTGTGTCAGTACGAGGTTGACCATGCGGTCCGATTCAAGCCTGAAACTCACCTCCAGGTGATCACTGCCCATCAGCTGGTAGTAGGCCGTGTAATCACGGCTCGTAAATGCATTATCGCGTGCTCCGATTTCTGCTAGAGTAGAAGTGAATGTGTCGGCAGGATATTTTTCCGTACCCTTGAACATCATATGCTCAAGCAGATGAGACACCCCGGTTATCCCGTTGTGCTCCTGGGCAGAACCCACACGATACCAGACTTGCGAGACCACGACCGGAGCCCGGTGGTCTTCCTTGACAATGACTTTCATACCATTGTCCAGGGTTATTTCACGGGTGCTTTCCATACTGGCGTATGCATTGCAAAAAACCGCCAGACCCAGCAGCAACTTGGCAACTTTCATGACTCTAATGAATGGCTGTTATTTAGGTGTTAGGATGAGCGCCGCATCTTATACTAAAAATATGACCGCTAAACCATACTATAACCATTTGACCAAAATCCATGCCTGAATCAGGAGTTTTTTCGCACCTGCGCCAGGGTCTGCTCAAAACCCGGAATGTGCTGACCGGCGGCATTCCTGCCGTCTCATCGAGCTTCAACGTTGCGGACCTGCTCGCTGAACTGGAAGACCGCCTGTTGCTGGCAGACGTTGGAATTGAAACCACCACCAGAATTCTTGACGACCTGAATGCACGGCAGCTCAAACGGGCAGGCGATGCCCAGGCCGCACAGAAAATCCTGCAGGACAGCATTGCGGAAATCATGGCACCCTGCAACAAACCCCTGCTGACGCGAGACGCGCGCCCGTTTACCATCCTGGTGATCGGCATCAACGGTGCCGGCAAAACCACTACCATCGGAAAAATTGCGCACCGGCTGGTTATGGAGAACCAGTCCGTGATGCTTGCAGCCGGTGACACCTTCCGGGCCGCGGCTGCGGAACAGCTGCAGTCATGGGGGAAGAAAATTGGAGTCCCCGTTGTCGCGCAGAAAAGCGGGGCCGACAGTGCAGCAGTCGTCTTCGATGCCTACTCGTCCGCCATGGCGCGGAAAATGGACGTGCTGATTGCCGACACTGCAGGGCGCCTGCATACCCAGCAGAACCTGATGGATGAACTGCTGAAAATCAAGCGGGCCATGCAAAAAATCGAACCCCAGGCCCCGCATGAAATCCTGCTGGTACTGGAGGCCGGCACCGGACAAAATGCCCTGAAGCAGGCAACGGGATTTCATCGGGCCCTGGATGTCACTGGCCTGTGCATCACCAAGCTCGACGGCACGGCCAAGGGGGGGACAGTGATTGCCATCGCGGACAGACTGGGGATCCCGATCCGCTATATCGGAATCGGGGAAGGCATCGAAGACCTGCGGGTGTTCGACGCCTACCAGTATGCACAAGCCCTGCTGCAGGCATAGTAGGCCAGCCATGTCGACCCGGATATCGGTTCATGATTGAACTTCAGAATGTCACCAAACGCTACCCGGGAAACCGGGAGGCCCTGGCACAATTGAACCTCGTTCTAGAACGCGGCGAGATGGCATTTCTTACCGGCCCTTCAGGGGCCGGCAAAAGCACTTTGCTGAAACTGGTCGCGGCCATCGAAAGGCCCACCCACGGGCAGATCTTCATCAACCAGCGAAACATCACGCATATTCCGAAAAACAAGGTTCCCAACCTGCGCCGTTACATGGGGATCGTTTTCCAGAATCATCATTTGCTGTATGACCGCAATGTCTTCGAGAACGTCTCGCTGCCCTTGCGAATAGCAGGGTACGCACAGGCCGACATCAGTCGCCGGGTACGCGCCGCACTGGACAAGGTTTCCCTGCTGAACAAGGAACACGTCATGCCGATCATGCTGTCAGGAGGGGAACAGCAGCGTGTCGGGATCGCGCGCGCCGTGGTCAACAAGCCGGCAATCCTGCTGGCCGATGAGCCGACGGGCAATCTTGATCCGCAGCTTTCGGCAGAGATCATGCAGCTTTTCTCCGAGTTCAACCAGGTCGGTGTAACAGTCCTGGTAGCCAGCCACGACCTGAGCCTGATTTCCCGAATGCGCAAACGCATTGTTCGTCTGCGTGGCGGCCGGTGCACAAACGGGGACCGGCCGGTGGCCTGACATGCAGGGCAAGCACCCATTCCACAGGCCCTCATGAACCCATGCTGAACACCCGGCGACAGCCCAAACCCCTGATCAGACCGAATCGCAGTACGCGTTTGTATTCCCATTTGCGCGATCACCTGCGCAGCCTGGTATTCAGCCTGGGCAAGCTGTACCGGCAGCCTTTGGCAACAACGCTCACGATACTCATGATCGCCGTGGCGCTGGCCCTGCCTGCCTGTATGTATATATTGCTCGATAACCTGCGTGCGGTGACCCAAAAATGGGATGACTCCGGCCAGATCACCCTGTTTCTGAACTTGGAAACGAGTGAAAATGACATTGAGAAATTGCGCAGTCGTGCGACAGCCCTGGAAGAAATCGAGACAGTTGAGTATGTGTCTGCCGAGCAGGCCTTGGACGAGTTCCGCGCACTCAGCGAACTGGACTACCTGATCGACGGGCTTGCGGAGAACCCGTTACCGCCCACCCTGACCCTGACCCCATCCGCCTCCGCCAAAGCGCCTGACACCCTGCACCGGCTGGTAAGTGATTTCAGGTCGTACCCGGATGTCGAGCACGTGCAGCTCGATATGCAGTGGCTGCAACGGCTGCAGGCCATCTCCGATGTGGTACAGCGCGCCATCACGATAATCGGCATCACACTCGCCATTTCCGTACTGCTTGTGGTCGGCAACAGTATCCGGCTGGACATTGAAAACCGGCGAGACGAGATCGAGGTTACCAAGCTGATCGGGGCGACCAACCGGTTCATTCGCAGGCCCTTCCTGTATGGGGGCATGTGGTACGGACTGCTGGGCGGGGTTATCGCCCTGCTTCTGGTATTCACCGTTCTGCTGGTCATCGAGCAGCCCGCACAACGCCTGGTGACGCTGTACAACAGTGAATTCGAACTGATTTTCCCGGACTTCTGGCAGGGCCTGGGACTGGTAACCACCAGCATCGCTTTGGGTGTCTCCGGGTCCTGGCTGGCAGTCGGGCGTCATATTGCACGGATCGAGCCAAGTTGATCCGGCGGGGCATGGCTGAAAGATGAAAATCCAGATTCTGAGCGACCTGCACATCGAGTTCGAGGACTTCGAGCCACAGGCGACGGATGCCGAGGTGATCGTGCTGGCAGGTGATATCGGGGTGGGTATGCAAGTCCTGCTGTGGGCACAGAACCGGTTTGCGCGCAGGACAGTGGTCTACGTACCAGGCAACCACGAATTCTACCACCATGACATCGCTTTGATTGATGAGCTGAAGGCCTTGGCACCCGGCCATATCCACGTCCTGGATGATGACCGTGTGATCATCGGTGGCGTACGGTTTCTGGGCAGCATCCTGTGGACCGACTTTGCCCTGATGGGCGATGCGGACAAGTCTTTTGCCATACAGCACGCACAGCAGTGCATGACGGATTATTCCGTGATCCGGAATCATGGCAGACGGTTCACCCCAGAAGATGCCATGGGGCTGCACAAGGCCAGCCGGGAGTGGCTGGCAGCATCGCTTGCACAACCCTTTGAAGGTAAAACGGTCGTCATTACCCACCACGCTCCCTCGTCGCGGTCCGTGCACCCACGCTATGCCGGAGACCTGCTGTCCGCAGCCTTTGCCAGCAATCTGGAATCCATGATGGGTGGCAAATATGCAGCCTTGTGGATCCACGGACATGTACACGACTCATTCGACTATGAGGTAGGCGGCACGCGGGTGGTCTGCAATCCGCGCGGATATGCCCCGCATGCCCTGAACGGGGCATTCAGGCCGGACACCGTCGTGGAAGTCTGAGAGCTGCCGGTCACCGTTCCCGCAGGCCCGGTATCTCGTCCTCGCTTCGGATGCTCCCGTGTGTGGCGCTCAGGCAATCCGGACGCATGGATCCGAATGGCCGGCTGTATCGTGCGAAACCCAAAATTTGTTAGCACTCTATATAGAAGAGTGCTAAAATTGGTCTTGACTGATACAGTATGAATGCATGAACCACGGGAGAACGCTGAAAACCATGTCAACCGCCATGAAACCTTTACAGGCCTCAGTGGCCATTTCTACAGGAAACCTGGAGAGTTATATTGCTTCGGCCTGGCAGATTCCGGTACTGGATATGGAAGAAGAACGTTCTCTGGCGCTACGCCTGTACGAACACAACGACCTGGATGCCGCACGAACACTGATCATTCACAATCTGCGGTTCGTGATCCACGTGGCACGCGGCTATATGGGCTACGGACTGCCGCTGGCCGACCTGATCCAGGAAGGCAACATCGGCCTGATGAAGGCGGTCAATCGGTTTGACCCCTACAAGGGTGTGCGCCTGGTATCATTTGCGGTGCACTGGATCCGGGCGGAAATCCATGAATTTGTGCTACGCAACTGGCGGATCGTCAAGGTTGCAACCACCAAGGCCCAGCGCAAGCTTTTCTTCAACCTGCGCAATTCCAAGAAACGTCTTGCCTGGCTAAGCCAGGATGAAATCAATACCGTAGCCAGGGAACTGGGCGTGAAACGCAGTGAAGTAATCGAGATGGAAAAGCGCCTCAGCGACAGTGACCTGGGCTTTGATCCGGACCACGACTCCTCCCGGGAAACACCATCTTTTGCCCCGGCCGCATACCTAAGCCACGAGGAGGATAATCCGGAAATCCAGGCCGAAAAACAGGACTGGCAGGCCCATCAGGACCGGCAGTTGCGGGCTGCACTGGAGATACTGGATGAGCGCAGCCGGGACATTATCGCCCAACGCTGGCTGGCTGAAAACAAGACCACCCTGCAGGAGCTCGCTGCAAAGTACGGGATTTCGGCCGAGCGTGTGCGCCAGCTGGAAAACAACGCGATCAAGACCCTCAAGGCTGCGGTCGTTACCTGAACCGCACCCTGTTGCCCCGTTCACTTCGCGCCAGATGTATCAGGGTGATCACACCCAGCAGCAGCACCGCCGCACCACCGTTATGCAGTACGGCAACGCTCACCGGCAGGTGCAGCAGGACATTTGAAACACCGAGCGAGAACTGAATCACGAGCAGCAGCGCTGTGAGCGAACTGGCTACGCGCAAGGCCGTGGAAGTACCCTCCCTGACCAGCAGGTAGAAAAGCAGCACGAGCCAGTACAGCGCGACCACGACGGCCATGATTCGATGGCTCAGGTGAATGGCCGTGCGAGCCGGGTTGTCCAGTACCCCGAATTCGTAATTGGTGCCCAGGCCACGCCAGAACACAAAGCCTTCCCTGAAGTCTGCCTGTGGCCACCACTTCCCCTGGCAGGTCGGAAAATCAGTGCAGGCCAGCGCCGCGTAGTTGGCACTGGTCCAGCCTCCCAGAACAATCTGTCCGATCAGCAGTAACAGCCCCACCACCAGCAGCGTCACGGTCGAGCTGCCTGTGCGCGACCTGCTGCCAAATCGTGCAGTGCCGGCGCCCAGGTAGACCCACCAGAGCAATGACAGTATGGCCAGGCCCCCAAGCAAATGCAGCATGACAATGACCGGCTTGAGCAGCAGGGTCACCGTCCACATTCCAAGCAGGGACTGGAAAATGACCAGACCCACCAGAAAAACCGGTAGGCCGACCGCCTGGTCCGGGTTCCTGCGATTGCGCCATGCCAACAAGGCAAGAAACACAATCAGGAGCCCGAGTACAGCTGCAAAATAACGGTGCACCACTTCCTTCCAGGCCTTGCCCGCCTCGACCGCACGTTGCGGGTAGGCACTGTTGGCCTGCTCAACTTCCCGGGCCGACTCCGGTATGCCCAGCAGGTGGCCGTAACACCCCGGCCAGTCGGGACAACCCAAGCCTGCATCGGAAAGGCGCACATAGGCACCCAGCACCACCACGAACAATGCCAGCGCACAGGCAATCAATGCACTGGTGCGAAATATGCTTTTCTGCTTGCTGTTCATCCTTCCCATCCCCTTGAATGGTTACCCCGATTTCCGCTTTGCCTGCTGCCCCTCAGGCACACCCTGTACACTGCTGCGAATGTGCCGGCTTGCATGCCAGGAACCGGCGGCACCGTCGCAGGAAGGGTATTATTCAATTTTTGTAGCGCCATGCAAACCTGTCACCGGTTTATGCCTTCCGATCCCGCTTATCGGCACCCTGACTTCCTTTCTTCCTGCATCCTCGGATTCATGATCCGCCGGCTTTCGTGCATACCCGTATATGACCTCATAGCTTGCGGGAAGCAGGCCGTTTTCCCGACGGTATCCCTCATAGGCCTGTACCAGAGACCGGTATTTCTCCTTGCCCATGAGGCCTGTCGGCTTCGAACGCCCGGAAGCAAACTTTCCACGGCTCCCGGTATCCTTTAAATCCTGCAGCAGTTGCCGCACCGACTGATACTGGATTTCGATCATTTCCATATCAACGACCGGGTCGGCAAAGCCCGCTTCCACCATCATGTCGCCTATATGGTGCATGTCGATAAATTCGTGCACATGCTGGAAATCATCTAGCTTGGCAAAGCTGCGCCGTAACTGAAGCAAAGTGTCCGGGCCAAATGTGGAAAATACCAGCACACCGTCGGGGCGCAGTATGCGTCGGCACTCCGACAAGGCCCGGGGCAGGTCCGCACACCACTGGAAAGTGGAGGTGGAAAAGACCAGGTCCACAGATTCCTGTGCAAAGGGAAGCTGTTCTGCATCGCTGCACACCAGCTGTTCAGTGTACCAGGCTGCATGGTGCTCACGGCAGTACTGCAGCATCGGCAATGCCAGGTCGCAGGCAATCATCTCGCTGTCAGGATACCGGGATGCGAGTCCTTTCAGGCCGCGGCCCGTAGCACTGCCTACATCCAGAATGAACCCGGGTTGCAGTTCCAGCATGTCCACCCGTTCCAGGGCACGCTCACAAACTGCATGCTGGACCACTGCGGCTGCATCATACCTGTCTGCAGCCTGCGCAAAATCTTCACACACGCGGCGCTTTTCTATATCCGGGTACTCACTCATCGTTTGTGCAGCGATCCAGCCATTGAAGAAACCGGTCCGGATGCGAAACAAACGGGGCATGCCCTGCCTGTGCCACCCGCTCCAATTGAGCCTGCCGCCAGATGTGAACGGTATCCTGCGCCGCCCTGACAGACAGCACCTGATCCTGCTCGCCATGCAATAATCTCACGGGTATACTGCCGAGTTCAGCATCCGCACGCAGATCGATCTGCTCCAGCCATTTCAGGCCCCATACGATTTTCTCAGCATGCCTGGGGTGGGCGGACATCGAGTCATGCAACACCGCGAGCGTGTCGCCCGCCCGTTCCGCCTTCAGCACCTGAAGGGCACAGAATGTCCGCAGGGCCTGCAGCGAAACCCTGGCATACCGCCTGGAAAATTCAGACAGGGCCTCGGGAGCCGTGCCGTTTGGCCATTCACCGGCAGCGGTAAATCGTGGAGCACTTGAGACCAGCAGCAGTCTCGTCACGCGTTGCGGGAACTGCCGGGCATACAGCTGAGCCATCAGGCCACCCAGGGACCAGCCGATCACAATACCCGTTTCCGGCATCACCTCTGCAAGCAGCCGGATCCCCTGTTCAGTACTGCCATCCCACTGCACGGCATGACTGTCTCCATGCCCGGGCAAGTCAATGCACCAGACCTGAAACCTGGTATCCAGCCTCCCCGCAAGATTTTGCCATACCTTCGAACTTGACCCCCATCCGTGTAACAATACAAGATTCGGGCCCTGACCGGATTTTGAGCTATGCAGTTTCGGCACAATTCCTCCACATGAGTACAGCAGGATTCCAGATAGCGGTCGTCATTGCGGCCTACCTGCTGGGCTCAATCAACAGTGCAATTCTGATCAGCAGGGCCATGCAGCTTCCTGACCCGCGCCAGGAAGGCTCAGGCAACCCCGGCGCCACCAATGTTTTGCGTGGAGGCAACAAGACCGCAGCCACCGTTACGCTTCTCGGCGACCTGCTGAAAGGCTTTGTTCCGGTCTTCCTGACCGGTGCCTTCATACAGAACACCTGGCTTGTTTCAGTCGTAGGCCTGGCAGCACTACTGGGCCATGTCTATCCTGTCTATTATCGCTTTCGTGGCGGGAAAGGGGTAGCGACCACATTGGGTGTGCTGCTCGCCATGAACTGGATTCTGGGCGTACTGTGGGCGGTGACCTGGCTTGTCGTGGCAATGCTGTTCCGGTATTCATCGCTCGCAGCCCTGGCGGCAACGGCCGTAACGCTGTGTTTTGTGCTGCGCTTCTGGAGCGCTGATACCTGGATGACCGGCACGCTGGCCATCATCACGGTTCTGATTTTCTGGCGCCATGCCAGCAACATCCGTGACCTATTCTTGCGCAGGGAAACCAAGATCGGGCAGAAATAGTCAGATATCTTCCAGTGACCAGCGCGGCTGAACCCGTATCTGCAAGGGTTCACGTGCTCCGCTTTGCAGGCGCAGCAACCCCAGTTGTGCCACCATGGCCGCATTGTCCGTACAGTATTCGGGGGACGGAAATATCACGGTAACGTCCAGCTTGGCCAGTTCCCGGGTCAGCTGCCGGCGCAGTTTCTGGTTGGCCCCCACGCCTCCTGCCACCACCAGGGTTTGCACACCGGTACGTTCCACCGCGCGCATGGACTTGATGCGCAACGTATCTACTGCGGCATCCTCGAAGGCACGTGCCACATCGGCGCGGGCCTGATGGTCCACGCTCGCCAGGCCCCTGAGCGTATTCAGTGCATGCGTTTTCAGGCCGCTGAAACTGAAATCAAGACCCGGGCGATCGGCCATCGGTCGCGGAAAGACAAACCGGTCAGGACTGCCCTGCCTGGCAAGTTCCTGAATACGCGGTCCGCCGGGATACCCGAGTCCCAGCATCTGGGCAACCTTGTCAAAAGCCTCCCCGACGGCATCGTCGATGCTCTCACCAAGCAGGGTATAGTGTGCGACGGCTTTGACTTCCACCAGCAGGGTGTGACCGCCTGAGACAAGCAGCGCAACATAGGGATAGCCGGGAGCGGTATCCTCCAGCAGCGGTGCCAGCAGATGAGCCTCCATGTGATGTACGGCCACAGCCGGCTTGTCCAGTGCCCAGGCCAGACTGCGCCCCACTCCTGACCCGACCATCAGGGCTCCCATCAATCCCGGGCCTGCAGTGTAGGCCACCGCATCGATATCGTCATTCAGGGACAGCTGGGCCGCATGCATTACGCGCCGGATCAAGGGACCCAGCTTGCGGATATGATCCCGTGAGGCCAGTTCGGGAACCACACCGCCGTACTCATCATGCATGGCGGTCTGGGAATACAGGTGATGCGCCAGCAGCCCCTGCTGCTCGCAGATCACCGCAACGGCCGTTTCATCACAGGAAGTTTCTATGCCCAGTACCCGCATACTCTCATGTCCTCGTGTTTGCCTCGCTTGTGCGCACAGGTTTGAGCAAGATGAAGATCCTGAAGCCTGTGACGGGCTCCCGATGCCTGCACGGAGTCAGTTCCGGCACCCCTCACGAAACGGTCCACCTCAGGTCGGGCACCTCCCGAACAAGACACACACTGCATCGGGCCATTATACTCGCCGTGTACACAGCGGGGCAAAAAAGACCTCGCCAGACCCGCGCATCGAATGCCGGCCTGTTGCAGCCTGGACATATATTCCTCCGATCCCACCGGGCAGGCAGTATATTGTATTTGAAATATGAATGGCGGCAGGTATAATCGCGGTTCTTTTTGACTTGAAGATTGTGTCGCCGGATAATAGTGAGTTATGCCTGGTATACGTGTAAAAGAAAACGAACCGTTTGACTTCGCCCTGCGGCGTTTCCGACGCTCGTGTGAAAAAGCAGGCATCATCACCGAGGTGCGCCGACGCGAGTATTACGAAAAGCCGACTGAAGTGCGCAAGCGAAAAGCTGCTGCCGCCGTCAAACGCAACCTGAAACGCGTAGCCCGCACCAGCCTGCGGCGCCGACGCCTGTACTGAACCTCACCGTCCCTTCGGGACACCCGACATCGAAGGCCCGTGACCTGACGTGCGGTGCCAGTCGCGTCTGCTATACTCGGGCTGCCATGCCCCCCTTGCAAAACGATGTCCTGATCCGTGCACTGCTCAAACAGCCGGTAGAGCGCACGCCGCTGTGGATCATGCGCCAGGCTGGCCGTTACCTGCCGGAATACCGGGCAACCCGAAAGCGTGCAGGAGGATTCCTCACGCTGTGCAAAACGCCGGAACTGGCATGCGAAGTCACGCTGCAGCCGATTGAGCGTTTTGACCTGGATGCAGCCATACTCTTTTCCGATATCCTGACCATTCCGGATGCCATGGGACTGGGCCTTTATTTCACTGAAGGTGAGGGGCCAAGACTGACCCACCCGATCTCGAGCATGGAAGACGTGGAGCGCATTGCACGGCCTGAACCCATGGACGGCCTCGAATACGTGTGCGATGCAGTCCAGCTGACCATCCGTGAACTGGACGGACGGGTGCCACTGATTGGATTTGCCGGAAGCCCCTGGACACTCGCCACCTACATGGTGGAAGGCCAGGCCAGCAAAGAATTTCGCAAGATCAAGGCCATGCTGTACAGTCAACCGGACATTCTCGAACGTCTGCTTGACATTCTGAGCGTGGCCACCACGGCATACCTGTCGGCACAAGTCGCTGCAGGTGCCCAGGCAATCATGATTTTCGATACCTGGGGAGGCGTGCTGCCACGCGAGTCCTATCTGAAATTTTCACTGGAACCCATGCAGCGTATCGTCTCGGAACTATTGCGCATCAAGACGGAACACCAGGTCCCCGTCATTCTGTTCAGCAAGGGGATCAGCAACCAGCTGCCAGACATCGCTGCCACCGGGTGCCATGCCGTCGGTCTGGACTGGACCATGGAACTGGATCATGCACGCGCACTGATCGGTACCCGGGTTGCCCTGCAGGGCAACCTGGACCCGGCGGTCTTGTATGCTCCGGACCAGGTCATCCGCAACGAGGTAAAAAAGATCCTGAACAAATACGGCCAAGGCACTGGCCATGTCTTTAACCTTGGACATGGCATTCAGCAATATGTGGATCCGGGAAAGGTCACGGTCCTGGTCGATGCCGTCAAGGAACTGAGCCCCGCCTACCACTAGCCCGGATAGGCATGCTTCGCATGCTACTGGGGCAACCCCATTCAATCCCGATGCAGCGCGGCCTGTCGGCCATCATATTCCCGTCCGGGCAGGCGTCATGTCGAGACGGGTCTGGTCCAGCAGGGTTGCCAGTGCCTTGGTATTCATTCTCTGCGCACTGCGATTGCAGGTTTTGCTTTTTGGAGGCTGGTGACGCTGGCGCAGGCTGAAGATCATGATCTCGATTTCATGGCCCTGACAGGAAAACCCCAGGACGGGCAGGCAGGCATAGTGACGGTTTTGCCGAAAACGCCGCTCTTCAACCTTTACCTCCATACCGCTGCATTCAAGGACTGTCATGACTTCTTCCAGACAGTCACATGATACATGGATGCTGATCGGTGTATCCGCACCCGCTGTGCCTTCGAGCACCGGGCCCGTCAGATAGGGAGAAAACCGCACCAGCCAGTTCATCACCGTCAACGCGGTACAGCGCAGTCCCCACAGGGTCCTCTCATGACCGGGCAAGTAGGTTCTCAGGAACGACAGGATGGCCGATTCTATCTCGAGATTGCTGGGCAACGATCCCCCGCGCAGGGCATTCAGGCGTTCACAGGCCTTGCGCTTGGCCTTCTGATAGTCGTGTACCCCCTCTGCAACAATGATCTTGGCGGCCTCGTGCGCCAGGGATTCGCGAAGCCGGTCCTGTTTTCTTGCAGCCACGGTATCGCTTAAAAGATCTGTTCAGGAGGTTCGGCTTCTCCATCATCTTTGCGGGTAGACGGCATAAGGTCGGGGTCGGCTTGTTTGCCCCGCACAGGCACATATCCCTGGCGAAACGTCTCTTCGATTCCCTGGTCGCTGTCCTGATCATCAATCGGCAATCCGGTTGCGGGATCGATCCGCACGGTGACAATGGTCTCGGGCTGCTTGAGCGTGTTTTCCGCCTTGTCCTGGAGCGCAAACCGCATGAACTCGATCCACACAGGCAACGCTGCCACCCCGCCCACTTCCCTGCGCCCGAGCGGCCTGTACCCATCAAATCCTACCCAGGCAATGGCCACAATATCACCGTTGAAGCCACTGAACCACGCATCTCTTTGTTCATTGGTGGTACCTGTCTTTCCGGCCAAATCACTGCGCCCCAGCTGACGGGCCTTACGGCCTGTGCCAAACTGTATCACGTCCTGCAACATGCTTACTATCTGGTAGGCATTCCCCCGGGGCAATACACGCTGCGCCATCTGGATCCCGGAGTCGCCCACCTCGTCCTGCTCCATGATCTCACTACTGCTGACCAGCAACTGCTCCTGCAGCGCCAGACAGTCCTCTTCGCACACCATATGCGGACTGGACCGGAACAGGACCTGTCCCTTGTAATCTTCAATCCGTTCAATGACATACGGTTCAATATAGTACCCGCCATTGGCAAACACCGCATACCCCCGGGCCATTTCAAACGGCGTGACCGCACCCGAGCCCAGAGCCAGACTCAGGTTTCTGGGCAAGCGCTCGCTGGCAAAGCCAAATCTGGCGATATGCTGCACAGCGTACCGATGCCCTACATCCCGCAGCACCCGGATAGAAACCATATTGCGTGATTTTGTGAGCGCATCGCGCAGACGTGTGGGACCGAAAAACTTGCCGCTGTAATTCTTGGGCCGCCAGGTATTCTCCAGGCTCTCATCCTCAAATACCACCGGCGCATCGTTCACGATACTGGCTGGCGTGTAGCCGGATTCCAGTGCTGCAGAATAGATGAATGGCTTGAAACTGGACCCGGGCTGACGCTCGGCCTGCATGACACGATTGAACTTGCTGCGGCTGTAATCGTACCCGCCCACCAGGGCCAGCACACTGCCGTTTTGGGGATCGATGGCAATGAAGGCCCCCTCAACCTCGGGAATCTGGCTCAGGGTCCATGTGCCGGACCCGGTTTTTACCACCCGGATGACATCACCGAGCGCAAACATGCTGACAAAGTCCTCCGGTGTCTCGCCCATGACATTTTCACTGACATAAGCCTTCGCCCACTTAGCCTGGGCGATGGACAGCGTGGCGGACTGCTGGTTGCCCAGGTACACCTCGATTTCCTGAGGGTCGACCCGGGTCACTATGGCCGGTGTCAGACCGCCCGTCTCACGCAAGCCGCCCAGTGCCTCGTCCAGCTTGCCGAGATCGGCAACCCCCTCTTGCGTGTACGCAAGCTGCAGATGGGATTCCACACCACGGTAGCCATGGCGCCGGTCATACGCTTGCAACCCATCCCGCAGGGCCTGCTGTGCCTGCTGCTGAAGTTCGCTGTTGACTGTCGTGTACACACGGTAGCCCTTTTTGTAGGTATCGGTTCCGAAGGAATCAAACATCTGCGAGCGGGCCATCTCACCGATATACGGCGCATGCACTTCCACTTTGGGGTAATGCAGCGATGCGGTCACCGGCTCGTCCAGCATGCCCTGGTACACGTCCGTGGCGATGAACCGCAACTCATGCATCCTTCCCAGCACATAGTCGCGGCGCACAATGGCACGCTCCGGGTTGATGATAGGGTTGAAGCGTGAAGGGGCCTTGGGCAATCCCGCTATCATCGCGATCTGTGCAAGATTCAATTCGTGCACACCCAGCCCGTAATAGACTTCTGCCGCAGCCCCGACACCGTATGCACGGTTACCCAGGTAGATCTTGTTCAGGTACAGCTCGAGGATCTCGTCCTTGTTGAATTCATGTTCGATTCTCAGGGCCAGGAAGATTTCCTTGATCTTGCGGGTGTAGGTGCGCTCATTGCCGAGAAAGAAATTCCTGGCCAGTTGCATCGTGACCGTGCTTCCTCCCTGACGCTTTTCTCCGGTGAGCAGCACACTGATTGCAGCCCGCAGAAGACCCTGGTAATCGACCCCGAGATGTTCGTAGAACCGGTCATCCTCGGCAGCCAGAAATGCCTGCACCAGTACTTCGGGCAGTTCATCAACTTCCAGCGGCTCACGACGTTGCTCACCATATACCGCGATCAGTTTGCCATCGCGACTGTAGACCTTGAGCGGCACCTGCAGCTCCACATCCCTGAGCATGGCCACTCCGGGCAGGGAAGGAGCGAGGTAAATGTAGGCCCCCAGCACTGCAGCGATGACAGCGAGAAATGCCCCGAACACCCCGGCCAGCCCGAGGCGCAAGAGCTTCAGGAAGGTGGACATGGCCCTGGTAGAGCAGTGCAGAAACCCGGGATCACCCGGCAAACGACAGGAATCCGGTCCGGAGCGCCAGCCGGGACGGCATGGCATCCTTGCTTATTACCAGGTACAGGCATACAAAGACTCCCGCAAACCTCATTGATTCAACGCTAATGGACCGCTCCCGGAAAGGCAGTTCCCAGTCCCGTCATTGTAGGGCAAAGCGCCCTGCAAGTCATGGCACAGGAGAAGTGGTGCTGCGCTCTTGTCAGTTTCTCCCGCCAAGCAGGCACCCGGGATCGAGTGTACGCAGGGTGATGGATGGTATACCGGAACGAAGTCAAAGCGTGAGAATTTTGCACACTTTCCATCATCCCCCTTGCTGGCAAATGTACCTGCGCTTAGAATGCTGCCCATACCAATTACAACTATCTACGATAACTATCAGGAGACCCTTACCATGTCATCAACAGAAGATCGCCTCAAGAAGCTTGTTCAAGAAAACCTGGATATTGGTCAAGACCCGAACCTTGATGCTGGATTCGGCGAGTCCGGGGTATCCTCGGTGGATGCCGTTGCATTTATCAAGCTGGTCGGCCAGGAATTCAACGTTGCGATCCCTCCTGGAGATTTTTCCCAGTTTCAGACCCTGCGGGAACTGGCCCAATATGTAGATTCAAATTCCGGATGAAGGTTCCCGGGTCTGGGACCTCCAGTCGGCACCCCGTCGCAATCTCCCGATTGGTTTGATGGCCCCGGATCCTAGACGGCCGGTATGCTGGATACCATACGGCCCCTAGCCCGGACGGAGGCACCCTTCAGAATCGGGATGATGGAGCTGCGCATGGCTGACAGCGACTGCACCCAGACACCCGGCTCAACGGCCCAATGCTGGTGGCAGCCATACCGGGATACCGGGGGTATTGCCGTTTTCCATGTGGACCTGACCCCGAATAGGATTCGGGAAGCAAATGCGCTGGCGTGGCTCGACAAGAAAGAGCAAGCAAGACGGAATCGTTTTGTGCATGCCCGCCCCCGCCGGGAGTTCGGCTTGTGCAGGGCGGCGTTGCGCGCCATTCTCTGCAATCGGCTTGACTGTGGAAATGACGAGATCACTTTTAAAACCTCGGAGTATGGAAAGCCGTTTGCACTTGTGCACGGAATTCCGGCCTGCATCCACTTCAATATCAGTCATAGTGGCCGACACGGATTGATCGCGCTTGCATCGACAGGACGCATTGGTGTAGACATAGAGGAACGCATCTTGCGCCTGGACCTTGACGGAGAAATCCAGACCGTGTTGACTCCGAATGAACGTGCAGAACTGGCATCGGTAGCCGGGGAACAGAAGGTTCATCTGTTTTTCAGGCTCTGGACTATGAAGGAAGCGTTGATCAAGGCTCTGGGTACTGGACTTTCCCAAGACATGTCCCAATTTGAAATTCCTTCTGTGATGCGCCATGGCACGGACACGGGGGTCTTTTGCTTTCCCCACATGCCTGCAGTCCGCTGGAAGCTTGAAAATCTGGATGATCCCAGGTTTGCTGCAGCCATTGCCCACGAACTGGACCCGGATGTCGCTTTGCAAGCAGAGTCTGTGCAGGCGTAAAAATGATCACACAACTGTACAGACCCCCAACTGCACTTGACCCGAACAAGGGGCACCACCTGCCTGTTCGCGCATCGGAACCACCCGCAATTCTGCCATCTCTGTAAACACGATGTGGGAAATACCGGAACCGATCTCGGTGTGCGAAATTCGACTGGACGATCACACGGTCTCAACGCTGCGACGGCACGGTAATCCGTCCGGACCCCGGCTCGTTCTGTGTCACGGCAATGGCCTCGCGATCGACCTCTATTACCCTTTCTGGTCGTTGCTCACTGATGACTTTGACCTGATGGTCTATGACCTCAGAAATCATGGCTGGAATCCTGTTGGCGTGCGCCGGGAACACAATGTGCCCGTGTTGATTCGCGACCATGGCCTGATCCTTGAAGCCATTGACCACCACTACGGCAACAAACCAAAAATAGGAGTATTTCATTCCGTTTCTGGCCTGATAACGCTCCTGGCGTCCCCGCGAAGCAGCAGTTGCTCAGCACAGATTCTGTTTGATCCACCTGTGTGCAAACCCGGTGCCAGTCAAGCCGAGTTTGATGAAGCGGCTGAACATGCTGCAGCGATGACCCGGCGGCGGGGACATCGGTTCCAGACAGAAGAGGAATTTTCAGACTTCCTTCGCTATATACCGGCCTTCACCCGTGTTGTTCCGGGTGTCCGGGAACTCATGGCCAAGACAATATTGCGCAAATCTGCCAATGGGCAGGATTATGAGCTTCGCTGTCCCCGCGAATACGAGGCCCAGATTATGGATTATGTCAGAAGCTTTTCCCCGCTGGTGGACTTGGGAGAGCTTCCCTGCCCTACGAAGGTCATCGGAGCCGATCCCACCCTGCCTTATTCATACTTGCCGACATTTGACCTCAGTGACGTCATGACTGTGGATTATGATTTCATCCCCGAGGCGACGCATCTTCTTCAACTGGAAAAACCGGTGGAGTGTGCTGCAGCAATTCGCCAGTACCTTGAACATTACGGCCGTTTGTAGGGCTACAGCAGAAGGAAACCGGCAGCATGCCCGTTCAAGTGTCGAGTCCGGGTTACGAAAGAGATTTACCGATCATTTCCTGCCGCATCACGAGCACGACCGGGGTCAGACTGACCATCACGGCCGTCGCCTGCGCTGCATCCGAATCACTTTCAACAGTCCAGGTTTCGTATGCCTACACATAAGCCATTTGTGCAGGCTGACTCCTGATTGCAGCAAGATCTGTACTTCCTGAAACATAGGTAACAGAATATTCAAATATACAAGCATCAAATTGGCCGACTGAATATCCGAACAAAATCACTTTTGAAAAAAGAGGATCTGGATGGTGAAATCAGGCACACAATACAATCCGCACAGGGATCATTCCATTCGTTCCACAGACTGTGAACCCATCGCGATCGTCGGCATGGCCTGCCGTTTCCCGGGTGCGGACGGGCTCGCCGCATTCTGGCACATGCTGGAGGCGGGCGAGAGCGGGGTGATCGAGGGAATTCCGGGCTCCGGCACCGGCCGCATCGGCAAGCTGTTTCCGCAAGGTACGGGGCGGCCCCCGGCGTGCCGGTTCGGTGCCTATCTTGACGACCTCGACCGGTTCGACGCCGCCTTCTTCCGTATCTCGCCGGTCGAGGCGCAGCTGCTCGATCCCCAGCAACGAATGATGCTGGAGGTCTGCTGGCGGGCGCTGGAAGACGCCGGCATCGACCCGGACCGCCTGAAAGGCAGTCGCACCGGCGTCTATGCGGGGATCAGCAACAACGAGTATCGGGGACTGATCCTGGAGACCGCCTCCCCGGACGAGCCTGCCGTCAGCCTCTATTCCGTCACCGGCACCTCCTTCAACACCGCCATTGGCCGGGTCTCCTTCGCGCTCGGGCTGGAGGGACCGGCCCTTGCGCTCGATACCGCCTGCTCCTCCTCGCTGGTCGCCATCCACCAGGCGGTGACCGGGCTGCAGCGCGGCGAGGCAGACCTGGCGGC
>JAPONM010000019.1 GCA_026713925.1 Gammaproteobacteria bacterium
CCTTCTGGCAGAGGTGGACTTGACCTTTGACAAGGCAATGAAGATTGCTCAAGCCATGGAACTGGCAGAACGGGATGCGAGAGAACTACGTAATGGGGACGCAGGCCACAGTGAGCCAGTTCATCAAATCCAGGGTCAGCCTGCCTCAAGGCAGGCCTCAGCAACAAGGAATGCCTGCTACCGTTGTGGGGCTGCTCACGACCCCACTCAGTGCCGCTTCCGAGATGCGGAATGTCATCACTGCGGCAAGAAGGGCCACATCCGGAAGGTCTGCCGGAGCAGGACCAAGCCTGCACAACCCTCAGGTCAGGATAAGCCTGTCCACCGGACCCAGGAGTATGACCGTGATCAGGCTCAGGAGTACACACTGTACCCACTCCGGGATCCAGCAGCCAAGCCTCTCCAGACAACAGTGATGGTGGAAGATCGGGAGATCCTCATGGAAGTCGACACAGGGGCATCTGTTACAGTCATCAGTGAGGCAATGCTTGGTAGCATCTGGGGTGAACGGCATTCTCCTCCGCTGCAGCCAACGGATGTGAAACTACGCACATACACAGGAGCGGAAATCCCAGTTGTGGGTGGTCTGGAAGTCAAGGTGCAGTATGAAGGCCAGGAGGAGAAGCTACCTCTGATTGTCACTGCAGGAAATGGACCCAGTCTGATGGGGAGGGACTGGTTGACAAAGTTAACCCTTCGTGCTCACCCTGCTGCTGTTTCCGCTCTCGCTCGTCGCGCAGGACACGCTGGCTCCCGACACGGTGCCTGCGGCGCCGGTCGAGCCCGCGCCACCGGCGCTCGAAGTCCAGGTCCAGCAGGGCGCGCAGCTCATCGCCGATTGGAAGAATATCTTTTGCACCCAAATCCAAAAGACCTTGCAAGAGGTTCTTGGACAGCACGAGCTTGTGTTCAGCGAAGGATTGGGAAAGATCAAGGGGGTTCAGGCATCACTCCATGTCAACCCGGAAGCCCAGCCACGTTTTTACAAGCCACGCCCAGTGCCTTACGCCTTGCGCAAGAAGGTGGGGAAGGAATTAGACCGACTGGAGGAAGAAGGTGTAATTCTCAAGGTTCAGCACTCAGAGTGGGCAGCACCCATTGTCCCAGTTCTGAAGCCAAATGGCACTGTCAGGATCTGTGGCGACTACAAACTAACTGCTAACACAGCCACCCAGACAGAGGTGTACCCGCTGCCAC
>JAPONM010000020.1 GCA_026713925.1 Gammaproteobacteria bacterium
GAACTTCGGATCCTCATCGCCCGCCGCGGCAGGGTCTGTAATCTTGACAGTCGTGCCATCACGGTCGCGTTCAATGGCCAACCCATAGACATCATCAGTTACTTCAGTAGTTGTCTCACCCACGTCGGTCCTTGCAGTTCCGCCTAGACCAGCATCAGTCGTTTGAGCTGCCTCGTTCGCCATGGCCTTCCTTTTCGTTCCAGCCGCTTTAGTTGCAGCAACTACGGCTGCTGCTTCTGCATCCGCCGCAGCCTTCCTGGCGTCCTCTGCAGCCTTGGCTATGGCATCCAATCCTGTTTGTGATTGAGCGGCTGTCGCAGCTCCACCAGTGTTTGTGATCGTACCGTTATCAGCTACTACCACCACACAGTTCACTCGGCTAGCAGCAGGGCATGAGAAGTCCACATTGCCTGCATTTTCAGTTTCACCCGGGGCAATATTGTAGGTGTTAGGAGTAGGGCCATAACCCTCTGCATAGGTTATAGCAACATCATGCATCTCGGCCATTGCGATTCTGTCCAGCGCATCATCTGAAGAAGCTACTGTGGCTGCACCACCCATGCTCATGACCACGGTCCTCGTGCCGGTCGTTCCATTATCTAAGGTGACTGTCATGGTGGTCACAGACACGTTACACGCTACAGGGCCTGCGGGACAGGTAAACTTGGCATCACCCACTTCCAAATATTTACCAGCTTCTATGAGGTAGTCGCCTGCAGGAATCGTGTTGTGTTCGCTTGGCAGGTCAGTTACATCAACATCATGACTCACTGCCGCCAGCCTGTCTGTTTCTGCTTTGGCATCAATCGCAGCCTGCAGGCCTGTTGTCACGCTATCAGCAACCATTACGGTGGCCATGCCACCAGTCGATGTGATGCTGCCATCATCCGCTTGGGCGACGGTACAGGCATCCCCTCCAGCAGGGCATGTAAAGGTGACATACCCGGTGGTGTGCGTATCACCGGCTTCAATAGTCTCCGCTTCGGCAAGATCAATTTCAGGCACTGTAAACTGAACGCCAGATGGTACCACGAGTGCATCCGGCAAGGTGATGGCGTGGACAGTGGGTGGCGGTGGCGGTACGGCCATAGCCGTAACCATCGCGCCGGTAGACGTTGCTGTGCCATCATCCGCTATTTTAAGTGTGCAGGCATTGCCACCTGCAGGACATGTGAAGGTGATACCACCTCTGTCCTCAGACGCCCCTGCTGCAATCTCAACTGTTTCAGCAGCCGTACCATCGGCCAACATGTTATCTCCCAAATCAACATCAAATGCCATGGGCGGAGTCACTGGCACGCGACTGCTGCCACCACCGCCGCCGCACGCGGTCAGCACGAAAATCAATAAAATAGGAAAAAGAATAGACGAAGACTTCATCTTGAGACTCCTTAACAACGTTGCTTGTAACCAACCGGCACCTCGGGTGCCGGGCCATTGCAACGTTACCAGGATTATTGGAATGCCCTGCCTATTCACTTGTATGCGGATAGCTACTTCCGCACTTTAGTCAGGCTTATTCAGCAGGTAGCCCGACTAGGCGGGATATACCTGGATAACGTGCACTTGGGATTGTAGACAAAGCTGGATGCAAATAGCAAACACTATTTTTATGAATTTTAGGCAACTTTCATGTGTGTGAGCACAATATATGGTATGAAAGTCTGTAAGTGCTTGTTTACAGACAAGTAAAATCAAACATTTTGAGTTAAAGCATACACTGGGTGAAAGCACGTGCAAAATGCACACCTGAAATGATATTCAATGATCTGGCAAAACAACTGGAAACAGATGTCACAGAGTACAACTGTTTGCATGAAAGACAGTTTCTGTGCAGGCTTGATGGCGAGGTCTTACGCGTACATCAAGCACGTAAGCATTTTGATGGTTAAGGCGAAAGCTGGCTGGAGGTAGATCCTGATTACTCGGACGATAAGCACAGGATTTCTGTAAGACTTGCGTCAGACAACATCCTTAAGACCAACATAGGGACGTTGCTTTTAGTGAATATCAGGCATGACTGGAACCCCGACAGCCTGGAATTCGGTTACAAGGTGGACGGAAGGTGGCGTATCCGTTTGAAATTTTCCGTGATCACACAGTGTTATTGCGCACAATACCCTATGGTCTGTCATTAAAAAGATTGCTTAGGCATCTTGAGTGCCTTGCAAATAAACCAGACCGAGTCTTCTGAGACTTTCTCCAGGTCAACGCTAAAGAAATAGGGGTGCAGCCAGCCGTGACACATGGCGATCACCTCTGTTTTCCACGAGCTGAAATCAAGCGCTGTGGCAGGGCCTTTCAATTCTATGCGATAAGCCTTTTCAGCAAGCTTTTCAACGCTTTTTACAATCGCTGCGGCAGGCAGTGATGGCGTGGGCGTTGGATATGGCTGACACCCGGACAAAAACAGGGCAATTGATACCATGCATGCTTTCGCTCGAACACCGTTTTCAGGCGCGCTTGAGAAGGGAGCGGGAACTTGGGCTGGACAGACTCTGATTTAGATTTTTTGACCATGTCGAGACCTTTGGACAAGGGCCTTGACACGTGGCCAAGACCAAATACGACAACCCCTGTGGATCATCGGCCTACGCTCAATGAAGTAAAGTGAAGCCACATTTCTCGCGAACTGACCGCGATCGACGCTGACCGGCATATTGCAATCCTGGAGTCACTGCTGGACCGCTATCCGAAACTGATGCTTGACATTGCCTGGCGGGTGATCGATGACCACTATTTCCCGGATCCGAGTTACGCGCGAAGTCCATCCCCTTTTTGAACGCTTACTCCGGGCGCATTCTGCCTGGTTCAGGCTTTATTGCCCTTGATCTGTGTTCACTGGTGACCGAACTGGTAGGTGATCGCCAGGCGGATTACCCCAAGCGCGTTGTCGATCTTGTAGGGACAGGGCTTTTGCAGGCCGTCGGGTCCACAGCGGTTATTGCCAGAATGGTTCACATAGTGGGTACTGCGCCCAAAATCCATATACAGGCCCTCCAGGCGCACGTCCCAGGCCTTGGCCAAGTGGGTTTCCAGTCCAACCCCGGCCACCCAGCCCACCTCGGTTGTATGGTCGCTGAAGGAATCGTCCGGATCGACATGGGGTGCGATATCACGTCCTGAATCGATGTCGGTGACCGAGTGTTTGACCCTGGACAGTGCCATCCCGGCAGTGGCAAACAACGATACCGGTCCCATCGAATGTTCCACGCCTACCCGCGCACTGGCCTGCCAGCGAAATTCCACCTCAACCGTTTCATCCAAGCCCTCGGGGTCCACCCGGTTCGAGCGTGCCGTCATATCCCCGAGCATGCCATCAACCTCAAGGCGCAACGGTATGCCTGCGAACTCAAGCTTGCGTCCGGCCAGCATGCCGAACACCAGCCCTGAATCATTGTAGTCAAGCGACCAGCCGGGCACACCCCAGTTGGCAAAGCCTTCTACATCCTCGATCTGGTTGTCCGTCCAGGCTGATCCTGCGAACAGGCCGGCATACACTGCCTCTGGATGGCGGGCAGGTTGTGCGTGAACCATGGCTGTAAAGACAGTGAGTATCAGCCCGGTGGCGAGCACGAGGCTGGCTGTGTGACGGTGGCGTGATATGCAGAAAAAGGTATTCACGGGAATGATTCGTGTTTCAGCAGGCGTCTGTAGGAAGGAAGTCTGCCACACAGATTTGGCTCCTTGCGTTTCGGGTTAGTGTATTTTTACAGCCAGAATCTGTCAATCAGCTATCTCAAATATTGTTTCCCGCTCCTGTCATCAAACTTGTAAGAATATGTGCAGTGGTTGCAGCGCAGGGCATGTCCTGAACTGAATACTCAGGCAATGTATCCGTTTGAAATTAAAAGTACGGGGCCGGTTGCTGCGTCAATGGAAAATATTCAAATGATATTCCAACTAGCATCGCCAGGCTTCACTTTGATGCATCATTCGAGACTGCTTAGAATCAAGCCGTCTCGAACCGGACAACATTTATTTTGTCAGTGTGCTCACGGGCTTGCCACAGGTCATGGGCGATCTGCATGCCCGGCCAGGTCTCGGGAGTCGAACCGAATGCCCTGCAATCGGATTGGCATCTCCGTGGAAACGCCTGTCTTCTCGTTGATGAGTTCGGACAAGGTCTGACGGGCCACACCCATGTCTTCAACAGCTCGGGTCACGGACAAACTGAGTGGCTCAATACCTTGCCATCTTACGATACTGTCCTGCGGCTTTACCCTCGGGGGCCGTGGCGAACACCGCAGGACGCGATGCGAAGGCAACTGGTTTCCGTTCACAGAAGGGGACCCCCGCAAGGATCGCGCCAATGTCTTCAGGGTGTCCGTCTGCAACCGCGCCTTCACCCTGTACGGATTCAGTCCGCAGCTCATGATCACGCACGCGCAGCGCAATACCCATGCCCAGGTCCATGGTTACGACAGCACCAGCGGCTAGGTTCGCCTTGTGAGGCAGTTTTGAACTGACTGCGCCCTCGCTGTACACTCTATTACCTTGTAAGAAATGGGCTGAGATCAAAAGGAGATTCCAATGAAATACGTAGTGCTGGGGATTTGCATTGTTATATTGACGGCCTGTGGAGGTGGAGGCGGCGGTTCCCTGGAACAGAGGGCCTTTCAAAAAGCTGCTCAAGGGGCCACGTCTGGACAGACGTACACGCAGCGGATCAGGGGCGATCTCACAGCCGCTCAGGTGACCCGGATAACAGATTCACTGGAGCAACTGATGGAACGCTCGAGTGCCCACGTGTTTGGCAGTGTCGCCCAGTCCTATCGGCATGGCGTGTCGCCGATTGAGGGCGTCGACACATCGTTTGACGGCGATCGGTTCACGCTCACCCTGAACCGTGAAGACGGCTCACGCACGACGCTGGACTCCCAGCGCCATGGTGCTGATCTCGCAAACACCTATGATGCCACCACCAACCCGGTGACCCGCCGCCCTGCAATCGACGGGGTAATCTACGACATCGATGCCAATCACATCACCGTGGCAGGCACCGCCATGGGTTGGTCGAACTCGGACTTCACGGACTACCTTGCAGGTGGGTACTGGATGCACGTCGATCTTGCCGCACCGGCCATGGCGGACGATCTGTACGGCGCTGAGATTGGGGCCTTCATTGACGGGCCGGACTATGAGGACCGCACCCGCCTGCCTGCGACCGGGACGGCGACCTACACAGGCATCGCATCGGGCGCCTACATCGCCACCTACGGCAGCGATCTGCCGATTCCCGGTGTTGGGGATCCCGTACCGGGCGCGGTCGAGACGGGAAACTACGGTGGCAATCTCATACTGCAGGCTGACTTTGCCGAAGGCACTGTGTCGGGGTGGATCGAGAACGTTCTCGTTGACGGTTTCGTATTGACCCCCGAGGGTGCGTTTCATGATGCGAACCCAATGCCTGGGCATCGAATCCGACTGGCAGCGGACCGCATTGCAGCTACCGGCCGGATATCGGGGTCTACTGTTGAATTGCATAATTCAGATCTGAACATCATAGCGGCATCCGGTAGTTGGGCCAGCCGGTTTTCCACGGTAGATGACGGTGAAGGCATGCCCAGAGCCATCGCCGGCACCCATGCAGGACGGTTCGAGACTGCGGGGGGCACGGAAACCATCTTTGTCGGGATGCATCATGCGGCCAGCGAAAAGTTCGACTGAGAGTGCGCCGGATTAGCGACTAGAAGCTGTTGAGAAACTCGTTTCCTGATTGTTTTTTCAACTTAGGCTGTCTATCAAGTCGCCATATTTTAGCCACTTGTGCCTGCATGGATATTCACAGATAATTCCAAACCAGTGGCACACTTGTCTTTCCTGTGGGCTGGCCTAGGTGTTTGATTGGTATCACTCCGGTCAGCGCCGCATACCTGACAGGTGTGCCCTATTCCTATTATTGAGTCAACCTAAGAATATAATTCCCTATTTATTCTGCAGTCGCGCGCAGTCGTCCCTGATGTTTTGCAAGAGGCTCAGCCACCTTGTTTTTTTGGCGTTTCCGCCAGCATCACACGTGAAAAAACTGATCCCGGAGTTCTTTTAGCATTTGCTCGTCTGAAGCACGCCGTTGCAGTTCCAGATGTTGTTGGCACTGCCCGCATCCACGGTGATTGAGCTGGAAGTTGTCCCGCCGCTCCGTTGACAGGTAGTTCCAATCTTGCATTGTCCCCCACTATTTTTGAATGTTGTGCTTGAGCATGTCTGTGAAGCCGAACTCGAATTCCAATTGGTCTCGCATGCACTGACGATTTCACTAGTGTCAGGCGGCGAGGAACCGGAAAAGGCCAGATTGGAAGCGAGCATCCCACAAGCAATAAACATAATGACGAAGCTGGTCTTGATGATGTTCAAAGTACTACCCTCCTTTGAATTTATTGGGTGGATGAGCCTTGCAGTCGCACTCACGCGACAAACGACATATCCAACCCTCGGTGAATGTGCCATTGACAGTGATCAGCATAGTCAAATAACACATTGCCTTCAATCATAAATTGTAGCTGAAAAGGGGAATTATATACTATACCCAGCTAAACACCCTGCATAATGGTTACATACCTTACGGAGAGTAACCATGAACCCTTACAAAATCCTCGTTGATCTACTTGCAGCTTTTCCCGATGAAGCTACCTGTATCAAGCACTTAGAGCATACACGCTGGCCGAAGGCATCATTTGTCCCTGTTGTGGTTCCAGTCGTAAAGCCTGCCACATTAAGCGCAACCACATCACAAGTACGCTGACTGCAAAAAGCAGTTTTCAGTCCGCAAGGGTACGATTTTCGAGGAAAGCGGGCTGCCATGTGGCTGGTGACAAACAGCCCGAAAGGTATCAGCCGTTGCCAGTTGAAGCATGAAATCGGTGTATAGGCTCAGATACCTTTGGCACTTATCAGGGATCATGAGCATGGGGTCTGAATGAGGGAATGCAGAGGGAGGCGAGGCCTCTCTCTGCACCGGATCGGGTATCCTCCAGTGAACCAACCACAGTCACTGGAACAGGA
>JAPONM010000021.1 GCA_026713925.1 Gammaproteobacteria bacterium
CTGCGGGGGCGGCGGCTGCGAGAACGGTTATGAAACCCAGGCCGTAGGTGCCTGCGAGCGAGGTGAACTGCAGCATGGCTAGCGATGGCATCCAGACCGTGCCAATAAGGTTCATCGGGAAACCGCTCAGGACGTTGCAGCGCAGCCACTCCGAGGCACTCCAGGCGATGGCGAGGGCGAGCACGCGCCCGGAGACGGACAGCGACGGCAGTCGTGCGGCGAAGGTGGCGAGCGCCGGGAAAACAGCGAGGACTGTCGAAAGGCCAAGCAACCCAATCGCAGCCTTGGGCATGGAATCGGTAAACCGCAGTGTAGCCGGAGCGAACCAGTAGGTGCCCGCAATGAAATGCGCAAAACCGAAACACCAGCCCGTGGCAGCAGCACGCCACGGCGAGGATACGCTGTGAATCAGCCAGGCGAGACCAGTGAAGGAGACCGCCAGCAACGGCACTGCATGGATCGGTGGCAGAGCCGTCGCAGCCAGGGCACCCAGAACGGCGGCCACTGCCAGGCGAGACCATCCAGAAACGTCACCGGACGCAAGTCGTGCGCCAAGTATGCACATCCATTTTGACATCTGCCTGCCAGCCAGTAAGTACCTGTTGTAGTTTACTGTGGGCACATTTTTGGAGCGTTGGCGCATTCCACTTCAAAGCGGCGCACTATATACCTGTGGGAGCTTGGGAGGCTGTAGGACGGAACAGTCAGTGAGGGTATTTGCTACCTATACCTTTCAATCCCCAAGCCTGCCATTCCCGGTTTCGTGATACCGTGCAGAGGCGTGCCGGATGATCATGCAGTGCATCACGGTTGAGCCAAAGCCCGGTCAGCAGCTTCCGACTTTCAGGATTCCACTGCAGTTTTTCAGGCGGCCTGCGTCATTCTGCGACACGCTGACGCTGTTGGACGTGTCAAGGGATCCACCTTCTCTGCTTCGGCATGTGGCGTCGATCTGGCAATTCTTCCCAGACACGGACACGCCATCCAAAGTACAACTTGAAGCCGCACTCGATTCTGAAAACGCCCCGCTGCAATCGATCTTTTTGGGTGGAGGAGGGTCGGACGCCGCGTAGGCGGAGGTCTGGAACAGGACTGCCAAAAGCATCATGAGAACAAGTACTGGCCTCATGGTCAGCAACTTCCCTTGGTCAATGTCCCTGAGCAGTTGGACACTTCGCCTCCCTTGTCCAAGCCTGTAACAGTGGACCGCTTCCTGTCCTCGACCTGGGCATGGCGCATGTACGTACATGAGGCAAAAAAACTGCACTTATTGTTATTCACCCAGTGATTCAGCAGGTTGCAGCTATTGCTGGCCGACGTAGAACTCCACCCGGATTTACAATCAGCAGCAGTTACCTTGGGAGGGCTGGTTGAACCGGACATTGCCGGATTCGAGACTATGACTGCCAAAACAAGCAGCATGACTGCGTACGACAATTTGAACATAACCTTCTCCTGTCTAGGAATTTCGAGCATATATGACAGTATATGCCTGTATTTGAAATATATGCAAATCTGCTCCTGATTTCAGGTGCAGGCCGTATCCTTGTGCGCGGATGTGAACCCGCAATATCAGGGGGCTGACATTCTCATCCACGGCCAAAGGTCATGCGGCGGATGACATCGTGTCCATCAATCCAGCGGTGTTTGTAGGCCGCTGCAACGTGGATTGCGGCGACGGTCAGCATGGTGTAGGCGAGCCACCTGTGCAGGTTCCTGGACAGGTTCTGAAGGGTCTCTCCGGTTTCGGGGAACACGTGCGGTATCTCGATGCCGAACCACTGCACGGTGTGGCCGCCGAAGTTGGTCTCGGCCCAGCCCAGGGCGATCACCAGGGCGGGTAGTGCGTAGAGAGCGGCGTGCCCCAGATGGGCTGCCGTGCGCTCCAGTCCCCGGATCGTATCGGGCAGTGGCGGAGGCGGGGTGGCCAGGCGGATGACGATGCGCAGGACAAGCAGTGCGAGCAGCGTCACGCCTACCGAGATGTGCAGGTCGAACAGAAATTCCTCAAGCACCGAGTCTTCCTCCACGAGTTCGGTCATCGAGTAACCGCATGCCCACATGAAGACGAAGCCCAGTGCCATGATCCAGTGAATCAGTCGCGCGGCTACAGGGTATTTTCTATCGGTCATCTAAAGGCTCAAGTTGAGTCAGTTATTCGCGTGCAACGGTTGTAAGAAGATTTCCTCGCGCAGCACTTGCCAACGGCCATCTTCAAATACCAAATCGATACTGCATTTCAGTTTCATTTCAACCCCGGCCACGTCGTTGATCCGGTCCAGCACGATCACCGCATCGTTACCTTGAATGTGAACATGATGGTACTTGACCCATCGACCCATCTGGGGCGCGTTCATTTTCTTCTTTTCGGCAAACAGCTCTATGAAGCTTTCCTTGTCGTGCGTGCGAACGCTGTTGTCCACGCCGACCATGACGATATGCAAATCCTCATGGTAGATACGTTCCAGCGCATCCGTGTCATAGCGGGTTGCGCACTCGATCAGTTCATCAATCGCATCCTGAATGTCTGATTTTGTATGAGTGGGTTGGTTCATATTTTCCTCCCCAGTGGATTTCAGATAAAAAGATCGACCCTCGAACCGGTCGCAGCCACTTCTCTTGCTACCTGCAATTCGGCTTTGCGTCTTTACCTGTCGAGGCTTGACTCGGGCAAAACGACAACCATCACTGACCGACCGACGGGGCCTTGTTTATAGTATCAAGATGACTAGTGTTTCACCTAATTCTATGATAATCGTTGTTACGAATCAAAAAAGCCCCGTCAGAAAATCGGCATTGATTGGCCTATTAAGGAGTAAAGTGCATGATCGCATCAAAGATTGACATGTCCAGCAAGACCAAGCCGGTACTCCCCCCGATCATGCAGGGAAAGTTGATATTGAATGGTGAAAATCCTTTTATTCGCCTCAGCCATGCACCGGGTGAACCGCTCACCTGCGATGCCAGTCTCTGGACCATCACGTATTCCCCCGAGGGAGCCGGTCATGCGCTGTTTATCAAGAGTGAACTGACGCACAGCGCATGGCGCATATACACCGACAATCCGCAGATGGTGCGCTGGTTGCAGGCAACCGTGCAGGGAATGCTGAACCCGGATACAGCCAGCCACGGCATTGCCATCACAGAGGCCCAATTCTTACAGCAGGGAGATTTGCAAAGCAACTGGATCCATAAGGTGCTTGCAGAGTCTGATGAAATAACCCTGACCTGGAGTCGCCTGATTGACCCACTCTTGATGGCACATGACCAGCCCGCCCAGCTGCCTGAAAGAAAATACGGGGTTTGTGTCGTCATGATACCCGCCCTGGAGGCGGCGTTGACTATCAACGGCCAGAAAGCATCTGGCAAGGTGTGGCCTTGCACCTATGATGGCCGGCCCTTCAGTACGGCATCCCTGGCATTCTCGGAAAGCTGGAGAGAGCGCTGACAGAAAAAGTACCACTGGGCCTGTTCATGAGGAGTTCAAGACAGGAAGACTTGGTTTAAGTCAGGCATCAGGATAGAAGCTGCTCGTTCACGAAGCATGCCAGCAGAAAAGAAAAAGGCCTGCACGAAGTGCAGGCCTTAAGCTCGAGTAAGGAGCATTTTTATGAACACGTATAATTTATCAGGGTGTGAGACGGGCGTCAATGATCGCAGACCTGTATCTCATTTCCGCGTTAGCTCAAGCCCCGACTGCATTAGTGTCTGCTGCTGCATCCTAGCTGTTGCCTTTGAAAATCATTTGCAATGGTGTGCGGAAGTCTGGTACACCGGCACCAAACATTGACTGATCTGGGAGATTCACATGTCTTACAGCTATGCACTCAGAGCTATCGCCAGCCAAAAGGGCATGGAGGATGAAATTCTGCATACCTTGGCGACAGACGATGAAGAGGCCTTGCATATCTTTGGAAAGATTTTGCACATGACACTTTCCCTGGTTCCACCATCTGAATCTGAAAGTCCTGTTTACGAGCTGGCCAAGAATCCACTTGAAGGCGTGTGCTTTATACAATTCGAGATTCCGGTGTATGAGGTTTGATTTTCCTTCCAACCAGGCAAACAGGCCGATACCCTTGCACAAAGATGCGGATCTTCAAGTTTTTCAGGCGTGAGCCAAAGATCAAACGGCCTCGGTGCGGGACGATGGAGCTTTATCGGGAAATAGACAAAAGACTTGAGGCATGGAAAGCCTCCGAGGAGGGGAGATCTGCCACACCTGAGCAGGAGGCTCGGATGCGGGAGGCGATTTCACGCGTGGTTGACTGGGAATGCATACATGCGGACTGGACTTTCCGCTAGGCCTGAAATTCCTGGAATAATGTTCCACAGGTCCGCTACCATCTGCTTCAGACGACGGTTCTCATCCTCCAGCTCCTTCAGCCGGCGAACCTCCGAAGGCGCCAGCCCCCCGAACTTCTTCTTCCACCGGTAGAACGTCTGCTCCGAAATCCCCAGCCTGCGGGTCACTTCCGCGACACTCATTCCGCCCTCATGCTGGTGCAGGGCATAGGCGATCTGCTCCTCGGTAAACTGCGACTTCTTCATGCAAAAACCTCCTTCCCCTACCGGGGCATCTTAACGAGATTTTTCACACAATGCCCGGATCAGATTACGGGGAGAAGACCACCACGCAGGGCATGGAAGATACTGCCCATAAAGCAGGACAAATGGAGTGCCAGTTGGATATGTCCATGCCACCCAAGCATTATGACAGGGTGCAGATCATTACAGCTTATGAAATCATTGAGGCGGGTCAGGTTGATTGCCCGCCCAGCATCCTTGAAGTAAGAAACTACAGGAAGGTTCAGGGGGAAATGCAGGTATGAATAAACGCCAGTTTGACAAGGTTGAACGCAGGGGCGTATCAGAGGCAGATTTCAAGGATGCATTAAAGCAAGTGCTGCTGGCTCCACGCGGGGAAGCCAGAAGCGAAACCTATGAGCCTGTCATCGAGGAACTAAACCAGAAGTGGCGACTGGATCGGGTCAAGCCTAAGTTTACTAGTATGTAGTAGTTACGGGCTTTGCAGATATTGCTACATAATTCCCTTAATTTAGGGGTTTATATACAATAGTTACCAAAGCCAAGTGTTTTTAAGAGGCAAATAATCATGTCGTATCCTTACGAAAAATTTGATGGATTGGGTAAAGTAGCAGTAATAGATGTGGAAACTACGGGCTTAAACTCAGAAAAGGACAGAATTGTTTCTGTCGCTGTGTTTCGTGTTGATCTTTCAACCCCTAAATTAAATGAGGACTTGAAAGGAGAAATACTCAATTATGTAGTTGACCCTCAATGTACGATTCCCAAAGATGCCAGTGATATACATGGAATCACAAATGCAGATATTAAAGACAAACCGACATTTTCTGAAATTGCAAAAGAATTAAGAGATTTTATTGGGACATTGCCTTTGATTGGCCACAATGTTTCATTTGATAAGAAATTTCTAAGTGCAGAATTCAAGCGTGTTGGAGTAAAGACACTTCATAGGAATAAATCTTATTGCACAATGTATCGATACAGGCAGTGGAATAATGGAATACGTAAAGGTAGCTCTCTAGATGCTGTAGCAAGACAGTTTTGCTTCCAAGGTCGGAAAAATGGAAAACATAGTGCGTTAGAAGATGTAGGTATCACCGCGAAAATTGCTGCTTTGTATGTGCTGCAAGATCGCGATAAATTCCATCCTGGAGAACCTCCTGGCTTTCCAGAACGAGAACAAAATTATAAAAGGAAGCATCACTCAGGCAAATCAGTTCCAATAAGCAAGAAAAAGTTTTCGCTTCAGTTTGTATTCATAGCCATCATTCTTATTACTGTATGGATACTTTTCTTTTGACTATGGATTTATGTTGCCTACACGCTTATGACTTCACGCAAGGGTATTTCCAGTTTGCAGTTGTCCAAAGAGATTGGTGTACAGCAAAGAACGGCTTGGTACATGTTGCATCGTATGAGATTGGTTTGCGGAGATAACCTTGAGGCTTTGCATGGAGAGGTTGAAATGGATGCCACTTATCTTGGTGGTCTGGAGAAAAACAAGCACACTTCAAAGAAGTTAAAAGCTGGCAGAGGAACAGTTGGAAAGCAAGCTGTACTCGGTATGAAACAAAGGGAAGGTCGAGTAAAGGCTATCACTGTTGAAGGTGAGGATAGAGACACCATTCACAAGGCCATTTCCGAGAATGTTGAAACTGGTTCTACGATCTATACGGATGAGCACAGAGGCTACAGGAATATTGAGGGTGAGGATTACAGCCATAAGAGTGTATGTCATTCAGCCAAAGAGTATGTGAATGGAATGGTGCACACAAATGGTGTTGAGTCGGTTTGGTCAACCATCAAGCGTGGGTTTAATGGTACATATCACCATTGGAGCAAGAAGCACTGTCAGCAATACATCAATGAGTTCACGTTTCGTCTGAATGAAGGGAATGTGGATCGGGATACGCAGGACAGGCTGGATGATTTGTTCAAGGCTATGGTTGGAAAGACTATTACTTATGAACAGTTGGTGAGTTGAGAGTGAATAAAAAACTAGAGGATAAACACATATGAATCATGAAAGAGAGTAAAGAAAATCCGAAGCTGTTAAGATTCGGACCTTCATTATTCTTGTGGAGAAATCTATGAAAACAATTGCCTTGTTATCAACCATGTACCTATTATTAAATCCGGTATTCGCCGCATCAGAAATCACTTTTGATGAGGTAAACAACACATTTGGTGCAGAGGCAAATTTAACCGATCTACAAAAGGATGAAATGTGGAAAAAATATCGTGGCAAATGTGTTGAGTGGACAGGAATACTTACTCACCTTGACTCTGGCATGTTCGGAGGAATTGATATCGGGATGAAGCACCTTAGAGAAACATTAACTTTCGATGTACTTATCAGTGCTCCCAAATCCATGAAAGAAAAGTTCATGTCCTGGCAGCAAAACAAACAATACACTTATCGTGCTACCTTGGAACGCTATGGTGGATTTTTCTTACCAATTTCAGCAGATTGGGGCTGTGAATAATCAGGAGGGACTGATCATGAGAAAAGCTGGAGGTATTATTGCTTTGATTGCTGGTGTTTTCGCTGTATTTGCAGCAGGCTTCACCTTGTTTGTAGGCGGGATAGGAAGTGCCTTTAATGCTGAAGATGCTGGCACTATAGTTGGCCTTGGATGGGGAGGCGTGGCATTTTCATTTCTTGCGATTGTCTTGGGTGCAGTGGCTTTGGGAACGGAAAGAAAGATTATGGGAATCCTTATAGTAGTCTGTGCGATCGGAGGTGCGATCTTGGGAGGAACGCTTGTGGCCATTTTCATGGCTCTTGCGCTTGTCGGTGGTATTCTGATTATTGCTGCTCCACGAAAACATGACCAGTGAGTGAGCGCAGCGAACTACTGGTCACTAGAGGACTAAATATGATAGATCAAAAGAAACTCGATAAAGCTGTAAGACTTTTCCTGAAAATGCCAGCACCTCCTGAACATAAGAGGCGCGTTCCTACTGCTGAAGAACTCAAGCAGAAGTTTGTTTTGAGGACGGATGACAAAGGGAATCCGGTTATGAAGGAAGTTAAATGAGAGGTTGGTTTGTCAGGTTAACTACATAATTCCCTTAATTTAGGTAAGACGCAGGGCGTTACATCGATCATCCGGTCCCTGACAGGTGTTAAAAACGAAGATCGAGATGGGTGTCAATCATATGGAATGGATCCGTGTTGTCCGTCGCGACCCCCGCATATCAAATCTGCAACCGCAAGCCGTTAGTTGACTTCACTCTCCGCCCACACTGGATCCACCCCCAGGGCGAGAAACGCCATGGCCAGGTAAAGCCCGATCGATAAAATGCTGGATGGTCCAAATGGATTTTGTCTGGTCAGGCAGAAGGTAATTCTTGGCTGAGATATAAAAAGAGCCCACCAATAGGACCAAACCTAAGGCGGACTCTCCCAGTGCACGGAGTACTTGCACATGTTCGCATATAATACGATATTGTGAGGAAATATTAAACCCGGTTGTTCAGAAGGTAAGCCAGCACATTGTGGATAATTTGAACCGGGCATTCCCCAAACCTGGTTCTACCCCTCCGCTGGGATTTGCTCCGCCTTGATGCCTGATTGTTGACGCCAGTTATACCGGCGCAGGCAGTACTTAGAAACAAGCCTTGGTCAGGGCACTATCATATATGATCGCGACTATTAAGTTGAAAATAGTAGGCTATATCACTAGCATAGGCCAATGCAGAAACGAACATTGTTTTACAGCCTTGGGCATCTTGGGTTTTTTGTGCTTGGGGGGTTTGGATTTGTGATGAATTTTCCATTATGGTTTTTTAGTGCATTAGCATTACTTTGGTTTGGCCTGTGTGGGTGGACTTTAGCAGAATGCAAGATTGACATCATAAATGGTGTGCGATGGTTATGTGGCAAACCTGCAATGCAAGGTTTATCAACAAGAGAATATGAGGTTATCAGTTATTGGGACGAGACTGGCAGCTCGATAGAAGATGCGCTTAGTTCGGTAAAATGGTTTCGGATGAAAAGGTTTCCAAAGACCATACACAACAAGAAAATTGGAGAGATCATTGAGATTTCACATCCAGATGGCAAGCACTGGTCAAATCGATATTGAAGATGATCACATCATGGGACAGCTTTTCTACGGGGTTTTTTCATGAATGAGAATAATGCAATAGGGCCTACCAGAACTTCAATAACGAACCAACCGAACCTGGTTCTATCTGTTCTGCTGGCACCGATAGCACCTAGTATGGGCCAAAGCAACCAAAGCAAGAAGAAAATTTCCATCGGGATTACCTCATATTGTATGAAAGTGAAATCATCAAGAATCAGCTCTCTGCTCATTTTCAATGATGTTTGAGAAAGCACTTGCGATTAACCCTGTTGGAATAGCGACTATGCCAAGACCACACATAAGGATCACAAATGTAAACAGCTTACCGCCTGCTGTAACTGGGTACATATCTCCATATCCAACGGTAGTAAGGGTTATGACTGCCCACCACAGCCCATCAAATATGGAGCGATACACATCGGGCTGGTGTGTATTTTCGAAGTAGTAGATACCGACTGATGCAAGGTAGACCAGCATGAAGGTAGCACTCAGGAAGATTACAAGCTCGCACTTGGTAACCATAATGGCTCGGGCAAGTCTATGTGCGCTCTTGTTGTATTTACCCATCTTGAGAACCCTGAAGATACGCAGCAGCCGGATCACTCTTAGTGATCGAAGGTCTATGCCAAGAGCGAGATAGAATGGCAGGATGGCAAGCAGGTCAATAATGCCGTAGAAACTGAATATATAGTGAAATTTTTTACCAGGTAATGCAGTTGATATACGAAGTACATATTCAATGGTGAAAAGCAAAGTGATGACCACTTCCAATGTCCAAAGAGCGGATATAACAGGTGATGAGAGGCCCGGAAGGGTTTCGATGCTAAATGTAATGACAGACACACCGATCAATGACATGGCGGTCAGGTCGAACATTCGACCGGCGCGGGTATCTGTATCTTGCACGGTTGCCCGCATGACTCTGCCACACTTGTTCAGAAGTGTGCTAAGGTGCCGTCTTCTTTTGAACCCGGGAACGGCTGTTACTGATTTATTCATAGCTTATCCCTATGAATTTAAGTAATGGCTATTGATTGATGTCTACAGCATTTAATCAAGCCTTGGTCGCATTGGACTACAGCTCCAAGGCGTTTTTATTCATTGTGGGCTGGCGGCACAAGGGTGCCGGGCCCTTGCGTACTCTTCTGGTAACAGTTGAGACCCTGCTTATTTGCTTAATGGCTATTCTATTTGGCAGGAGACCCGACTTTGCGGGTTACCAGTTAAGTACGCGACTCAGATTATTAACCATTCACAACATGGAAGCAAATCAATGGCAGTTAGTGCCATAAGTGTGGGCTATAGTAAATTTAGGCTATGGCTATGGGATATGCGGTAATATATTGTTGACTGTAGCTGATAAAAAAACAATAAAGTGGAGTAGGTTTAATGGATGAATCATTTCAAATAGCGATTGTTCTTGGCCCAATTATCGGCGGGGCTATTTTAATTATTGGGATAATAACTGCTTGGCAAAGACATGGAGATAAGAGAGAAGCTAAAGGAAAATGGAAAGGTGAAGTTGATGCAGACAGAAAATCATTCAATGAATTTATGGATGAAGTTCGTAAAAAGCTTGACAAAATATTTGAGCGGTTACCACAACCAAGTCCAACTGTAGGGGCAAGCCCTGTAAAATTAACTGCATATGGGGAGAGATTATCCCAATCAGTAAGGGCACATGAGTGGACAACACGTCTTGCACAACATTTAATAGTAGATACCAGGGGCAAAGCAGAATATGAAATTTATGATATGTGTGAAGATTTTATAAACATACATTACAAAAACAATTTCACAGAAGAAGAAAAAAACAGGATCAAGTCTGCTGCATATGAAAATGCTGGTAATTCAGAACAAGTGTTGAATGTTTTAACTGTTGAGTTACGTGATAGATTATTGGAAATACATGGGATGAAAAAGACTTAGTTGGGAGGATATAACCATGTCATTTGATGATAGAACAATCCAACTTGTATGGGAAAAGGGGAAACCCATACCTAAATATTCTGAAGCTATTTGGAGAAGGGATTTCAAGGGAAGGGTTATCAAACGGGAGGATCATGGAAACAGGAGATCAAAGTATGGGTGGGAGGTCCACCATATTATTTCCAAAGCTAAGGGTGGTTCAGACAATCTTTCCAACCTGACACCGCTCCAATGGGAAATGAATGTTGAACTTGGTGGGTGATTTTACAAGACGGAGTTGAATGCTTGTAGTGAATGTGGCCATAAGGTTTCAAACAAGGCAGAGGCTTGTCCAAAATGTGGTAATCCGATAACAGCCATATCTGGAACTGGGCGCCCTTTACAAACAATTCAGCAAACCAGTAAGCCACTTAAATTTCAGATCATTATATCCATCATACTTTTAGTTGGTGGATTGTTATGGATGTTTTTGGCACCTGAATCAGAAGATGTTTCGGTTGCACCAGGTATAGTCACAATAGTGGGTTTGGTATGGCTTATTGTCACCAGGATTCGTATTTGGTGGCATCACAAATAGAATGTTAATATGTACAGGGGTTGTATTAACAACCCCTGTACTCAAGGTCAAGATTATTACCAATAACACTACTACGAGGTAATAGCACTTAACCTCTTATTTGGGAGTTTACTATAAAAACTGGAGAGTACATATGTCAGTTCAACGTCCCGGAGAACCAAGACAAGAATACAAAGCTAAGGTTTGTTGCGCATGGATTCTTGTCAAACTTCTGTAGTTCAATTTCAAGATTGTGACGCTGTGCTAAATCGGAGTGGTGGTCCGCATACACCACCGGCAAGGCAATCAGGACAGTTATGAAAATCGTTTTAAGTGTTCCACCCTTTTCCACGACCTTAGATCTGGTACAGGTTCTCGTATACAGATTTATTTTGGCATGGCATTCCGCAATTCCGCAAGTGGCCGGTAAGCGCGCCTCAGCATACGCAGCATCAGGTCATTTACCGGTGCGAGCAGGATCCCCTTGCCGGTTACGAAGTTGTAGAGCTGCCTGGTCCTCGTGACACGAATATTGCGGTAGCCTGCATGGTACAGGCGCACGTACTTATACCCGCAATCCTTGCACAGTCTTTCCCAATACTGGCGTGGCCAAGTACCGTAATCATTCATCACCGGCACGGTCCAACCGCTCTTCCCCGGAAGGTGCGCCCTGCAGCTGCCGCACGTGTTGTCCGCGGTGAACCTTTGTACAGGCACCGGCTTGCCGCAGTGCTGGCCGTTTTCACCCGGGTCGATGGTGAATTGACCCTTATCCGGAAACAGGGGCATGTCAGAACTGGCGCGTCTGAGGGATCTGAATATCGTGTATGGTGGGCATATAATCCCCTCGTCGTAAAGGATTACAGTTGAGTTGAGGGGCAATGATTGTCTCTTTTAAGACTTGTCAAATCGCATGGCCTTCTAGCGCGCGACCTTGATCGGCCACTCCCACCCTCGTTTAATGCTGTGGTGACGCAGGATACCGGCGACCTGGAACTCCGTCATGTCGTGAGGCCGGGCCAGCTCCCACCATGTGGCACCTTCCTGCTTGCGCCGGTAGATGAACTCCAGCTGGGCATCGTCCAACTGATGAGTGCGGGACAAGGTACCAGTTTCCTTGTGCCACTTGTTGATTTCCGGATATCCATTTTTGATCAGGCATCGGTAGATCCAGACATAGGAAAGGCCTCGGCCGTGTTCCCTGGCCACTTTCTTCAGCGGCCAGCCGGCGACGTACACCAGATAGGCCCACTTCCGGAGTGGATACTCTTTTTTCTTTCGTTTCGATTTTGCCTGGTCCATCGGTCTGGATACCCCCTGATTAAAAAGCTCTGCCCGCCTCGCTCGTTGTACAGGGTTTCAATGAATCACCCATGAAATCTGGAAGCGCGCCTTAGAATGCAAATTTGGCCCGTTTCAGGGCATTTGCGCTGGTTAACGGAATCACAATCGAATTGTGCAGGATAGTTGGCACCATTACAAGTCGGACATTTGAAAATATCGTTTTGCAAAAAGCCCAAAAATTTTCAAGGATTTTTGAAAACTCCATATTACCGATGGCGCTGCAGTTCGCTCCCGAATCGGCCTCAATCGCTAAGTTACTGATTTCATTCTGAAAATCGAAAAAGACTGGCGCTGCGGTCGCTAAGTGACTGATTCTGCTGGATATCTGCGCTGGCGCGCAGGTCTCGACCGTCCGGGCCTCAATTCGAGGCGCGGGCCGCCCAGTCCGTGCCGGGCCGGGCGAGGGTGTCAGGATTCGGGCAAAAGAAAGCCCGGCGCGCGAGTGCGGGCCGGGCTTAGTGGTGGGCTTTCAGAGTAGGCCGCGCTCGGCAAAAGATACGCTGTCAGTACTGGATACGACAAAGTGATCCAGCGTACGGACGTCGACAAGGGCCAGCGCCTCGCGTAGTCGCCGGGTGATCATTTCATCCGCGCGGCTCGGCTCGGCCACGCCAGACGGGTGATTATGAAAAAACACCACGGCCGCGGCGTTATGTTCCATTGCCTGTTGCACCACGACGCGCGGATGCACGCTGGCACTGTTTACTGTCCCTTGAAATAACTCCCGGATTGCGACAATGCGGCAAAGGTTATCAAGGAACATAACCCCGAATACCTCATTTTTGTATTCCGCCAGCCTGATCTGCAAGTAATCGCGCGTGGCATCCGGGCTGGCCATTGTCTGCCCGGCCCGGTGTTTGATAGCCAAAATCTTTTTTGCCGCGTCGACAATTTCCTGCCGTTCGGCTTTGGATAACTTGGAAATTTGCATGTATGTTTACTCCGTGCTTTTCGGGTGTCTGCCTCGTCAGGCGCCGGGAAACACCCCGGCACGACGCGGGCCGCACTGGCCCGCGTTTCGGCTATTGTTTGGCCTCACGGGCCGCGGATCATTTTCATAATGTGCCCCCTCGATTAGTAGTAACTTGACCAGTGCTTTTCGTGGTAACTTCCGTCCGGATTCTTTTTGTTTTTCCACGCTGTAACGACACTGTTTATAGTGCAGCTCCCATCCTTAACCACGCGCCGTATTTCCGGACCTGTAAAAGAATCCGGCGCGGGCGTGCAAGTCCCTTGCATCCATCCGGTTTCCTCGACGTTCGCGCCGATCCGACGCAGCACGGCCATTGTCTTGCCTACCAGTTTCGTTACTTGGTAGTACTCGACGTTGGTTTGCTCGTAACCCCACGACGTGTACAGGATGTCTCCGACCTCGACGCCGCGGCCCGCGGCCTTGCGTGCGGCCCGTCGTTCAGCGGCGCGTTTTTCGCCCGCCTGGACGTCCCTAAAATGCCGCTGTACGTGCTCATGTCTGGAATCTGGACTACGGAATCGATAGTGATAATCCGGCTTCTTACGACGGCCCCCAAAGCCCGCCGCATAGGCTACGCCGTTCTGATCGTATAGGTAGGCGACGGCGCTAGACTGCCCGTCCTGCAAGACGCTGATTTCAGCGTCTCTTGCAGGTACAAACAGTTGGCGCGCGGCCTCGATTTCGTTTTGCATTTTTGCTTACTCCTTAATGGTGTCTGCCATCGTCAGGCGCCGGGAAACACCCCGACACGACGCGGGCCGCTGGCCCGCGTTTCGGCTAAAAACTGAATGACGCGGCCATATTGTGATCACACAATTCATATACGAATTTATTGAGCGCGGTTTGGCTATCGCCCTTGTAAGTGATTTTGTACCCGTCGACCGTGCAGCCCGCAAACTGATACATATCCCGGTATAGGTCTATCCAGTCCCGGCCGTTTTTACTGCTGGCCGTGATCGTCAGGGTGTCCGCTACGCGTAGGACGTGGAAGTCTGTCACTTGGTTCTGCTGCACGCCCTCGGCTGCACTTGTGGGGTTTAACTGGGCTTGCTTGATAGCTTCCTCGGCCGTGTTCCAGTACCCCGCATTACCGACAATAGAATCGTATGATCCGCGGTGTGTTTTGGGTATCCAAGTGAGTGAAAAGCAGACATGGCCGCCCTTGCCTAGTTCCTTGTGTATTGACCATTGCCCGTCCGGCGTTTCGGCCCAGTAGAAGCTCTTTTCTTCGTTGTGCTTGAATAGAATTGCGCGCGCCTCTTGCTGGCGCTGGATATCGATATCGCTGAATTTTCCCATTTCCTTAACTCCAGTATGTATGGTGTCTGCCATCGTCAGGCGGCGGGAAACACCCCGCCACGACCGGGCCGCGCTGGCCCGGTTTCGGCGCTAGTAATCGTCGTTTGGATCTCCCTCAAAATCTGTCCAGTCGACCTTGCCGGTCTCGGCCAGATTGCGCAGGATCCCGGCCGCCTCGGCTGCGTCGATCCCGTATGCTTCCGTGTAAAAATCTTCGTTCGGACAAAATAGCTCGGTAGCCATTTCCTTACTTAACCCTAATACCTTGGCGCCCTCGCCCTCCCAGTCGGCAGCGCTGCCAATGCTGCAAAGCTCTACATATTTGGCATGGTCGAAGTAGTGCAGGGCATGGCCACAAATACAGGCCGGTGTCTGGCATTCGTATTCGTCACTCTTGTTCTGGTCTGCGTGGAACCATGTATTCATATTGAAAACGCCGCGGCCCGGCTCGGCCTTGATGTACTGTGTATCGACCACGGTTTCTAGGTGGTCTGCTAGCTCGTGTATACGGTCTTTTTTCATCGTTACTTACTCCAGTAATAGCGTGGGTTCTGCCACGTCAGGCCCGGCGAGAAAATGCCAAGCACTCCGATTGTCTCAAAAGGTTAAAGGAATCACAAGAAATAATTAAAGGAATCACAAGGCGCGGTTTGCAATCGCCTGGGCGAATTTTGACAAACCGGAAACACGCCGCCAGCGGCCCAGAATTGCCCGCATTCGAGCGCGGCCCGTTTGCCGGTACGATTGCTCATTAATGGCCCTGATCTCTTGCCCTGTACTGGATGCGCTGCCCGCCCGGCGAATACCGCGCCGCCCGGTATCCTGAACCATGCCCGGCCGCTGGCCCGTGGCCGTCGTGCTGGCGGCCCTGTCTCGACACTTTCACAAGGCTCGCCGCCCGCCCTGCCCGGATGCCGGGCCGCTGGCATGGGTGGCGGCATGGTCTGGACACTTTCACAAGGCGCGCGGCCCGGCCCCGTGCCCTGATCCCGGCGCGTGCTGGCCCGCCTCGCCCTGCGCTGGCCCGGTCTCCCATGAATCAGCACCAAAAACCCCTTACATTTCAAGCACTTGCATTGCATCTGGGAGGATCTCGAGGCCCGCTGCCCTGATCCTCCCGCCCGTCGGGATTGCTGTTTTCTCCTTTAGAATCAAGCACTTACACCATCGGGGGGGTGATTTCGGCCAGCGGCGACCCCGCCGACACCGTGCGCTCAACGTTACGTGATGCAAAAATGTGAGACCCTTGTGAGACCCGGCCGCCCCGACGTGGTGCATTGATTTGTAGATCAAGGACTTGTGATATTCTGCAGCGATGGCTGCTGGCGTTCCTGGCCCCTGACGGGCCCCTTCGACGCGCCGACTTCCGTGCCGGCATCGCCAGTCTCAACAAGAAAAATCCGGAGAGCTCTGGAAGCAGTGCAAGGACATTGCCCTGGTCTCCCGCATCGACGGCCTGCACTTTCGCAAGGCGCCGGACAAGGCCTGCACCAGTATCTGGGGCGAGGCCGAGTTCCTGTCCGCGGACAAGACCGAGGGTCACTCCAGCGGTTTCGATATCGTGATCGTCGACGAGCTGGGCCTGTTCCCGCCAAACGGCATCGACCTGGTCGAGGGCCTGATCACCAGCATGAGCGCGCGCGAGGGCCGCATGCTTGCAATCAGCATCCAGGGCGACTCCGAGCTGGTGCAGGACCTGATCCGCCGCAAGGACGATCCGAAGGTCTGCGTGCACCTGTACGTGGCCCCGAAGGGCTGCGAGCTGGACGGCGAGGATGCCTGGCATGCATCGAACCCGGGCCTGGCGGAGGGCATCAAGGGCATCCGGTACATGAGGGACATGGCGGAGCGGGCGGCCGCCTCACCCGGCAAGCAGGCCGCGTTCCGCGCCTTCGACCTGAACCAGGTAGGCAACCCGGACCGCATCATGATCGTGCAGCTGGACGTCTGGGAGACGTGCGCGGCCGAGAAGCAGCCGCCGCGGGCCAGGCCGTGCTTCCTGGGCGTGGATCTCGGTGGCTCGGCCTCCATGACTTGCGCCACCGGCTACTGGCCGGAGACCGGGCGCCTGGAGGCCTGGGAGGCGTTCGGCAATATCCCGCCGCTGGACCAGCGCTCGAAGGCGGACAACGTGGGCGACGCCTACCTGGTCATGGAGGAGCGCGGCGAGCTGCAGGTCTATCCTGGGCGGGTGACGCCGGTGATGCAGTTCCTGCGCCCGGGCATGAATTTCATGCTGGAGCACGCGATCAAGGAATCCACCATGCACTACGACTCCAATGGCAACATGTGCATCGACAAGTCCCGGTCCAAGAGGCGCATCGATTCGCTGTCTGCGTCCGTGATTGCCGTGGGCCTGGGCAGCCGCGGGTACGAGCGCACGGGTCTGGACGCGTTCTACGACGTGTACTTCAAGCAGCTCGAGGCCCAGCGCGCGACGAAGGCCAAAGGCAATGCGGGCCCCAAGTAAAGAAAGGATTCCAATTACAATTTCAACAGGTAACGGCCAAGGGCTTGGCCATTGAGAGGGCCAAAGCCCATTGGCCAGTTACCCTTAGACTTACCCCTGACTCTATGGGAGAGTCGGGGTAAGTCAGGGTAAGTCAGGGCAGAACTAGCGTTCCATCAAGGAGAGCTTCAAAATCAAGCAGTTAAGTTGTTATCCACAGGAAAGACGTTCCCTCAGGGAGAGAGGGTGTTCCCTCAGGGGGAGCAGGTGTTCCCTCAGGGGGAGCAGGTGTTCCCTCAGGGAGCAGGTGTTCCCTCAGGGAGCAGGTGTTCCCTCAGGGAGAGTGTCACTCTATTGATTACTGAGAGATGGCCCAAAAATACGCATCTTTGACCCTACATTTTCGATTTCAATGACACTATCCTCAGCGAGTTGTGTCAATGCACATCTTGCCAAATAACGGTGTTTTCGATTTTTACCATCAAAACCAATCATGTATGCAAGGTCGGCATCAGTGAGAAGCCCTGAATACTTGGCAGATGGATTCGGAATGGTATCCCCTGGATCTGAGGAACGGATAATCTGTCCATTTTTCCTCCGCTTGTATTTTCCGTCCGTGGTGAATATTGGACGAGCAATATCCTTGGTAAGCGGCACCCCATGCCGTGCCGAACGTCCTAAATGGGCACACACGCTTAGATAGGTACGATACAGTATTGCACTTTGCGTGCCGTACTTGCATAGTGTTTTCCAAATAATTTTATCGCCGTGTGCTGTACTTGCCGGAAGCCGAACAAAAAATTCAATAATAGGGTCGGTTGGCTTTTCAACAATGACAGTTGGTACCATTATTGCAACCTGCCCGATTTGAGGGATGGTCACATAAGCAAGGTTATCGCGTATGCTGCATAAGGCTTCCAGAAGCCGGTGCCAGTCTCGGCACTTGTGTGACCAGCCGTCTGGATGAATCCAACTGACCAAGTAGTTTGTAGGAAATTGTAAAGCATACCAGTCACCATCTCTGTCATTCACATGCAGGTGTAGTAACACGCCAATCCAAATTCGCATATCCCAGGGTGCGCCATGTCCCTGCCTCATAGACTGGCCGCCCGCTCTGTGGAAAAGCCAGAGCAGCCAACTGGGACATTGGGTGATTTTCGACTCAAAACCTGGCAGTTCAAATTGTGTACTACAGGGGGGCCGTACATCCTCGGGAAATTCAGACATCTGCACGTCATTCTCACTAAACTTCCCAAGTCGGGGAAGGCTTGCTCGGATTCTTGGGCAAAATGGTTTCGCCATTGCTGGAGACGAGGCTGCACCTTCGACAGTGCCGATGGCCTTTGATGCAGAATCGTCCTGCAGGTCACCCACAAAATCTTTTGCGTGCGTCAGTGCTTGCTCCCGGTTTACTTGTTCTTCAAGCAGATTGGAGTTGGAAGATCTAGCTGCCGAGTCTGCCTCTTTCTGCCGCACCCGCTTAATTCTGGGCTCATCACTTCGGGGTTGTGTAATCTCCTCGTAAGACAGAAGGTCCTCGCCAGGAGTAGTTTTGAGGAGTCCTGCGAGCTTTTTTACCGGTATTCCAGATGTTTGATTTGTGGTTGGCTTTTTAGTTACTGTTAGCGCCTCGTCTGACTTATCTGGAGCCGTTTTTTGCGGCTGTGCGCTGTTTTGTTTAGATTTTTCAGCTCTTAATTTTGCGATCTCATCAGAAAGCCTTCCCATGCAAACCTACTTTGAAATTAAACTGTCCTGCTCCCAGTCTCAATGAGCACTGGTTGCAGAATCTTCCAATCAGTTGGTAAGGGGCTAACCGCCAAGCGACAAGCCTTCCCAATTTGAAAATTCAGATGTGAATTGCTCTTCGTTATGCAAGCAATGTCCATGACTAGAGGACTTTCAGCTTCGATAGATGGTGAGAGGTGTTATCTGCCTAAGTGGCTGAGCTTTGGTCAAGCCCGGGCTTGGCTATTGTCCACGCTGGTCAGTACACCAGATGCACGTGGCTGTCTGGAAATCCAGGTATCAATCTCGGACTCGACCCATCGAACCGCACGAGGTCCAATCCGTAAGGGGATTGGAAATTCGCCCGATCGCATGAGCCGATATATCGTCGAGCGGCCAATTCGGCAGCGAGTCTCGACTTCGGTGCGGGTAAGCAAGCAATGTTTTTGGGTATCCATGGAGCCCCCTGTGGTTCTTAGATTCCTACAGGGTGCCAAAACCTTCCCACTGCTACGAGGTGAAAAACTAGCCCCTGTTTTTACCACCCCCCCTTTTTGAATAGGGCTTCAATGCCTTGCACGCTAATTCCTTTAGTTGATTCGTATAGTTACGAACGGTTGACCTTATTGCCTCGGGAGACCTACGTGCTTCATCGGAAATAGCTTGATAAGCAGCTTTTTTCGAATACTGGTTGTCTTGGGTTAATGTATTGAATCGACTATTGACGCGAAGAGTAAAGTCAATTGCTTGCGGACAGCCTTCTCGGCGTTTCGGTTTAGCTTCATACGCCGCCACTCGTAAGGCCCAGGCTGATAAAGGCTCTGGAATCGGTAGATTATTTTCCAATAACATCCTTAAAAGTTGCTGCAGTGATACAAAATACTCGGGATTGTCTTTGGAGAATTGAATCCAATTCGGAATCATAAATTCCCGTGCAGGTGGGCTCTTTTTGAGTTTCTCCAGCAAGTCAGCATCAATGGCGAGTGCTCTCATCTTGCATGGTCTGCCTAAATCCGGGCGTTTATCTTGCGGTATGTCATCCAGCCACAAATAGGGCAGGCAGTCTGCTTGTTTCAGAAATTTGCCGCTTCGAACGTCGAGGAAGTCTTGGTGATTGATATCTTCCTGTGGTGATAATTTCCTAGCCATGGAGGTGCACCACCTTTCCTGCAGGAGTGCCTGTTGCGAACGCACCCCACTGATCCATCAATCTTCGACGCTTGGCCAACAGGTCGGATCGTGCATAGGCCTGTTCGACCGAGGACCCAACGGTATGCGCCAGTGACAACTCCATCACGGCATGGTCCGCATTCGTGCACTCGCTGGCCCAGGTCCGAAACGTAGCCCGGAACCCGTGGACCGTCGTGCGGTCGGCAAGGGCATTGTCGCGTAGCAGCTTGGTCAGGGACATGTCGGACAAGGGATTTCCCTTCTTGTACGGCGATGGAAAGATCAGGTCTGAATGATCCTGAAGCACTTGGATACTTTGCAACACTGCAATGGCCTGGTCGTTCAGCGGCTGGCGATGCTCGCGTCCGGTTTTGGTACGGGCAGCCGGAATAATCCACAGACGCTTCTCCAGATCGATTTCGCTCCACACCGCAAGGCGTGCTTCACCGTTTCTGCAAGCGGTCAGTACCACGAACTCAAGACAGGCCTTGGTGGCCAGGGAGGCTCCGCACGTCCTGATGGTTTCAACGGCATCGGGAATCTCCTTGTAAGGGAGTGCACGGAAGTTGTTTCTCAAGGTCCTCATGGTGGGCAACGCACCTTCGATGATCTCGCCAGCATAGTTGATCTCCACGAACCCGTTGGCCTGGCACCAGGAGAGCGTGGCCTTGACAGCTCGTCGCACCTTGCGCGCAGTTTCCGGCTTCACAGTCCATAGCGGTGTGAGCACGGCAAGTACTGCCTCGCGCCCGATTTCGTCTACCCGAAGGTGGCCGAGGTGATGGAAGGCGTGGCGCTCGAGTTGCTGCAACCAGTTCCTGGCTACCTTCTCGTTGCGCCACCGAGGCTTGAGGGTCTCGTAGGTGCGCTGTGCGGCCTGCTTGAATGTGAGGACTTTGGTCTTGTTCTTTTCCGCCAGCGGATCTTTTCCGTTCGCAACCTCGAGACGGTTGGCAGCTGCACGACGACGTGCATGTTCCGGAGTGATGAGCGGAAACCCACCGAGACCAAGGTCGTGTCTTCGGCCGTCGATCGTGATTCGCTGCACCCAGGATTTGGAGCCGCCAGGGGCTACATATAGATACAATGTCGGGCTGTCGTGATACATTCCCGGCGTTGAAATGGACTTGGCTTTAGGTATCGTTAAATTTCCCATTTTTGCTTTCCCCACAATATTTCATACGTACTATCTGGGAGTTTATGGGAATCGAACGGAACTGTAAAGCCCTTATTTTTAATTTATAATCAAATACTTATAAACTTATGGGAAACTATGGGAATTTATGGTTCTAATCCTGATATGCCGGGAGAGAGACTCGAACTCTCACTCTGTTTCCAGAACCGGATTTTGAATCCGGCGCGTCTACCAGTTCCGCCACCCCGGCACATTTTCAAAGAGTTTAAGGTACATTACCAAGCCAGTTAGGCTCAGGCTATTAATCTACCGTTAACTTGAAAAATATAGCATACGTTTTGAATTTAGTTCAGTTTGACTACACGCTTCCCGAAGCACTTATCGCCCAATTTCCCTTGCAGCAGCGAACTGCGAGCAGGCTGCTCCATTTTGTGTGTAATGGCAACGTATTTGATGATCTGAAATTTGTTGACCTGCAGCAGTTATTGCGAGAGGGAGATTTGCTGGTGTTAAACGACACCCGTGTCATACCTGCTCGCCTGTACGGTAATAAACCTACGGGAGGTAAGGTAGAGTTACTGTTTGAACGGGTACTTGATGCCGGCAAGGCCATCGTGCAGCTCAGGACCAGCAAATCCCCTTCAACGGGAAGCCATTTGATCTTTGCAGGCAATGTAGCTGCGACGGTGGTGGGTCGACAGGATGAGTTCTTTGTCCTCCAGTTCAACAACCGGGCAGAAATCGAAGCGTTATTGCATGAAAGTGGGCAGATTCCCTTACCTCCGTACATTCGCAGAAAAGCGGGGCAGGAAGACCTTGAGCGGTATCAAACAGTCTATGCACGGCACGAAGGAGCTGTCGCAGCACCAACTGCGGGACTGCATTTCGATCAGTCCATGCTCAAGCAATTGCAATGCCAGGGGGTCGAATCAGTCTGTATTACCCTGCATGTGGGTGCAGGCACGTTTCAGCCTGTTCGTGTACAGGAGGTTGAGGCGCATGCACTTCATGCCGAACAGATGAATGTCACACAGCAGGTATGCCAGATGGTGACGGACTGCAAGCGACGCGGCGGGCGCGTAATTGCAGTTGGCACCACTGTAGTCCGCGCGCTGGAGTCTGCAGCTACCAAGCAGGGTATCCACCCCTATACGGGAGACACGAATCTGTTTATTTATCCAGGTTTTCAATTTAGAGTGGTGGACGGACTGATTACCAACTTTCATTTACCGAAATCAACCTTGCTGATGCTGGTATGTGCCTTTGCAGGCTACGAGGCCACAATGGCTGCCTATCGGCACGCAGTGGCACAACGCTATCGGTTTTACAGCTACGGGGATGCCATGTTTATCCAGCGGGCCAGTCAGCAGGTATAGTTGCACTCATGCAGTTTGCTATTAATGCAAGGGATGGCGCCGCCCGGTGCGGGTGCCTGATGTTTGCCCGGGGCACGGTCGACACACCGGCCTTCATGCCAGTAGGCACTCATGGTGCGGTCAAGGCCATCACCCCGGAAGAGGTGCGGGCATCCGGTGCACAGATTATCCTGAGCAATACCTTCCACCTGATGTTGCGGCCTGGGATAGAAATCATCTGCCAGCACCGGGGCTTGCACGATTTCATGCAGTGGCAAGGGCCAATCCTGACGGATTCCGGTGGGTATCAGACTTTCAGTCTGGCTTCGATGAGGAAAATAAGTGAACAGGGGGTTGCCTTCAAATCCCCGGTGGACGGGGATGATATCTTTCTCAGCCCTGAACTTGCAATCGAGATTCAGCAGCAGCTTGATGCGGATGTAATCATGGTCCTGGATGAGTGTACCGCCCATACGGCAACCCGGGTCCAGGCGCTCGAGTCCATGCAACTGTCTTTGCGCTGGGCACAGCGGTGCAAGGATGCACAAGGCGCTCACGGCAGTGCCCTGTTCGGCATTGTGCAGGGCGGCAGGTATCCGGATTTGCGGAAACAGTGTGCGCAGGAACTGGTTGAGACCGGATTCAGCGGCTACGCGCTGGGTGGCCTGTGTGTAGGGGAGGAGCCTTCCGAACGGGAAGCACTCCTCGAATCCACGCTGCAGGTGTTGCCCGCGGACAGGCCCCGGTACATGATGGGGGTGGGCAAGCCGCAAGACATTGTCAAGGCCGTACAATGCGGGGTGGACATGTTTGATTGTGTGCTGCCCACCCGCAATGCGCGTACCGGATTCCTGTATACGCGAACCGGGCTGCTGCGCATCCGCAACAGCCGGTACCAAAAGGATACCCGCCCGGTGGATGAAAACTGTGCCTGCTATACCTGCCGGCATTATTCACGCGCCTACCTGCGGCATCTGGACAAGTGTGGCGAAATCCTCGGTGCACGACTCAACACCATACACAACCTGCATTATTTCCAGGATCTGATGCGGGATATACGCCAGGCCATCGGGGACGGCCATTTTGCAGAATATTCCAGGGAGTTTTACCGCATGCAGACACTCGATACGGAGACTGTGGCATAATACGTCGCTGCAAATTCCGAGGGACTCCTGGAGAGCTCGCAGCCTCAGGGCCTCATACTGAAAGAAGGGTGATATGTTTTTAATTTCTGATGCAATGGCCGAAAGCTCAGCCGGTCCACTCGGTGGAGGGTTTGAAATTTTTATCATGATCGGGATCTTCTTTGCGATCATGTACTTCATGATCATCCGTCCCCAGCAAAAACGCAGCAAGGACCATCAAAAGCTGATTGGTTCACTCTCGAAAGGGGATGAGGTCGTGACTTCCGGCGGCATGCTGGGAAAAATCCTGAAAATTGGGGACAATTCCATCACGCTAGAAATTTCCGAGGGAGTCGCCATCAAGCTGCAAAAACACTCGATTTCCTCGGTGCTGCCCAAAGGCACATTGAGAAACGAATGACGGATTCCGGCCGGTCTCTCATTCTTCCACATAAACATCTAAAAGGGTTAACTGCATGGCTGTGGCTCCGCTGAACCGCTACCCGTTGTGGAAGCATCTGCTCATCCTGGCGGTGATCATGGTGCTGGGCCTGTATACCCTGCCAAACCTGTATCCCGACATACCGGCCGTTCAGGTGTCCCATGCATCCGGAAAACTGGATGCGTCCACCCTTCCGGCGTTGCAGCGGGCCTTGCAGGAAGAAGGTATCGAGGTTCACAGTGAAGAGCAGGGAAACAACCGGTTATTGCTGCGCTTCACGGATACCGAACAGCAGCTGCAGGCTTTTGAGGCAAGCAAGGAGACGCTGGACGGGCGTCATATCGTGGCACTGAATCTTGCACCCTCGGTGCCTGGATGGTTAAGACTGTTGGGTGCATCGCCCATGAATCTCGGTCTGGACTTGCGTGGCGGTGTGCACTTTTTACTGCAGGTCGACATGAAAGCTGCCGGTGCAAAGGCGATCAACAATTATGCGACTTCGTTTCGTGTGAACCTGAGAGAGGCTAAGCTTCGACGGTTTTCCGTGGTCCATACAGGTGATGAGGCCAGAGTCAGGTTCAGGGATGCGGAAAGCCGGGCTGCGGGGCTTGAGGTACTCAGGAAAGAGTACGGAAACGAACTGGACTTTGCCGAAGAGGACAGTCAAGACGGGTATTTGGTCATAGCGAAAATCAGCGAAGAAACCCTGCGGGAAATTCAAAGTCTGGCCATCCAGCAGAATATACAAACCCTGCGCAATCGTGTGAACGAACTGGGTGTTGCGGAGCCGGTGATACAGCAGCAGGGAGCCGAACGGATTGTCGTGCAGCTTCCTGGTGTACAGGACACGGCCCAGGCCAAGGAAATTCTGGGTGCGACGGCTACGGTGGAATTTCGCATGGTGAACGAGCAGTCAGACCCCTTTGAAGCGGCCGAGACGGGACGCATTCCTCCAGGCTCGCTACTTTACTACGAGCGTGACAGCAGGAATCCGATCTTATTGAAACGGGCAGTGATGCTGACCGGCGATTCGATTATCAATGCCAACTCCGGATTCGATGAAAATAGTCTGCCGGCTGTTATCATTACCCTCGACGGCAAGGGGGCGGCCCGGTTCAGCAAGGTAACTGCTGAAAATATCAAGAAGCTGATGGCGGTGGTGTTCATTGACAACAAGACAGTGATCATCAACAAGGACGGGGAGCAGATTCGAAAAACTGTCAAGAGTGAGGAAGTTGTCAGCGTCGCCCGCATACAGGAACAGCTAGGCAAGCGTTTCCAGATCGAGGGCCTGGACTCCACTCATGAAGCGCTCAAACTTGCACTGCTGTTGCGTGCAGGTGCCCTGGCGGCACCGGTGGAGATTGTGGAAGAGCGCACCGTTGGCCCCAGTCTCGGCCAGCAGAATATCGATCTCGGCAAGAAATCGATCGTCATCGGATTCATCCTCGTGATGATATTCATGGTCGTGTATTACCGCCTGTTTGGGATTGCGGCAGACCTGGCGCTGGCTGCGAACCTGGTTTTGATTATCGGAATCATGTCACTCATACCCGGGGCCACCCTGACCCTCCCTGGCATTGCAGGTATCGTACTGACAGTGGGAATGGCAGTCGATGCGAACGTCTTGATCTTCGAGCGCATCCGCGAGGAACTGCGTAACGGGAATTCACCCCAGGCCAGCATTCAGGCAGGGTACAGCAAGGCCCTTTCCACCATTGCCGATGCCAACGTCACTACGCTAATCGCTGCAGTGGTCCTGTTTGTATTCGGTACCGGGCCGATCAAGGGTTTCGCGGTGACACTGTCAATTGGAATCGTGTGTTCCATGTTTACTGCCATCATGGGTACGCGCGCCTTGGTTAACCTGTACTATGGCAGCAGAAAATCTCCCAGGCTTGCGGTGTAGTCATGCAGTTACTGAAAGACAAGCTGAATATTGATTTCATGGGGAAACGAAAGCCGGCCCTGATACTTTCATGTGCGCTGATCGTGGTCTCGCTTGCTGCAATACCGGTGCGCGGACTGAATCTGGGGATTGATTTTACCGGCGGAACACTGGTCGAAGTGGGTTATCCTGATTCCACAGGGCTTGAAAAAGTCCGTCAGGCACTGGTTTCGAGCGGGCTTGAAAATGCCATCGTTCAACACTTCGGAACGACGCGGGATGTGCTGATTCGACTGCCCGTTGCAGAATCCGACCGGGACAAATCCTCACTCAGCAGCAAGGTCATTGATGCACTGCAGCCTACCGGGTCTCCAGAGGTGAAACGAGTCGAGTTCGTAGGCCCGCAGGTCGGGGGTGAACTGCGCGACAAGGGCGGACTCGCCATGCTGTATGCATTGGTCGGCATCCTGATTTATGTTGCATTGCGGTTTGAATGGCGTTTCTCCCTGGGTTCTGTTGCAGCCCTGGTACACGATGTCATTCTGGTCATGGGCTTCTTTGCGCTTACCCAGACCGAGTTTGACCTGACCGTGCTGGCGGCATTGCTGGCAGTGATTGGCTATTCGCTCAACGATACGATCGTGGTGTTTGACAGGATTCGCGAGAATTTTAGGCGCACCCGCAAGGATATCCCGGAAGCCACGATCAATGAGTCGATCAATCAGACATTTTCGCGCACCTTGATGACCTCGATTACCACGCTGCTGGTACTGTTTGCACTGTTTTTGTTTGGAGGCGAGGTTATTCATGCGTTTTCAATCGCACTGATCGTCGGGGTGATTGTCGGAACGTATTCTTCCATTTACATCGCAAGTACTTCCCTGCTTGCCCTGAAGGTTAGCAAGGAAGACCTCATGCCGGTTGCTAAAACTACCGGAGATGGAGACGGCAGCCAAGTCTGATCACCGGCCTTTTAGCACAGTGTGAATCGTGCGCAGCATCAGTTGAAATATTTTTGCGTTGGCCGCTACGATATCCCCTGTTTCCAGATGGGCATGGCCACCAGCCGGGTCTCCTACCAGGCCCCCTGCCTCTTGGATGATTAGGCAGCCTGCGGCAATGTCCCAGATGTTCAGTCCGAATTCCCAGAACCCGTCCAGGCGTCCTGCCGCAACATAGGCCAGATCCAGTGCGGCGGAGCCCGCACGTCGTATCCCCGAGGTACGCAGCATGAATGCTTCCAGGGTTGCAAGGTAGGCCTCGGCGTCCTGGTTATCCCGAAACGGAAAGCCGGTCCCCAGCAGCGAGCCTTCGAGGCTGGGCAGCTTCGCCACCCGGATTTTCCTGTCATTCAGGGTTGCACCATTTCCCCTGCTGGCACAGAATAGTTCGCCCCTGAACGGATCGTAGATTACGCCTGCCTCCAGGCGGTCCCGGAAGCGCAGCGCGATCGAAACAGAATAATGCGGAAAACCATGCAGGTAGTTCGTTGTCCCGTCAAGCGGGTCAATTATCCATTGATACTCACAGGCCTTGTGCCTGCCGGCACTGTAGCCGCTTTCTTCAGCAAGGATGTGGTGGTCCGGATACGTGCGTCGGATGATGTCGGTTATTTCACGTTCTGCCTGATGGTCGATTTCGCTGACGAAATCGTTTCTCTGTTTCGCGTGCCTGGAAAGGGAGTCCACTCGTTGCAGATTCCGGGAAATGATATTTCCCGCCTGGCGCGCGGCAATGATTGCTGTATGTAAAGCGGATTGCATGGGGATGAGGTCGGACAGGTCTGTGCCGGGACAGCATACCAAAATCCGCCCGCATTGTTTGAGCAAGTTGTAAGAAGCTGCCGTAGCCTGTGAACACATCCAGTCGCATCAACATTGTGCTTGTAGAGCCTTCCCATCCTGGCAACATTGGCGCCGTTGCGCGTGCTGCGAAAACCATGAGTATCGGGAATCTGGTTCTGGTTAACCCGGAACTGTTTCCGGACCGTCAGGCGACGGTGCGTGCCGTGGATGCAGTCGATGTGCTGGAACGCGCCGTGGTCTGCACTTCATTGAAGGATGCACTCGGCCAGTGTACGTTCGTCGTTGGTACCAGCGCCCGGACACGCGGCTTGCCCTGTCCGCAGATTGCGCTTCGCGAACTCGGCAGCAGGGTCTGGCAGGAGTTGGAGAAAGGTCACGTTGCAATTGTCTTCGGTCGTGAAAGCAGCGGGTTGTCGAATGAGGAGATGGACCTGTGTCAGTATGCAACCACCATCCCTTCTGTGAGTTCATTGAATCTGGCGGCTGCTGTGCAGGTGATCTGTTATGAGATTTTCATGGCTGCTCTCGAACAGGAGCCTGACCTTGCAGGCACGGACTGTGAAGATGCGCTTGCAGACTCCGCAGAACTGGAGCGGCTGTTCGAGCACCTGCAGGCCGTGTTGCTGGAGATCGAGTTTCTTGACCCCAAGCAGCCAAAACTGCTGATGCGCCGGCTCAGGCACTTGTATCATCGCGCCCGCTTGACACAGGTGGAGGTGAACATCCTGCGCGGGATCCTGAGTGCTACCCAAAGAACTGTATCACAGTGATCTGCTGGTACATTTTGCGTTGCTGGAGCAAGCCGCAGAATTCCCTTACCAACGGGATAGTGCAGCCCTATCCCTTAATATACCTGAGTAGATTACTGGGTTATTTGCTATACTTGCAGGCGAGAGAACCCAGTTCTATAGAACAGCAGAGGGCATTGTATCGTGAAACTCAGTACCAGAGGACGCTATGCGGTAACCGCGATGTGTGATATTGCGCTGCATCATGACAAGGGGCCGGTGTCACTATCCGAAATTGCCGAGAGACAAGGCATATCCCTGTCTTACCTGGAGCAGTTGTTCACATCGCTGCGTGACCGGGGCCTGGTGAAAAGTACGCGGGGGCCCGGCGGCGGGTACTCGCTTGCAGTGGGTTCAGAAGAGATTGCCATTGCCGATGTCATTGATGCAGTGGATGAGAGTCTGGATACCACGCGTTGCGGGGGCAGTGCGGATTGCCAGGATCATCAGCGTTGCCTGACGCATGATCTTTGGGAAAACCTGAGTCACCAGATTCGAAATTATCTCTCAGGCATCAGCCTGGCGCAGGCGGTGAGCAATGCGCACGTGCTGGAGGTTTCCAACCGGCAGGATTATCGAATGGACCGGATGGAGATTGTGTAAGAAACATGATGAGTACATTTGCAGGAACCACATGATGATAAGCATGAAACTACCCATATACCTGGATTACAGTGCCACGACACCCGTTGATGCGCGTGTTGCGGAAGCGATGATGGAATGTCTCACGGTGGATGGGAATTATGGAAATCCGGCATCCCGGAGCCACAGCTTTGGCTGGGGTGCGGAGAAAGCCGTGGAGGATGCGAGGAAAAATGTGGCCGCGTTAATCAACGCGAACCCGAAAGAAATTATCTGGACCAGCGGGGCGACCGAATCGGATAACCTGGCTATAAAAGGCGCTGCGCACTTTTACCAGAAAAACGGCAAGCACATCATCACCTGCAAGACCGAACACAAGGCCGTGCTGGATACCTGTCGCCAGCTGGAGCGTGAAGGGTTCGAGGTAACCTATCTGGCACCACGAAGCTCGGGCCTGATCGATCTCAATGATCTGCGGGCCGCTATCCGCGACGATACGATTCTGATGTCCATCATGCATGTCAACAATGAAATCGGTGTCATCCAGGATATCAAGGCGATCGGCGAAATTGCCCGGGAGCACAAGATTGTCTTTCATGTGGATGCCGCACAAAGTCCAGGCAAGGCGGAAATCGACCTGCAGGATATGAACATTGACCTCATGAGCCTGTCGGCACACAAGGTGTACGGGCCCAAGGGCATCGGAGCCTTGTATGTGCGCAGGAAGCCACGTGTGCGGATTGAGGCCCAGATACATGGCGGTGGGCACGAGCGCGGCATGCGCTCCGGCACCCTGGCCACGCATCAGATCGTGGGGATGGGCGAGGCATTCCGCATTGCGAAGGAAGAAATGGCTGAGGATAACGAGCGTATTCTCATGCTGCGCAACAGGCTGTTGAATGGTCTGAAGGAGATTGATGAAATTTATATCAATGGAGATCTGGAGCAGCGCATTCCAGGTAATCTCAATATCAGTTTTAATTTTATTGAAGGCGAAAGCCTGATCATGGCCCTCAAAGACATTGCAGTGTCCTCGGGCTCGGCATGTACCAGTGCATCCCTTGAGCCGAGCTACGTATTGCGTGCACTGGGTCGTGATGATGAACTTGCACACAGTTCGATTCGATTTACAATTGGCCGGTTCACCACTGCGGAGGAAATCGACTACGCGACTCAGTTAATCCAGAGTGCCGTAGTCAAATTGCGTGACCTTTCTCCCCTGTGGGAAATGCACAAGGAAGGCATTGACCTCAAGACCGTGGAGTGGGCTGCCCATTAAGGTATTCTGTTGACTTGTGACAGTTGTACAGTATTAATTCACACGGATAGAAACCAGGAGACGTTAACATGGCATACAGTGACAAAGTGTTGGATCACTATGAAAATCCGCGTAATGTAGGGTCGTTCGACAAAGATGACCGGAGTGTTGGAACGGGCATGGTAGGCGCGCCTGCATGCGGCGATGTGATGAAATTGCAGATCAAGATCGATGATGGCGGCGTCATCGAAGATGCCAAATTCAAGACCTACGGCTGCGGTTCCGCCATTGCTTCCTCAAGTCTGCTGACCGAATGGGTGAAAGGTAAGACCCTGGAGCAGGCCTCTGAGATCAAGAACACGGATATTGCAGAAGAGCTTGCCTTGCCCCCAGTCAAGATCCACTGTTCGGTGCTGGCTGAAGATGCGATCAGGGCAGCGATCGATGACTTCAAATCCAAAGCTGAAGGCAAAGCCGTACAAGAGAAAATTGCATAGGTAAGGGACACGGTGTCTATTTCCTTGACAGACAGTGCTGCCAGACACGTAAAGACCTATCTTGAACGGCGTGGCAAGGGGGTTGGGGTACGCCTCGGTGTGAAATCTACCGGGTGCTCCGGAATGGCGTACACCATCGAATTTGCCGACCAGGTCGAAGAGGAGGACCATGTTTTTGAAGACAAGGGCGTCAGGGTAGTAATCAACCCCAAAAGCATAGTGTATCTGGAGGGCACCGAGCTGGATTTCACACGCGAGGGACTGTCGGAAGGATTTCAATTCAGGAACCCGAATGAAAAAGACCGTTGTGGGTGCGGGGAGAGCTTCAACGTCTGACCTTTTTTCTGATCTTTCTCCCGATCATTTTTATTTACTCATCCTACCTGCCATGGACATCGATCTCACTCGAAACTATTTCGAGTTGTTCGGGCTTCCCGAGGGCTTTGAGATGGACCAGGAAGAGCTGACCTCGAAGTACCGCGCCTTTCAGGGTGCACTGCACCCGGACCGATTTTCCGGGAAGAGCAGTCAGGAACAACGCATCTCCATGCAGCAGACTGTATTCGTGAACGAAGCGTACAGTGTCCTGAGAAGTGACCTGAAGCGCGCACATTATCTCCTGAAACTGCAGGATCTGGAATTTGATGCGGATACCGAAACCTCAAGGGATACGGCATTTCTGATGCAGCAGATGGAGTTGCATGAGCGTGTCGCAGAACTTGACGAGGCGGTAGAACCGATTGCGGCCCTGGATACACTTGCCAGTGAATTCAAGCACCAGCAACAGGACCTGATTTCCCGGTTTTCATCCGAGTATGCACAGGGGCACCTGGATGCTGCAAAAGAGCTGGCATTAAAGCTGCAGTTCTATGAGCGCCTGACCAACCAACTCAGGGAAAAACAGGAAAAGCTGGAAGAACAGCTTTTATAGAGCACAATATGGCACTGTTACAGATTTCAGAACCGGGTCAATCCACGGTTCCGCATGAGCATCGCCTTGCGGCCGGGATCGACCTAGGAACGACGAATTCGCTGGTTGCGAGTGTCCGAAGCGGTGTTGCAGAGACCCTTGCCGATGCAGACGGTGCGGACATCCTCCCTTCGGTCGTACGCTACACCGGCCATGGCGAAGTCATGGTGGGTGCGACGGCTTTGAGCCATGCTACACAGGACCCCCTGAATACACTTGCTTCCGTGAAACGCATAATGGGCCGGTCGGTGAGCGATCTTGCCACCTTGCAGGGTCATCTACCCTACCAGTTTGCGGATCAGGACAGCCGAGTGCCACAGATACAGACTGCGGCAGGGCCGGTCACGTCCATAGAGGTTTCCGCGGAAATCCTCAAGACCCTGCGCGTGCGTGCAGAGGACAGTCTTGGGGGGGATCTTTCCGGCGTGGTCATTACCGTCCCGGCATATTTTGATGATGCGCAGCGACAGGCTACGAAAGATGCTGGCAGGCTGGCAGGACTGAATGTTTTCAGGCTGCTCAATGAGCCGACTGCTGCAGCCGTGGCATACGGACTGGACCGGCAGGCGGAAGGTGTGACCGCCGTATATGACCTGGGAGGTGGCACATTCGATGTTTCCGTGCTTGCCTTGACCCGAGGAGTTTTCGAAGTACTGTCAACGGGAGGAGATACGGCACTAGGCGGCGACGATTTTGATCGCGAGATTGCAGCCTGGGTTCTGGAGAAGGCAGACCTGGATGCCGGGCGTGATCCGCAGCTCTTGCGCAAGGCTCTGGCCGAGGCGCGCCGGGCCAAGGAGTCGTTGACGCATGCGGGCGAAACTGTTATCTGTCTGGAACACGGTACCGGGATCAGCAAGGAGATCAGGCTGACACGTGACCGGTTTGAGCAGCTGATCTGGCCCTATATCAGGAAGACGATTGCCTGGTGCCGCAAGACCCTGCGAGAGGCGGATGTCGAACCTTCGCAGGTCCAGCACATCATCCTGGTGGGTGGGTCTACACGGATACCCTGTGTTCGCAGGCATGTACAGGAATTTTTCGGCAGGCCTGCGTTATCTGACATTGATCCGGACAAGGTAGTGGCCATAGGTGCCGCGCAACAGGCCGATATGCTCGCGGGCAACGGCTCCGGCGAGGGTGTCCTGCTGCTGGACGTGTTGCCGCTGTCTCTGGGAGTCGAAACAATGGGCAATCTGGTTTCAAGGTTAATCGAACGCAACACAGCCATCCCCGTTGCCCGTGCACAGGAATTCACGACGTTCAAGGACGGACAGACTGCCATGCGCATTCATGTGCTGCAGGGCGAACGAGAGAAAGTGGAGGACTGTCGCTCCCTGGCCACGTTTGACCTGACAAATATTCCACCTATGGTAGCCGGTGCGGCCCATATAAAGGTCACGTTTCAGGTGGATGCAGACGGATTGCTGAGTGTAAGTGCGCAGGAAAAGACCAGCGGGGTGTCTGCAAGCGTCGATGTCAAGCCTTCTTACGGGCTGACTGACACGGAAATAGAAAGGATGCTGAAGGATTCTTTCGAGTATGCCGAACAGGACATGCATGCAAGGCAGCTTGCTGAACGTCAAGTGGAGGCCAAGAGGGTACTGGAAGCATTGGGCTCTGCACTGGAAAAGGATGGGGACGACCTGCTGTCTGCACAGGAACGAGAAATTATCGGGCAGGCCCAGGCAGAACTGGAGGCCGTCTGCGAGGGGGAAGACAGTGAGCAGATCAAGCAGGCGGTTGAAAATCTGGAGCACACAAGTGAGGCGTTCGTGGCACGCCGCATGAACCAGAGTGTACGTAGAGTGATGCGTGGCCACCGCGTCGAGGAATTTGAGTGAGACTGAACAGTTATGCCGAAAATCACGTTTCTTCCACATGAAGACATTTGCCCGGAAGGCAGGACAGTCGAGGCTGAGCCGGGAGTCAGTATCTGCAATGCTGCGCTTGCAAGCGGAATCGAAATTGAGCATGCATGTGAGAAATCCTGTGCCTGCACCACATGTCATGTTTATGTCCGTGAAGGCCTGGATTCACTGAACGAAGCTGAAGAAAATGAAGAGGACTACCTGGACAAGGCATGGGGTTTGGAGCCGGATTCGCGCCTGAGTTGTCAGGCTGTCCTAGGTGAGGAAGACCTGGTCATTGAGATTCCGAGATACACCATTAACATGGTCTCGGAAAGGCACTGAAAAATTCGTTGAAATACCCTTTGAATGCCCCGTAAATACCGTGTACATTCCGTTTTTTAAAATGGTTCGGGCAAGCTGTTATCGAAACGGAACATGCTTGCCGTATCAATATCTGTTTGCACTTGAGTGAGTCATCATGAGCTTGAAGTGGGTTGATTCCCTGGAGATTGCGATTGCACTGGATGAAGTCCATCCGGACGTGGATCCTCAATATATTCGGTTCACGGACCTGCACGAGTGGATCTGTGAACTGGAGGAATTTGATGATGATCCGGACAAGTCCAGTGAGCGTATCCTTGAAGCAATCCAGATGGCATGGCTCGAAGAACGTGACTGACCCCAGCATTTGATCCTGCTTTTTTGAAATCCATTCTGATTGAATTCGGGAATATTACCTATGGGAACGGAACGCACTTTGTCCATTATTAAGCCGGATGCTGTACAAAGGAATATCATCGGGGATATTGAAACACGCATAGAAGACGCGGGTTTATTGATTGTTGCGGCAAAAATGTTGAGAATGAGCCGTGTACAGGCTGGCAATTTTTATGAAATGCACCAAAAGAAATCATTTTATGATGACTTGGTGGCCTTTATGACGTCAGGCCCTGTAGTAGTGCAGGTCCTTGAAGGTGATGATGCGATCGACCGTTACCGCAAGGTGATGGGTGCAACAACGTTTGGTGATGCCGAACCCGGGACCATACGAGCAGAACACGCAACTTCAATCACAAAAAATGCAGTGCATGGGTCGGACTCCAAAAAAAATGCCAAACGAGAAATCAAATTTTTCTTTGCGGAGCACGAAATCTTCTCGCGCACCTGACCTTGAACAGACTTCCGGTACTGATGCGCAGGAAGAGAGCCCACCTGAACAGGATTCACAAAAGAGCAAGACCAGTGCCGGCAAGGTGCTGACGGATGCGCGCATCCATGCCGGGCTCAGCCAGGCGGATGTTGCAGCTCAGATGAATTTGCTGACCAGCACCATCCAGGCACTGGAACAAGATGATTTACACAGCCTGCCGGAGCCACCCTACGTACACCATTACCTGCGTACATATGCCAAGATCGTTAACCTGGCTCCAAGGCACGTGGTACGCATGTACAACAAGCAGTGCCGCACGGAGTTCGGGTATTTTTCTCAACCCTTCAGTAAAAGGGGCCGCACATCGGTCATTCTGTGGAGAGTTGGCGCGGTACTTGTCATCGCTGCGGGATTGTTTGGACTGTGGAAGGGGTACCTGGCACTACAGTCATCACAGCTTGAGGAGAATTCCGGTACTGCAGCAGACCGTACCGGGCAGGCGAGCACCCATATCAAGGAGGGAGCGGGTGGTGCTATTTCCGGGGCCGGGATAACGGAGGGTGAAGCGCTGGCGGAAAAGAGTGTACAGGCAGGGGAGAATGATGCAGAAGAGGGCCTGGCCGGGGAATTTTCCGAATCTGTGGGAAGTGGAGAGGCTCTGGGCGATATATTGGTAGCAGAGGATGTGCAGGTTGAGGAGGATGCGCAGATTGTGGAAGATGAGCCGGTTGAGGAAGATTTAACCGGGAATGTTGTGGAACCTGTGACATCTGAAGGCGATTCGGTTGGGGCTTCGCTCGAAGATGAGCCAGCTGTCACCGTTGAAGGTCAGGAAACCATTTTGCTCACCTTCACGGAAGGCTGCTGGGTTGAGATCAGGGATGCCGATTCAAAGTTGCTCGTGCTGGATCTGTTTGGACCGGGAATGACCAGGGAAGTGCGGGGCAAGGCCCCGTTTGATGTGCTTCTGGGCAACTCGCATGGAGTGAGACTTGAAGTAAATGGAGAGAATTTTGATCATTCCGGGTTTGCAAGGAGTAATCGCGTAGCCCTGTTCCAGGTTTCCAGCGATTTGTCTGACTGAGTTCTTAATTTTGGAAACAGAAAGGAAGATGCCCATGCGGATTCAATCGATTCGCGGAATGCATGATGTGATACCTCCAGACAGTGGCATGTTGCGCAATCTCGAACATGCCTTGCAGGCTGTGTTGCAACAATACGGTTACCAGGAAGTTCGCCTGCCCCTGCTTGAACAAACCGAGTTGTTCAGGCGGTCACTGGGTGAGGTGACCGATATTGTTGAAAAGGAAATGTATACCTTTGAAGACCGCAATGGGGACAGCCTGACCTTGCGGCCTGAAGGCACTGCGAGCTGTGTGCGGGCCGGGCTGCAGCAGGGATTTCTGTACGGACAGCCTGTGCGGCTCTGGTACGGAGGCCCTTTTTTCCGTCATGAACGTCCGCAAAAAGGACGTTACCGCCAGTTTCACCAGATCGGTGCGGAAACATTCGGGCTGACTGGCCCGGACATCGATGCAGAGTTGATGATCATGTGCCATCACATGTGGCAGAGAATAAACCTGACATCCAGGCCGGTACTGGAAATCAACAGCCTGGGTACACTGCAGGCCAGGCAGCACTATCGTACAGCGCTGGTTGCATATTTACAGCAACATGAAAGCAAGCTGGGTGATCAGGAAAAACAGCGTTTGCACACCAATCCCATGCGTATACTCGACAGCAAGAACCCGGAATTGCAGGACGTGATTCGCAATGCCCCCAGCTTGCCGGAGCATCTGGACCAGGCGTCTGTAGAACATTTTGAAGGTTTGCAGGCCTTGCTTCGCACCGCGGGGATTGAGTACCGTGTCAACCCGCACCTGGTTCGCGGGCTGGATTATTACAGCCAGACCGTATTTGAGTGGGTGGTGCCTGAACTGGGTGCCCAGGCAACCATCTGTGCGGGAGGCAGGTATGATGGCCTGGTCGAGCAGCTGGGCGGAAAACCGTATCCCGCAGCAGGATTTGCAATAGGTCTGGAGAGGCTGATGGCCCTGCTGGAAGTCTCCAGGGGACAGGATGGAATAGATGTCTACATGGTACTGGTTGGTGAACAGGCAAGTCATGCGGGATTGAAGCTTGCAACCAGGCTGCGCGGACAGTTGCCTTCAATATCTGTGGTCGTAAACTGTGGTGGAGGCAGCATGAAGACACAAATGAAACGCGCGGATAAGTCGAATGCTACACTTGCCGTCATTCTGGCTGATGACGAACTCGACAGTCATACGGTCGGAGTGAAGTTTTTGCGGGAACGACGTGACCAGGAAACAGTCTCACAGGACGGCCTGGCACCCTATCTGAACGAATACCTCGGCATTCAAAGGTCGGAATCATGACTCAATACGAAACAGAAGAACAACAGCTTGAAGCCATCAAAAATTGGTGGAAGCAGAACGGCACAGCAGTGATAACCGGAGCAGTGTTGGCAATTGGTGCGCTGGGTGGGTGGCGTGGCTGGGACTGGTACCAGGAAACTCAGGCAGGAGATGCCTCCGATGCCTTTGCTGTCGTGCAGGAACTGTTACAGACGGGAGATATCCAGTCTTTTCACAAGCAGTCCGAATCATTGCGCACCCGGTATTCATCGACTCCGTATGCCGTGCTGACAGCGTTGCAAGAAGCGAAGGAGCAGGCCGGTAACGGGAACTTGGCTGCGGCGGCTGAAAGTCTGCATTGGGTCATCGGCCATAGTGATCAGGTGCCTGTGCAGGATATTGCCAGGCTGCGACTTGCACGCGTGTTGATTGCGGACCACAAACCTGATGAGGCAAACACGGTGATTGACCATGATTTTCCCGAATCCTATGCCTCGCTCGTGCATGAAATTCGAGGAGACATACTGGTGGCCAAGGGTGAGGTCGGGCAGGCAAAGCAGGCCTACGATGAGGCCTTGGAGTCCGTGCATGCAAGAGGCGTGGAATTTCTGAAAATGAAACGCGATGACCTGGGAAGCTAGACGCAAATTCCAGGCAATTCCCATGCGGCTCAAGCATCTTTTGAAAATTGTTGCCATGATGCTTGTCGCAGGCTGCTTCATCCAGTTTTCCGCCTGTACCAGTCTGCTGGACAAGCCCAAGCAGTGGCTTGAACGGGAAAAGGACCCTCGCGAACCAGCGGCCCTGGCCGATCTTGATGCGGAATCCCTGGACGTGAAATCGGTGTGGAACGGCTCTATTGGCAGCCCTGAAAAGGCATATCTACAGATTCGGCCGTATATAGCAGGAGACCGGGTCTATGTTACGGGCTCAGGAAACCGCGTGGAGGCCTGGCAACTGGAGGATGGAAATCGCATCTGGTCGGTGAATGTGCAGGAACCGGTTTCAGGGGGTGTAAACGGGGGCGAAGGCATTCTGGCGGTAGGGACCGAGAGTGGGCTGGTCATTGCACTGGACGGCGTGGACGGAAAGGAAAAATGGCGTACCTTGCTCAGTAGTGAGGTGCTGGCCTTGTCAGGAGTCAAGCATGGTGTCATTGTTGCCCGCACCAATGACAGCACTGTGCATGCGCTCGATATCGGGAATGGTGCGGTAGCCTGGAAGGCAAGCCGTATTTCACCGCCGTTGACGCTGCGTGGTGCTAGCCAGCCCAAGGTAGCGGGAAGTGCCGTGCTGGTCGGTTATGATGACGGCAAGCTGGTTGCGCTGAGCTTGCTTGACGGTGAAGAGTTGTGGAAGACAACGGTATCCGTTCCCAGTGGCCGGTCGGAACTGGAACGCATGGCGGATATTGACGGGGAAATTGCTTATTCGGATGACGTGGTCTATGCCGCAAATTTCAATGGGCGCGTGGTGGCAATCGACATGGTCACCGGAAGGTTGAACTGGGCCCGGGACATGTCTTCCCATGCCGGTGTGTGCGTGGACGAATCCCGTGTGTATGTAGTGGATGCGGACGACAGCATATGGGCTCTCGACAGGACCTCGGGCGCCACCCTGTGGCGGCAGGACAAGCTGTTGTACCGATCACTCACGGCTCCTGGATCAATGGGAGATTATATTGTTGTCGGGGATTTCAAGGGCTATCTGCACTGGCTGTCCAAGACGGACGGAAAGCTGGTTGGCAGGAACAAGGCAGCAGGTGATGCAATCGGCAGCCCGCCTGTTATCATGGGCCAGCGTGCCTATGTCCTTGCGGAGAACGGGTCGTTTGCAGTCCTGCAGTATCCCTGATCTGGAGTTTTCAGTCACGGGTAGTCGGCATAACCCCGGAAGGTCTGCCTATCCCCTTTCAGAATGTGCTGCTGATACACCCAGGCTATACAAGGTGCAAAGTGCACGGCGCTTTCTTTACAATAACTGCCTGTCATCCCTGATCATTCAAGCTATCCAGTGAAACCTGTAATTGCCCTTGTCGGGCGCTCGAACGTCGGCAAGTCCACACTGTTCAATTATCTGACCCGGTCAAAGGATGCGCTGGTGGCCGACCAGCCAGGGCTTACCCGGGATCGGATCTATGGCGTGACATGCAGGTTTGACAGCCGCTATATCGTTGTCGATACCGGAGGCATCGAACCTCGGGGAGATCCTGACCGGAAAGACAGCCTCCGTCTTTCGATTGCATCCCAGGCCTGGCAGGCCGTAGAGGAAGCCGACCTGGTGTTTTTCATGGCAGATGGGATACAGGGACTTGTGCCTCAGGATCGGGAAGTGTTTTCCGAGTTGAGGCGTTCTGGCCACAGGGTGTTCGTACTGGTCAACAAGGCAGACATGGAGCCTGCACACCTCCTCGCGAGTGATTTCTCCGAACTTGGAGCGAAAGATGTTTTTGAGGTTTCATCCCGAACAGGCAAGGGAGTAGAAAAGGTCCTGTGTGCTGCCGACGTACTATTTCCTCCCCAACCAGGCCTGCAAGGTAAAGACGAAGAGGGTGTGATACGGGTTGCAATCGCGGGCAGACCCAATGTGGGCAAGTCGACGCTGGCCAATGCCTTGCTGGATGAGGAGCGCTTTATCACTTCGGATGTGCCGGGTACGACCCGGGACAGTATTGCCGTGCGTGTGGAAAAATCAGGCATGGTATTTGAGTTGATCGATACGGCAGGTGTTCGACGCCGCAGCCGCGTGCATGACATGATCGAGAAATTCAGTGTCGTGAAAACACTGCAGGCGATAGAAGCGGCCCATGTTGTGATCCTGATGCTGGATGGGACCCAGGAATTTGCCGAACAGGATGCACGGCTGGCCGGCACGATTCTTGAGAGCGGTCGTGCGCTCGTGGTCGCGGTCAATAAAACAGACGCCTGTTCCAGGGAGGACCATGTAAGTATCCGCAAGGGGCTGGATCTTAAATTGAGGTTTCTGGATTTTGCGGAACGGCAACTGATTTCTGCCATAAAGGGGGAGGGCATTGCCAAACTGATGCAGGCTGTAACGCGTGCACATGCTGCAGCCAGCATCCGTGTCAGTACGCCGGTTCTGACCCGAATGCTGGAAGAGGCGCTGGATAGCTTTCAGCCTCCTCTGGTACGGGGTCAAAGAATCCGGCTAAAGTATGCAACGCAAACGGGAACATGCCCTCCGACGTTTATCCTGTACGGCAACCAGATTCGCAGGATCCCGGGTTCCTATAAGCGATATCTGGAAAATTATTTCCGCAGGGTGCTGCAACTGACCGGCACCCCCGTTCGGCTGGAATTCAGGCAGTCTGACAACCCGTATGCCGGCAGGCGAAACACTCTCACACCCAGGCAGCAGCGCACCCGAAGGCGCCAGCAAAAAAATAAATGATCGAACCCCGACCATGCCACGCTTGTCCGATGTACGGACGAGACAGCTGTTCTGGCGGCTCCCGAAGCCTTCGGGGCAACTGTTCAGCCCTGATTGAGTGCGTATATCCTGTATTGATACAGTAAGTTGCGTGATATATCTAAAGTTCTCCAGGAAGAGTAACCTGCGTTGCAGGTTGCCAGCCATCCTGTCGGTGCTCTGCGGTCACCTGCGTGTAGATTCCCCCCCGCACATTGAAATCCGCAGTAATACGCATAAACCGGGGCTTTAGCAATGCCACAAAATCGCTTAGAATTCGGTTTGTTATTGCTTCATGGAATAGGCCTTCGTTCCTAAATGAACTCATGTACAGTTTGAGTGCTTTCAGTTCCATGCAGAGTTTGTCCGGTACATACTCGATCAGGAACTCGGCAAAGTCGGGCTGGCCGGTTAGCGGGCATAGGCAGGTAAACTCCGGAATATGCAGGCGGATGGTATAGTCGGTATCATGTTGCGGGTTTTCAAATGTGTCTAGATAATGGGTATGGTCAGGCATTGGTGATCAGGTCTCGTGCGCTCAGGCTGCCTATTATAGGCGAACTGGCATAGATGCGACTCAATTCCGTAAAAATCTCCGGGTTCAAGTCATTCGTGGACCCGACCACATTTTTCTTTCCGACTCCCATGGTGGGCATTGTAGGTCCTAACGGTTGCGGGAAATCCAACATTATTGATGCGGTGCGCTGGGTGATGGGCGAAAGCAGCCGGCACCTGCGGGGCACAACCATGGAAGATGTGATTTTTAATGGTTCATCGGCACGCAGCCCGTCCGGGCAGGCATCGGTTGAGCTGATATTTGATAACCGGGAAGGCAAGTTCGGTGGCAAGTATTCCGCCTATAACGAGATATCCGTGCGCAGGCTTGCAGTACGGGACGGGCAGTCAAAATATTTCCTGAATGGCACGAAGTGTCGACGCAGGGACATCGTGGACCTGTTTCTGGGTACCGGCCTGGGTCCAAACAGCTATGCCATTATTGAGCAGGGCATGATTTCGAGGCTGATCGATACCAAGCCGGATGAATTGCGTGTGTTCCTGGAGGAAGCGGCGGGGATTTCCAAGTACAAGGAACGGCGCCGGGAGACCGAAAACCGTATCCGGCATACCTGCGAGAATCTTGAGCGGCTCAACGACGTGACGGAAGAGATCTCCAAGCGGATTGAGCACTTGCAGCGTCAGGCCAGGGCTGCGGAACACTACAAGGTGCTCAAGGAGAAAGAGCGTCGAACCAAGAGTGAATTGCTGGCCCTGCGCTGGCAGGTGCAGCAGGAAAACGTGGAAGCCCTCAAGCAGTCTGTGGATCATAAACACACGGAAATTGAAAAGGTGGTCGCGGAAATTCGTTCCCTTGAGGCCGAGGTTGAAAATCTGCGCCTGCAGCATGCAGAGGAAACGGAAAGTTTCAACCAGGTTCAGGGAGAGTATTACCGGCTGGGCGCTGAAATGTCCAGGGTGGAGCAATCCATTCGCCATGCCAAGGAATTGAGCGGCCACTATGGCAAGGAGTTGAAACAGGTTCGCGAGGCCCAGGACGAGGCCGGGCATGCCTATGGCGAAGAGCAGGTAAAAGTGCAGGATCTGGAGATCAGGATTGATGAGCTCGAGCCGCAGCTGGAGGTTGCCCGGCAGGCGTTGGCTCTGAATACCGGAAAGCTGGGTGAGGCCCGGTCGGACATGGCCGTCTGGCAGGAGACTTGGGATGCGCTGATGACAAGGATTGCAGGTCCGGCCCAGACGGTGGAAATCGAGGTTTCACGCATCCGCTATCTGGAGTCACAGCTGGAACAGTTCACTGAACGCAAGGAACGGCTTGCAGAAGACCTGAATCAGGGAATCTCCGGCCAGCAGTATGATGGGGTCGAAGATCTGCAGTCGCGTATCAGCAAGGCCAGTATCGCACGCCAGGATCTTTCTGACCTTCTGGGGAAGCTGGTGGACAAGATCAGCCAGGGTCGTACTGCCAGCCAGAAGCTTGCGGCAGAAGTCCGGCAGGCACGTGAGGCACTACGTGACCTGCAGGTCCGCCATGCCTCCCTGCAGGCCCTGCAAAACGTAGTGCTGGGTGGGGAAGAAACTGTAAACCGTTGGTTGGAACACGAGGGACTGAGCGAGGCCTCGCGCCTGATGGACAAGATCAGGACTGAAGCCGGCTGGGAGAGTGCCATTGAAACCGTACTGGGGGAATATCTGGAGTCCGTTTGCGTGGAGGATATTGAGCAGGTGGTTGAATCATGCAGCCGGATTGAAACGGGGCATCTGGTCATGCTGGAGCCAGGCAGTCCGGCTTCTGCGTCCCTTGCCGAAGGTACATTGGCTTCCAAGGTACATTCACCTGTTGATCTCACAGGGTTTCTGGGCAGTATTCATGTGGCTGAGGATCTGCAGCATGCACTGGAAAGACGCAAGATGCTGGAACCAGATCAGTCCGTAATCACCCGAGAAGGAATTTGGATGGGCAGCAACTGGCTGCGGATTGCCCGGGCTACAGCGGATCAGGGCAACGTACTGCAGCGCAAGCGTGATATCAAGGCGCTTGAGAAAAAGATTGAATCTCAGGAACAATTGACCGGAACCCTTGAGTCAGGCCTGGAAGCTTGCCAGGGAGAACTGGCTGAGAACGAGCAAGAAAAGGATGATATCCAGGTTCGCCTTGCCGATGTGCAGGCACGCTACGTCCAGGCAAAGGCGGACCAGGCAGGGCACATACAGGAGCAGGAACTTCTGGGGCAACTTCAGGGTTATTCGGATGAGGTGGACCGTCAGCTCAGGCAGGTGCGGGAAGAACTTGATGCGTCGAAGGTATCAAAGGAGCAGGCTGAAGTCATTCTTGAAGGATTTGAGGGCGAGCGCAGTGTATTGCTGCAACAGCATGATGAGGTTGAGTCATCTCTGGACAGTGCACGCAGCGAAGAGTCAGAGAGTCGTGAGTCGGTCCATCAATGTGCCCTTGAGCTGGAATCCTGTCGAAGCTCCCTGCAGGCGACGCAGGAAGCATTGGGCAGAATGCATGAACAAAGTGTACAGCTGAAGCAGCGTAACGATTCCCTGAAGGCATCTATCGAAGAGAGTGATGCTCCGCTCGAAGGAATGGATGACCAGCTGAAAAGACTCGTCGATGAACGTATCGAAGTCAACAAAAGCCTGACAGAAGCACGTAGTATCTCGCAGGCGACTGAAGAGCAGATTCGTTCCAGGCAAGAAAGCATAGTGATTCTGCATGGCAGCCAGGAACGCCTGCAGGGCGAACTGGAGGAGGCAAAGCTTGCTTGGCAGGAGGCCAATGTACGCAGCAAGACCGTAGAGGAGCAGTTGGAGGAATATGAGGAATCCCTTGATTCCCTGATCCAGCAGTTGCCTGAAGATGCACATGTGCAGGAATGGGAAAAAAAGGTACAGGCAGTGGGGAAAAAGATTGCACGTCTTGGTCCGATCAATCTGGCCGCGATCGGTGAGTTCGAAGAGCACAGGGAACGCAAGGAATATCTGGACAGTCAGTATGAAGATCTCCGCAAGGCGCTGGAGACGCTCGAGCGTGCGATCCGCAAGATCGACAAGGAAACCCGGGATCGTTTCAAGGATATATTTGACCGGGTCAACCAGCATCTGCAGGACATGTATCCGCGGTTGTTCGGAGGGGGGGACGCACATCTGGAAATGACAGGGGACGACCTGTTGACTGCAGGGGTATCCATCATGGCCCGCCCGCCCGGCAAGCGCCTTTCATCGATACAGCTCATGTCGGGTGGCGAAAAAGCACTGACTGCAGTGGCCCTGGTATTCTCTCTGTTTGAACTGAATCCTGCTCCATTCTGCCTGCTGGACGAGGTGGATGCGCCTTTGGATGAGGCAAATGTCACCCGCTACTGTGAATTGCTGAAGGACATGAGCAACCGGGTACAGTTCATATCCATTACCCATAACAAAAGTACCATGGAATATGCGAGTCAGTTGCTGGGGATTACAATGAGTGAGCCGGGAGTTTCGAGAGTGGTTTCAGTGGATATCGATGCAGCGGCGGAGATGCACGCAGTGTCATGATGAGTCAAAAGATGTACACCATTCAGACCTGGACAGGCCCATATGGAAGTTGAGCTGCGCATTGCGTTACTGGTGGCGGGACTGGCTGTGCTGGCTGCATTGTATTTCTGGGGGCGCGCAAGAGGTCGCGCAGCAGCCCGCCAGCGCAAAAAATTCGAGAACTTCGATTTTGAGGAGGAGGACCTGCCGAACCCGCTGGACTCGGACCCGGATCCCGGTCCGGATCCCAATCCCGGGTCTGGCGCCCTGTCCGGTGTCGCGGCAGTCGACACGTATGACTCCGCAGACAGTACGGATGAGCCGGACACCGGCGAATCAGGATCCGGGTACCAGCCGAGTCTGCTGGGGTCGGAGTCCGAAGAAGAGGCCGGAATCGGAAAACTGATTGTGGTGCACGTCATGGCCAAGCGCCCGCGCATGTTCAACGGTGCAGAAATTGTGAATCTGGCCAGGGAGTTTGAACTCGAATACGATGACATGCACGTGTTTCACAGAAAGGTCAAGCGTCTCGGGGACAAGAAAGCAATGTACAGCGTTGTCAACGCGGTCAAGCCGGGCACATTTGACTTGGATAGCATGGACACGTTCGAAACGCCGGGCATCAGTTTCGTAATGAGCCTTCCAGGTCCCGAAAAAGGTCTGAAGGCATTCAACATCATGCTTGAAGCAGCAAAAAAGTCTGCCAAACGCCTGCGCGGAGATTTGATGGATGAGTCGCGAAGCCGCCTGAGCGCGGAGACGATCTCGCGCATGCAGGAAGAAGTGCAGCTTTACAGCCTGAAGCACCCGAATCAGAATCAAGATACATAGGCGTTGTGTACTGCAGGAAAATTTTTCCCGAACAGCGGCTCCGGTCCCGCATTGCTGCATACATCTGCTGACCGGATTTTCAAACATCACGGACTGGCAAGGATAGTGCCGTCATGACCCGCGTAATAAAAAGCCGGATCAATAAGTTGCGCGAGGAGCTTGAGCGGTACAGCCATGCCTACTATGTGCTGGATGATCCTGTCATTCCGGATGCCGAGTACGATGCGCTGTTTCACACCCTCCAGGAACTCGAGAAAGACCACCCGGACCTGATCACGCGCGATTCCCCTACACAGCGCATCGGGGCCGCGCCCCTGGATACGTTTCCTCCTGCGGTACACGAGGTGCCGATGCTGTCTCTGGGGAATGTGTTTGATGCCTCAGAACTGGAAGCCTTCGAGACAAGAATCCGCGACCGGCTGGGTGCGGACCAGGAGATTGGATATACCGCCGAACCCAAGATCGATGGTCTGGCAGTGAGTCTGCTGTATGAGGGCGGAGTACTGGTGCGAGGGGCCACGCGAGGGGACGGATTCACGGGTGAGGATATCACTGAGAACATACGTGCGGTCCGGTCCGTACCGCTACGCCTGCTAAGGCCTGAAACCAGGCCCGAAAAACTGGAGGTACGTGGAGAGGTGTTCATGTCCAGGCAGGGGTTTGAAAAATTCAATGCCAGGGCGAGGCGTGAAGGCCGTAAGGCCCTCGTGAATCCCCGAAATGCTGCGGCAGGGGCCTTGCGTCGCCTTGATCCCAATGAGACCGCAAAGTATCCGCTTGACGTCTTTTTTTACAGCATCACGAACCTTGTACGGCAGACATCCGTGCGTACACAGTATGGCGCATTGCAGTATCTGAGGGAATTGGGTCTGAAAGTATGTGCCGAAGCCCGGCAAGTATCGGGGTACAGGGAGTGCCTGCAGTATTACGAGGAAATCCTGAACAGGAAAACATCCTTGGATTATGAGATGGACGGGGTGGTATACAAGGTCAATGATCTGGACTTGCAGGAAGAGCTGGGCATGGTTTCACGTGCACCTCGCTGGGCAGTTGCGCACAAGTTTCCGGCCCAGGAGGTCATGACCCGGGTCACGGATATCAAGTTCCAGGTGGGGCGTACGGGCGCATTGACACCGGTAGCCAGGCTGGAACCCGTGTTTGTGGGTGGTGCGACCGTGAGCAATGCCACCCTGCACAACATGAATGAAGTGAGGCGCAAGGATGTACGGGTTGGCGATGAGGTAATCATCCGCAGGGCAGGGGATGTCATTCCGGAGGTCGTGAAGACCATTTTGAAGCCGGATGCCGTGCGCAGTGATGCGGTTCAGGCGCCCGGAGCCTGCCCGGAATGTGCAGCAGAGGTCGTGCAAATTGAAGATGAGGCGGTGATCCGCTGCAGCGGAGGGCTGTTTTGTCCTGCACAGCGCAAGGGTGCCATCAAGCATTTTGCATCCAGAACTGCAATGGATATCGAAGGTCTGGGGGATAAACTGGTGGACCAACTGGTGGACGAGGAACTGGTCTCGAGTGTAAAGGATATTTTTAAACTGACGAAAGAACAGGTTGCCGGACTGGAGCGTATGGGTGAACTGTCTGCCGGAAACCTGATGCAGGCAATTGAACAGTGCAAGCGCACCAGCCTGGCACGCTTCATCTATGCCTTGGGGATTCGTGGGGTGGGGGAGGCCACCGCCGCAGCCCTTGCAGATCATTTCCGGGATCTTTCTCCCCTGATGCAGGTCCATGCGGAACAGTTGCAGGATATCCCGGACGTGGGTCCTGTCATCGCGGAAAACATTAGCGTATTTTTCAGGCAGCCGTATAACCAGGAGGTGATAGAGGGACTGATCCGCGCCGGGATTTCATGGGAGGTCAGAGCCGTTGCCGAACACCACACGGCACCTCTTGCCGGAAATACTTATGTCCTCACGGGCCGGCTGGAACGTTTCACCCGTCCGCAAGCCGCCTCACGCCTGAAGGCACTGGGCGCAAAAGTGACAGCCAGTGTGTCAGGGGGAACCACCGCAGTAATTGCAGGGGTAAATCCAGGCTCCAAGGCCGACAAGGCCCGTTCGCTGAACGTTGCAGTGTTGACCGAACAGGACCTGCTTGCCATGTTGCAGGATGAATAGTGCACCTGTTTCCGTACGTCCCTGTCCGCGACGCCAGGTCGCTGCATTGCGGCGAATTTGGCGCGGGTGCAGGGTGATATTCTGCTAGAATGAAAAAATCCTCAGTCAGGTATGCGCCTGATACCGGATGGCCAGGCCATCCTCATGCGGGATTCGTACAACCAGTTTAGCAACCAGATTCAGTATCCAGGCTTGGCAACCATACACCCAACCGCAGTAGTTTCTCCCAAGGCCGAAATCGATACCGATGTGACCATCGGTCCGCACAGCGTGGTGGAAGATTCCGTAATCATACATTCCGGTACTGAAATCGGACCACAGTGTGTGGTGCACCCCTTTGTCAGGCTGGGTGCCGGCAACCGGTTGCATGCACAGGTGGTACTCGGCGGACTGCCTCAGGATACTTCGTTTGCGGGCGAGGAAACCTGGCTGGAAATTGGGGACGGCAATATCTTTCGGGAAAACTGTACGGTACACCGTTCCACCAATCCGGACGTACCCACGCGAATCGGCAACCGTTGCTATCTGATGTGCTATGCGCACGTGGCGCACGATTGCCAGCTTGGAGATGAGGTGGTACTGACAGCCTACGTGGGGCTGAGCGGTCATATTGAGATTGGCGACAAGGCCAACCTGGGGGGACATGTCGGCACCCATCAGCATATCCGTATCGGCACGTTGTCTATGGTGGCGGGCTATACGCCTGTACGCAAGGATGTGATGCCGTACTGCTTGCTGGGAGGGGAACCGGTACGTCATTACCGGCTGAATTCCATCGGTCTGCGACGTGCAGGGGTAAAGGGTGAACGTTATGGCAAGCTGGAACAGGCTTACCGGCAGTTACGGGCAGGTGAACCGGCAGAGAACCTGCAAGGCACACCCGAAATTGAATTTCTTCGTGCCTGGATGCTGGCGCCGTCGAGGCGCGGAGTCTACGGATTTCTGCAATCACAGGACTGACACGGGTGTCGTATTTTTGCTTATCACCTGAACCATGAGCACTACCCTTAGAACACTTTTCAATATTTGCCTGCTTCGACAAGGTCCGGAGGCACTGCCGTATTCCCGAATGCTTCTGGGCGCGCTGCTTGTCATCAGCTTTATGATTTCCGTGTTGATTGGCGGGATGATCTACAGTGTAAAGGCTGCGGTGTTATCCAGCGTTGCCGGTTTGTTCGTGTCGTTCGCCTTTGCAAAAATCCTGCTGCTTAAAAAACCGGAACGATTCCTGCAAACCTTCAGTGCCATGCTGGGAACGGTGACCCTGATCAATATCGTGTCGCTTCCAAGCAGCTATTCGCTCCAGTACATGCAGCTTGGGGAGACTGCAGAATTGTTTTTCGGTGTCACCGGACTGGCTCTTTTCGTATGGGTGGTGATCGTATACGGGTACATATTCAGCAGGGCGCTGTCGTCCGCAATGAGCTACGGTGTAGCCATCAGCGTGGGCTACGCCCTGCTGCATATCATCGTGCTGGAAATGTTCATTTCCGCAAGCTTGCCTGGCTGATGCACGTCCATATTCTTGGCATCTGCGGCACCTTCATGGGAAGTCTGGCGATCATTGCCCGGCAACTCGGACACGCGGTTTCCGGCTCGGATACCAATGTGTATCCGCCCATGAGTACGCAGCTTGAGATGGCAGGTATCGGAATCATGGAAGGCTATTCCGTTGATCATCTCCACCCCATGCCTGACCAGATTATCGTGGGCAATGTCATGACACGCGGGAACCAGGTCCTGGAATACCTGCTCAACAACCACCTGCCTTTCACGTCCGGACCGGCCTGGCTGCATGATCATGTCCTGCAGGACCGCCGGGTACTGGCAGTAGCGGGCACGCACGGTAAGACCACCGTTAGCAGCATGCTGGCCTGGATACTGGAATACGCCGGACTGGAACCGGGCTTCCTGATTGGCGGCGTGCCTGAAAATTTCGAGCATTCCTCAAGACTGGGGAAGTCGGAACTCTTTGTGATCGAGGCGGATGAGTACGACACCGCATTTTTTGACAAGCGCTCGAAGTTTCTACATTACTGTCCACATACCCTGATACTCAACAACCTGGAGTTCGACCACGCGGACATTTTTGACGGGGTCGGGGATATCAAACGCCAGTTCCACCATCTTGTTCGCATCATGCCAGGTGAGGGTCGGGTCATTGTCAATCATGATGACCGGAATATACGCGACGTCCTGGACATGGGCTGCTGGACAACAGTTGAATCCTTTTCCGTCGACGATGCTTCCGCCACCTGGTTTGCAGACAGGATCAATTTGCGTACTTCACAGTTTTCACTGCAAAAGCAGGGCAAGTCCTGTGGGTCTGCCCTGCTTGGGGCACCGGGCAGGCACAATATTGCAAATGCCGTCGCGGCGGTAGCTGGAGCGGTGCATGCCGGGGTTCGGGTGGAGGATGCCCTGCAGGCTCTGGCATCCTTCTCGGGTGTGAAGCGTCGCCTGGAACATATAGGCACGTTTGGCAGCATCGGTGTGTATGATGATTTTGCGCATCACCCGACCGAGATTGCGGCTACGATCTCCGCCTTTCGGGAACAGCAGCCACCGGGCCGGATCGTGGCAGTCTTTGAACCCCGTTCCAATACCATGCGCCTCGGGGTACATGCCGAACAGCTGGTACATGCATTCGGCGATGCGGACAGGGTAGTCATGCTGGAGCCTGACAGCCTTCAGTGGTCGATTCGTGACGTGGCAGACCGGGTAGACCCACCCGCACAGGTGTGTACTACGGTAGATGCGATCATCACGCTGCTGCTGAATGAGGTCCAGGAAGGTGACAGCATCCTGCTCCTGAGTAACGGCAGTTTTGAAGGCCTGTCTGACAGACTGGTCTCACAGTTGTGTCGGCGGGAATCTTCTGCCGTGCATTGACGGGGAGTCGGGACTTGTTGACCTGGGTCACGTTCGGGACGTATGATCCGCCGTCGGTTATAATCCTGCACGCAAGAGATACCTATCCGGTACCGGGGCATAGCGCAGTCTGGTAGCGCATCTGCTTTGGGAGCAGAGGGTCGGGGGTTCGAATCCCTCTGCCCCGACCAGCGGATCCCGGTCCTTTCCGGGAACACAGGTAACTCGTTTGGGGCGAAGGGGTTGTCCCCGACGGGCTCCGCCCGGTTCTCATTGTGATCGAAGAGGCCTGTATCATGGTGCATGAAGCTGACAAGCCAGAAGGGGTGATCAACTTCTCGAATGCTGACGATCCGGCCTGCTTGGGGCGAATCTGGATGCTGGGCTTGAGATTGGATGTCGCGCCCGAATGTGCTTCCAGCTTCGGGGGCGATAGGCTGGAAGGTGCCAATAGTGTGCGTGGAACCCAGCGCGAAACATCGGTATCGGGCAGGACGAAATTCGTTGGCACAATCGCCAGAAACCCGGAAATATCCTGTCAGTACCCCAGAACACTGTAGTTGCCATTCACAACCAGGCAAAGGGAGACGTACAACCCTAGTAACGCACTCAGCACCCAAACCGAATTGATTGCAAGGATATAGGTGTACATCTCGCGTCGGCTGATCCGGGTTTGCCGCTTGGCCACAAAGAAACTGACCCAGTAGACTGACGTCACGTAGGTCCACTGCCAGAACAGCATGACCCCGAGAATGCCTGCAAAGAGAGCGGGCAGGAAGTCGAGCGTATAAGCTGCGTACAGGATCAGTGTCGGAACCGGCGTTACAAAGCCGTTGGCAATATCTGCGTTGTAGCCGAACGTCCGGCGGTCTGCATAGGAGCCATCGTACTGGGAGTAGGTGGCCCAGGCATCGGCCCAGAGCGTCGGCGACAGTATTTGTGTCAATGGGACCTTTGTTACAAGGAATTCCAAGGATGGTTGCCGGCCGGTTTCACGCTGCCACTCACGCCAATATTCGGTGCGTATCTCTATATAGTCCCGTCGGAGGAACAGACATGCCTCCCAGTAGCAGATCAGCAAATTGATCGAGAAGAACAGGCTCAAGAAGGAATGGATGACGTTCAGGTCCCCGTGAACGTAGTAGCGTGTACCGATGCCGAGAAGTGCAAGGATTGCGACGCTCAGCGCCATGAACAGTCCCACTGGTATCGTCAGGCTGGTCTGGTCTGCATCTTGTTCGGGAAGCTCTCGATCGGCGCGGTATTCGGGCATGTATTTTGATCCTCACGGATAGTTCTGTGTCGCGGGTCCCTATTGTACTGTCTGTCCCTTTGAAAAACCTCATCCGCTTGAAATGGGGGCTGGTTGTCCCAAATGGATTACAGGACTTCTACCCGCAAATCTTGCCATCCACCAGGGCATGGTCGTTGCTTTGGTAGGGCCGGGTTTCGGTTTGCCCGATATGGAGCTTTTTCAGTATTCTGGCTGGCCGTCGGCAGATTTACTGCAAACCGCTGTCGGAATGGAAGCCGAAAATAACGAGCACGATCATGTTCCCATGATCCCGAAATCATCACCTTCGGGCTCACCCCTTGGAAAACTCCGGAGGTTGATTTTGGCACACTAGCCATGTAGCATCGATACGCTGAGCTGGGGCCAAAAGTCTGCAGAGATAGTGGGACATTCGGCCCAGGAAGGGAGCCCCCGAGACACATCCAGAGCAAGGGTGGTCAGCCTCGAGGTGCAACTGAACTAACTGGGTCACTGAAGTTTCTACTGGCGGGCCTACGGCGGCCCGTAACCGTTTCTCGCATTTCTGCTGATTTATTCCCGCAATATTCTACTCCTGGAGAAATCGTGCGAACCTCTCAAAATGATCGATCGCCGCGTACTGTCACCAAACGATCGAGTTCTCGTTCCCTTGGGGGGCTCGCCCCGGATGAAATAAAATCCGTCGTCGATCAATACACCGGGCTCCACGATGTTGGCGCGGAGCACAGAAGAGAGCATTACCAGATACTCGTTAATCACTACTACGACCTGGTGACCGATTTCTACGAGTTCGGATGGGGTCGGTCCTTTCACTTTGCCCCCCGAAGACGAGGCGAGAGCTTCAAGGCGTCGCTGCTCAGGCACGAGCATTTTCTTGCTGACCGTCTGTCCCTGAAACCGGGGATGCAAGTACTCGATGTGGGGTGCGGAGTTGGGGGTGCGATGGTTACGCTGACCCGCTATTCCGGGGCTAGCTTTGTCGGTATCAACAATAACGCCTACCAGATTGAGCGCGCGAAAGAGCACACCCGGGATGTCCGGCCGTTGTGCCGCTTCATCGACGGCGACTACATGCAGATACCTGAAGGTGACGACTGCTACGATGGCGCCATCGCCATCGAGTCCATGCCCCACGCACCGGACAAAACAGCAGCGTTCAAGGAGATCTTCCGTGTCCTGCGTCCGGGGGCCTGTGTAGCAGGCTACGAGTGGTGTCTCACTGAACAGTTTGATCCGCACAACGCAGAGCATCTGCAGATCAAGAAAGTTATTGAGATTGGGAATGGGCTGCCGGATATCGCCACCACTTCGGAGGTTTGCACCGCATTTCGCATGGCCGGATTCGAACTCCTGGAAGCCCGCGACCTTGCCCCTGAATCGCATCCAAAAATGCCCTGGTACCGCGCCTTGCAGGGCCGCGATCTCAGCCTTACGAGTATTCCTCGCACACCGGTTGGGCGCGCCTTGACCAATCTGGTGTTAAAGGCTGGCGAGAGGCTGCAGATGTTTCCAAAAGGTACCACCATGGTCAGCACGTTGTTGAATAGGGCGGCGGACGCGCTGGTGGAAGGTGGCAAGTCCGGTGTTTTTACTCCAATGTTTTTCTTCTTGGCCCGTAAACCCCGGCGCTCGGGCGACTGAATAAAGTACGTATTTGATCCCGAGACCCTCCACAGGACTGTCCATCCCTATCTTGATCTGCTGGAGAAAAGGTGGGAGTTACTCCTGGTCAGGACAGCATTGAACGCTATCCCAAAGAATACAAAGGTGCAGTAGACACCAGGGACACCATGCAACTCGTATAGGGCTTAGAAGAACACCCTGCTTCAGCCAGCCAGGGCGACAGCAGGGGTGGCAGGGGTCGTCAAATCCAGCCGGATCCGGCGCCGCTGCTCGTAGAGACCGAGCGCGTGCAGGGGAAAATACTGTCGATACAGGACGTAGTCCAACAGTGCCGTGCGGAAAAAGACCCCGGCCATGTCTTGTTTGGGCCATGACCCATCCGCATCCTGGGTGTTGAGCAAATACCGGGCGCCCCGCGAAATCGCGTTCCAACTCGAATCCCCCGCCTCGAGGAGCGCAATCAATGCCCACGCCGTTTGGATGACCTGACTTTCCTTGTGGTCAACGTATCGACCGGTCAAGCAGCCGCTGTGGTGCTCACCCCATCCCCCGTCCCTGTGCTGGCGGTCCAGCAGCCACCGGCAAGCCAAGTGCAGCGCCGGATCACCCGGTCGGGCTCCGGCGGCAAGCAAACCCCTGACCCCGAATAAAGTGCCGTAGATGAACTGAACGCCCCATACGCCGCGCCACGATCCATCGCCTGCCTGGATCCGGCGAAGCCAGGCGCCAGCCTGTGAGATGGCGCGCATTACCGTCTGGTTCGTGATTTGCGGGAAGTGCTCCTTGCAAGCGGCAAGTGCCGCGAGGCAAGATGCGGTGCACTCGACGTAGGAATGTTCGGTCATCGAGTCGCCAAACATCTCGGCCGGATTAAGCCACTCGAGCCCCAACATGGAGCGTCGTGCCTCATAACTGCCAAAACCACCGTCACGGTTTTGACCACGCAACATGAAGCGAATCGCATCGGCGAGCGCTGTCGTGTCCGCGGCCTCGTGCTGGGCAGCGATAATCCCGAGCACCGCTTCTGCAGTGCAATCAGTCACCGGCCAGCCATGCCATCCCCCGGCAAAACACCAGCCGCCTTTGGGGTCGTTCCGATAAGCCTCGCGAAACCCGTCAAAGCTGGCGTCAATTTGTTGCCGGTACAGGAAGTCGGCTCCGGTTCGAAGAGCGCTTTGAACCCCGTCAAGCCCGGGTACCGCCGCCAGCGCCTGCAGGGAGAATCCGGTGTCCCACGAGGCGCTTTTCGCCCCGGTGACTCGCGTTCCATGCTCTTCGTCTTCCCAGATCCAGCCATCCAGTTGCGCGAGTGCCTGGCGACAGTCGGTGTCATCTGGGTCATTCAGCCACAAGGCAAGGATGTTTAGGAGACCGCTGACCGGAGAGATGCTCGTATGGCTGGTGGTTTGCAGTTCCCATTTGATGCGTCGGACTATCTCTTCCATACACCGGGTGCGCAGGCGTTTGCCGTGGAACCGTTCGAATAATCGCGCAAACCCATACCCAGCCCGGAGCCACAGACTGGGTCGTGCATAGAGGTCGCCGCCTCGCAAACGATTGCGGCCCGCGGAAAAATCGATGTTGGCAAACCCCTGGGGGAACAGCTCCTCCCGTAACGATGCGATCGAGGAGGTGACCGGTGCCTGGAACCGATGCGGATAAATCGCCGCCATCGCCATGTAGATGAGCCGGGTATGGCAGTACCAGTTCGAGGGATGTAACGCTATCCAACGCGGCAAGCTATACAGTTCCGGTAGAATGGCATTAACCCCGCGCCAGTCGTAGAGATTGAGGAGCGCCAGCCAGAACTTCCCCCAACTCGGGATACCAATAACCCCTTCAGCTTGCAGAAATCGCCGGGCCGGCTCGATTAACGGGTCTTCTCGCTCGATCCCAAGTAGTCTCGCCGCCACGTACACCAGGGTGGTTACAAACAGGTGAGGAGGCGAGTGTTCGTGTAACCCCCATGAGCCTCCTTCCAGACGGGTCTGTTCAAAGGAGCGCAGCACACGTCGTCGCCGGCCGGATTCAAGTGGCTGCTCCATAATGTGGTGCAGCAGCACGTATTGCGCGGTGAGCATGGGACACCAAACCATCTCACCTTCCCAAGCGCCATCCTCACCCTGGAGATTTAACAAGCGTGCAGTCGCGCTTCTCAATGCAGGGCCAGCATCGAGTGACACAACTTCCTTCGGGCGGGTGATCTTGGGGTCACCAACTCCTGATGACATGGAGGTCAGAAACGCGTGAGCCAACGTGTCTCGAGCTCGCTCATCTGTTTCTTTGCCCGTGTTTCTTATTTTCTGCTGCTCCTGAACGCCACGCACGAGCCACCTGAGACGAACAGCAAGTGCACGAACGATGTCGTAGACCCGGCGCCAAGCGAGTTGGTTGTAAGACCGCGGTATCTGCCTGGCAACTGCCCGAATTACCGCTATACTAAACTCGAAACTCAGACGGGTTACCGATGTTTCTTCACAGGCGAGTAAACTTATGGTCCGGTTGTGGGCCTTGGAATTTGCCCGCCAACTCCGGTAGATCGCGTGCCTTAATGCCACTGACTCGACCCTATGATCAGCAAAGACCTCGTAGAGCCCCATGGCGAGGAACTCCGGAGCACGGGTTGCCAGGAAACGCTTAGTGGTAAAGTCGTGAAAATTCTCGCTCTCGGCCAGCATGAGCGCATCGCCGAAACCGAGGGTCATTCCCACTGCCGTCATGGGATGGTAATGCCCGGCTGCATCGCCAATAAGTACTCGATGTGGACTCCCATATGTGATTCGAGGCCTCAACTCATTGGCTGCGATGTGGAATTTTCCCGCCTGCAACGCTTCAACAAACCCAGGCCTGAGTGTTTCCGGCAACAAGCCGGCATACGAGTCTGACAACAAACCAACCCGGTCCCGGGGTATCCAGTGGTCCAATGGGACATCGACGATTACCCGGACACGATGTTCTCCCAGCTGGTACATGAGAATTGGACCCGGTCCACCAAGCAACACATGCCCATAACCCTTCAGCGGTAAATTCACCCCTTTTACTATAACCCCCACCATCCGCGAGCAGGTCATCCGGCTTGTCGGCAAACCCAACGACTTGCGCACGATTGAGGCCCGGCCGTCGGCGCCGACAGTCCGAGCGGCGGTCACGAATTTTTCGGCGCCGTTAAGGGCAAAAGTGACCCGCCCGTCTTCGACCGAGCGTACCCGCGCTGGGAGAAAAAAGTCGATATCCGGCTCGTTCTCGACAGCTTCATGCAGACGCGAGACGAGCATCGCATGCTCGCATGCTAAACCATGAGATCCGTCCGGATAAGGAAGCACCATTAACTCCGAGCCATCTTCCGGGAACACCACGAATCCTTTGCCCGTGGTGCTGTGAGGCTGCGTATCGAACCCTATCCCGACATCGCGCAATATCCGCACGGCAGGCGGATGCAGCCATTCGCCAGCCAGCCGTCTGGAAGCTTTGGGGCTTGCTTCGAACAGAGCCACCCGGGCGCCTTTTCGCGCATGAGCGAGCGCACACACACTGCCTACCGGACCCGCGCCAACAATGGCTACGTCATAGTGCCGGGCCGTGGTGCCGTTCATCGGAAAATGCTTGCTTGCGAGCGGCGGCTGTAGCGGAGCCTGCATGGTGTCTTGGGACCCGTCACCCAGCTGCCATAATTCGGGGCAGGAATCTCTGTATCTAGATGAAAATCGAAGCGGTCGAGCAGCACGCTCCAGATCGCTTTCAGCTGCAGGACAGCAAAATGTTTCCCCATGCATCGATGTTTGCCGCCGCCAAAACCGATCAGGGTAAAGTGGTGTTGTTTGTCTTCGCTAGCGGGAGCGGCAAACCGATCCGGAGAAAACCGCTCCGGGTCGGAAAATATGTGCGGCAACCGGTGGGAAACCGCCGGCGACACAACCGCCAGGGTGCCGGCAGGCACGGTATAGCCCCCATAATGCAAGGGTTTGAGTACCTTGCGGATCAGCATGATCAGCGGCGGGTGCAGCCGCTCACACTCGCGTACGGCGTGTTCGAGCACCACCTGTCGTTTGAGGCTTTCAAGACTCATGGCTTCATCCTCGCGGTAAACGTCCTGCATTTCGTCTCTTACCCGCGCCAGGTACGAGGGTGCCCTCAGGAGCTCCAGAGCGGTCCAGGTTGCGAGCACCGCGCTTGTGTGTTGGCCTGCGAACAACACCGTCAACAGGATCCCAGTAATCTCATCGTCGCTCAAAGCGCGTCCATCCGTGTATCGGGCCTGCATGAGTGTCTGCATGAAATCGTCGGGCCGGGCTCCGGAGAGCCGGCGTTCCGTCATGGTCAAGCTAAAGATCTCGGCCACTTGTTGCCGGGCCCGATCACGGATTCGATGCGCAGTGGTAGGAAGCCTGGGGAGAAAAAACCCCAGGGTGTTGATGCCATTTTGCAGGTTGTGATAAGCCTCGGCAAAACCCGCGTCCACTTGCTCCCGGACATCCTCTCCAATGAGGCAGTGGCTGGCGATATTGACTGTGAGCTCGTTCATCGCGTGCGGCAGATCGATTTCCCCGGCCTCACCGAGGGTGTCGGCAAACTGCCGCGTCTCCTCGAACATGATGCGGGCAAACTTGCGCATCGCAGATTCGCGCAGCGCCGGATACAAAAACCCCAGTTGCTCGGCCATGAGTTCGGGGGAGATGTCGTAAGCCACGCCACGTCCAAAGATGGGTACCGTGAACTGATAGACGGCTTTGGCGTTCAGTTGATCCTCGGGCGCCCGGAAGTAAAAGTCATGGGCTTCGGGTCCGGTGAAAAGAACAAAATCGCGGGGACCAAGCCGGAACCGTACGAGTTCGCCCTGTTCGCGCCATCCGCGGCTTAACATCGAGACCGGATCCTTTAGAAAATCCGGCAGATGACCAATCAACGGCCACCCGCCCGCAAGCTCAGGAACGGCTTTTGCCGCCCGTTGCGAGGGCTGCGGCGAATGTGGGGTTGTCACACTGTGAGACCGTTGTGCCACTTCTGCCCCTAATAGACAAACGGCAACATCGAATATCGCACCCGCTGCGTATAGCGTCCCCACAACTCGCCATACTTGGTTCGGCAGCGGTGATCATCACGTCTTGAGCGATGCCACAACAGACCCGCCAACCACGCAGGTAACAGGTAGGGCACCCAGGATTCGAACCCCGTGGTAAGGGCGAACGCGAGGTAGATACAGATTTCGCCGGTATAGTTGAGATGTCGTCCAATGCCCCAAAATCCCGAAACCAGCAGGCGCCCGTCCAGGGACCGTGCAGGTTGCCCCCAAATCGTGACGCCGGGGTCACGCTTGAAGCGGTGCTTTTGTTCGTTGGCGCCGCGGAAGAGCCAGAAGCCGAAGGCAAACAGCAGGATGATCGCAGCAGCGGCAATGAGAGACATCGGCCCCGAGGCGTGGACCAGCCACCAGCCCGCGAGGCAATAGAAAAAGGGCACCAACACGTAGTCTCCCCAAATCAACATCCATCCGAAGCGCTCGCTGACCATGTCCCAGGTGTGGGTCATTCCGTATTCAAACTGGAAGTAGTTGAGCACGTACAAGAAGGTGAAGATCTGATAGAGCGCCATTGCCAAGGTCAGCCCACCGTAGGTTTCATACTGCACTACGGCAAACGATGCGTTGAACAGCGCAAGGCCAATGAGGGAGGGGCGGTAGCTGAAAAGCTTCAAATCCACCCCGAGCCAGGTCGGATTGAGTTCCACGCCAAAAAAGAAACCCTGTGAAATTCCCGGCGATGCATTCCGGGTCCGGACGGCTCGGTAATACAGCCATCCGGAAAGCGCGAATGCAAACACATTTGTTGCCACAAACAACGCGGCAAAGTGGGTATACAGCACGGAAAGAGAGAACCAGCCGAAGACCTGGGCGAGACCTGCCACAATCACGGTAACCAGGAACAAGGCGAGACCATTGAGCTTGTAGTCATGCAACTTTCCCTCATGGTCCGGTCCCGCTATCCGGCGTCCAGGCAGGAGCACAGATCCCAGAAACAAAGCGCCGAAAAACACCAGCATCATGACCGCCGCCTCAAGCAGGGTAGTGCCCGAGAGCGTGGACAACAAAAAGTGCAACTCAGACGCCGTCATTACCGTCCTTCGTCTCGCTTGCCAGATATTCCTGCCACTTGCGCACGGTTACGTTCTGGAATGCCTTTACCACCGGATTGAACTCGATGGGAGGGGCGTCCCAATGTTTCTCGTAACCCTGCTGCTCCGCTTCGACCGCATAGCGATCTTGGTCAAGCAGGGGGCCGATGAGCAAGCGGTTCGAGATCTTCAAAACCGTGGTCATGGCGAAACGGGGAATGTGCACCGGCAGCATAGGTATTTTCAGCGACTTGAAGTAGAACAAGAAGAACACCCGGGTAGTACGCTCATCGACCGGTAGCACAAAAAGCCAGTGCTTTATCGCATCATCGGTGTTCGACCACTGATAAGGGTATTGAAAGCAAAGATCCATGTGATTGGTGTTTAACCGGCTGTGATCGACAAACAGTCCGGAGATACGCCCACGCCCGACCTGCGTATCGTAGGCGAGGTGCACGTTGTCACCGACAATCTCACAACGGGTGAGGGTGGCACCTTCGAAGGGGCGATATCGGCGGTGCAGATGGGCATGGGTGAAATCACTCACGTTGTCGATCACCATCGAGTGGTGAGCCGACCAGGTGAAGCTTAACGGTACGCAGGCCCACCGCGAGGGTCCCTCGAGCTCGGGAATATCCGGGATTTGGCGCAGGTGTGCTTGCTCCGGGTTCCCGGGGAACAGCCAGATCAGACCGTAACGAACCTTTACGGGATAGGCTTTAATGGAGGGTTTCGGGAGGTCTCCTCCGTTGCGGTCCTGGAGGATATCGACGCGGCGCCCGTTTTCGTCATACTGCCAGCCATGGTAGGCGCACACGAGCCGACAATCTTGCACCTCGCCCAGGGAAAGTTTGATCTGGCGATGTGCACAGCGATTCTCGACCGCGTGAAACGAGCCATCTGTCCCCCGAAATAATGCAATGGAGCGTTTCCAGAAAATGATCTCGACCACGGTCCCCGGTTTCACCCGGTGTACTTCTTCAACCGCGTACCAGTAATTCGGATCCAGACCTGTAGCACGCACTTGCTGGCGCAGATTGCAGGCCTCCTCGAAGCCGGGTGGTGTATTTGGCACTGGGCTCACATCGAGCCTCCCTCGGGAGTGACCGGTATGTTCTGGCTCGTCATGGAATTTTGTTTCATGGCATCCTCACACGGGGGGTTGGCAAGTGGATTTGTGATCGCGTTGCGGTGGTAGTGAAATGCGTAGGCCTCATGAACCGCAGCGCGGATACTGGTTGGCTGATAGCCAAGCTCCCGTCTCGCTTTGCTGGTGTCGGCGTGACGGCACTTTTTCAAGAGGCGGATGGCGCCAGGCGTGAACCGCTGGGGAAAGCCCGGGTGAAACCGGCTCAGATAAAAGCTCGCCACTTCCGAGAAAACGAGCATCATGTGGAGTGGTATCCGCCGACCCGGTCGTGAAATGCCTGAGACCTCCTCGTACAGGTCCAGGATCTCGGAGATGGTCTTGTACTCGCTGCTGAAGATGTACTTTTCACCCGGGCGTCCCCGGTGCATGCACAACAGGTGCCCTTCCACGATGTCCCGTGCCGCGACAAACTCAAAACCGCCATCCACGTAAGCACGGAGCTTGCCGTGAGTGTAGTCGCACAAGGTTCTTCCCAATCGCGAGGGGAAATAATCGGCACCACCGACCACCGCGCAACACGTTGCGACGATGACATCTTGTCCCATCGCCGCGGCACGCCAGCACTCGTGCTCAACAAGTGCCTTGCTGCGCTCATAGGGCATCGTGCGTTCCATGGGATAGAACTGCATCGTCTCGTCACTGGGAGCAGCTGGATCATCTAAATCGTAACCGACTGCACTGAAAGAGCCCGTCACCACTACCCGGCCGGCCCCTGCCTCCCGCGCCGCTTGCAGCACGTTGCGGGTACCGAGAACGTTGCATTCGTACACTTCCCGGCGATAGGCGCGATTGCCTTCTATGGTCGAGATCTTGGCCGCGACGTGATACACACCTTGACAGCCTGCGACCGCGCTCCTCGTGGCATTCAAATCCCGAATATCACCAAACGAGCGTTCAACTTCAAGGCCTTCCAGTGCTTCGTTGTTGTCCTCGTGTCTCAGCAACACCCGGACTCGAGTGCCGTCGTCGAGCAGTCTGCGCACAAGGTTGGCACCCACATGCCCGGCTGATCCGGTCACGAGGACGGGCGGCGCCGATGAACCAGAAGATGTGCTTAATCCTGAAGTCATATAGTGTCCTGATTCTGAAGCTTCAATGACCAAGTCTGCCATTTTGCGGTATCAGGGATATGTAGGCAAGTGCAGGCTCCGATATGTGCCGTTTTGCAGCAGCGAGCCAGGCCTGCCAGCTTGCATGCACCGCCTCTACAGTGCTATCGCCGGTAACGGCGGAGCCCGGGCGTCAGTGTTGTTCTCTCCCGCCATGTGGGCTGGACGGTCAAGCACTTTCATGGCCATCTGCGCGCCCGCCACGGTTTTAGCTTGAACCACACCTGTACCCGGAGAGTCCGGCGATGGATGATTTATAACGGCCTTCTTTGGAGGCAGGCAGGTTCTTTGCAATATATGTTTGACCGGGTATGGAATTTCGTTGGAGGAGACCGCGGACCGTAGTAGAGTAGGCGCCAATGTGAAGCGGGATGCGGCCATGCCAAGAAAAATTGCGATTATCGGTGCAGGAGTCTCGGGACTGGGAGTGGCCTGGGCGCTGCATCGGCATCCGGATCGATTCGATTTCCGACTGTTCGAAGCGCAGGCCCAGGTCGGCGGCAACGCCATTACGGCCGACATGCTGCAAGACGATGGAACCTCGATCCCGTTCGATATTTCCGTCACTGCGTGCATTCCTTCGGTATACCACCATATTCTTCTGTTCATGCAGCAACACGGTATCGGGCTGGTCGATACCAGGTTCAGCTACAGCGTGAAGTATCGTGGCGGCATCTACGCTCACGATTTCGACTCCGACATCAGGAGGCAATTGCAACCGGAAATCGAGAAATTCCAGAAGCTCCTGAGACGTCTGAAATGGTTTGGCAGGCTCAACCGCTCCAGGTCCAGATTGCTCAATGCGTTCAACCCGTTCAACTATGTCAGCATGGGTACGATGCTCAACCTGGGCAGGTTCTCCGGGGATTTCCGGTACAAGATACTGAAGCCCATGTTCGTCAACTTCCTGATGGCCACGAACGTGTTCGACATGCCTGCGTCCCTGTTTTCCCGGTACCTGGAATTTTTCGATATTGAAACTGCAACCCCGATGCAGACCTGGGACCAGGGCACGCGGCGTGTCTATGAAGAGATGTCAGCGGAATTTCAGGACAAGATATACCTTGAGCGGCCGGTTCGAAAAGTGTACCGGCGCCCGTCCGGGGTCGTCGTGGAGGACGGAAACGGGGAAACCGAGACGTTTGACGATGTGGTGTTCGCGTGCAACGCGAACCAGACGCTGATGATGCTAGACCAGCCTACCTTCCTGGAGGGCTGGCTTCTCTCTTCGATCCGTTACGAGAGTGAACTGCACAACCATACGGTCGTTCATTCCGACTCGTCGGTTCTTCCGGACAGCGCCGTCAAGCCACTCGATACCCGGAGCAACCATATCGAGCAGTACGGTGTCAGGCCTGACAACTACGAAATCACCTACATCATGCACAATCAGCAGCCTGGGGCGAAGCGCTCGGACAAGCCATGCCTGGTGACCTACAATCCGATCAGTCGTATCGACGAAGGCAAGATCGTCAAGAAATGGTGGTTTCAGCACATCGTGCACGACGTGCGTCACGTGGCTTTCCTGGTCCACTTGTTTCGATTTGTCCAGGGCAGGCGGCGCACCTGGCACTGTGGCGCCCACACCTTGATCAACAGCCAGGAGACC
>JAPONM010000022.1 GCA_026713925.1 Gammaproteobacteria bacterium
AACTCGCGCAGGGGCACGTATTCTGCGAATGGTACCAGGTGGTGTTTATCATAGGTCGCTGCAATGTCACCCTCGGGTGTCAGCGCATGAAGGCTGTTCCAGACGGCGGTCGTGCGCCCTGCCTGTCGGGTACGACGCCACGACCCCGTCAGGAGATGTCCCTGCGGGGGCGCGGCCCGGGAGAGGCGGGTGCGCAGCGGTACATTCCCGGCAAGGTAGAAGGTCACCGCCGTTTCCGGCCAGATCACGACATCGGCCGCCTCGAAGCCCGGCAGGCGTGACAGGCGCAGGTGCCGGTCCAGTATTGCCATGCGTTCCTGTTCGGGCCACTCGGCCTTTTGTTGGACATTGGCCTGTACGAGGCGCAGGCGTGTGCCGGTGGACGCAGGGTCGGGCGCGAGCGCGAGGCGCATGGCTCCACCTGCCCAGACTGCAACCAGCAGTCCGAATGACGCCGCAGGCAGTATCCAGGCGTGTCTGCCGGGGGTACGCCCCGGGGGGCACAGCACTGCGGGGGCGGCGGCTGCTAGAACGGTTATGAAGCCCAGGCCGTAGGTGCCTGCGAGCGAGGTGAACTGCAGCATGGCTGGCGAGGGCATCCAGACCGTGCCCAAGAGGTTCATCGGGAAACCGCTCAGGACGTTGCAGCGCAGCCACTCCGAGGCACTCCAGGCGATGGCGAGGGCGAGCACGCGCCCGGAGACGGACAGTGACGGCAGCCGCGCGGCGAAGGTGGCGAGTGCCAGGAACACAGCGAGGACTGCCGACAGGCCGAGCAGACCAACTGCAGCCTTCGGCACGGAATCGGTAAAGCGCAAGGTCGCCGGAGCCATCCAGTACATACCCGCAATGAAATGCGCAAAACCGAAACACCAGCCCGTGGCAGCAGCACGCCACGGCGAGGATACGCTGTGAATCAGCCAGACGAGACCAGTGAAGGAGACTGCCAGCAACGGTACTGCATGGATCGGCGGCAAAGCCGTCGCAGCCAGGGCACCCAGAACGGCTGCCACTGCCAAGCGAGGCCATCCAGAAATGTCACCGGACGCAAGTCGTGCGCCAAGTATGCACATCCATTTCGGCATCCGCCTGTCAGCCTGCGAGTATCTGCTGCATCCTGTTGTGGGAACATTTTTGGCGCGTTGGCGCATTCCACTTCACAAGTGGCGCTATGCGATGTTCCTGTTTCCTACCTCTCGGCATTGATGAGTTGAACGCCAGCTCTGGAAGCTGTAGGGCGTGACAGTCAGGGAGGGTATTTGTACAGATGCATTTCCCAAGCTGCCTTTGCCAGTGTCGTGGTACCGTACAGATGCGCGCCGGATGATAACGCCGTGCATCACGGTTCAACCAAAGCCGGGTCAGCAACTCCCGACTCTCAGGGCCCTGTCACTGTCGCAGAAAATCAGGCGGCTCGCATCACTCTTCGACACGCCTGTGATACCAAATTGCCCCCGGTCATCGCCGGTAGTGGTGGTAAATGTACAGCGGGCTCCGAAATCGCACTTGTTGTCAGTTACCCACGTAGTATTCAGCGTACAGGAGTTGCTGGCAGCCGAACTATTCCATCCTGTCTGGCAATCACTTGCTGTCACGGTCGGGGGAGGGGGCTCGCCGCCGGACATTGCCGGGTTTGCTGTCATCGCTGCGAGAGCGAACAGCATGACTGTAATGAATGTTTTATGCATGATTCCCTCCCGTCTGAAAATTACCAAAATATGTGACAGTGCAACTTAATGATTGCGCAGTGTGTCACGGTTCAACCAAAGCCGGGTCAGCAACTCCCGACTCTCAGGGCCCTGTCACTGCTACTGGTGCAGAAACTCAGGCGGCTCGCATCACTCTCCGACACACCTGTGATACCAAATTGCCCCCGGTCATCGCCGGTAGAGGTCGGGAATGTACACCAGGCTCCGAAATTGCACTTGTTGTCAGTTACCGACGTGTGGTATCGCGTGCAGGAGTTGCTGGCAGCCGAACTATTCCATCCTGTCTGGCAATCACTTACTGTCACGGTCGGGGGAGGGGGCTCGCCACCGGACATTGCCGGGTTAGCTGTCATCGCTGCGAGAACAAACAGCATGACTGTAATGAATGTTTTATGCATGATGCTATCCTCCTGAACGTATAATGGAATTACTGGAAGGCAGTAGCGGCAACGGCTGTAAATTTGCCTCAGTTGCAATTCCGGAATGCGAAATGGGCGATATTGCCGGCTTGATTGTCAGCAACTCAGCTTGAGCCTGCCGGAGCAGTTCTGCACTGAGGATGCATCATCCGGGTTCAGTGTGATCGTGCTATACACGTTCGAGATTTCTGACTCGCTGCAATTTGCCGAAATCCTACAATCGCCGTAATTCGCATCGTTGAACGCCTCATTCCAACAGGTCGAATTTGCGGAACTTGTCTCATAATTTTCTGCGCAAACTTCAGTCGCGCTCTTTGGTGGAGGAGGAGTCGAGCTGGACATTGCCAGGTTTGCTGTCATAGTTGCCAAAATAAGCAGCATTACTGCGTACAATAATTTATACATGATAGCCTCCCACCTAGGAGTTCTATTTACGTGATAGCCTAGCAAAATATTTGTGAACATAGTGTGACTTATCCGGGTAGTATCATGATTATTGTATGAACGGATGTACTACTAGAGGGGTCATGAGTTCCTGTGTCAAGCCCCCTAAACTTGATCCAGTTTATCGTGCCAAACTCTCATAACGGGTGGGCATCAGTGGGCATCATGTGCAAGCGATTCAAGGAATCGGAGATCATCAATTTACTGCAGGCGATTAAAGTCAAGATCAGTAGCGGCATGGGCACAGAGGAGGCCTGCCGGAGCCTTGGAGTCAGTGATAAAAGCTACTACAGATGGCGCAAGCTGTACGGTAGTACGGGCCATACCAAGGTCAAGCGCTGCAAGGATCTAGAGAAGGAGAACCGGCAGTTACGCAAGACCGTGGCGGACCTTGAGCTGGACAAGAGTATTCTGAAGGAGGTTCTGGATTTTTTAGATGGCAATGAGGCTGCTGCTTGACGAATCTGTGCCTCAGAGGCTAACAGCATCTTTCCCCGAGTCGTTCGAGGTCTGTACGGACCCACAGATGGGCTGGACTAGCACCGGTAACGGCAAGTTGCTCAACTTAGCAGCACATCGTGACTTCGATGCCATGATCACAGTTGACTGAGGAATAGCGCACGAGCAGAACCTAAACAATCTACCAATCCCAGTTGTCATCATGCTTGCCACACGCAACCGCCTGCAGGAACTGTGGCCACTTGTTCCTCAAGTAATCACGTTCTCTCCAGTACCCTACATAAGCAAATTTACCAAGTTTCGGCTTGAACGAAGGGGTATACACCATAGAATCAGCAAATCTTGCTATGTAACTGGTTGTACTGGTTTTGTACTACTTGCAAATTCTTGGAAGGTATAAGTGATTGACTGTTTAACTTCAGTATTGAGCAGGTAAATACTGCAAGTGACTGATTAATAAAGATAGTTTATATTTACATACTGCCTTCGAGCTAAGTGGTCGGGAGTTCGAATCTCTCCGGGCGCACCATCATTCAATGGGTCCGTACCGGGAGATGGTTAACATGTTTTCGGTACAAATGGGTCAACGGCCGGTTCGATCCGGACGTTTTATTCATCGAAGAATCCTGAATCATAGGCACGAAGCTAACAAGCCAGATCTTGTCATCAATTTCACGGATGCTGACTATCTGGCCTGCGAAAACCGAACTGAAATTGATTTTCCGTTGACCATACAGATGTGCCCGCATTGCGTTGCCTGGAAGAGGTACGCTCCACTTGGTGAGACAGCTTGCTAGAATGGCTACAGGGCCTGCAGCTTCGATCATTTAGGCTCTGTAGGTCGCAGGTCTGATTGCGATTGAAGAACTTGTAGCCGGTGACCCGCGAGAGGCCGAGCTCCCGTCACATCACCAAATCTTTTCACCTTCCAGCAATCGAGCGACAAATTGGATGAGCTCATCCATAGGCGTACACTCTTTCCACGACATCTAGAGACCCTCCAAATACCTGGAATGTGTGACCTATGTGCCCGGAATATTATGTACGCTATGTCTCAGAACCTACAATTATAAGTAATGAAGATCAGGTTGGTTGAGTGCACTTTGGTGTCTCGCTTCTTCTCTTTTGTGTATTCAGATTGATCTGTCGTCACATGCTGACGTTTACGTGTGCATGGATCGATTTGATTGTTTGTAGGACCTTTCTGTGTTTGCAATTGATATCTTTTTTTGGAGAGAAGTCCTTTTGTTGTATAAAAATACGATAAGAGGTGCAAGGGCTGCACATAGTACCCAAACTGAGAGTGGAACTGCTATTGTCGAGAAAGTAGCTACTGACAGGATAATTGCAACAAGGCCGCCAATCAGGTTTGTATATATAAAACCAACTGGTCCCAGTGAGGCTGCAAGTATAAACGCTGTAATGGGAGATCTTCTTTGTTTCATGGTTAATTCATGCGGGAAAGCTAGCAATTGAAATAGTTATTTTGATTTGCTACAAAAATAGGTTTTTATTGTGAATCTGGTTGTATTTAAGTCTCATACAGTCAGTTCATTTCATATACATGTTTTTGGAAATTTGTCTGGGTTGTAGTCCAAGTTTCAAATTTGCTTTGTGGAAATCTTACCACGAAGTTAGTATGCAAACTCTCAATAGAGACTTTCTTAGCTAGACAGAACTGCTTCCAAGCGCAACTGTCTTAAAATAACAAGGGATATGATATTCAAACTATATTATTTAAGAATTCTAGTGTGCTAGAGATAATATTATGTATGAATTTCTAGGCGTTTAATTTCAGTGAATGTGTGAAAAATTAATGCTACATTTTGTTTTAGTGGGCCACTGTAACTTTTCCCGAAAACTATCAATGAGTTGAAGATGCTGATCAAAATCGCTAAAAAATATGATGTCAAGGAATCTCATGTTACGGATGAGGTACTTTATATTAATCGAAGAAAATTTGTACAAACTTCGGTATCAGTTGCTGCGTTGACTGCTATACCAGCACTGACCTTGTTTCCAAGAATAGAGTCTGCTGAGCTTGATTTTAAAAGTATCAAGAAAAGTAAATATTCTACGGATGAAGAGTTGACGCCGTTTGATGACATTACCCGATACAATAATTTTTATGAACTGGGCTTGAAAAAAGGCGACCCCAAGCGTAATGCACATCACCTTAAGGTAAAGCCTTGGAGTGTAAAAGTGGAGGGGGAGTGTAAAAAACCCGGTGAGTACAACCTGGAAGATTTCATTTTGCCGTCTAAACTTGAAGAACGCATTTATCGATTGCGATGTGTTGAGGCTTGGTCCATGGTTATTCCATGGGTTGGTGTAGAGCTGGGAGCAGTATTAAAGCACTTTCAACCCACCTCAAAGGCTAAGTATGTGCAATTTTTTACCTTGTATGACCCAGAAAATTTACCTGGTCAAAGACGCCCCGTGTTGGACTGGCCATATCGTGAAGGATTGCGAATAGATGAAGCAATGCATCCACTGTGCATTTTGGCAGTTGGTCTCTATGGAAACGAGCTTCCTAATCAAAATGGTGCTCCGCTAAGGCTTGTTGTTCCATGGAAATATGGCTTCAAAAGTATAAAATCTATTGTGAGTATACGGTTTACTGAAGATCAGCCAGCAACCAGTTGGAATCTTGCTGGGCCACGAGAATATGGGTTTTATTCCAATGTGAATCCTGATGTCGACCACCCGCGCTGGAGTCAGAAAAAAGAACGTAGAATTGGGGAGGTGTTTAAAAGGAGGACTCTGCCTTTTAACGGCTATGCAGATCAAGTCGCTGGCTTGTATGAGGGTATGGACCTCGCAAGATATTACTGATCAAGCATATTTAGACAAGCTGCCAACTTGATTAAAGATGCATCCGTGCTTAATCTGAATCAGACGTGCTTTGGTAAACCTATTGTATTCACAGTCTGCCTAATTCCTTTGGCATGCTATATATTTTGGTTTTTTACTGATTCGCTGGGTGCAAATCCAATTGAAGCGCTTACTAGACGTACAGGAGACTGGGCGTTAAGAATTTTGCTAATAACCTTAGCAGTTTCTCCTCTTAGAAGATTAACTGGCTGGCACCCTCTAGTTCAATATAGAAGAATGCTTGGTCTGTTTGCATTTTTTTATGTGTGTGTACATTTTTCCTTGTACATTACTTTAGACAAGTTTTTTGATATCTCAGAAATTGTGAGAGATGTGGTCAAGAGACCGTTTATCACCGCGGGATTCGTGTCACTTATTTTATTACTTCCGCTTGCAATTACCTCGACAAAAAAAATGGTGGAAGTACTGCAGCATCGCTGGGTTCTGCTACACCGTCTGGTCTATTTGGTTGCTATTCTAGCCGTGTTGCATTTTTGGTGGATGGTTAAAATTGACACCCGTGAGCCCATGATTTATGCAGTAATTCTCTCCGCTTTACTGGGATTCAGGCTGTTTTTTTATCTGAAGACAAGAATCATAAAGACCTTATAGATCTGCTTATTTCTCAAGGGTGTCTGTGCGTGGATGACCAAAGAATTATTACTGCCTGCATGAAATGAAATTAACGGGGCTTTATATTGTGCTCATAGATATAGGCTTGCGGAGTTTAGATATCTACAATAGTTTTCACGTATAGGTGTATTTTCATCCATTGAGGGCTTTAATATTTCTTCAAGCACATCCTCAAATTCTTGTTGTATGATTTCGAAGAAGATTTTAGTAAGTGGATGTTTCCCGGTTGGTAGCGCAATCACTTTTTGCTGAAATCTGACTGGAAATATCATTTTTTCTTGAAAATAAATTTTCACCGCAAATACCCATCGCCAGTCCCAGGAATACACCGATAAAACCGTATTACCTGCATATATTTCGAATAACTCCCCATCTTTCATCATTCCCTCACTGAACACGACGGCTTGATAGGAGTTAATATTGTTAGAGCTTATAAGATTGGCACCTACGATATCTGATCTATCTGAATAAAGACTGAGTTTTTCATACAAGGTAGGGTAAAATAGCTGTAGGAAAGCCAACAGCTTAGGGTAGTTTTTGCTCGCAGCTGTCATTATTGATAGCGTTCTGGTTCGAAATATAATCCATTTTATACTTTTATCATGCGCCCGTAGCTCAGCTGGATAGAGTACCTGGCTTCGAACCAGGTGGTCGGGAGTTCGAGTCTCTCCGGGCGCGCCAGTTTCTCATTTATAATCAATGAGTTATGAAATCACCCCGTGATTCACTTTCTTCCTTTCGAGCCGACTGTGCCAAATTTGTGCCAGTCAGGTGGCTTTGCGAGAGGTTGTCCGCATACTCCGCCAGGTGTTCAACGGACAAATGGGCATACCGCAAGACCATTGCATAGTCTGACCAGCCTCCCAGTTCCTGCAGCACCTGCAAAGGCGTTCCCTGCTGGACGTGCCAGCTGGCCCACGTGTGTCGCAGGTCGTGCAGCTTCACGTGCAGGAGTGTGCCATGCGAAGTCCTGTGAAGGGTCCCACAGCGTCTCCGTTTGCGTTTTGCAATTTGGCGTATGCCTGTTTCGCGGTGCCGGCAAACTGCGGCATCACGGCCAATGCAAGGATGACGAGCAGTGCGGATACTGCGCGGTATCGGACGTCATATCTTTTCCCTTATCAATCTACGAAGATCGGTGATGATGGAAAGGCGATTCTATCACCGCGATTGATGATTACGAAAATGGAGCCCGAAGAAATCTACCGAAGGACCAGGCTCAGTATCAGCAGACCGCTCAGGAGCGCGCTCGCAAGCTTCCAAAAAAGTGTAGGGTGCCTCTCCAGCAGGGGGGCTGACTCGGCACGACGGACCAGATCTGCATTCGGAGTAGAAAGATCGGCGATGAACTCCGACAAGGTTTCATATCTGTCGGACGGGTTTTGCGCCGTCGCCTTGGCCAGTGTCAAGTCAACCCACTTCGGCAGGTCGCCGCGTCCACCCTTCGCGAGCGGGACATAGGCGCGGTTCACATACGCGCGCGCATCACGTGCCAGCGGCGGGCGGTACGGCAGTTTACCGGCTAGCATTTCGTAGGTGACGATGCCCAGGGCATAGAGGTCTGCGCTGTGCGTTGCAGGTTGACCCTGCAGGCATTCCGGGGCGACATATCCGACCGATCCAGCAGGACAGGACTCCCGGACCACGGAATCGAGTTCGTCAAAGCCCTGTACATAGGCGGTGCCGAAGTCGATGATCTTCGCCTGGCCGTTGCGGTCGATCATCACGTTCTCCGGCTTGAGGTCGCGATGCACGATTTGCAGTCGTTTGAAGGCGCGCAGGGCCTTGGCAATTTCCCCAACCAGGCGTCGCACTTCCTCGATCGCTGGATGCGGATTATCGAGAATCCATTGGCGCAGGCTGCAGCCTTCAATGTGCTCGGCCACGTAATAAAGGAAGTTGCTTTCCTGGCGTGGCAGGACCTTCATCACGCCCGGGTGGTTGATGCGCTTGCCGAGCCACTCTTCACGGATGAAACCATCAAGGTATACCGGGTCTTCGGAAAAAGATTCGGAGGGTGTTTTCAGGACAAGACGCCTTCCGGTCGGGTCTTCTACGAGGTAAAGGTGGCTGCGCGTACCGCTTGCGATGGTGCGCACCACCCGGTAGTCATCAATGCGGGTATCGGTGTGCAGCACGGGCGGGATGACCTGGCGTGTCAGACGGCGATGGGCTTCGTCAATGTCCTCGTGCGGCGCATCATCGATACGCACCAGCAGGCAGCTCAGATTGTCATCGCTGCCTTCCTCAAGTGCTGAGTCGACCACCTGGCGGGCTGTGTCCTCAAGCGAGTCGTACCGCGCGATGCCGCTACTGACCCGCCTGCGCAGATGTTGAAAGCCAAGGACGTCATGTACACCGTCCGTCGTCAGGATGAAAATGTCGCCTTGTGCGAGGTCTTCTGCGAGGTAGTCCACCTCAAGGTCCGGTTCCATGCCCAGCGCGTTGGTGAGCATGGTCTGCCTGCGATGGTCGCGGGTGAGCTGCTCCAGGTCACCGTTGCGATATCGGTACACCCGGGTATCCCCGACGTGGAACACGTGTGCCGTACGTCCCTTTGCGATAATCGCACTGACCGTTGTCGCCATACCGTCGTGATGGCAGAACCAGCGGTTGAGGGCGTTCAATACACGGGCAGCTGACACCTTGACGGTCCAGGTTTCCGGAGTATCCAGGTATTCGCCGATGAACTCCGTGACCGCCGTCTGGCTTGCCTTTTCCGCCTGCTCGCCGCAGCTCAGGCCATCCGCAATGATCGCCACAGCCCCTTTCAGACGATGCGGTTGCGATGCTGCGAACGCGTCCTCATTCGCAGCCCGCAGACCGGGTACCGAGGCCCCGCCGTAGCTGATGGTCAGTTCTGCAGTGCTCATATCAGGCGACTTCGATCAATTCCACAGTTCCATCTTCACGCACCTCGGCCATGTGTCCGCGCGGCTCCTCCATGAAGAACAGGCTCGCCAGGCCGACCAGTGCAGACAGTCCAATGATCATGAAGAACGCTTGATATCCGACGAATGAGAAGATCGTCAGGTAGCAGACCGCGCCGATGTTGCCGTACGCCCCTGTCATCCCCGCAATCTGGCCGGTCAGGCGTCGCTTGATGAGTGGCACGACAGCAAATACCGCCCCCTCGCCGGCCTGCACGAAAAATGAGCACGCCATGGCCGTGATCACGGCGAGAACCAGCGGCCATGATGAATCCACCTGGGCAAAAACAAAATAGCCCAGCGCGAGGCCTGCAATCATGATGACCAGAGTCAGCTTGCGTCCGAAGTAATCGCTGATGAGCCCGCCCGCCGGGCGAGACATCAGGTTCATGAAGGCATAGGACGATGCCAACAAGCCGGCCTGTACCATGTTCAGGCCGAAGACGTCGCTGAAGAACAACGGCAGCATGGAGACCACGGCCAGCTCCGAGCCGAAGGTTGCGAAATACAGGACGTTGAGCACGGCGACCTGCTTGAATTTGTATTGATGAATCTCCGGCACCGGAGCCTTGAACAGGTTCCTGTTGACGCGCCATGCCTGCCACGCGTCATAGAGGTAGCCAATGAAGAGGAAAAGGTAGAGGGTATTTTCGGCACTCGCCGACAACAGGCCAACACCGCTCGGGGACAGTTTCCAGGTCAAGAGTGCCAATGCCAGAAAGATCGGCATCTTCATGACCATCAGCATCACCAAGTCACCCTTGCTGGTGACTTCGATGGCACCGAGGTTCTTGGGCCTGAAATACGTGGAGCCTTTCGGGGTGTCAGAGACACCCAGGTAGTAGAGCACACCAAAGAAGATGGACAGAACACCCGTCAGGGCGATGGCGTAACGCCAGCCTTCTTCACCCCCGAAGGCCAATGCCAGGGCGGGCAGTGCCATGGCCGCCGCTGCGGAACCGAAGTTTCCCCAGCCTCCATAGATGCCCTCGGCGCGGCCAAGTTCGTTGGCCGGAAACCATTCACCAACCATGCGGATGCCGATCACGAAACCGGCCCCGATGAAACCGAGCATGAAACGTGCAACGGCGGCCTGGGTGAACGTATCTGCAAATGCAAAAAGGAAACACGGGACGCTGCACAGCACGAGGAGGACCGAATAGATCAGACGCGGGCCGAACTTGTCGGTCAGCATGCCGATAAGAATCCGTGCCGGGATCGCCAGCGCGACATTCAGGATCAGCAGGGTGGACACTTCGGCCTTGGTCAGACCAAGCGTGTCCTTGATCGCGGACATCAGTGGCGCATGGTTGAACCAGACCACGAAGGTGACGAAAAATGCCATCCAGCTCATGTG
>JAPONM010000023.1 GCA_026713925.1 Gammaproteobacteria bacterium
AATGTCGGCCTTGGTCTGCACAATGTCGCGTTCGGCCATGCGCCCGGTGCGCACCAGCAGTTCGTTCACCGCCAGCAGGTCGCGGGCACGCTGCAGGGACTGGGTGCGGATGTCCACACGATGCCCTGCCTGCAGGTAATCTCGGTAGCGCTGGGTGACCCGAAACACCACATCGATGATCGTCTGGCGTAAGGCCAGCAGGTTGATCTCCTCGATCATGCGGGCAATGCGCACCGAGGCGGTATTCACCCCGATGCCCGCTCCGCGCAGCAACGGCTGCGTAAAGTTGAATCGTAATTCGTTCGCAAAACGCGTGTCAGAGGCCACCTCGCCGGTCCGGTGCCCGCTGCTCCAATCGACCTCGAAGGCCCCGCCCGTGGGAATGCGCAAGGCCACTGTCGAAGACAGCCCGAGCGTGTGAATGTCGGTGGACGGGGTCGTGTAAGTGCGATCAATACGTGAGCCGATCGTGATATGCGGGCGGAACTTGTTCTCGGCTATGCGCATCGAGAAGCGCTCGCTGACGCGCCCGAGCTGGGCACGGATCAGTTCGCGGTTGTTGCGCATGGCCAGCGCGATGGCGGCCTCCAGCGAGAGGTTGAGCTGCGCTTGCGCAACGCCCTCAGGTGCCTGGGCGAACCCCTGGGTCGCACAGCCTAACAGGCCGACTGCGATGATGTACAAAGCCACCTTGCTCATGAAGTCCCTCATGTCCGTTCCCTGAATACAGTTAACGTATTGCCGTATTCAATGACAGATCCCTGTAAATTTTCATACAAGGCAAAAACGATTAGCCGTTCGCAACTGCATCGCCCGCCCTTGCGCCGAAACGAGCCGCCGCGCCGGGCGACGACAACTGAACGAGGGCGACTACCACGAGCACCCTGCATGGGTTCTCCAGGGCCGAACATCAACTAATGACCTTTCTTATCAGCAGGCATACAGCACTCCTGATTCAGGTCAGAAACTAAAGACAGGATTATTTGGGGGAGGGGAATCTCTATATTTTCAGTAGGCAATCGCTTGATTTGCATTTCTGCCACACTTAATCCCTTGGCGAATAGGCGGTGATAGAAGAAACTTTAGCAAAATCTTTGTGAATATAGTGTGATTTATTTGGGAAATACAATGACTTTTATATGAACCTGTTCGATTTTGTTATTATTCTAATTGAAAACGATATATCGCATGATCACGCTATTCACTGTTAATGGGACATTCACCGAGGGTTCAAGGTATCGTTTGTCGCGTGAGTGCAGCAGCATACGATTGAAGACATTTGAAATCCCATGTGTATTCACAGCAGTAGTCGCCGCACTGATTACAGTCCATATGAAAAGTTGGCGGGGTATGGTAGTTGCAATGGGCGTAGCTGTAGCAGGGAATTTAACGGCCTGGATGTGACAGCCTGTGGCAAAGGTTCATGGACAAGGTCATGAAGGAGACCCAAGTGACTGAACGTTTTCAGGAACGCGATCTGCGAGCCAAGGTGGCCAGTGATTCTGGCAGTCTGGTCGAAGCCTCGGAACAACTAGGTCATGCGGACACAGCGACCACCCAGCGGGTGTACCGGCGCAAACCTGTGTGGGTTCAGCCCCTGAGGAAAAAGCACGTAAATCCTATTCTATTGGACAAATAGGCCTTCTATTGGACAGCTGCCTTCTCAGAGTAGCTGTAAGTCATTGAAAAGTGGCGCGCCCGGAGAGATTCGAACTCCCGACCGCCTGGTTCGTAGCCTCAGAATAGAAAGTATATTTATTTATTAATCAGTCACTTACGGTGTTTGCCCTTCTGATACCTTAGTTGACTAATCAATCACTTACAATCTGCTGCGTATATAAGCTAGTACAAATCTAGTACAGTTCGGGCTGGATACCTTCAGCACGAAAACTTGGCAGCCCAAGGAGACATTACATTTACCTACCTGATCTTAATCGGACATTCTTTCATGAGCTTTGATGGCCAGGCTCGAGTCAAAATATCGCGTTATTGCTTTTCATAAGTATTGCTACATTCGATTATTAGCTATGCCGACAAACTTATTAGTAGCGGCTGAGCGTGAATCTATTTCACGAAATTGACTAAGCCTTCCAAAGACCAAGGCCCAGATTTTTCGGCAAGCTTCTGAACTGTGAGCCTTATTCGTTCAAACCTGAAACAAGTTTAATGGCTTAGATAAGATTGTATGAGGTCCCGCGTCAGGACACAGGAAGCAGAGACATCATATAATTTTGAATATGACTGAATTCATGACAGTTTTCCTGTAACCACTCGAGCGAAACCTCCATCTTGAATACGAAACCAGATGCAGAACGTTGTGCTCGCGGGACTGGGACAGCCCAAGGATCATCTTGTCCTGACAGGTCTATCCCATCTTGTCGCCCTCTCCATTCCCATACTCCGGCCCGACAGACATCTTTAAACTTGTCCAACGGGTCGACCAACCAGTATTCCTTGAATTGTGTTTGATCATTACGAACCAGGATGGCCATGAAATAACGGCCCGGGTTTTCTTGTGCCTTGCTCACCTCATTTTCCGACCAATAAACCTCACTCTTCTCACGATGCTTCACTTCAACGTGAAACGTTCCATACCTTGCGTGAAACAGCTCAATATCCGTTTCCCTGTATTCTTCGTCATGAGTCTGTGATGGACTTACACGCCACCCATCTTGAGCTAGGCGCTGCTTAAGCTTTTCCCTTATCCAATCTTCAGCTTCACGGCCAGGTTGCTTGGTCGAAGTTGAGGATTTACCTCTGTTGCCTGAATGGTTAACAGAACCAGGTTTCGAGGGACTCTTTGGATTGGGGTCTAATGGTGTTACCGGCCTACCGGATCCATTTTGGAGCCCAGCAATATCTGCAGGAGGTATAGTTGCAGTTGTAATCTCATATTGTGCAAGCTGGTTTACAGTTTCTTTTGTCACACCAAGCTGCAGAAGCTTGCGTGAAAGATCCGAGTTCTCGTACAGAAGAAGGTCCTTCAAGCATGGCTGGACATCAAGAGGCAAGCCACCTGCATAAACAAGGGCGCTTGAAACGTGTTCCCATATGATTAGACTAAGGGTATTCGGCTCTTCTCCAAATAGATTGTGATTGAGCCACAGTGTCCAACACCCTTCGCTATTTTGCGAATGATAGGCATCGCGCACTAGATTATCCCCGATTTTCTTACCGCCTATTCTGAGCCTAATCTTGAGATTCTCGACGACTTTCACATCTGGAACATTGTCTTGGGTAAAACGAAAGTTGTTTTCGTTGAGGCCTATACCCAGATAGGCGTTGATAGCATCTATCCGGCCAAAAATTCTCCTCTGGACTTGCTCCGCGAGTTTGCTTTTCCGTTTTGCATCTTCAGGCTGCCCAGAGAGATAGTCAGACAGAGGCTTTAACCCGAACAGGTTTTCTGCAGCATTTTCCAGGTTGTTGAGTCGAACAGGTAAGAGCCAGAGTTCAGGAAGCCGAAGCTCGTCCAAGTCAGGCCGATCGACAAAATACACGTTTGTACGATCACTATGTACCTTCCAGTTTTCAGTGTTGTCCTCTCTGCGTTCCATACACCAAATCGCTCCGCGCCAAGCTCCTTCAGGACTGCTTGAACTTGGCCAGTGCCGTAATGCGGCAACATAAAGCGAGTATATGGAATCCTTAAGTTCACGGGTGCTATTCACTTTTTCCTTAGCGTGCTTGCTCGCCCTGTCCAGCCATCTCCGCCAGTCCTCGTCTGTAAGTTCACGCCATCCGGACCGTACACCGATCGCCTTCAAAATATTCTCGTTTGCAACATCACTATTTTTGTGGGCATAACCACCCAGCTCTCTGACGATTTCAGACCGTGTAAATGTGTCCACTGGCTGTTGTCTTTCTGCGCCCCCTTTTACCGGTACCCAGTAGCTGGTTCGAAACAGCCACATTAGATATGAGGGGCCAGACCACCTTTGATTATCAAAATCCTCTTTGCGATTTGAAGATTGAAACCCAAATACTTCTGTGTACTTTTCATAGCTTTCCCAGTGCTCGCATATGGTAGGAAAGGCGTCATCTAAAGAAAGTACTGCCTCGCCACCATCCAATGTCCAATTTTGGCGCATTCGTGATTTACGGTAGTTAAACTCAAAGTCATAAATTTCTTTACAGTACTCATGCCAACCGTACAATTCAGTGTCTACAGGAAATAAGTTGTGTTGCCATTTTGGTCCTTTAAAAGTCTTGGGATGGTTTTCAAAGCATACGATTGGCAGTACCTTGGGCCCCCAGCCAATACCTAGCCATTGATAAAACCTTTCCCAACGTAGCTTGTCATCTCTATCAGAGGGTGGCGACCTCAGAAAACCTCGATCATTGCAACCTCCATATGCCTGTTCAAGGAATTCATTTCCTGTCCAGTCAGCACCTGCATAGACTCCCACTACTGGCAATTCATTTCCACGTCGGGTTGCTACCATGGCCTGCTCTGCCAATTGTCGGCGGACGGGATTGCGCCAATCAAATTTCAAATCATTATCTTTGAGTTCGGGTTCTATCACAGCGCATAGAAAATCAAGCAAATCTTCCGATAATCGACGTTCATGGTCGTCCAGGAACGGCAGAATCACTTTCTCGACGAGCTCGTCTGGTTTAAATTCTGATACGGAAAGTACCTCCTTTAGAAGCCTGTGCAAGTTGCTTACTTTCCCATGGTTTTCCATGAGTTGGATAAAGTCCAGATCAAGAAAATGAGCATTGATACCATCTGGAGCCTTTGGCGGAGCTTTCCGCGGAGGAAAGAAAATACTCGATCCCCCGGGAGATAAGAACTGGTCGTTCCCGGTTATCGGCAAAAGAGGAAGCGTGAGGAGTTCACCGCTTTGCAGCCTGGCGTCCGGATTGTAATGTAGAACCGTCTCTTCGCGTCGACTCCCATCGACACCAGGCGGGAGAAAAGGGAGTTTCCGAAATTCATCAGCAGAATGGCGCATGAGCGCCTTCTTGAAGACATTCCACAGATTGCAGTCAAACCACCATTTGTTTTCATCCCTTGGGCGAAGCCTTGCCTGATCAAGCCGAAGGCCATTGGTCCCTGGAATTTCCAGACGAGCAAGTTTAACTTTTAGGGCCTTCCAAAGCTCGCTCTCCAGCTTTCCCATTTGCTCGGGAGTGACACGAAGGCATAAAAGGTCAAAAAGAAGGCCAGGTTCGCTGACCTCGGAAAGTGCATCCCAAATACGCTCTACTATCTCGCCAACAATTTGTTGGACACTTTCCCTACTGCAATCATCTTCAATTAATACATTTGCTCGACCCTCCTTAAGTGGAAACTTGGCATGGATAAGAATTGGTATGGGTGACTGTTCATCAGTCTCGAAGAAAACCCTGATTTTTGGGTAGTCTTGTTCTGGGTCCAGCAAACCATCTTCATTGAGGCGAAGTGCGACAGACACACGGTCTGATCGCCAAAGACGCCATTTTTCAACAATTGTTTGACCTGTATCGCTACAGACCTCTACACACGCATCGCGGACATGACGAGACCATACCCTTCTGGAAAATTGTTCCCGATTCTGGTGTTCCCATATAACGCACCTCAAATCTTCAAGGAACAGAAGCAGCCTTGCATCATTAACACAATTATCCCAGCCTGATAGAAAGTAGTCGTGAGCACGGGAATCGACAAATGGAAGCACAATGACCGTGTCATATTCCTCCATGAGGTGGCGCACTTCTTGAGGCTCATCAAGCTGAGACAACTGAAAAGGGAAGCGCAGCAATGGCACAGGGTCATTGATTTCAACAAGCTTGGCATCCTGTAGGAGGTTTCTGGAGCGCTGGCGGTCAAATGTACAATGCAAAGAGCCTGAATGGATTCTTGGTTCATCACAAATATTGAGAACAGCCTTGAAGCCTACACCCTTGGAACCAATCGGCTTAGTGGCAAATGCATCATATGCGTTCTGCAGCAATTCCAGCAGAATACGGCCCGCATACTCATTGCGAAGTACACCCTCAGCGCTCGCATGTTCTGCAATATCACCAGGACAACACTTATATGCTTCGAGTCTTTCTGCACGAATCTTTTCCAGCACCCTTATAGCATCTGCTTCACCCTTGATCGGTGTGATGAGATTCCTGTATTTAGGGCTAATGTGTGCCTGGCAAACAGCTCTTAGTCCCTCCTGTGTGAAGGGCTGGCCACGGTTTGCTATCGCAACATATTCATCAGTCAATAAGGCATGAAAACTATTTGCCTTGGCAACTGACCGATAGATATCCACCCTATGACTCTTCCTGATCCTCTGAATCGCTCATGCATAACGATCCTCCGGTATTGACTGATTGCAGAAGTTTTTCTTTCATACTTAAACCAAGCACTGGGACAGAGCACCAACTATGGTAATGGTTAACCCTTATCAGCAACTGGTTCGCGAGCCGAACGCCATACGCCTGCCCTGCCTGCTTCTTTAAGTTGCCCAGCGTGTTTCAGTCGCAAGGTATTCCCAGATAACTGTACGGACCATGATACCGGACGACCAGTCTACAGCGTACCGGTACTTGCCTTCTTCGACTACAACCCAGCCACCGGCAAGACCCTCTCCTTCAATCACTCGCAACACCATACGGCTACCTACTTCGGGACAGACATCGAGGCCGTCACCAATTTCTTCAAAATTCACTTTTTCTTCGTTGGCCATCGACATGAGAGGCACGAAAAACATGTTGGCTGGATCTTCCATGACAGGTTCACCAAGCTCGTGGTAGACGTGCCCTCTGGCATTTTTTAGGATCACGTTACTGATACGGTCGGAATCAGGATAGAGAGTGAAGGGCTGAAGGTCGTTGAAGAGCAACATTTGACCTCCGGGTGCGTCCTTTAAGGCCCGGATGATGTCGCGATTGCTTCGCAAGACGTTCGCTGCTACTGGGTGAATTTTGGGATCAGGATAAAGTGAGCCGGCACACAAGGCATGCAACAAGCAAAGGAGATAGGTTTCATCACGCGAGAATTGCGAATTGCAGCGTTTACAAATGACTACCTGTGGGAGGTAGTCATCAGGCTCACCACAACCCCGGTCGAATTTCGCGCCTCGCCGCCGAAGTGCTTTTGACAGAAGCAACTTGCTTGGCACATGATCACGATTGGCCTCCACAACCACAATTGCTGCGCCACAATGGATACACCATGATTTCTGGCGTTGATCGCTGTAATCCTCAATAAAAAGCATTTTCAAACCATGGGTCTATCATAAAGACTACAAACTAGTCTCCTCCTACAAAAATTCTGCATCGTAAACTGCTTCCTGCAGCCTCGGCTTTTCCACAGGCCGTGCTAGGACTTGCTCTCTGGATAGTCTGAAAGGGCGAGAACGTACACTCCGTAAACGGAAGACCCGGGCAATCATCCTGCAATTGGGCATACCGGGCCGTCAACCCACAACACCGACTTGATGAACCGGAAAACCAAAGCCTTGTCATGCATGTGCCTAGCCACCCGGGCGAACACTACTCTTCAGTAATTCCAGTCACCATGATGAGCAGGTATCGATCAATGCCAGGACCCAGCTTCTTGGCAGTTTCCAGGTCGCCCTTCCATGCACATTCCTCCAGCTTGACTAGATAGTCATGAAGCAGTTGGTACCACATCATGGAATCATGTCGCCTGCACATGAGAAGCTCCGGGACCGGGATCCTGCAAGGCTCCAGCACTAGGTGTTTCAGGTGGTTCACGCAGCGCCTCAAGCTTGGCATGCAGTTAGGGTCCTTGCCCACAGCCCTGGCCGCGACTTCCCTGGATTCCTTGATGATTTCCAACCCTCGGGTCATGAATATTTTCCGAGGCTTTTTGTCCTTCCATGCCTGCCATGTGCGCCTGAAAGGGACCGCGATCTTCGCACGCCATTCTTTTCTCAGGGAACTAAAGATTATTCCCAGGGCTCCAATTACTGCCATCACAATCCCGGTGACCATTACAATGGTTTCAGGCACAGTGCTCATGAAAGCGCCCACCCCAAATAATATGAATTCAACAAATAATACCTTCCGCACTACTCATCTCCCGGAACTTCAGCCCAAAATGGTACCACCATCGGATACAATTGGCCTTCTCTTGGTCTTTCCTACGTAATCTGATCCGGGCATTGTGTGAAAAATCTCACCCGACCAGATTCGCACTCGGGATGGTATCAGGAAGAGAGAACCTCCAAACATTAGTCGTATCATGACCGAAAACTTGCTCACAATCCCAAATGGAATCGGAGAAATCATTCTCAAGCGCGGTGGCCTGATAGCTAGGCCACTTCTGGGCACTGACAAGTTTGTCAAGTACTGCAAGGAATGTGGGCTTGAGATTGATCGTGCAAGACTGTTACGACTGGAAAGGTTAAAGATATTTGCACCCATTTTTAGGGTTCAAGTGCCTGGCAAAGATAAAACAAAGCTATTGCTGCCGCTGGATGAAAATGATGAATGGTTTAAAAGTGGCTGGGCCAGGGATACATCTAGTATAGACCTCAATTACGAGGTGCCAGACAAAAATAATCAAGACACGGAGGCATACTATTCTGCTTTTCAAATCTATCATCTAAGTATGATCCTATCGGATATGACAATATCCGTGCAGATGGATGGGTTTCTAGGTAAAGACGTAAAAGAACCAATCGACTGGGTAAAAAATGGAGAGCAGTGGTTAGATTATGTACGGAAGAGAGTGCAAAATCTCCAATCACATCAATACAGACCGGCAGTCGCACTATTGTGTCAGTTCATCTCGGATAGATATTACCCACAGACCAGAACAAACCAGAGAACAATAAAAATTCCTTTGGCTCCAATATTTAGCTTTGATCGATGGATACAAATTGATATTCCCAATTGGGATTGGCATGAGGTAGTGCGGAACTGGGATGCAGAAGAAGTTAGCACCCTCTTCAACCTAACGCCTGAGAAATTGAGGCATGCCTATCGGTCTCTAGCGGTTGCGCAGCAATCTTGCGATCCATTGGAGAAGTGGTATCAATTGGTCCAATTCGTTTCAGTGGATGAGCGGGGTCACCTGAAAGGTGATGCACTTCGTGCTGAACTCATTCGCTCTGGGACATTCATGCTGCGCCTCCTGTATCAAGATCTTTACGATGAAGAACTGCCACATCCCAACGAGATAGACAGACAAATTGTTAAATATACCCCAGAGTTGGAAGTTCGTCATGATACACGCCGCTATCTAGAGCTTGTTGTAAACCGTTATGAGCTTAATCCCCGTCCAAAGCTGTCATTGCTGGTTGAGGGGCCAAGTGAAGAAATTGCCGTACGACTCATTTTTGATCAATACTTTGGGGCTGATCCTGGCACCTTTGGGATCGAAATAATTGATTTGGGAGGAGTAGATAATGCAACAGGAGGAAGGGTAGATAGATTTCGGTCGATTCTGCGACTGGTTGATTACCTTCACCATCATCAAACAATCGCCTTTCTGATCCTGGACAATGAAAACTATGCAACCAGACTCAAGGAACACGCCCGTCAAGCAAAATCTATCCATCATGAGGGGCGTTATGTAACGCGACCTGAGTATATCCGTATTTGGATAGAAAGTTTCGAACTGGACAATTTTTCAGCTACCGAGATCGCCCGCGCATTTGTAGAACTGTGCAGCAATCGCGTTCATTTTACGCGCAATGAAGTTGCAGTTTGCAAAGAGCAAGACAACCCGGGTGCCGCTCTATCTGTCCTGTATGAGAATAAGGCGCAATACGGACTACAGAAAATAAAGCTAGCCGAAATTCTAGTGCGAAACATGCTTTCTCCATCGACTAGGCGCAGACACGAAAACCGCCCTATCATTCGAGTACTGGAAAAAGTGTCAAAGCTCGCTGTACAAAATCCATTTCCAACTATGCATGAAACCTGGGAGATTAATCAGTCGTCAAAATTTCTAGGGAAGAAACGCAGGCAGTAGATCTGATCATGATTCATAGTACTGCATCACGCGATCATTCATCTGGGCGCAGTGTTTCAGAATCGTCAGGGAGTGGGCTACAAGAATACGGTTTCGTCCTCTTTCCTTCTCACCGTTTGGCAAGTACTTTCCGCCATGAAAAAGGTTGTTGCGAACAGTGCGTACCATGAGCAAAGCCTGCTGCGCTCTTTTTTGATTCCCGTCGATAACCTGATCCTTGAATGCAAGCTCCCCGTCATCTTGGACTTGCTTGCGTGGCGGATTTTTCAGGAGATAATCAACAGCTTCAACAAACTCCTTGTCAGGAACATTTTTAAAATCTTCGGCGATTTCATTTGCAAACGTGTCCCATGACGCAAAGGCCTTGTCCTTGTTATCTGAGGCATAACCAGTTGCTTTGAGGGCATATTCCATGCGCGAGAAGACTGCCAAAAACTCACATGCCAAATCCGCAGGCACATGGAGATGACGAAAGACATCATTCATCAGCACTGCCCCTAATAGAGACCAAGAAATACCCGTTCTGATGTTAGAATATTGCTGCTTGGAATCAACATCGCGTATCTCATCTGGCGTTCCCCTATAAACTGGATCAAGCTTGAGGCAGGATACGCCACTTACTTTAATCCTGCAGAACTACAAGCAATTTCAAAGCTGGACTGGTCAGAGTACAACCACAAAGCTATTCTATCTATCACTTCAACTTCTGTGTATCGATATCTACCTTTTAATGCGCACTCCCAAACAATCAGCGTCCTCCACCCCAATTGGTTGAGTTTCATAAAGTTGCGCGTATCCCTCCTAGCATTCGAACATATTTTTTCTTTCCAGAAGCGCTTTCTTGTAGATGGCCATTTAAACAAATGACAGTCATGCTTATGCCAAAAGCAACCATGCACTTGAATGACTGCTTTATATTTCGGGAACACCAAATCCGGTTTCCCCGGGAGCTTCTTTTCATGCAACCGATACCGAAAGCCTCTCCTATGCAATCCGCAACGGATTAGTATTTCAGGAGCAGTATTCTTCCCCTTTATGTTTGACATCATTCTGGAACGCGCAGCCTTACTGACAATGTCTATCATCACTGTACCAAGGCGTTATTTCATTTCAGCTATGTGCTGAGCAACCACATCAGCAATTTGGTAAGCAAGAAGCGGGGGAACCGCATTACCTACTTGCATATATTGGGCCGTCCGATTGCCTTCAAAATAATAATTGTCTGGGAACGTTTGCACCCTGGCTGCTTCTCGAACACTCCATGCGCGACATTGGGATGGATCATGATGAATGAAGAAGTGGCCGTCTTTTGAGATGTGGGAGGTTACTGTTGATGCTGGGAGTTCCCCTACTTGTACCTTAAATCGGTCCAGAAATTTTGTGTTCCCCAAGGTGGCATTCTTGTGGTTTGGTAAAAGAAATTTCGGGTAATCTGTCAGTAGCGGAGACTTGCCATGAGCCTTGTAATAACAGGTGGAAAAAAAATATCGCCACAAATCTGATTTCATGTGTGATTTCGATTGGTGATTCAGCGCAACCGTCAAATTCTTGTCATGAAACCAGTCAGCGTAAAATTCCCTGGCAATTTTTCTATCACACTTCACTCTCAGCCCCCCTCGATCAATCTCACTCGATATTGCCAGAAATTCCTGTTTCATAACCCCCAGGGTCTTGCCATCAAGTTTCTCCGAATGTGGGGGCGTAATGATTTCTTCAATCGCGCGGTTCCATGAAAACCACGAATCCACTTCTCTCGTAATCCCGCTGCGTAGAGGAGGCAAATCATCCAGTACATCTGAAACGGTCGACTTTTCTGAAATTTTGAGACGTGCAGAGACCCTAGGGTCAATATCCTTTCTGACTCCTAGCAATATAACCCTATGCCGTCTTTGTGGTACCCCAAACTTTTCAGCATGAATAATGTAATCTCGTGGTTTTAACTTTTTTATATGCGTGCCACGTCGATCCTTAAATGTAATTTGAGCAACAACTAGTGAGTAAATGTCATATTCAACTACAGAGGGAGCCCTTTTCCTGCCATCAAGCTCTTTAACTGCTTCCCCCGGATACTCAAGATCATCCAAGATTTTTTCAAAAATACTTTCTTCATTAACTGAGGCAGTAAGTATGCCTTTCACATTTTCCATAATGAATATGGAAGGTTTAAGATGTGCTACTACGCGCAGATAATGTTGATACAGGAAATGTCTTTCGTCCTCCTCAAAATCAGCCTTATGATTTTTCATCCTTGCTCTTCCTACAACAGAGTAGGCTTGGCAAGGTGGACCCCCAATCAAAACCCAGTGGTTTGCATCATATTTCTTGATAGCTGAGTTGGCTTTTTTCCTTACTTTATCAATATCTCCATCTTTTAATTCATGTAACCAGGCTTCTTCTTTCGCTCCTTTTGCCTGCTCAGGCCATCGCTCATATAGTTCATTGAGAGTAATTTCGCCGCCAAGGTACAAATAATAATCCTCAGGCACATCATTTTCTTCAAATTGCCGAAAGAATGCTCTGAGTTGCAAAGTCTTGTGTGCATCAGGGTCTTTCTCAATGGATAGAGCGATGTCAAACTTAACAGTGCTATTGTCATAAAGGGAAAACCCTTCCCCCAATCCACCGGGACCTGCAAAAACATCAATAACAGGAATAACTTTTCCCAACAACCAATCCCAGTATTAACGCTGAACAATTTCCGGTTCAGGAAGTTGCTCATTCAACTGCTTGCTCAAGGTATCAGTATCGGTAAAATCAGGCGAGCCTTGTCTTGCGTAATAGGCAGAATACCGGTTTACAATATCCTTAAAAAATGGGGAAGTTATCGTACAGACATGCTTACAGTTTTGAGGAAGTTCAGAACTTTTAATTGTAGTTACATCCTGGAAATCAATTAATGAAGCAGGAAGATCATCATATCGAGGCAGGAAATGGAATCTCTCTTTTTTATTTTTAATGTATTTTTTTAATTCATTCTGCCTGTTATTGGACCTCTTTTTACTCTGAATGTCAGGTAACTTTTCAAACTCAAGCAATTTGAGAAGCTGAAAAAAATCAGCCTTGTTTTGACTGACATCGCATGCCGGAGTAATAACGACAAATTTTTCTCCCTCTCTTTCGACGACCAGACCAGGGGTAACTGATTTTCTAACGGGGGGCTTTATGTATACTTCTGCCGTATTGTACTTTTCATCCTGACCTGCTTCATCAATTGCCAGTACCTCCTGCAAGTGTGACAGCGCGTGTCTCAACAATTGTTTTTCTTTCATATCAGGAGATAGATCAATCTTCTCCCAATGTGGAATCGCGTGAGATAGATGATCCCAGAATACCTCTTTCAATGCTTTTTCTAGCCTTCCCGTTTTTCCCATTATCTTTGTAATTCCAGTGGAGTATCGCGTAAATATCTTTTCTAGAAGATCATCATTTTTAATCGAGCCTCGTACAATTACCTCGATAAATGGGTGGTCATCAAATTCACCATCAAGTTCATTGGGATTGCCTGTAACAACATAAACAGGATAACGCAACTGCTTTTTTATGATGCCCAGAAGTACATTGCCAGTTGCATGGCTTGGAGTATCGCCTGGGAACATAAGGTCTAAAATTGCAGCATCACAATCTTTAGATTCCAAGATTTCCATTGCCTGACCTTTATCCCTAGCTGTCAATATCTCAATGGCCTCCTTGCCATCGTTATTCCATTTTTCAACAGATTTTTCATATTGTCTTATCAAATTCGATTCGTCCTCAGCAACGAACAATTTCAAACTCACTCCAATGTCTCCTTATTTTTTGGAAGCCTTACATAAAAAGAAATACCTTTATTCTCACTAATAGCCCATATATCACCCCCGTTCCTCCTGGCCAACTCGCCAGCTGTGGATAACCCCATCCCGGTTCCCCCATCTTTTGCACTGATTCCTGGCTCAAAGATTTTTCCTCCCTCCAGAAGCTCATCGGACACTCCGGGACCGTTATCATAGACCCGAATTGTCTGAAACTGGCCCGATACTTCTGATGAAATCCCTATGAACTTGTTTTTACCATCTTCATACCTGAGCCAATAAATACTGTTTTCGAGGAGATTGGTGAATATCCAGTAAAAATCTGTAGATCGGCCATATATTTCACTGCTTGCTGCAAGATCGACTTCGACAGAGATGTTTGATAACTCCAGTTCCTGCTCAAAAACCTTTCTGCATTTTTGTATAACAGTCTTGATCTTGTGGCTCTTGGACCTCTCCCCTTTTTTATAGGCCAAAGGATCTAATGATGTTAAAAGACCATGAATTTTATCCGTTTCCTCCATAAGAAAAGGAGTTTCTTCATCCAGTTCAGTAAGCGCTTTCTTGTTAGTAGGATTTTTGAAAAGCTTTTTGATATTTGCATCAACGTCGGGCAAGCTGTTCCTGAGGTAGGAAACTGGTTTTCGCCCTTCATGCAGAATACGGCCAACCATCTTTCCTAGATTGGCCTGCCCTTGGTAATAGGCAATTGTCTCCTTGATGTCGGCCAGTTCTTTTGCTTTTTCTTCCTTGGCATCAAGTATCAGTTGCGTCACTGAGGTTATGTCTTTTTCCGCTACTTTTAATTTTTTCAACTTTTTTGAGACATCGTTCGATACATCATCAAAATTAAACAGGCTCTCCAATACTCTATCGACATCAACCAATTTCCGTCCACGTCCGATAGAAACCCGAAAGTCATACCGCCTTCTCTCAAGTACCTCGATTACCTTTATTATCTGTTTCTGAAGCTTTAGATAGTTAGGATTGTCGACCAAGCCATCCCTTGCACTTTTCTCCTCTAACCCGGAAAATTCTTCCGACTCAATATCGAGTAAGCCAATGATCTGGTTGCTACCTATTCTTTGCGCAGGTATATTAACCCGGCGGGCACCAAGGTTTAACCAGTCGAACTCTCTATCGCCATATGGCCTAATCCTAAAACCTCCACGATAAATACCAACGCCGTTAAACTCATTAAGCCAGTGCTTGACTTCAGTTTTATTCATTTCTGTATAGCCTGACTGCTTTGCCCTCTTTACTATTTCCTCAATAGCTTCCGGGTCTCTGTCAAAAACTCTCAAGTCAAATTGCACTTTGCCAGTGCTAGCATTTTGCAACTCATCATCAAATGATGACTTAGGTATAGAAAAGCTGATTTTTTCTGAATTTACTAGCCTGAGACACTTGTTTTCATAGGTTAAATTGACTTTACCGGTCTTCGTAATTAAGCCATGAACCCGGTAGTCGTATAACCTAAGCAGCGGCAATGGCTCTATTTCAATGGAACGTCCGCTCCACATATCCGACGGAAATTCACCAAACTCCAATGTGATAAAAAACTTGTCTCTACTTCTTTTTTGGACTGGCGATAGAAGCTTGCTCAACTCTGTTTTCAGCTTATTAATTTTTGTATCCGGCCATAGAGAGCGTATATCAACCTTTTCTTCCCGATCATCAAGCTTGTCTCTAATCTCAATATATGTTCCAGATGCGTCATGGGAAGAACTATTTTCAACAAGCACCTCCACTTCATCGAGATAGTCATGATCTACAATTGCATTCCAGTCCATCAATAATTCAGTTTTATTATTTTTTTCATCGACGGAGGACAGGAAAAGCTCACTCCCTAAAATACCTGCAGCATACCGACCGATACCTTTTCTTCCCTGCATTCTTCTGTGCTTCTTGGGACTCACCTTCCGTTCAAGCTTGTCTGAGGTGCCAGGCACCAGCCATTTGTTGATAACAGTGTCGTAGTCCATGCCATGGCCACTATCATCTATAACAATAATCAACGTGTTATCTGATTCCTTGAATTCAAACCTGACCAGCACACTCTCTGAATCTGCATCATATGAGTTCTTCACCAATTCAATAATTGCAGCGAGATCATCCTTGATTAAACCCTTTCCCAGAGTGTCAATTATCTTGGCTGCCGGCCTGATGTGATGAGATGTTGTCCCTTTCATACTTTATTTAGCGGTATCTATTCTTCATCAAAGTAATCGGAATCAATTTGTTTAATTCTGAAGGTATCTTTTATAGATACACCAACATCATGGTCTACCACGAGTTTTGCAAGTTCTTTCCCATCTATTAAAACAATGCTTATATTTAGGCCTTGCACTGCCTTCTTCGCTCCCTCAGAAAATTCAGATGTTGTAATAAATACCCCCTTCCTTGCGCCGTGACGACTCAATGCACCAATAAATTTGTCTATTTCAGAGCGGTCTACGGTTTGCTCCCAACGTTTGGCCTGGAGGTATATTGAGTCCAGACCCAGCTTGTCTTCATTTATAACACCATCTATCCCGTCATCTTTTCCCGCCCCAGTAGTAACACCGGCTCCCTTAAAACCACCGTAGCCCATCGCAAGCATCAATTCGACAACAAGATTCTCAAAGAATCTTGGAGAGCTTCCCTTTACTGACTCTAACAAATCAGAAACCAGTTTTCTTTGAAGTTCGTTATATGCTTCTCCCAATTGCTCTTCCGGTGTACTTTCAGCAATGGATTGAGGTTCCTCCCCGATTTCAGTCCTGTCCTTATCACTTGTCCAAGGTCTAAATTCAACAAACCTGTCAAATTTTCGCAGGTACACATTATTGATTTTGTCTGGCTTATCTTTCTCAAGGACATCAATACCGGCTTCAGTAATTTTTACCTGGCCTTTAGCCGGGGAACCAACAAGCCCCGCTTTCTTCAAATATGTTCGAGCCCATGAAATCCTGTTATTGACCTTTGTTTGTCTGCCGCTAGGTACCTTTTCATTCTTTTCTTCTTCTGTAAGTTGAAATTGGTTGCCGAGAACCTCAAACAGCTCCTTGACGGAGTGGGTATGCCTATCAGACAAGGCCTGCAACAGGGGAAGCATGAGTGTTTGGTAATAAGGAATTGGCATAGCTATCTCCTAAATATGCATATAGCGGCAATTTAGTAAGCAGGCATTTTAAGAAGTTATTTCCTTGATTAAAATTGGCAAGCCTTGACCAAGCTTTCGCCCATCACGGTTGGACAAACAGAGGTGAAGATCTCGGCCCCATCCCAAGTCGTGGGAAGCTTGATACATCCTAGTCGGTCTAGATTTGCAAGCGCCATTGTGACCTCCTCATTTGGACTGACTAACTTTTCCTGGTCTTTTCCCTCAACAGATACGGCATCAGGCAGTTGCCCCGTGATAATCGAACTCCCTTTAATCTTGTCGGCAGGCAGGGAGTAGATCTTCTCAAGGATCAAGACCTCCAAATGAGACAGCCTCTCCAAGATGTCAATATGCGCACGCCTCAACTCCATTCCGCGTTCTGATATGGAGGCATTGACAAGCAGTCTTGCCCACATATCTTGCAGGTAATCGTCATCTTCTAGGGATGCGGCCTGAAACAAGGGTACCGCCAGCTTTAATGGAATCGCCTTTGTCGGAACATCCTTGCCGAGGCTTGCCATCAATTGATTGACTCGTTCCATATAACGAACCTGCCTCTCAAACCGCATGTAGTGAAGCTTGTCTTCAAATATTCCCACTCCTTGCTCCACTGGGCCATCAATATACTTGGCAATGAATTTCCCGAAATCCCTGACCAATCCAACCACTTTCCCACCTGTCTTAGCCATTTCCTGAATAGCCTTGCTGGACTCAATAGCTTCCTTTGACTCATCAACCATCTCTTTTCCCTGCAAATTCATTCAAGTGAATCAAACTCATATTACCAGCAAAACAAGCTCGCTAGACGACCTCATTTGATGAGCCCCTTTTGTTTACCAGTCAGGAAATCCACAAACCAAGGATGTCTGTAACTGAATATGGTCACACTCTGCAGGGATAATCTAGCTATTCACGCCCTCGTAGGAATTCAATTGGCATTACAATCCGACCAGTAAACTTCTGTTGCTAAATATCTATAAATCATGGATCGGACCAACACCCCCCACCGAAATCTTCAACCCAGAAACGACAGGCATGGTCTTGGACTACAACCACGATATCCGAGTCTTCTGGACCGAAGAAATAGCAAAATCGCGAAAACATCCGGGTCCCAATCTCCGGCCAGCCTGACAATGTAAGTCCCCCTGTCACGCCTTCGAACTTATCAAAATACTCCCGTGTCCGAGATTCTATGGGTAAGATCATTGCGCAATCCGGCTGCCAGTTCATCGAGCGATCAAGTTCGTATAGAGAATGGTTGCGTGCGTTTTTGGGCATCACATCATTCACACGCTCATGTTCAAGCATGAACATAGTCCTTTTGTTCCTCCAGATACATTTGTGTCGCCATGGTTAGTCCTATCCTTTCTCGCAATGTGGACTGGCTTTCAAATTTCCTTTTAAATTACGAGGACGCATGCCTGTCCGGGTCTGTCTAACCAAACAGCACGGCAGCCAGCAACATCGACATATACCCCTCGCCGCATGAGAATCCCAAGTTACATTCACTACATGCCTCCATGGTCATCAATCCATCGGGAAAGGGCTTCCTCAAATGACATTTAGAAGGAATATGCTCTTTCGGCTTGTTCGTTGCATCAAAACTAAAGCCACAGTAGATACAACCATCTTCAGGCTACCTAAGACGTTCATCAAGAAATCGCTCGTTGATTGTTTCATGCCTAGTCTTTCACAGCAGATATCTCCCATATCCAAGGTGCCATAGGTCACTGGCGTATGTACGACCTATTTGGTTTTTCCCTGTACGCATATTGCTGGTATTGTTTGCCGGTTCCATACTACATATCTGTTGTAAAATTGGGCATTACTTTCAATTTAATGCCGACATGACCCGCATGAAAGAGAAAAGACTTGTACTTTTGGACATTGACGGCACTTTAGCTGACAACTCCCATCGACAGCATTTAGTGTCATCGCCGCCTAAGCGTTGGCATGAGTTCTTCACGAAAATGACAGACGACATACCAAATGTTGCGGTGGTCAACTTGTACAGAACACTTTGCCGATCTGGTGACTATGATGTCGTGTTGGTCACTGCTCGACCTGAGAAATACAGGTCAGTGACTGAAGACTGGTTGCGTCGCTATAACATTGATTGGACTATGCTGCTTATGCGAGCTGATGGAGACTTCCGCCCTGACGCAGAGATCAAGCGGGAAATGCTTGACAAACTGAAGTGCACATTAGATGAAATTGTATTCGTCATTGATGATCGAACTCAAACTGTGCGCATGTGGCGGAGTCTGGGGCTAACTTGCTTTCAGTGTGCGGATCATGACTTTTGATCGATCAGCTTCAAATGAGCATGTAGGCTGTCTAGACGCTTGCCCGTGTGAAGCTCACATTCCCAAATAACAATAGGCTCCCAACCAAGTGATTTGATTGACTCAATATTTGTTTCGTCCCGGACTTTGTTTCTGCGGAATTTCTCCACCCAGAATTCTGTGTTCGACTCTGGGATACGGGCATATTTACAACCGGGGTGCTGATGCCAGAAACACCCATGTACAAATACTACCGCCTTATACCTTGGCAGGATTATATCTGGCTTTCCTGGGAGATCCTTTCCATGCAGGCGAAAGCGAAATCCGTGCCTGTGAAGATACGACCTTACAGTTTTCTCAGGATTTGTGTTCTTCCCTCTGACACCGCGCATGATCACGCTGCGTTTTTCTTTTGAGACAAAGTCCATAAGGTAGAATATTGGATACGTATAGCATTTGAAAGTGATTCGATGTGTCAGTCAGGTTTTCCTCGAATCCAAACGGGTCTTTGCCGAGATTGATGGCAAATCCAGTTGGCAAACGGTTTCTACAAGCTATTCTACTATGATTTGTGAGCTTCCAGCTGGCCAGCATAGGGTGGCAGCCTAAATGCGAGATGGTTCTTTTCCGTAGCTTGGACTTTACCAAATCTTCATCTTGACAAACCGAACGATGAATACTATAAGTATCATATAGATGATGCAACAACAGTCTCGATTACAGCACATGTCACTAGATATTCGTTCCCTCAGACTTACAAGAAAATTGCGACAGCAGGATATTGCAGCTTATTTGGATGTAAGCGGATACCAAATAAGGAAATGGGAGCGAGGACTAGAATTGCCGCCTGAAAAAGTATTACACGCCTTGGCCGGTCTATTGGATGTCAAGTACGAGGAATTCAAGCGTGCAGTAGCTAGGTTTCACAAGATTAAAACACCAGGAGAAGGCTACACTACGGCACAGCCAGCCTCTAGAGGGATCGTTTCTTGCCACAAAGAAAAGCCTAAAGGGAAGCTGCATGTGCTGGACTTATTTTGCGGCTGTGGCGGGCTGTCCTATGGGTTGGAGTGGACAAATAAATTCATAACTGTTTGTGGAATCGATTTGTTGCCAGACCGTATAGATTCTTTTCTGCTTAACCATGGGTATGCGGAAGGAATATATGGCGACGTTCGTGATCTGGACCTTGACAATTTAATTGATATCGCTGGCAACATTGACGTACTTGTGGGAGGCCCGCCCTGCCAAGGTTTCTCGTCAGTTCGGCCATTTAGGGCTTTGACGGAGAATGACAGAAGGAATTCCTTGGCAGAGGAGTACATCTTGTTTGTCGGAAAATTTAAGCCCAGCTGGTTTGTATTCGAAAATGTTGTAGGCATGCTGAATCACCGCAATGGCGGTGTGTTGACATCCTTGTTGGACAGGTTGTCGGAGATGGGCTACAAAATTTCTTGGAAGGTGATAAATGCGGCACTTTACGGGGTTCCTCAGAGCCGTGAGAGATTGCTGATTGTTGGTAACAGGTTAGATATCGAATTCAAGTGGCCTGCGCCAACGCACAAAATGGACTACAGGAGCATGGCTGGCAAAAGGCCTGAAGTGATCCAAACCTTGCCAATATTTTCACAAGACCTGCCAGATGCAGTCACGGTCTCAGAGGCCATAAGTGATCTGCCACCAGTACATGCAGGCCAGGAAAACAATCACTACTCCGCACCACCCAGGACTGAATACCAAAAGCTCATAAGGCGGGAGAACAGCGAATTGGACTTGCATAGAGCCACAAATCATTCACGCAAGATGCTAGAGATTATTAAACATGCAGGACCGAACATCTCTTCGATACCAAGGCACCTGATTTCTAGCGGCTTCAGTTCGTGCTACAGCAGGCTGGATGCGGACAAGCCTAGCACCACACTTACAGTGAATTTTGTACACCCGGCATCAAATAGGTGCATTCACCCCACACAGGATCGTGCACTTACTCTCCGAGAAGGTGCTCGCCTGCAAAGTTTTCCTGATGACTTCAAATTCGCAGGGAACATTGCGCAGATAGCCAAGCAAATAGGCAATGCGGTGCCTCCTCTTCTAGCCAAGGCAATCGGGGAAGCAATCCATGCCAGCCATGCAAGAAGTACCACTCATCCCGACAACTTAGGAGAGGCTGCGATCTCCTGAGTCAGGCGTTTGTAAACCCTGCCGCTGGGGGAATGAGGGCAAAATCTTAGATTGCAGTATGCCAGATTGAGAGCATTCATCCCGTCAGCATTTATTACAGCTGTTTTTCCTGAGTCACTCTCAGTGTTGCTGAAATTGAAATGTTCCGGGGACAAACGCCCTAGCCTGACCTCCCAAATCCACACGACATCGCCACGGTTATGCTTGCCTGACTGGTATTCGCCATTTGGGCCACCCAAAACATAACGAATGGTTGTATGGGGGCCCGGTTTTATGAGATGCCCTTTGGGCTTGTTATTCTCCAAGGATACCTTGATCTCCATGTCATCAGACCCTTCAGTCGTAGCCAAAAGATCCGGGTAGGTATGGGGTGAATTAGGAATAAACCTACCATTTGAAGCTTGGGCGAAGCCTTTGCGGAATAAATTCCCGACAATCGCTGATAAGTTTGCCAACTCCACCAAGCAAGTCAGACGTTCCGACCCCGAATCAAGTAGGGCAAGGTCGATTTTGTCAAGAACCTCGTATATGAAATTGATCCCGCCTAGAATCATTTCTTGGTCAACGCCGAGCCGGTTATTGTTGACAGTAGATGAAACAATGTTTGAGCTTGTTGCTTTCCTGGTCATCTGGGTCGAGTGGACGTTAGCTGTCACCGAACAGTTCAGTTGTCTCTATGCCCAAGGCATGTGATATCGCGAAAATATTTCGGAGGCTCACATTTCTCTCGCCTCGCTCAATCCCTCCAATATAGGTCCTATGTACTCCAGCCAAGCTTGCCAATTCCTCTTGGGAGATGCCCTTTTCACTGCGAATGTTGCGTAACCTGCAGCCGAACTTTTTTAAATCATCTTCTGACATGGCTTATCATGCACCAATCTGATGCCTATAAGTCTACATACTATAAGTAGCATCCTTGGCTGGGGAATGGCCAAAGATATGCCGTGGTATCGCAAGCAAACCTAATAAATGCTACCGTCCAGCACAAAGAAGTGCAGACATCGCAATTGGCACATCGTCTATGGTGTAGTGTGCCGCAAGCAAAGTCACAGGCAAGATGAACAAAGACCTCCACATAGTCAAAAGGAGATAGCAGTTGTCCTCCAGCCACTGTCCTTGGCATGGAAGTCATCATGTGGATCAAATTTCAATCGTGTCCTCTAAAAATTTCCTCCTCGATATATTGCAGGGTCTGTGTCCTGTAATCGCATTTTTCTGGAAGCTTGCATATCTGCTGGGTACACTTCGCTAATGGCAAGAAAGTCAAGAACGTCTATCATGGTCAGACACGGGAAACGCATGAAATGAAGGCACCCAAATTTCATTTTGATGTAAGCACCGGTCTCAAGCGCGTATTGGGGCGCGAATTAATCACAGATGCTGAAGTCGCGATTTTTGAATTGGTCAAGAATTCATTTGATGCAGGTGCAGATGTTGTGCACCTGTTTTTTGGGGATGACAAAATTGTCGTTGCCGACAACGGCTCAGGCATGAGCCTTTCAGACCTACGTGAAAAATGGCTGTTTGTCGCCTACTCGGCTAAGCACGATAACTCATCCTCAGACTATCGGAATATCATGGCTGACCGAGCACATTTTGCAGGGAGCAAGGGAATTGGACGGTTTTCATCCGATCGCCTCGGTGAGAGGCTTGCTCTCCAGACACGTTCAGAACATACAAAATCACCTCGTATAGAGAAGCTCGAAATTGATTGGTCCCTATTCGAAAAAAATGACAGGGAGCACTTTGAAAATATTCCCATAAAACATGCCATATCCACACAGTTTGATCTTCCCAACGAACTAGAAAAATTTAGACTGGCACTTACCCATGGAACAGTTATCGAGATTTCTGATCTTAGAGCGAGTTGGGGCAGGAATAGACTAAAATCCTTGAAGGCTAATTTGGCGAAGTTGATAAATCCATTTGGCGCGGAAGTTGACCGCTTCAATATATTGATCACTGCGCCATCGGAAGAAGCGCAAGACGAAAGGGTAAGAAATACGGCAAGGGAAAAAAATGAAGATCCTGTTGCCCGCGATATAGTCAACGGCAAGGTTGGAAACTTCATTTTTGCCGACCTGCAGGAGAAAACAACATTCATTAAAGTCACCATCAAGAGCCATAAAATCACAACCGAACTTGTTGACCGAGGCGAAGTTGTCTATAAGATTCGCGAACCAAACCCATATGATAAGCTTGAAAATTCTGAGTTCCGCTGTGAAATTTTTTACCTGAACCACTCTGCGAAGACAACATTTGCAAGAAGGGTCGGCCTGCCCTCAGTACAGTTTGGATCAGTCTTCCTATTCCGCAACGACTTTCGGGTCTTCCCCATCGGCGAGGATGGGGACGATTGGTTTGGCTTCGCTCGTCGAAAACAGCAGGGCTACGCACGGCATCTTGGGACTCGAGAGGTCATTGGCCGTGTGGATGTCGTAGATACTGGTAACTCATTCCAGGAAGCGTCAAGTCGCAACCAAGGTCTAATTGAAACCCCAACTGTCGAACAATTACGAGAATGTGTGATGAAGTCTTGTTTGCAAAGACTGGAAAAATACGTAGTTCCAGTCTCATGGGTTGACAAGGCCGAAGCTGATTCTGATGATCTTTCGCGATTGCTCACTGACCCAGGCAAGGCCCGTGTTTCAGCAGCCGTCGCCAATCTAGTAAGCAACAATGATGTCGAACTGCTCACATACAGCAAAAAATTAATCAATCTCGTGAACGAGAGATCAAGCGATTTTGAAAGTTCAATTGCCAGCCTACGCACAATAGCTTCAAAGCTTGATGACAGGAAGTACCTAACCAAGCTGGACCTAGCAGAGAAACGATTCAAAGAGCTGAAAAAATCTGAGGCTGAAGCGCGGGAAACTGCAGAGAGGGAACGTGCCGCTACTCTAGAAGCCATCGAACGAGCACAGCATGCTGAAAAGCAAGCAACAGAAGCACAGGCAGAGGCCGCCATTGAACGTCGGCGAGCACACTTCTTAACTGAAGTCATTGATTTAGACATATCAACCATTCTTAACCTGCACCACCAAGTGACCATATACTCCGTGGATATACACCAGCAGATAGAAAATTTGATACAGGATGCGGCGGGCAAAAAAACACTTCCTCGAGAAACGTTCATAAAGTCAATCGAGCAAGTGGCGTTCCTGAATCGTAAAATTCAAGCTATCACACGTTTTGCCACCAAAGCCAATTTCCAGTTGGATTCGGAGAGAATAACGACCGATTTAACGGGCTTCTTAGTAGACTATGTCGAGAACATTTCCCGTGTGTCAAGCAGTGCGCGAATGCACTTAGAAATTGAAAACTTGCACGAAGGCGGCTACGTGATCAGGTTCAATCCAATAGATATATCAATTGTTGTCGACAACTTGGTTAGCAATGCAAAACGGGCTCGTGCCTCCCTTGTTAAGTTTTGCATTGAGCCTCTGGGGAAATCTGGCATGCTGCTACGAGTCACGGATAATGGCCGTGGTCTTGCCAAAGGTGCAAATCCAAGGAAAATCTTTGACATGGGTTATACAACCACGCACGGGTCAGGACTTGGACTCTATCATGTCCGACAAGTCTTGGGTGAAATGGGGGGCACAATCGAGCTAGACGATGAATATGATAAAAAGGGCACTTCCTTTGTCATCAAAATTGCTGGAAAGCGACAAAAATAATGAGGTTAAACTTCAATGTTCTTTGGGTTGAGGACCAACCTGACCGAGTGCAAGCACAAGCGTATGCGATCAAACGCCATGTGGCTGAACTCGCGTTCGAGTTTGTCCCAAAATTTTGCGAATCCATAGCAAAACTCAAGGAGGAAATTTCTGACGATCTCTTCACAGATGAAATTGACCTTGTTTTGGTTGATTATGACCTAGGAAGCGGTGAGCTTGGGCAAAATGCAATAGTTGAAATACGGGAGGTACTCCAGTTTAAGGATGTCGTTTTTTATTCCGCACACTATGAAACCCAGCAACTTAGACAAATAACATTTGAGAATGAACTCGAAGGCATTTTTTGTGCTAGACGCGATGATTTAGTAGATGAAGTATTTGGAATTTTTGAGTCGCTGACAAGGAGAGTTTTGGATCTGGATCATACAAGAGGCATAGTGATGGGTGCCACCAGCGATATAGATAATATCTTTAAAGATTGCTTAATTGCTCTGTATCGTAAGCTTGGCAACGAAGGACAAGGAAAATTTTCTGAGGAAGCAAATAACATAGTCAAAAACAAATTGGGCAAGTACACAAAAAAGGTAGACAAATTCCAGAAAGCTCCAGAGCTGTTAGCATTGCTTGAACAGCATGAAATTTTCACTTCTAATGATCGTCTTAGAATACTGGTCAGGATGCTAAGAAGCGATACTTTCAAAGAGTATGCTGGTTATGAGGACGCTGTTGTTCGTTATCAGCAACAAATAATCCCAAAGCGGAATGTTCTTGGGCACCAAGTGATAGGTCTAGAAGGGCCACAAAACATTGGAATTGATGAGATGCGCGAACTTCGAAGAAGCCTGCTTGAATTACGCAGCCAATTCCGAGATATGCACAGTGCCGTTACAAAGGCCTAGGCTTGTATCCGCACTTGAACGCAATATATCTATTATTAACTCGCCGAGCACTGTTGCAACAAGAGGTGGGACAGCGTTTGCCACTTGCGTGAAACGTGGAACTTCAAAGCTTCGGCGAGCACCCCCTGTTGTATACTTCCCTTTAAACTCGTACCAATCTGGAAATGTTTGGAGGCGGGCATTCTCCCGAACCGTAAGTGTTCTTGCTTCCGCATAATGAAGCAGGTCGTCTGGCATGCTGGTGATTGTAGGTGCAGGCCTATCGGGGTCGAGAACACGCAATGCTTGCTTCTTCAACCCAAATGCATCACGAATTTCTCCTCCGATTGATGTGTTCAAACGACCTTCTGCATGCATAAGCTCGATAATTTCCGCAAATCTAGCCTTTATTCCTGGCCTGTGTCGTGCCAGACGCAAATCCTTTACTCTTTCCGTTCGAGAGTTCAGCATCTTTTGAAATGAAGTAAGGGCTTTCCCATATGCGATCTCTTCGAAGCCAGCTGTGTCTTGAGAGGGACGTGTGCCGCATCGGGAAACTTCAAGATCCGAAATAGCCGCTGCAGCGCTTACCGGGGCACGGAGTTTTCTTGTGCTTAAGAAGGAGGGAAGTCTTTTTGAGAGCATCACAAACGGATCCTCAGCTAAATTAATGTCTTGGGAAAATGCCAACAAAAAATACCGTGTCCTTCTTTGTGGCACACCAAATTCTGAAAGATCCAACAGCTTCTCGAAAACCTGATAATTCTCCTCAAGCGACTTTCGAAGTTTTTGTGAATAATTCCCTACTTTCGGAGATGCCTTAAAGTCTATCGTAAACCCTTTTACGTTCTCTATCAGTATGACCTTCGGCTCAATTTTCTCCACCAGCTTAATGTAAGACTCAAAAAGCTTGTTGCGGGGATCGTCGTGCCGTCGTCTTCCAGCCGCTGAGAATCCTTGACAGGGCGGTCCGCCCGCAAGGATGTCGATTTTACCTACTATTTCGCTCAGTTCCTCAGAGTAGGACTTTATGAAATCTTCAATCGAAATAGGCCTTTTCGCAAGCCACCTTGGCCAGCAATACCTAGGTTGCGCCCCACGTTTAAGCAAGTTGGTGGACAGGGTGGCAAACGCGTCGGGACTGTTCTCTATTGCAAATCGACCTTTTAAGCCAGCTTGCATCAGCCCCATGGACAGGCCCCCGCATCCTGCGAAGACATCTACAAATTTCAGGGTACGAGAGGCCATGCTAGGGGTTTGCTATGACACTTGCGAAACAGAGGCCATTTCCAACCATTATGCCTGAAGATATACAAGCATGCCAGGCTAAACCTGCTCAATAGGAAATTCGTTCATATAGCTGCAACACAGGTGAATGAAAGCAGGCAGTCAACAATGAATGTGTAGCGCAAAAAAGCTGTTCCAGGAAGGCCAAAAAACAATCCCGTATTCAATACAGAAAGTTTCAAAGTTCTACTCAGGGCCCGACAACTTGTTTCACATCTTGTAGGCAATGTTGCAGGAACACCATTAACACATTCATGACGAGGAGAGCGTCAGATGCGGTCGCCTGTTGTAATGCTGGCTTTGCGGTGCTGTTGGTGGCACGTTCTCTTACAACAAAACTCTGTATTGCTTTGATGATGGATTCAGAAAAATGATTTTTCGAAATGACACCAGCACTCTTAGCTTGAGCAAACTGGCGTTCCCCCCATAAACTAGTCCAAGGCATTTGCGAATCTGGCAGGATATCGCCCCAGTTCTCTCACAGAACCTGGTAAATACCCAGGGAGCTTGACATTCTTATTGCAGCCCTCAGTTAGTAACTTCGCTTTCAAAGTAGCTATCGTTCATTTCTGGATGTGTCAAAAACTTACTCCATATCCTCCAAAACTCTCCTGTTTCTCTTGGTTCATCACGAATCCTTTCCAAAGCTGCATTGACACGATCACACTGTACTTGGCTGAGATAAAATCGGTGTTTATCCAGCCAGTTGACTGCTGAGTGATAGTTGTCCTTATTGGCAGCTTCAAGGTTTGTAATAGCTTTGTTAATAGCTGAGCGCTTGATCTGTGGGCGCAGAAGTGGGACTACATCTACTGTTCCGTCATCAGATACAACTATTGCAAGCCTGCTGGTGTCTGTGGCATTCACATATTGAATACCCGAATTATAGCGCGAGCCACGCGATGGGGTATTCCCCGGGCAAGCTGGGCCATCAAGAATAACACCAATTGCATGGCATACACTGCAGGGATCGATGATGATTGCACCGTCAATGGCACTAGCATGGCAGTAAAAATCTGGTGTTAGTCTTGTAGGCTCAATCTTGGTTCCCTGACTTCGGAGACGATCAGCTTCAGCTTCGGCATCTTCTGCAATGATTAGCATACTCCCATGGTGCTGTTTAACGGCTGCTTTGAAAAGGAGGATGAAATTGGCAGCATCTTCTTTGGTAGCCTTGGGGAAAAGTCGTTGATAGATATCAAGAAGACGACTTTGGGAAAATTTCTCCTGAGGCAATGAGGGAGATCCGTGTCTGCTGACAAGCATTACTTTTTCACCGCACAAAAGACGCCAGTGGTAATGTTCAATAAACTCAATCTCAAAGGTGTCCTGGCTCACCCAAGGATCGATCCCGGCTGCGACAGTGCCCAAACCAAAAATCCTTTCACAGTCAGCAACAAGAGCAGTTTCAGATAATGCCATCTGCAAAACCTTGCGACACCAGCGAGGCTCGCGGAAAGATATGGGTTCAGCAAACTTAAGCAGTATATTGGCAGACTTGGATTCAGGCTTTGCTAAGAGCAATCGCCCCGTTCCTTCCGTTCCTTCGTACATCAACGATGAGATCAAGTTGAATCGCTCAAAGAGGTTGGGAGCCCCATAGCCTTTGGGGTTTGTGATTACTCTCAGCGTGGACATGAACGACTCGGCTGCCCGAAGAACTACTTCCTTCGATGAACGCATTTGTCGGCCGGAATTACGCCCTGGGTCTGGCCGGAGTAGTTCATCATAAGCCTCAGCAAGGACGGCTGAGACCGCCGCATGGATCAGGCTTGGGTGGCCTGTAACGTAACCGTCCGAGATAGGCTCACGAAGCACATGAAAGCGTTCGAACAGTTCATCTGGTAGCTGTATCACAGGAACAACGTAATGATCATTCACTGGTGCAGGCATACCTGCAAATGAGCGCACTGCATGCTCTGTATCGTACGTGTCCAATGCCTTCTGAACTGCAATGCGAACTACGTCTCGGCGGATGTTTCCAGGCTTGTCCTGCATACTTGGTCCGTCGCTGTAAAACATTTTTTGCAAGGGATGCGTTAATACCTCTTGCTCAATCGTGTCAAGCAGTCCGTCAAAAAGGGTAACAGGCCACTTGCCGTCCTCCGGTTCAACACATATGCCATTTGGATTCTGATGACCAGGGATTCTGGCTCCGACCAATAGACACTCAACTCCTGCCTCGGAAACGCCAAATTTTTTCATCACCTCATTCATACAGAACTCAATTTCGAACCGGAAGTGAGGCTGGTAGCCCCACATAAACAGTTTGATCGATTTGCCTTTCATGCGTGAAAATTCTCCGTATGCTCCCATCCAGGAAGATAGTGTCTTACCGTACGCTTCTTCCGCTTTTTCTTCCGGTCACTCAATGATTGTAGTCTCCTGGAAGGCCAGTACATTTTTAAACCCTTGACGAGTGATTTAAATTCGCGAAATTCCAATGTGACAAGAGCTGTAACCGCACCCATCGGAAACTGCCAATGGTAATTGGTTCACTATCGACAGTGTCAAGGGCTTCGCCAATTTTTTTTGAGGAACAGCAGGTTTTATAGAATCCCCACCAACTTTACACAACCATTTCAGTGCGTCACCAATGCCTGTAGCCAGAGTGGCTATTACTGCTGGCTATACGAGGGTTTCCTAGGAGAAAACGGGGACGATCAGACCGAGCTTTTTTCGAAGCGGCTTTAAGGGAGGAGCAGCTTCAGCAAGCCAAAAGGGACTGCCATATTCAAGCCGACAACCAGTAGGGCTGTCTTGTGCAGATCAGTCCTTAATACAGCAATATCTTCCTTGGTTGCGAAACTGGTTTTTGCAAGTCCGTGGGTGTAACAGTAGTGATCGCCTCGGCCTGTTGTTCATTGAAGCCGGATGCAACCAGGTCCTTGAACGTTGCATGTATATCAAATATCTGAGCCATGCCCACAGCGTAGCATACGTGCAGTGGATACGGTGCAATCCTGTGCCCTGATCAGAAACTTTTGGGAAACCCTGGAACCAAAACACGATCAGGAAAACCCTTCATCTCTTCACTCCCCGAACCACCGTTGCCTTCCCGAAGGCCCCGCCCTGCCGGCCGGCGTCGTGCACCGGTGCACTGAGCGGCTGCATCGCATGATCCAGTGACTGCCCGGCCCGGATCCCCGCCCAGGCCATCATGATGCTCCACAGCAGCGGCAGTCCCAGGTAGAGACTGGTGGTGATCATGTTCAGCAGCATGCGCTTGAAGTCATGTTCACCGGGATTGGCGAACACCTGCAGGAAGAGGTTGACGTCCGGATACATGGAGAGGATCAGGTTCTGGTCCACCCACATCGCCAGGTACCACAGCACGCTCCAGAACTTGACGGTAAAGACCGCCATGGCCCCGACGACCATCATGGAAATGGAATACCGGGACAATACCACCATCAACGGCAGCAATGCATAGATGCCCAGCAGGATGATCGCCTGCAGCATGGGCAGGGCCTGGAGCACGGCGGTCATGGTGACCGAGAACAGGGCCGAGGCCGTGATGATGCCGCCTGCCGCAAGTCCGCTCTTGAGGGTGGAGCCTACAGCGCTGACCAGCCCCGGGCCGGAGGCGTTGTGCACGAGCAGTTCGTTGCTCGACCAGGACGGGGGTGCATTGGTGAGCACGGTCCTGGCCACGGCATCGTTTTGCTGCTCGCCGGCCAGGGCCGGGGCGATGGCCACCACCAGGCCGGAGAACCCGGCGGAGGTGGCATCCGCCTCGATGACCAGCTTTTTCCGAAGCCCGATCCCCAGATCCTCCCACCACTGCTTGCAGGACGGCTTGCCCCAGGCAGGCGGTGAAGCCGGGTCGTATTCCGTGTCCCGGGCTGCGTTGTACGCCCAGCCTGTGACCGCATGCACCGGGCGCAGCGTATCGTAATACCCCGGTGTGTCGCGATACACGTGGGATCCCATCCAGTCCGGATCATCGGTCCCGTAGGTGGCGAGGAGGCCCTGGATGGCGTGTGTGTCCGGCCTCCGGGCCCGGAACCGGGAGCGTGCCGGGATATAGCACTGGCTGAAAAACTCACTGACCTCCTGGCGCAGGCGCGGGTCGGCGATGGTGGCCAGGCGCGCCTGCTGCTCGTAGGTGCGCATGTCCGAGACACTCGGCAGGCCCTCGACGATGGCGTGATTCAGGCCGGAACCCAGTGCGATCACCGCGTACCACCAGACCGGCACGTTGACGGTCGCGGCCGTGCCGGTAAATCCGGTGGTGCCGTAGGTGCTTTGTGACGAGGCCACGGTGGCCGTGGCCGGGGTCGGGTGCTGCAGGGTGGGCGGCGGCGTGTAGGACAGGGTGGCGGCATTGAGTGGCGTCAGGGCGGCGGGCTGGCCTGCCAGGACCACCACCAGCAGTGCGATGAACAGCTCGATCTCCATGCGCCGCAGCGACAGGCCGCCGGCCAGTTCCGGCTGCGCCGCCTGGGCCGGTTCACGCCAGTGATCGACCAGGATCCCCAGGAACGGCAGGTAGACGATGCCGGTGGCGGCCAGCACGTCCCACAGGATGTTGTAGAAGGTCCAGCCGAACAGGGTGGTGAAGAGTTCCAGGTAGCTGTCGACAGTCATGACAGGATCCC
>JAPONM010000024.1 GCA_026713925.1 Gammaproteobacteria bacterium
AGAGACGGAAGAAGTACCCAGGAAACGGATTGTCGAATCCGGGATCAGGATTGACAGTGACGAGGAACTGATCAAACGTAGCCTGATCAAGGTGGGTATTCGTGATGTACTGGGTGTTGACTTCATGCTTACGGTCGCGCCCAACGAAAAAAGAGTGCGCGTCCCGGAAGACGTGCTCGTGCTGGAACGCACGCAATGGGGAAATTTTTACGGCTATCTGACTGGCGTGAAAGAAGGCGACAGGACGGTAGATGTGGCTAGTGCTGCCATGTGGGATGAGTTGGAGGTTCGCCTGCATCGAGTGAAAGAACTGAGAGAACGTATCGAGCATATCGAGAAAGCAGATATTGGCGCCATCAACTTCCAGCTTGAAAAACTGCGTCTCGAGAAACGGGGCCTTGAACTGAAGGGAGTGACCGGGCAAAGGCCGTATGACCAGATTACAGCCAGGCAGGATCAATACACCCGTGAATACGAGGTACTGAAAGAGGAACTGGATTCACTGTACCGGGATATCGCACGTGACAGCCTCAGGGCACGGGTCATGACAGGCGATGAAGTTGAGATCAAGCTTTCCGATGTGGTCAAGGCTTACCGTCCCAACGCGATGAGCCTGGGCGAGAAGGTCGTGTTTTATATCAAGACATTCTGGGGATTTGTTTCCGATGACCCGCGTGAGGCGAATACCGAGGGAGGAATTTTCCCGGCCATCTTTGGTACCGTTGTCATGGTATTGCTGATGTCGATTATCGTTGCCCCGTTTGGCATCGTCGCAGCCATCTACCTGCGCGAGTATGCACACCAGGGGTTTATCACGCGCCTGGTGAGGATCTCGGTCAATAACCTGGCAGGTGTTCCATCCATCGTGTACGGGGTATTTGGACTTGGCTTCTTTGTTTACGTGGTTGGCGGCACCATCGATGAGCTGTTCTACCGCGAGGCCCTGCCGTCTCCGACATTCGGTTCAGGGGGTGTGCTTTGGGCGTCATTGACCCTCGCGTTGCTGACCGTACCGGTGGTCATCGTTGCGACCGAAGAAGGGTTGTCACGCATCCCCCGTTCGATACGTGAAGGTTCGATGGCACTGGGTGCTACCAAGGCTGAAACCCTGTGGCGCACGGTTCTTCCGATGGCAAGTCCTGCGATGATGACAGGCTTGATTCTGGCCGTTGCACGTGCGGCCGGAGAGGTGGCGCCCCTGATGCTGGTGGGTGCTGTGAAATTGGCCCCTTCCCTGCCGGTCGATATCAATGCGCCTTTCGTGCACCTGGAGCGCAAATTCATGCATCTGGGATTCCATATCTACGATGTGGGCTTTCAGAGTCCGAATGTAGAGGCCGCCCGTCCGCTGGTGTATGCGACCGCTTTGATACTGGTGGCAGTGATTGTTATTCTGAACATATCTGCAATATATATACGCAATCACCTGCGGGAGAAATACAGAAACCTGGAGCAGCACTAGGCCCTTTTTTTGCAGGGCAGTATTGGACAGGAGCTAAGGAAAATGACTATGGCGGCACCACAGATTTCACAAGATGTCCTCCTCAACCGGGCAAGCCCCGAACTGGAGTCGGAGAAGACATGCTTTGAATGCAAGGATTTTGGCCTGTATTACGGGTCCGCCCAGGCCTTACGGGATATCAATATGGTTGTTCCCGAAAAAAGGGTGACGGCATTCATCGGTCCCAGCGGGTGTGGAAAGTCCACGCTGTTGCGCTGCATGAACCGTATGAACGACCTGATTGACATTGTCCGGCTGGAAGGTGAGATGCTGCTGTACGGAAAGGACATCAACAAGAAATCGGTCAATGTGGCAGAGTTGCGTCGCAAGGTGGGGATGGTTTTTCAAAAACCCAATCCTTTTCCGAAAACCGTGTACGAAAATGTGGCCTACGGGCTGCGGCTGCAGGGTGTAAACAAGAAACGGGTGCT
>JAPONM010000025.1 GCA_026713925.1 Gammaproteobacteria bacterium
ATGCGCCCCAGCTGAAGAAGAAGGTAGGTGATGATGATTAAGGCAACCCCTATATTGCCTATAACGTCATGCCACTGGTAATCCATACTTGTGATGAAAGCCGCTTATTGGTGGATACGCAAGATCATGAAGAAAATGTTCAGAACACTCGTACTGACAGCCCTGAAGGTATCCATCTACGCCCTGCTACTAGAAGCTAAGCGTACACGCTGGATAGAAGCAAATTTCCTCTTGAGTAGATTTTAGTAAGATACTACGTCATGTTTTGTTTACTCTGTAAACTATTTTTGCAATTTGTCAAATTGTTACAGTCTAATACTTTTAGATTTGTAACCGGATTTAAATCAAATAAGACATGATTTGCTTGCAGTTCAAAACGATACTGCCAAATCCAATGAAGAAATCCAAGGTGTAGCAGCCAAATGGAATACCTGATCACTTCGATTGAATGTCAGATTTCATTTTTGTATGCCTAAGTTATCAATCATCATTCCAGTGCTGAATGAAGAGCAGTACTTAATTAGAAATCAAAAGATGATTACCCGCTTGTTAGAAGATGGTCATGAAATTCTTATTGTAGATGGAGGCAGCCAAGACAACTCTTTAAATACTGCTTGTAAACTTGGCTGCAAGGTCTTTTCTACCAGAGCTTCGCGTGGCCATCAGTTGCATTACGGCGCCGAACGCAGCAAGCATGAACTGCTTTTGTTCCTGCACGCTGATACATTGTTGCCTCCTAATGTTGCGCAAGCAATCGTACAAACGCTTTCTATGCCTAATCAACACTGGGGGCGATTCAATGTACGGTTTTCCAACTCAAAGCTGATTTTTCGTATTATCGCGTGGCTTATGAACAAGCGTAGCTGCCTGACCAGAATTGTCACAGGCGACCATGCCATGTTTATTCGACGAGAATGTTATTTTAATTGTGGCGGATATTCGGATATTCCAATTATGGAAGATGTGGAGTTTTGCTTGCGACTCAAAAAAAATAAGGCCCCAGCTTGCTTGTCCGATGAGGTCATCACCTCCAGCCGAAAATGGGAACAGAATGGTATATGTTGTACGGTGCTTATGATGTGGAAATTACGATTGATGTTTTTCTTTGGCGTGTCGCCTGAAAAGCTTGCCAAGCTTTACTAAAAAATGCCACCAGGAAAAGCTGTCCTGTGCTTTTGCAAATATCCGGAACCGGGTAAAACCAAGTCGCGCCTAGCATCAAGTTTGGGCGAGGAACTAGCTGCAATGATTTCTAAAGTGCTGCTTGAGCATACTGTACAAGTAATCTGTGCAAGCAGGTTCAAGCGCGCCTTATATTGTTATCCTGATATTCAGCATGACTTTTTCAAGTATTGCTGCAGCAGATACCATATTTCCTTATATAATCAGGAGGGGCATGACCTAGGCACCCGAATGTACAATTCGATCCACTTTCACTTGAGTGATAACCGGTATGTCGTTTTAGTGGGCTCCGATTGCCCGGAGCTGGAACCGGCTTATATAGACAAGGCATTCTGCTTGCTGGAAGAAGGAAATGATATTGTGCTGGGTCCCACACGTGATGGTGGCTATGCCTTAATCGGTGCAAAAAATATCAATAGATCAATATTTGACAATATTGCCTGGGGTACATGTGAAGTGTTGCACCAAACACAGAGAAATATTCGAAGTCTACATTGGAAATCTGCTTGTTTGCCGCAAGTGTGCGACATAGATACTCTATCAGACTACCGCTATTTTCTTGAGCATGAGCGTTATAAACATTTATTTTCTTCTATTAGCAACTTCACGCTAGCCAAATAACAATAGCCAGCGGTACGGTAACCTTGAAAAATGTCCGAACCGGACCAGCACCTAGGCTAGCTGGCGTTAATCATGTGCTAGCAGGCTTTCCGCTTCACAAACAACCTCGAGACCTGCACCTTTTTTGCTACTGTATTCACTCAAAAGCCTCCTCCATGCTCTAGCACCTGATATACCATTGAATAAGCCGGATACATGACGGGTCAATATTCTCAAGGGCACACCTTCGTCCAATTGCAGCTGTATATAGCGTTTATATTCACTCAGCACATCATGTCGGGAAAGGGTTTCAGAATTAAACAGCATGGCATCCACATCAGCCATAAAACATGGATTTTCATAAGCTTCCCTTCCAATCATGACACCATCAACTTGCCCTAGGTGACTGAGTATTGTTGTTTTGTGATTTAACCTACCGTTCAAAACAAATCTCAGCTCTGGAAAATCCCTTTTTAGCCGATATACATACTCATAACGCAAGGCTGGCACTGTTCTGTTTTTTTTAGGGCTTAAACCGGACAAGAAAGCTTTGCGGGCATGTACAATGAAAGTGGTACAGCCTGAAGAGGCGACTGTTTCTACAAAATTATGTAATTCCTGGTAGCTGTCATGATTGTCTACCCCGATCCTTGTCTTTACTGTGGCTTCTATGTTGGTTGCAGCCTTTATAGCTCGAATACAGTCTGCAACTACCTGAGGCTCTAGCATCAAACATGCCCCAAACTTACCGGCCTGTACCCGGTTACTCGGACACCCTACATTAATATTGATTTCATCATATTCGTATTCAGCTGCGTATTCGGCACATATCTCCATTTCAGCTACACTGCTCCCTCCTAACTGCAGGGCAACAGGGTGCTCAATTGGGTCTATTTTTAACAGCTTTCTATGGTTGCCATGAACCAATGCACCAGTAGCAATCATTTCTGTGTAGAGCACACTGTGTTTTGATAGCAGGCGTGCAAGGTAGCGAAAGTGGCGGTCCGTGCATTGCATCATGGGTGCAATACACAGGAGGTGTGAATGTTTACTTGGACTACTCATGTAAAGGCTCACAAAATCTTAGGAGTATCGCTGTTGCAGAAATTTTATTACTGTGCGAAGCCCCATTGCTTCACCGCCCTTGGGGCGCCCTGCCCTGTTTCGAGTGTTCCAAGCCATAATATCAAAATGCAGCCAACGCACAGAATCGGGAACAAATTCGTCCAGAAATAATGCAGCCGTTATGGCACCGCCAAACCCGCTTCTTGAGCAGTTTGAAATATCAGCGATATTACTGTCCAGCAAATAACGATACGGCTTATGTAATGGTAATTGCCAGACTGGATCATCTACATTGGCTGCTGCAGTTGTTAAACTTTCAGCAACAGCTGCATCATTCGTAAAAAATACCGGCACTTCAGTTCCTAGAGCCACTCTCGCAGCACCCGTCAATGTTGCAAAATCTATTATTATATCTGGGCTGCTTTCTGCAGCTTTGGAAACAGCATCACACAATATTAAACGCCCCTCTGCATCAGTATCTTCGATTTCAATTGTTTTGCCGCATCTCGATGTCAATACATCGCCAGGCCGATAGGCATTGCCAGATATCGCGTTTTCTGCAGCCGGTATCATCACTTGCAACTGCACGGGCAGCCCGAGTTTCATCACTGCTATGGCAATACCTATAGCATGGGCAGCTCCACCCATGTCTTTCTTCATCAAACGCATTCCTTGTGCACTCTTGATATCCAGCCCACCAGTGTCAAAAGTTACGCCTTTCCCGATTAAAACGACCTTGGGGTGATTATTGTTACCCCAGTTCCATTCAATAAAGCTGGGGGGATGAATGCTTGCTCTGCCTACTGCATGAGTAAGCGGGTAATTTTCTTCCAGAAGCTTTATACCTGAAACATCTTTCAATTCAATTTCAAACTCTTTAGTGACAGCTTGTATATACTCGTACAGGAGTTGGGGGGACATGTCTGATGCGGGGGTGTTGACAAGGTCACGTACTGAAATCACTGCATCTAGCAAGGCCTCAATTTGCACTCTGTCTTTCACACAATCTATGGATAATCTACAGGTTTTATGATCATCTTTTTTATATCCTGTAAATTTATAAGCACCCATTCCCCATCCAAGCAGACATGGATCCTTATCCAAGAGGTCGGCAGTGTCCCCTATATGATAGCGGCCAGCTGGCAAAATATGCGGGCAGTTACCAAGTGTCCAGATTATATTTTCCTGCTCGGCGATTACCAGTACACTGTGCAAGTTGCCAGTTGAATCAGGAATGCATAAAGGATAGTTTAGCTCAGCTTTGAAACAGGTTGCTTGCAGCCAGTTTTGTACAAATTTGGCCTGACTACTCTTCCATTTTTCGTAATCAGGGCGAAACAGGATGTGAATAGGGGTGCTATCCGGGTCCTCTCCTGTATAAAAGCATTTCATCGAATTTATATTCACTGCCTAGTCCTTCACGGTTTCAGGTTTTAGTTAAGATTGTAAAGGTCCGTACATTGTAAATCATGACTGAATATGCCTTATCAATACATAGTCTTTGCAAGACTTATCGCAATGGTGTAGTTGCCCTGGATGACGTGGAGCTGGAAGTGAAGAAAGGTGATTTCTTTGCTTTGCTTGGTCCCAATGGTGCAGGCAAGTCTACCCTGATAGGAATCATCACATCGCTTGTCAGCAAATCTGCAGGCAAAGTCCATGTGATGGGATACGATATTGATTCTCAATTTTCTCAGGCAAAAAGCAAGATTGGAGTAGTTCCCCAAGACTTCAATTTTAATAAATTTGAGCCCATTTTAGAGATTCTCAAAAACCAAGCTGGCTATTTTGGAATGAATAGACGTGCAGCCCTGCTAGCTGCAGAAGAATGCCTAGACAAGCTGAGCCTATGGGAAAAACGCAAACACACTCCGAGAGAACTCTCTGGCGGCATGAATCGCAGGCTGCTAATTGCGCGTGCGCTTGTGCATGACCCTGAGCTGCTTATACTAGATGAGCCGACTGCAGGAGTTGATATTGAGATTCGCAGATCGATATGGAAATTAATGCGCAAGAACAACGAAGATGGAAGAACAATAATCTTGACCACTCATTACCTTGAAGAAGCGGAAAATCTGTGCCGCAGCATCGGGATAATAGACCGCGGCAAAATTATTGTGAACACGTCCATGCGCAAGCTGTTGGAAAAACTGAAAGAAGAAAGCTTTATCCTTTACTTGCAACACCCAATCACCCAACCCCTAGACCTTGAAGATTACAGTTATAAGGTCATTGACAGCAAAACACTTGAAGTCGCATTGTCACAAAACAAAACACTTCACAGACTGTTTAATATCCTGAGCCGGCAAGCTGTCACAGTTTTGAGCATCCGTAACAAGGCGAACCGCCTGGAAGAGTTGTTTCTTACCATGACAGGGCAGAGCTCAGAATAAGTCCAACATGAAGCCATCACATCAACTTGTTGCTTTGCATACTATCCTAGCAAAGGAAATACGCCGGTTTGCAAGAATATGGATGCAGACAATCTTGCCATCAGCTATCACTGTAGCCTTGTATTTTTTAATTATGGGAAAGTTTATCGGGTCACGGATTGGCAATGTAGATGGGTATACCTACATTGAATTTATTGCTCCAGGACTGATCATGATGGGCATTATTTCCAACTCCTACGCAAACTCCGTTTCTTCTTTCTACAGCTCAAAATTTCAACGGCATATAGAGGAAATGCTAGTATCTCCCATGCCAAACTACATCATCGTCCTAGGGTTCGTTCTGGGTGGAATGGCACGAGGGCTTATTGTGGGTGTGGCTGTGACTCTGACTGCATTGTTTTTCACGCGGCTTGAAATTCAAAGCGTCACTTTGGTTGTTGTAACTTCCATACTCACTGCGGCGTTGTTTTCAACGGCAGGTCTGATAAACGGGATTTTTGCAAAAAGCTTTGACGATACTTCAATTGTCCCGACTTTTGTGCTTACTCCTCTTACGTATCTTGGTGGAATCTTCTTCAGTATCAGCATGCTACCCGACTTTTGGTACAAAGCATCCCAGCTCAACCCTATTCTTTACATGGTCAACAGTTTCAGAATGGGCATACTGGGTGTTTCAGATGTTGACCTAACCGTTGCAATGTCTGTGATAATCGGACTTTTAGCAGCACTATTCATGACATCTCTTTATCTCCTGAACAAGGGCATAGGGATTCGTAATTAATTGAAGATAAGTTGAAGGTTCTATAAACAATGTGCTTAGCTGAGTTGGAGTGAACGCATCCAAGTGTTCTGACCCCCACTGCACATTGCTAACGCCTCAAGCTGGCAGACGGTTCACATTCATTTTCATCCCGTATTTTGGGCGCATGGTCGTTGCTGCTTGCGGCTCTACGACATGCCCTGGTACAAGAGACAGCCTATATCGTTGTGCAATCAATGCAACCACTAGCTTACTTTGCATTACCGCCATATAGGAACCTATACAATTTCTATGTCCAGCTGCAAAAGGAATATATGCAAACCGTGACCGGCCTACAGTGCGCTCTTTATCAAATCGGTTTGGATCAAATCGGTCCGGGTCTTCCCAGTGCTGTGCAAGGCGATGCGTAACATAGGAAGATATGATGACAGTCGTATCTTTAGGAACCCTATAGCCACCAACAATGTGGTCCTTCAGGGCAACTCGCGAAAACGAGTGCACCGATGAATACAAACGTAACGATTCCTTGATGACTTTCTCCGTATATTCAAGTTTATTAAGCAGTTCGGGTGTGGGTGCCTGCTTACCCAAGACTGCATCGACTTCATCATAAATTCGCTGCTTGACTTCAGAATATTTGTCGATCACGTACATCGTCCAACACAATGAAGTCGCTGTTGTTTCAAATGCAGTAACAAACAGAGTCAGCATCTGATCTCTAAGGCTACGCCGGTTATGCTTGATCAGTGCTCTCGGATCTCCTTCTGCAAGAAGATGTTTCAGGAAGCCAACATCTGCTTGCATGATTTCCGGATATTCATTTAGCAGACCGTAAACACACTGGTTCAAACGATATAAGGCACGTCTGAAATAGAATGCTTTTTTCAGGTTTTTCAAGTTCAGGAGGCTGCCTTTGAGATCCGTCATTTCAGGCCAGTTCATACGAATATCATTGTATATAGCTGCCACTGTGCTAGCACGTTGCTGAAAGCCACCACCCATAACCCAAACCCCTGCAAGCAACTGGGTTAGCAAATTAAACTGGTACTCAAGCTCGATTATTTCGCCAGCTTCTGCAGGTTTCTTCCATGTTTCAAGGAACTCAGCTGCTAGCGCCGAAACCCAAGTCAACTGGGCATCCAAAGATTTTGCTGTAAATTTTGGCTGAGCGAAGGTACGCTGTTGCTTCCAGACATCTCCCTCACTGAGGAGCATGCCCTCTCCTATCACCATACGTACCTGCTTATAGCGAGTGTTTTTCTTGTACATATCATAATTATCTACAAGTACTTCCTTGATAAGCTTGGGTTCTGAGACTAGGTAGGAATAATATGCACCCATATTGATACGTGCGATCCCTCCATATTCCTGGGCAACGTTTTCCAGAAATTTCATTGGGTTTTGGCGCATCTCGGGCAGACAGCCCAGCTTGCCTGTGCCTGTTGGACCAGGTGGAAAGGTAGTAGGATCAGGCATTCGAAACTTTGGCTTTAAACTATTTCCTGAGACAAGCTTCGGACTCAGGAAACTAGCTGCTCAGTCTATCTTGTTGCTGGCAATTTTTGTTATTGCATATCCCATAAATGACCAAGGAATGATCGGATATCTGAAAGCCTTTTTCTTCTGCGATTTCTTTTTGCTTAGTTTCAATTGAAGCATCAACGAACTCGACAATTTTCCCGCACTTCACGCAAATAAGGTGATCATGATGGCTGCCCCGTTCCAGTTCAAATACTGCTTGCCCTGTTTCAAAATGGTGACGAATCACCAACCCCGCTCCCTCAAATTGCGTAAGCACCCTGTAAATCGTTGCGAGGCCAATCTCTTCTCCTACTTCAAGCAAAGCCTTATAAATATCTTCAGCACTCAGGTGTCGCTTTTCGGAATTCTCCAAGAGTTCCAGAATTTTCATTCTAGAAAATGTGACTTTAAGCCCGGCACGCCTGAGATCTTGATTTTCCATTAACGCCCTCTACTGTTTGCGAGATTCCCCTTCGTGAAGAATAAGTTGTTAATTTGTGCCCTTTGCAGTGACAGACGTAGTGTACATTCTAAAAACAAAACCCGCCACGATGGACGGGTTGATAGCTGCCATTCTTTGCGCATCCACTTTAGCTTCTTGTTTTCATTTATAACCCAACTAGAGGAGAAAGGGTTTGCTAAATGTTTCATACGCTGGCTGGTGGTCGGTTACAGAAGTAATTTAGATTTATGTTGTTATTGCTCCTTCTGAACTCTCTAGCTTGCTTCTCAGTGCTTCAGAGATTCACGAAACCACCGCACATAAGATATCACATTCCCAAAAAGAGATACACTGCAAATGCAGCAAAATTCTAGACCGTGATTGTTCCAGGAGAAAAAACCAATAATATTCCATATAATCAGTTAGTTATGAAATATTTATCTGATCCTGTGACACATATGGCTAATGTGGCACCGTTTCAAAGACCACTTGCAGATTCAAAAATCCTCTTGAGCCCTAAAGTTATACTTTTGCACTGCTCCACATCCAGCATTAGCAGGCATTTTAAATCTATACAGAATCTGACTGCTGCTTCAAAAAATACAACTCATAGATACTGGCAATCGGCGTTCTAGCAAATTATTGAAGCTGAAAAAGCAGCGAGCATGATCAACATGAAAATATATTAAGTTACCGGTAAATCCTGTATCGGAAATTGAAAGCAGCAATTAGTCAGATTATGATTGAATTTGAAGACTAGCTTGACACCAATGTCTAACAGGTTTGTTACGCAGAGTCATTTGCTTGACTCGATAAGGAGGGCATCTTGAACTACCGTGAGTTTTTCAGCTTCACTCGGCTCTGGACGATGTTCGCAGTCTTGCTTGTTGTCATGTTCGGTATCCTGCTGCTGGTTGGTGGTCGGACATTCCAGCTAGCACCTCCTGTCCCTAAGGAGGTAGTCGAAATTGACGGTGACAGATCTTCCGTATTGTTCACGCGTGATGACATTCACCATGGCCGTGATGTCTGGCGACGACTTGGCGGGATGGAACTGGGTTCGGTTTGGGGTCATGGAAGCTATTTGGCACCAGACTGGACTGCCGACCTGCTGCATCGTGAGGCAACGGCAATACTTGATGCTGATGGAGGCTTTGACACACTTTCTGAGCCGGAACAGGCTGCAAGAATTGCCACACTTGCTACAAGCATACGCATCAACACCTATAATCCCGAGACTGGTCAGATCCTCGTCTCTGGCACGCGTGCTGATGCTATAGACGCTGTCACCTCGCATTACACGGCGCTCTTTGGGGGCACTGGGGATGGACCTGATGCTGAAAATCTGCGTGAGGCGTACGCGATCCCTAACCAGCCACTCGGTGAAGAGCCAGATGAAGATATACGGGCGCTTGTAGCATGGTGGTGGTGGACTTCATGGGCTGCTTCGACATTACGGCCCGACGATACAGTCACCTACACAAACAACTGGCCACATGAACCGCTTGTCGGTAACCGGCCAAGCGGCTCGACATTTATCTGGTCCTTCATATCCGTAGTGCTACTGATTGCCGGTATTGGTGCGCTGTGCTGGTTTTTTCTGCGCGAACGTGACGAATGGCAAAGGGACATCGAACCTCTTGATGGCTATCCAGGCAACAACCCCATGGATGAAGTACAAGCAACGTCCTCAATGAAAGGTGTCATCAAATACATCTGGATTGTAGGTATATTGCTTGGCCTTCAAATTGTTTTAGGCGCAGTGACTGCTCATTATGCTGTGGAGGGGCATGATTTCTATGGGATTCCATTGTCCGAATTTGCACCCTATGCACTCACCAGAACCTGGCATGTACAGCTTGCTGTTCTCTGGATTGCCACGGCCTGGCTAGGAGCAGGTCTGTACCTCGCCCCTATGATAGCCGGAACTGAACCGCCATTGCAGCGCCTTGGCGTGGATGTCCTCTGGATTGCCCTGGTGATTGCAGTCCTTGGCTCGCTTGCTGGCGAATGGCTTACCCTAACCGGGCGAATGACTGATCCTTCTTTGGTCTACTGGTTTGGTCACCAGGGTTATGAGTTCCTTGACATGGGACGCTTCTGGCAGGTACTGATCTTTGCAGGCCTGCTTATTTGGCTGATTTTAATGATGCGGTGCCTGCTTCCTGCAATTCGCAGATCGGGGCCGGACAAGCATCTGTTGATACTGCTGCTGTTCTCATCAGCCGGGATTGGCCTGCTGTTTGGTGCCGGCCTCCTTTACGAGCGTGACACACATCTCACCATAGCCGAGTACTGGCGATGGTGGGTGGTGCATCTCTGGGTTGAGGGAGTGTTCGAGGTTTTTGCGACTGCCTGGGTAGCTTGGGCATTCGTCCACATGAGATTGCTAAGACCTTCAGCTGCTGCCATTTATGTTATGTTTTCTGCCATGATCTTTTTAGGTGGTGGAGTACTTGGTACATTCCACCACCTGTACTTTTCAGGTACACCTGAACCTGTCCTCGCGCTTGGCGCCGTGTTTTCGGCGCTTGAGGTGATTCCGCTAGCACTGATCGCCTTTGAGGCTCACGATCACTGGCGCGCGGAACGACATGCCCCATGGGTGCAACGCTATCACCTGCCACTGATGTTTTTTCTTGCGGTTGCCTTCTGGAATCTTGTCGGTGCAGGGGTACTCGGTTTTCTGATCAACCCGCCGCTTTCACTTTACTACCTGCAGGGTTTGCTAACCACACCGGCCCATGGCCATGCCGCGTTGTTTGGTGTTTACGGCATGCTAGGTATTGGTCTCCTGCTCCTATGCCGTCGCGACCTGCCACAGGCGACAGGCACATGGTCCGATCAAACCTTGAAATGGGTATTTTGGCTTTTCAACGGCGGACTTGCCCTCATGGTATTTGGTTCATTGCTGCCACAAGGAATCATTCAAGGACTGGTTTCGTTTGATCGCAGCTATTGGCATGCGCGTGCGCCCGAACTTCTGCATTCACCCCTCATGGAATCACTGGTCTGGCTGCGAGTACCAGGAGACATAGTATTTGCACTAGGAGCATTGCTGCTGCTAATTTTTCTGGTGCGGCTTGAAATTGGCTCTCGTACACAAGGGGACTCATAAATCATTTGACATTTTCTCTGGCGTTGTCAGATGGTAATGATGGCACTACAGTACCGGAGTCGTACTGTATGTATAACCTACTGTCTTATACGTATCTATAGGTATTATCTTATATATTTCCTACAAGCTACCCTGCATAGAAGATCAAGCTGAAGTGGTAGTTGCAATAGCAGGAGACAAAGCTAGGAACACACTTGTACTCCGATAATCCTATTACGCAGTATAGGATACTTTAGACCGGTGAGTGAGCGCAGCCACACTCTTGGATGTATGACCCTGTCTTTAAGGATGGGGGCTCGTCAATCTATTTTTAAAATGCAGAAGCACTGTTTCATACCGCGTTCCATGCATGTTTTGATTATCCAGCCCAAGGATGTCATCAATTTGACTTACTAAGGTGTCGTTCATGTCAAGATTATTTGCAATAGTCATTATCATGTCAGCCACAGCATTCATTTCTCCTTCATGACCCTCGTATTCAGACTCACTCATATTGCCCTCCAAACCAATTTGTAACTATTAGGATTTCTTGATCAGTTTGATTTCAAGGCAATAATAATATCATGCATCTGAGGATCTTCCCATAAACCAGTCCAAAGCGTTTGCGAAACTGGAAAAATCTCTGGTATGGGGAGAAAAAATCATGGCGCGCAAGCGTTATTCGGTGGAGCAGATTGTTGCTGCAGTCAAGGTCCATGAGAATGGCACATCGATCGGCGAGATATGTCCCAAGATGGGGACTCGGAAGCTACTTTTTACCGATGGAAGAAGGATAACGGAGGACTCGAGCCGAACTCGGTTAGAGAACTCAAGCCGCTAGTGAGGAGAATGAGCGCCTGAAGAAGCGGGTAGCGGGATGGAGCCTGGACTAGGCGAGGTTGCAAAACCTCATGCGCTGGACGTGGTGATCGACTCGCAGCAGGTTTCTGCTGCGCGATCTTCAGTGCTCATACCGGTTCAGTGAGCGACATGCATGCCGGGTGTTGCGGTGATCGAGGACGACGTGCAGGTAGGTCAGTTACAAGCCTGGTCAGGAAGCATTGCACCGTCGGGAAGGGCTCCATATGAACCCCAAGCGGGTCTACCTACTGTAGTGACCCTGATGTTCAGTCGATCTGGCAGGCCTACGGACGATGCATAGATCGAGTTGCTTACCCGTAACTTCCGGGATGAGTGTTTTGAACCTGTACGGGTGCTTGCCATGGGAGGATGCACAGGAGAAGATCAAGGCTTGGAGGCAGGAGTATAATGAGAGCCAGCCTCACAGAGCTTTCAACAACCTGTCATCCAATGGGAACGCAGTATTGAAGGTCGCATGACCCGCCAGCTTCACTTTCGGGATGGTATCAATGATGCGAGTTATCAAATGATAACTCGCATCTTAGAGTCAGACTTAGGGTTAAAGGTTTACACCTTTCCATTCAGTGACAAAGTCATGAATATACTTTGCGACTTCATCAGGTCGATCTTCCTGCACCCAATGTCCAGCGCGTTCAATATATTGCACTCGCGTAGGGCCAGAAATTCTTTCTTTTAGCTTCTCTGCAGCAGTTGCAGACATGAAGTTATCTTTCTCACCCCACATCACCATTGTCGGACATGTAATTTTGCTATGATCAACATCTGTATCTGATTGTTGCGGGTCAGCTGCAATACGTATTAATGATTTAAAACCTGTCATGCCAGGGCCTCGCCCCCAGAATTGCAAATAATTTTGTTTGCAATTCTTATCTGTAAAAGGTGCACCATCATAGCTACCCATACGCATCAATGCCGGAAATCCTGCAACTGCCTGCCCCAATGCTTGTTGTAAAACTTCATCAGGGGCACCATCCAATCCAGCGAGAGCTTCCACCTCACACACTGGCCATTGGTCAAAGCAAACGGGGTTAATCAGTACTAAACGAGTGATGTAGTCGCAATACTTTGTAGCAAACACCTGAGCTACGCCGCCTCCATGGTCGTGCGCGACTAGAATGACGTTTCCTTTTAAACCAAGGCCTTCAATTACGCCCTTAACTGCTTCCGCTTGATTCATAAAGGAATGCTTAAACTTATTTAATGGCATATCTGATTGTCCATATCCCACCATATCCATAGCTAGTGTACGATACCGATCTTTTAGAAGTCCCTGTACATGCCTCCATAGTCTAGCGTTCGTTGGAATACCATGAACCATAAGCAGCGTTTCATCACCTGAACCAGATTCTTCTATATTTATATTTATATTTATCCCATCGACTGTTACTTCTTGTTTCATACTATTTTCTCCTTTACGCATAAATATTTTTGTTCTCGATCGACAAGGCTATTATGAAATAATACCTTAAAATGACTTTTATAAAGTTGGTATTAGTTTATGGAAATCAGTCTTCAATGAAGCCTGTTGAACCTGCAGAATATGGACTGGTACGATAAATTGGTTTAGGAATAAAGTACTGTTATTACTATATTTTATAGACCTTATTAGATTTTCTCGGATATTATAGGATGGTTCAATTGGTGCCCGGGGCCGGAGTCGAACCGGCACGCCCGATACGGGCGAGGGATTTTAAGTCCCTTGCGTCTACCTATTCCGCCACCCGGGCTAGATTGGAGGCTAGGACCGGAATCGAACCGGTATTGACGGCTTTGCAGGCCGCTGCATCACCACTCTGCCACCTAGCCCTGTAAGTTAGCAAGAATCAAAAGCGTTGCTGCTCATAGTATGCGCAGATACTTTAAGATTACACATCGAAACAATCCTGTGCTTAGCCACCAATATATGACATTTCTACTTTTGGTAGCAAAGCTGTTTCCGATGTGCGAATTTCTGAGTAACGGTCAGCGCGTTTTGCCCATACGGACCCTATCACATCTGCAATATACTTATCATCGGCACCTTCACGCAACAGATGCCGCAAATCACGCCCCTGTGTTGCAAACAAACAGGTATACAGCTTCCCTTCAGCAGACAATCTTGCCCGCGTGCAGTTTTGGCAAAATGGCTGCGTTACAGATGAAATTACGCCGATCTCCCCTCCTCCATCCTGATACCGCCAACGCTTTGCAACTTCTCCTTGATAGTTAGCGTCAACTGGAGTCAAGTCAAACTCCTTGCGGATTTCACGGATAATATCTGCCGCAGAAAACACTTCATCCATCTTCCAGTGATTGGTGTGGCCTACATCCATGTATTCGATAAAGCGAAGAATTTTCCCGCTTCCATGAAAATATCTGGCCATGGGCAAAATTGAACTCTCATTGATGCCATTTTTAACAACGGTATTGATTTTTACAGGAGTGAGTCCCGCCGATTCTGCATGTCCGATCGCTTGGAGCACCTGCTCTACATTAACATCTACATCACTGATTAGTCTGAAGGTTGCATCATCGAGTGTATCCAAACTAATGGTAACCCGTTTTAAACCGGCTTCTTTAAGTTCTACCGCTAGCACTTCAGAAAGCAGGACGCCATTCGTTGTCAAACTGATATCTTCTATTGAATCTATATTTGCTAATTGCCGAACCAGTGTAGGCAAATTTTTACGTAATAGGGGTTCCCCTCCTGTCAACCGTATTTTTCTAACACCTAAAGAGGCAAATATTTTCGAAACCCGGGTGATTTCTTCAAAACTTAGCAACTGTTCCCTGTGTAAAAATTTATAATCTGCGTTAAACACTTCTTTCGGCATGCAATAGGTACAACGAAAATTACACCGGTCTGTGACCGAAATCCGAAGATCTTTTATCGGGCGTGAAAGGGTATCAAGAGTTAGTGTGGTATTTTCCATAATTGAAAGGCAATCCAGTCCAGCCAGCACTTTATTTCATGTAAGCACTTAAATAATAACAAAGTTTCCCCACCTAAATATGAAAACAGGCCATTATAAGCTTATCTGCCTAATTGCCGGGCCTGTATTTTCACTGATTATCTACCTTTTGCTTCCTGAACAGTATCTAGGAAGCAATGGAGAAATGATGGGGCTCGGTTATTCGGCAAAGGCCACACTTGCAATGCTGGTGTGGATGGCTACATGGTGGCTAACCGAAGCTACCGATATTCGCGTGACAGCACTGCTGCCAATTGTACTGTTTCCGATATTCGAGGTGAGTTCGATCAAGGATGCTGCGGCACCATATGCATCGCATATTATTTTTCTATTGCTAGGTGGTTTCGTTATTGCCATGGCTATTCAACGTTGGGGCCTGGATAAAAGGATGGCCCTTGGGATATTAAGCAAGGTAGGAAGTACTCCATCTCGCATTGTTGGCGGATTCATGCTTGCCACAGCACTCTTAAGCGCATTTATTTCGAATACCGCTACTACAGCCATGATGCTACCTATCGGATTAAGTGTAATTGGCCTGGTTGTCCTCAATGAAGGTAATACAAATGATGACCAACGAGGCCAAGCATTCGCAACCTGCATTATGTTAAGCATTGCCTATGCTGCATCCATAGGCGGGGTTTCGACTGTAATAGGGACTATGCCCAATTCATTTGCTGTATCTTTTATTCGTGATGCGATTGACACACCATACCAGCAGGATATCAGCTTCTTTGAATGGTCACAGATTGGTGTGCCTGTAGTTTTAGTGTTATTGCCTGTTAGCTGGTGGCTGCTGACTAAGATCATCTACAAGATTGACAAAATCAAGCTGTGCGATTCTGCAACATCTCTGAGAAGAAAAAAACTTGCACTGGGTGCAATGAGCTATGAAGAAAAAGCCGTGCTTAGTGTTTTTAGCTTTACTGCGCTGATGTGGCTGGGTCGTACCAATCTACAAGCTATCGAAATTTCACTGAATGGAAATATCCTGACCCCACTTGCCGGGCTAACAGATTCAGGAATAGCCATGTTGGGGGCTGTCTTGCTTTTTATTATTCCCGCTAAAAACACTGCTGGTAGATTTATCTTGCAATGGGAAGACCTGAAAAACCTGCCTTGGGGTATCTTGCTGCTACTCGGTGGCGGGTTAAGCCTTGCAACGGCTGTCAAAGCCAACGGAGTCGCGGAGTTTATCGGTGCACAGGCAACTGCCTTGTCATCTTTACCATTGTTTCTGGTTTTACTGATAATTGTCGGTGCAGTCGTTTTTCTTACTGAATTGACCTCGAATACCGCAACGACTGCTACACTGGTGCCAATTCTTGCAGCAATTGCCCCCGCATTAAATGTTCACCCCTATACTCTAGTGATCCCAGCATCCATTGCTGCAAGTTGTGCATTCATGCTACCCATTGCTACACCACCCAACGCGATAGTATTTGGCTCAGGACATATTACCTCGCGTCAGATGCGTAAAACCGGATTCTGGCTAAACCTTATCTGCTTGACAATCATTACCCTGCTCGCATTTACGCTGAGCAGTTTTATGGTCAAACTGATCACAGAATAAATACTCAGCTATTCCCCATATTTCTCAGATAGCCTGTACTTTTCTTCTACACCAATCAGTTCATTGAACTCGGAGAAACTGAACAGATCACCCTCCATTTCAAGTGTTGTACCTTTCTGATACAAAAGCGAGTAAGAATTACGAAGTGCATGGCTAGCTGCAAACAACCCTGTCAACGGGTACAGGATAAGCTCAAAACCAAGTGCCTCTAGCCGCTCTTTTGGCAACACAGGGGTTTTCCCTCCTTCAATCATATTGGCAACAAGGGGCTTTGGAGCCTGCAGGCCAATTTTTTCAAGCTGCCTAATTGAGCCAGGAGCTTCAACAAAGCCTGCGTCGGCTCCTAACTCGCGCGCTTTGGTCACACGTGCAATCGCCTCATCTAGCCCGTAAACGGCCTCTGCGTCCGTACGTGCCACGATGAAGAAATCATGTTCCCCTCGTGCATCTACTGCAGCTTGAATTTTTTGCAGGTAATCCTTTCGTGCAATGACTTTCTTGTTGCGCATGTGGCCGCATTTTTTAGGCCATACTTGATCTTCCAGAAAACAGCCTGCAGCACCGGCATTTATCAAAAGTTCAACCGTTCTGTACACATTAAGCGGATTTCCGTACCCAGTATCTGCATCGACGATGACTGGAAACGAAACACTGCTACAAATTGCACGCGCCCGCTCAATGACTTCAGTCTGTGTCAGTAGACCAAAATCCGGCTCGCCAATTGTGGCAGCAGCAAGCGAATACCCGGAAATGAATCCCATAGGAAATCCAGCTTGCTCTGCAAGCTTTGCAGATAAGGTGTCATAAATGCCAGGAAAAGCCAGCGCACCAACCTGATTCAGGATTTCTCGAACACTGCATGCTGCCATGAATATTCTCCATATCTTGTAAACAGTGGGAAATTGCAGGTAGCTTATGTACCATTAGGTGTAAACAAGCCTCAGAAGCATCAACAGACCAATTTACACCCTTTGCAAGTATACCCCGTGTGCTAAAGATTAAACGATTATTTTACTTCCTTGTCCTGCTGCTTTTCCTGTGCAGCAGTGTTGTCTGTGCATCAGGCTGGACAGAAGTCAGAACACTAGAAGGAAAAATCACGACACTTTCACAGCATTTTGAAAAAGGCAAATGGACACTGGTAATGCTGTGGTCAGCTGATTGCAGCGTCTGTGTCCGGGAGTATCCTGCAATATCCGACTTTCATACTCGTCACAGGAATATTGATGCAAAAGTAATTGGTGTATCGCTTGATGGCTATTCCGAATTGGAGAAAATTACTCGACATATTGATGAAATGCCTATGTCATTTAACAACCTAGTAGGCGAATCGCTCGTCGTCGCCTTCCAGTACAAGACTGCAACTGCTAAGTCACTTCAGGGAACTCCTACGTACTTGATATTCAATCCCCAAGGGCAGCTTGCAGGTCATCATGTTGGGCCAGTAAACCCAGAGGTTTTGGAAAAGTTTATTCTCCTCTATTAGTGACCAGGTCGTTTGGCCTTATAAAATTTGGATTCCATAGCAGTGAGTTTAGTTTTGCCAATGCAAATTCAGCAAGCATTTCCGATCAATATCAAACTCATCGGTCTCGCACCTGCAATTTCGATAGAATCCTGTTGCAGGTCTCCACCATATTCTTTTGTATAGTACAGCCTACCTATAGAATACATGTGCCCTGTCATAATTTCGTGACAGATGGATTTCCGCGCCCTGCTACCGCTATACTTGCCAAAATTATCACTAATGCAAATGATGCACGGATGCTGAAAGGCTCGCCAAGGAAAGCAGTTCCCATGAATACCGCCAAGACAGGGATCAAGTAGTTAATTTGTGACAAAAAAGAGGGTCCAGCGCGTGCAATGACTGCAAAGTATATCAGCGTTGCTAAAGCAGTAGGAAATGTACCCAGCAGGACCACCGATAAAAACTCTATGCTGGTCACCCTGAATGTCCAATCTCCTTCAGCAACAAACCAGGCTGGCAACATAATCAGGCTGGCAACCGTGAGCACGGATGCTGACATAGCAAACAAGCTTTCACCTGGCAACCGCTTGGCAAGGATTGAGTTGACCGCATAGCACAAGGCCCCCCCCAAAACTGCCAGCATAGGAAAAAATACGTGGGCACTACCACCCAGTTCAGCTATTGCTGCAGGGCCAAGCAATACAAGGACTCCTGCGAACCCTGACAAAAAACCCAGTACTTGTAGTACATTCAGTTTTTCTCCTGGCACAAAAAAATGGGCCAATACGATCGTCGTCAAAGGCATCACTGCCATCAGTACCCCTGCAATACCGCTATCTACCGTCTGCTGTCCCCAACTTATCAGATAGAATGGCAAACAGTTTCCAAATATAGCTAGAGCAATAATCAATGGCCAAGTAGAGCGCAGAAAACTAAAGGACTCTTTCCTTATCAACGCAAATGCCAGCAGTATGACTGCTGCAATCTCAATTCTTGCTGCAGTGACAATTGCAGGGGGGAATTCTTGGACAGCCAGCTTGATGAGCATGAATGCGCTCCCAAACATTACGGTAAGAGCAGCAAGCCCTAACCAGTCCAACGGCTCAACGCGTTGCATAATTTAGATATCCGTTTCAGTTATCATTAGGCGTTCTATTGCAAACATTCTGACAATATTTGTCTGCCGTATGTCTTTTAACAGACAAGCCTTAAAAGCCATTTCATACCCAGCCATTCCGTCCAGCATGACCTGATTCTAAACTGCGACAGTATAGGCATGCTAAGCGCTGCCAACTACCTGCCTTGACTCATGACCTACTTTTACAGATATGTGCCCAGGCAATCCAATATGCAAGATTAGGTTAAACTGCAACAAATTATCGGGTACATTTCTTAAACTTCTGAATAGAAGCACTGAAGATTCGTGGATAGGAATGCATGATGATACGTGAAATTGGCCTAATCGCTTTACTCATTGGAGCCTGGTTCGGGATTCGCTGGCTGATCAAACAGCCAAGAAATGTACAATGGACATGGGTGGCAGGACTCGCGGTAATCATATTACTAGGTCTCGCCGTAACCGGGAAACTCCACTGGGCCTTCGCATTGGTTGCTGCGATCATCCCTCTAATTCGGCGTATGCTTGGCCTGATCGGCTATCTCCCCGTTATTAGGAGTATTTTACATCGATTCAAAGGACAGCCTTCAGATTTTTCATCGGGACGGCAATCCAGCATTGAAACGCGTTTTTTGAAAGTTGAACTGGACCCTGCATCTGGGAAATTATTCGGGGAAGTCAAAACGGGACTGCATCAGGGAAAAAAATTGAACGATTTGTCGCTGCACGAACTGTCGGGCCTGCTGCAGGAGTACTCCAGGAATGATCCGCAATCTGCCCAGCTTCTGATCGCCTACCTGGAGCGGTCCGGGCACACTGGTTGGCGCAGACACTACAGCCGGAATGAATCTGGTCACCGACATGCCACTGACCATGGAAGCATGTCCAGAAAAGAGGCATATGCGATACTAGGCCTTGGTGAAGGGGCTTCTGAAAGTGAGATTGTCGAAGCACACCGCAGATTGATGCAGAAACTTCATCCGGACCGGGGTGGCAACGACTACTTGGCTACAAAAATCAATCAGGCTAAAGCAACACTTCTGACATAACCTATTCATATCGCAAACTGTTCCAACCCACCATGCTCTGGAGAAAAAAACCAAAAAAAAGCCGCTCTTCCAACAGCAATAAACAAAAAGTAATTCGTTCCTACAAAAAGGAAGGCGGGCATATCAAGTCTCTTGAAAGACAAGGTGCACTGACCACCAGTGCCAGCTATGGAGGAATGGGAGTCAGAGAACTGCAGTTGCGCATGGAACTGCTAGTTGACCAAGTGATTTCTTCACACCGCAGTGTATTCAAGTCGGCAGAGCAACTTGCTGAATTTGCAAAAGTTGACCAGGACAGGTTTCTGGGCTCTGTTGAAAAGATTTCCATGACAAGCGTCGAGCTTGCCTATAGCTTTTGTCACTTTGCACCCAGAAGCCTACAGCTCATAGATGAAGCACACTGGGAAGATTGGATTACACGGTTGCTGGAAGTGTATGACGAAAAAGGTGTCAACGGTGCGATCAGTACCATGAGAGACGTGGACAGCTTTGTCCGTTCTGTGACTCACGCTCCAAGCAGTATTCACCTGGAAAAGATTTCCCGTGTTTTGGAAAGCTTTGTAATCGGACTTAGTGGAAGAAAGCTAGAGATTGAACCCAATGATATAGCATACACGGATACGCAGACCATACGGCTACCTGCAATGCTAACTAAGTTTGATAAATCTGAAGACAACTTTGCTTTGTACAAGGCAATGGTTGTGCACCAGTGGGCACAGACGTGGTTTGGCACATGGAAGCTGAATATCGGATCGTACCTAAAGTCTTACAAGGACCCTGCCCGCGCCCTCGAATTGTTCCACAAACTCGAAACCATGCGTCTGGATGCATGCATTGAGCGTGAATTACCTGGCATTGCCCGAACCATGAAAGGCTTCAGTACGGAACATAATGAAACTGTTTTTTCCAGTACCTGGAAGCGTGCGATGAATACATTGCGGAAAACCGAAATGACCGTACTGGATACAATATTTTTCCTGGAAGCTGTATACAAGGATGAAAATGTGCCTGAAGACAAAATCTATCAAGGCAGCTTGAATCCGCAAGAAGCTTGGAGTGTACGCCAGGCCAGAATAGAGCGTGAAAAGCACAAGTTGCAACAGCGGCTTCTAGATCTTCAGCGTGAGCTTGGCAACTACAACACCAAAGCAGAAGAAGTACAGGAGGACGGCAAAACAGGTTTTTCAGTACAGGAAATACCGGATGACAGTATGCCAGAGGGCTTTAAGATTGAATTGCAATTTGGGGAGGACATCATAGAACTTTCCGATGACATGCAACAATTACTTGAATCAATTTTGCAGGACCTCGGCAGGATTCCTGATGAGTATCTGGAAGCAGCCAGACCTGACTATCCTCAGGAAGACAAGACCTCTGCGGAATTGATGGAGACAGACCTTTCAGATAACAGTCATCCTGCCTGGCTATACGATGAATGGGACCACTCTCGCCAGAAGTATAGAAAGGACTGGTGTCAGCTCAGGGAGTTGGAGGTGCGTCCTGTGCATGATGGTTTTGTGCAGAAAACACTGAACAAGCACAGGAGTTTGCTAAAGCATCTTCACAGGACATTTGAAGCGCTGCGGGAGGATAACAGGCGCATAAAGCGACAGCCATATGGCGACGATGTAGACCTTGATGCAGTCATTGAGGCATATTCCGATACTCAGATCGGCCTTGAAGCCTCACAAAATCTGTTCATCCGGTCTCGCAAGATGGACCGGAACATTGCAGTTATGTTCATGATCGATATGAGTGGCTCGACTTCGGGCTGGATCAATGAGATGGAAAGGGAAGCACTAATCCTGCTTTGCGAATCCCTAGAGATCCTAGGAGACCGCTATGCCATCTATGGGTTCTCGGGTTCAACGCATGAACGTTGCGAACTCTACAAGGTAAAGGAATTCGAAGAACAGTATGGAGATGAAGTAAAGGCACGCATTAGTGGAATTCAGGCACAGGATTATACGCGCATGGGCGCTGCAATTCGCCACCTCACAAAACTCTTGCACCAGATTGAAGCCCGCACCAAGCTATTAATTACCCTGTCAGACGGCAGACCTGACGACAAGGATGGCTACCGGGGTCCATATGGTATAGAAGATACGCGACGTGCATTGATTGAGGCAAAATTTCTAGGTGTTCACCCATTCTGTATTACGATTGACGAGGAAGCCATGGATTATCTGAAGCATATGTACGGACCTGTAAACTTTGCAGTGGTTGACCACGTAGACAAGCTGCCTTACAAGGTTTCTGACATTTATCGGCGCATTACAGTCTGATATAGGCTTGTGGTTGAAAATTGTAGTATGGATAACAGTCGGCGAATGGAGGCTGTGCAAAGCCCGGTCATTCCACTAATTGGCACATGGACGCGAAATAACCCAGGTACTGTATCCTTCGGGCAAGGAATCGCATTTTACGGGCCACCACCCCAAGCGTTTCGCAGAGTCCAGCAGTGTCTGGCAGACCCCGCGATAAACAGATATGGCCCTGTTGAAGGGATACCTGAGCTTCGACAGGCGTTAAAACACAAACTTTATGCCCAAAACAGTATCGATATCCACGATGAAAATGCCATCGTTGTGACAGCTGGCTCAAACATGGCGTTCAATACCGCAATACTGGCCATAACGGATCCAGGAGACGAGGTAATTCTGCCTCTTCCCTATTACTTTAACCACGAAATGTCTCTGACTATGGAACGATGTAAGCCCATACCCGTATCCACTGATGAAAATTTTCACTTAAGGATTAAGAAAATTGAAAATGCCATCTCAGATAAGACTAAAGCCATCGTTACAATCAGCCCCAATAACCCTAGTGGAGCTGTGTATACCAAAGAAGAGCTTGTCGCAGTAAACAGTCTTTGCCAACAATACTGTATCTACCATATCAGCGATGAAGCATATGAAGATTTTTGTTATGACCACCATAGCCACTACTCAGTTGCCACTGACCAAAATAACTGCAAGCATACAATTTCCCTATTTTCGTTTTCAAAAGGGTATGGATTTGCTGGCTGGCGCATCGGCTATATGGTAATGCCTCAACATTTGCTGAGTGCCATTAACAAAATCCAAGACACAATCCTGATCTCACCACCCATGGTCTCACAGCATGCAGCACTTGGTGCTCTGGAAGCTGGAGCAGAGTTTATTGAGCTGAAACGTCAGGCCATGTCAAGCAAACGCAGTATCGTACTCGAAATGCTGGCAGATATAGCCTGTTTGAAGAGTGTGCCAACATCAGAAGGCGCATTTTATGTGATGCTTAATATTGATAGCTCCATGAAAGACCTGCAACTGGTGAAGAGATTGATCACAGAGTTCGGTGTCGCCACCCTTCCGGGTTCAGCATTTGGCATTCATCAGGATTGCCACATACGGTTGTCATATGGTGCCCTGTCAGACGATGATATCGAAACAGGTATGAGACGCCTCAAGAAAGGCCTGTATGCTACTCTGAACTAGCTGTCAAGGATTGTCTGGAATCAACGAGGAGTGATGCTCAACGATCCTGTAGCCAACCTTTTCATCGTAGCCAACTACAAAAGTGAAACGTGCAGGTAACGTAACGAGTACTTTATCCATATAGGAAAACTCGTATGTACCTGAATACAGGCTAGTACCGCCATAAACCCGTGTACGAATTAGGCTGAAGTGAACCCTCAGTCGGTCCTTATCAAATAGTTCCTCGAAGTATTTCTCGATGAGGTAGGTATTATCACGAATGACTTCTGAAAATGTACCCCACAATATTGCCTCATCCGAGTAGAGCTTGACAATATTCGCAAGATCACCACTATTCAGGCACTGTTCCCATTTTTTTATTATCTGATCAGCGTCCATGTTTGTTGTATCGTTTGATGCGTAGTATCTGTAGACAAGACACATAAAGCTTGACTTTTACTTGCAAAAGGATACACCTATATACTTTTCCTCTACTACTATGCCAAGGTTGTAACTGAAATTCCTTCTCTTAATCAAGTCAATACAATTATATATATGATCGACAGGCACAAACATGACTCTCAAACTTCAAACATATATAACGGCAATTGGTACACAGAATATTCTATGTCACGATCCAAGTTAATCGGCTTATCCTGCCGCCAACTATTTACCTTAGCACTGCTGGTCATATTGCTTAGTGCACCGAATACTTGGGCCGATTCGGTACTTGTTCCGCAAGACAATCACGGCAAGGTAACTCAAATTATTACTCAGCTTCTGAAAAAATATCACTATAAAGACTTCAGCATCAACGATGCTCTGTCAGAGAAAATCCTGAATTCATACATCGCATCTCTGGATCCTAACCGGAGTTATTTTTATCAAAACGATGTCAACAAATTCGAAGCGTTCAGATTTAGCCTGGATGATGCCTTGAACCACCAAAACCTGGACGTTCCATTTGAAATGTTTCGCCTGTACCAGGTACGAGTAGATGAACGCATCACCTATGCTCTGAGCCTTCTTAGTACAGAGTTTGATTTCAATGTTCAAGAAGAATTTATTGTGGACCGTTCAGAATCAGATTGGCCAGCAGATTCGAATACCTTAAATGAAATCTGGAGAAAGCGTGTAAAGAACGATGTGCTCAGTCTGAAACTTGCTGATCAGACACCTGATGAGATCAGAAAAACACTTGAGAAACGCTACCAAAGCATTGCCAAGCGAAGCCAGCTTGATGCCGAAGATGTATACCAGGTTTTTATTAATTCGTTTACGCGAACACTGGAGCCTCATACCAGCTACCTGTCACCAAGAACTTCAGAAAATTTTGCTATCCGAATGAGCCTTTCTCTGGAAGGTATTGGTGCATTACTACGTGTTGATGGTGAGTACACACTGGTCGAAAAAATCATCCCTGGCGGGCCTGCTGATAAAAGTGGCTTGCTACATGCATCTGATCGGATTGTTGGTATAGCCCAGCAAAGTGAAAATGAATTCAAGGATGTTGTTGGCTGGCGCCTGGAAGAAGTCGTCGACCTGATACGTGGCACCAAAGGCACGGCTGTTAGGCTTCAGATTCTGCCTGGTGAAGAAGGCCTTGCTGCCAAGATTAGGGAAATACAAATCATTCGCGATAAGATAAAACTGGAAGAACAAGCAGTAAAAAGTGAAATAATCAATATTCAGAATGATGCCCAGACAAGCAAAATTGGAGTGATTGATGTACCAGCATTCTACATTGATATATCCGCATACCAGCGTGGTGAAGCTGGCTATCGTAGTACTACCCGGGATGTAGACCGTTTAATTTCGGAGCTAAAGCTTGAGGGCATTGACGCCCTAGTTTTAGACTTGCGTGGTAACGGTGGCGGATCACTAACCGAGGCTACACAGCTTGCCGGTCTGTTTTTAGATGAGGGTCCCATAGTGCAGGTTCAGAATTCGAGCGGTCATGTACGCGTGCATCGAGATCATGATCCAAAGGTTTCTTACAGAGGCCCTCTAATCGTCCTAGTCGACCGGTTCAGCGCCTCTGCTTCTGAAATCGTTGCAAGCATGATTCAGGATTATCGATACGGCGTGATAGTAGGCGAAACAACATTTGGTAAAGGTACTGTGCAACAGCTTATCGACCTGAACAGCTTTCGCCTAGGCCGTAAAGCCAAATTTGGACAACTGAAAGCTACTATTGCACAGTATTTCAGAGTCAGCGGAGCAAGTACGCAGCACAAAGGTGTAGTTCCTGACATTGATTTTGAAACAATTTTTACGGATGAACACGGCGAGCGTTCACTGAAAAACGCTTTACCATGGAGCTCTATTTCAGCAATTAATCACCACTACGGCGCAGTAACCCAGCAGGTATTGTTAGCTGTAATGAATATGCACAAATCACGCATCCTGAATAACAAAAAATATAAGTCTTTGATGAATATGCTGCAACACGATTCAGAATTGAGGAATAAAAAATCTATTTCATTGTTTGAATCTACAAGAAAAAAAGAATATGAAAAGAACGAAGCGGCACGTTTGGCCAATCAAGATCTGCTGAAAAAATTACAAGAGAGCTCCAGCAGGCTCGATAATGAAGAATTTGTCGATGTATTGCTTATTGAAGCTGCACATATCGCAGCAGACTTGGCAATACTTCTCAAATCACATCAGTCCAGAGCTTTTGGCAGCCGTATTACGCAACCGTCAGGTTAATTGTTCAAAGATCCTGAAACCAGCCACATACGTACCTACTGCAGAACCTAGAGAGCTTAAAAAGAAAATAAGCAGTGTTTTGGCTACGGAGTTCTTGCGCCAACCTGAAACAGTGGTAGTGTCCATACGTAGTTCCCGAAAATCCTTGACAGTGGGTTTTCGGATAATAAGCTCTACCGCAGCAGTTACCATGCCTGACCCGACGGTAGGATTTAAAGAAGTAATCGGTGCTGCAACGAAAGCTGTAATAACTGTAATCAGGTGAGCACCTGCAATGGCAGCACCTAGGGCAGACAAGCTGCCGTTTATAATGATCCATTGCCAGACCAGCCTCCAGCCTAGATCAGGACTTTCCCTGAAGCCCAAGTAAAAACCAGCCGCGATCAATGCAACAACTAACCAAGGCACGACTTTCCACCAGGACCTTTTAAGTGAAACAGTCTCTAAGTTTTTTATAACAGCTTGTGGGCGACTGCTTGGATGTCCTAAATGATTCGCCATTCCTCTTACATGACCTGCCCCAACAACGACAAGGATCCTTTTCTTGCTGTGCAATTCAATGGTCTGTAGAATTTTTGCTGACATGTACTGATCCCGTTCATCAATCAGGGAAACAGATAACTCCTTGGCCTGCTCCGAAAATCTTGCAAAGGCAGTTTCCAAAACATCGCCATTCTTCAGTTTCTCTATCTCTTCTTCAGTAACTTTTTCTCGAGAGAGTACGGTGGCAAATAAGCCAGCAACCAAGAAGATTCGTTTCCAAAATGGCGTATTTCTGTATGCCCGCCGAAGGGTTATGCCAATTTCTCGATCAATTAGAACAACAGGCAGTCCAAGCGCAGAAGCTTCAGTGATTGCTGTCTTCATCTCAATGCCAGGCTTGACACCCAGCTGATCGGCCATTCTTTGCTGGTAGGCACCCAATGCCAAATGGGCAGCTACCATGCTTGCCTTACCCTGACGAATGACGGCAAACAGGTCCATTTCAGCTAACTGATCTGCATGCATCATAGAGTTATAGCGACTTTGGCATAACTCAATGCAAACGACATCAAATTTGCCGGAGCGAATCTTGCTTCGAACAGTGTCTGCACTCGTGCGGGACACATGTGCAGTACCAAGAAGTGTTATGGTGCTTTCTTGAATAAGCAGCGATTGCTGTGGTTCGGGCACAATTACCTCATACGCTAGGATTATTAAGAAGCCGCTTACTAGATCAAAAAAATGAAATAAACAAGCAATTATTTGTATTCATTATATTTTTTTGAGCTTCCCTTCACCTTGTCGGCAGGATAGCGTTGCTCGTTAAGCTTGATCTTACGCTGTGTAACTTCCATCAAGTCAATCCCCAACTGGTCTGACAAACGAAGCAGAAAAATAAATATATCTGCCATCTCAAAGGCAACTGCTGCATGTTTTTTCGGGTCAAGCTGAGTACTTTGCTCTTCTGTAACCCACTGAAAATGTTCAACCAGTTCTGCAACTTCCACTGACAACGCCATAGAGAGGTTTTTAGGGCTGTGAAATTGCTCCCAATCCCTGATTTTTGCAAATTCCTTCAACTTTAACTTGAGGCCGTCAATGTCTCGGTCATTCATATCAAATTCTTCCCATGGCAACCAGAAATTGTTGGTGATTCATGGCCTAGTCTGATGGGTTGGTTAGCAATATCCAAAGTCATGCATGGTTGTTTGAATTTGCGCACACTGCACATTTAGGATCCCTGTTTATCTTGACACCGTGCCATTCCATATTTAACGCATCAACAAGCAACATTTTATTGGAAAGCGTTTCACCTATCTGAAGCAAGAGTTTGATTGCCTCGGTCGCCTGAATACAGCCTACCAGCCCTGCTACAGAACCAAGAATGCCAGTTTGTGTACAACGTTCCTCAAGATCTCCCTGATCAGGATACAGACATTGATAGCATGCGCTTTCATCCCGCATGGTAAATACGATCACCTGCCCCTCAAACCTGATTGCAGCACCAACTACAAGTGGAGTGCGAGTTTCCACACAGGCCACGTTAATTGCGAAACGGGCGCTAAAGTTATCCGTTGCATCTACCACAAGATTGGCATTAGCTACCTCATTTCTGAGTTCAGATCCAGTTAGCCGTGAATTGATAGTGCGCACTGTTACCCGTTCATTTAAAGCTGCAAGAACCTGTTTTGCAGAACTCACCTTCTCATCTCCAATTTGGTCGCTTCGAAATATGACTTGCCTTTGCAGATTGGACAAGTCCACCCGGTCCGGGTCTACTATAGTGATTTTTCCAATACCACTCGTCACAAGGTACATAGCAACTAGGGAACCTAGTCCACCTACACCAAACAGCAGCACATGCGATGCAAGGAGTTTTTGCTGTCCTGCCATATCAATCTGCGGCAACATAATCTGTCGACTGTAACGCAATAATTCCTGATCACTTAATTCAGTATCCTCAACCGTTCTATTCATCACAAACATTAATCCCTAGTATGCCTATCCGTCTTCACGACGTATTTTGCCTTCAGCAAAGGCTTTTTGCTGTTCTGGGGTCGCTTCTCTCTGGTATTTGGCTTTCCATTCTGCATAGGACATACCGTACACAATTTCTCTGGCTTGCTCATATTCTATTTCAATCCCCCTATTCTCAGCTGCTGACACATACCATTTGGACAGGCAATTTCGGCAAAAATCTGCAAGATTCATCAGGTCGATGTTTTGCACTTCTGTTTTCTCACGCAAATGTTCTACTAGCTTCCTGTACACCGCTGCTTCAATTTCGAGGCGGTCCTGGCTACTGATTGGATTACTCATATTACCTCCTAAACGTCTAACGATTGCTAGCAGTTAAGCTTGCTATACTAGCAGTCTCACGACGGCTGATTTTTTGTCTGATCGCCCTTTTATCAAATATGTACCGATGTCTACAACTGTCTGAAACTAAACCAACCGGATCATTAAACACTCATGCGCACATATCAATTATTTTTAAGATTTCCCTAAGGTCCTCCAGGGTCCATCATGGTTAAAGAAGATATTACAGGTGTCATACTAGCAGGGGGACAAGCAACCCGCATGGGTGGACAGGATAAGGGACTTCTTCAAATCAACGACCAGCCCATGATTGTACATGTGATCAATGCTTTGAAACCTCAGGTTGCAGAAATTCTGATTAATGCCAACCGCAACAAAAATATATACGGAAAGTTCGGCTATCCGGTCATAGCAGATGATTTAACTGGGTTTCAAGGTCCGCTTGCTGGAATGGCTGCTGCAATGAATCATACATCCACTGACTATATCTTCACCTGCCCCTGTGACGGGCCCTTGCTTCCGACTGGTATCGTAGCACGGCTGCATACAGTCCTGAGTAGGCAAGAAGCAGAAATTTGTGTAGTTCACGATGGCAAAAGAATGCAATCTGTGTATGCGCTGATAGACTGTCAATTGCAGGACAGCCTACGGGAATTTCTTGCATGTGGGGGACGTAAAATTGAGCACTGGTATGAACAGCACAACCTCGCTCAGGCTGATTTCAGTGAAATGCAGGATAATTTTTTAAATGTAAATGAGCAAAGAGACCTTGCAGTAGTATCCGTGCACTTTACAGATTAACAAATAGCATGAGTCGCAGTTTATTTGAAAAACCTGTCATTGGGTTGTGCGCGTACAGCGGTTCTGGCAAAACAACTTTGCTGGAGAAGCTCATACCAGTTTTAAATTTGCGTAATCTGAATGTAGCAGTCATCAAACATGCACACCATTTATTTGATATCGATCATCCTGAAAAAGACAGTTATAAAATCAGAAAGGCAGGAGCCCAGCAAGTCCTGATCTCTTCACAGAGGCGCTGGGCGCTCATTCATGAACATGCATCAGGTGAAGCTGAGTTATCGCTTCAGGAAGCCCTAGTACATATTGATCCTAAGCCGATTGATTTCGTCATCGTAGAAGGTTTTAAAACTGCGCCCATATCCAAGATCGAGATCCACAGACCTGCCCTGGGCAAACCACTCATGGCATCCGATGATCCCTACGTGATTGCAATTGCAACCGATCAGCCAATACAAGTAAGCACTTCATTGCCTGTACTGACCTTGAATGACCCTGAGCAAATTGCAGAATTTATTGAACAGCATATAAAAAGCAACAAAAAATAAAACAGAAATCTCATTCTGCACTGCGAATTATAAATGTTATAATCAGTACTTATAAGAACAGGCTGGTGCTTGCCATACGAGCAAGGTCCCACGACTAACCGTATTAAATACAATACGTTATAGCCGGTCAGACATAATCTGATTCAGTATCGTCAGACACAGGACAGTTTCCCGTTCAATACGGGAGACAGCCATCTCGGCTGACTGACAGCCTGAATGGAAATATTTTTTGCACAAGACCAGGAGTTGATTTACATGGCAGATAGAACCGTCACAGTGACAGATATTGCGACAGGCAAATCAGTCGACCTACCTGTACTGGATGGTACAAATGGGCCCAGCACCATTGATATAGGAACACTATACAAGAAGCTCGGCTATTTCACCTATGACCCTGGCTTTGTGTCCACGGCCAGTTGTGAGAGCAAAATTACTTTTATTGATGGTGACCTTGGCCTACTGCGTTATCGAGGCTATCCAATCGAGCAACTTGCTGAACACAGCACATTCCTTGAAGTCTGTTATCTGCTTTTAAACGGTGAGCTTCCGGACAAACAAACTTTCGAAACATTTGAGAGCCGGCTGAAAATGCATTCCCTGCTGGATGAAAAAATGCGCCGGTTCTACCTAGGGTTTCATAACAACTCACATCCTATGGCAATGATGGTGGCAACCGTAGGTGCGATGTCTGCATTTTATCATGACCAGATTGACGTCCACGATGCCGAGTCCAGAGAGATCGCAGCAAAACGTCTAATCGCCAAAGTCCCAACCATGGCAGCCTGGGTATACAAATATACTGTAGGTCAGCCTTTTGTGTATCCGAATAACAAGCTGGATTATGTCTCAAACTTCCTGTACATGATGTTCGGGCTACCTACCACGGACTATCAGCCCAGTCCTGCTTTTGTTCGTGCGATGGACCTGATTCTAATTTTGCATGCCGACCATGAACAAAATGCCTCCACCTCTACAGTGCGACTAGCCGGAAGTTCAGGAGCCAATCCGTATGCAGCATTATCTGCAGGCATCAGTTCACTCTGGGGACCTGCACATGGTGGGGCCAACGAGGCAGTAATCAACATGCTTGAAGACATCGTGCAATCAGGCAAGAGTGTCAACTACTATATTGAACGAGCCAAAGACAAGGACTCCCAGTTTCGCCTGATGGGCTTTGGCCATCGTGTGTACAAGAACTATGACCCACGTGCAAAAATTATTCGCAAAGTCTGTCACCAGTTGCTTGATGAATTGGGCGAAAACAATCCTCATCAGCGTCTACTTGATACTGCCATGGAACTTGAGCGAATTGCCCTAGAAGATGATTACTTTATACAACGCAAACTGTATCCGAATGTCGATTTTTATTCTGGCATCATTTTGCGTGCAATGGGCCTCCCTCTGAATATGTTCACTGTGATCTTTGCACTGGCCCGTACGGTAGGCTGGATATCTCACTGGAAAGAACACATGAGTGATCCTCAGGCACGAATTGGCCGACCTCGCCAGCTGTATACCGGTGCAGACCAACGAGATTATGTACGCATTGATGAACGCAGCTAGCTGATCTCTGAAAAGAACTTGCTCATTGCTGGTGCGAAATTCTCTTCGTCTATCAGGAATGAGTCATGACCTTTTATTGAAGGCAAGCGTATAAACTCGACATTTCGGCCAGCTTTACCTATTCCATTGAATATTTCTTCCTGCTGTGTAACAGGAAACAGTATGTCTGTCTCAACCCCTATGACCAGGGTTTTCCTAGAGTGTATTTTGGCTAGCCCTGCATTGACGGACCCACCATGCTCAGCCACATCAAACCAGTCCATTGCCCTAGATAAATAGAGATAACTGTTGGCATCAAAAGCATCTACAAATTTGTGAGCATTGTAATCAAGATAAGATTCAACTTCGAACTCGATACCAAACTTGCTCCTACCTTTGAATTTCGGGCTGACACGTGCACGATTGAATCGCTGGTTCCATTCTTCTCCCGCACGGTAGGATATTAGCCCTATCTTGCGAGCCAGCGTCATGCCGTTTTTAGGCTCTTCACTTGGCTCATAGAGGCCGTCTTTCCAGTCCGGATCGCAACGCACAATCTCCCGCTGTATTGACCGCATGGCAACTGCTAATGGTAAAGAGCGGCAGGCCGAAGAAATTGTGACAAGATAATCCACCTCGTCTGGATACTGGAGCGCATATGCCAAAGACGACATGCCACCCATAGAAGCCCCAACTACTGCACAAAGATGATCCACACCCAGTTCCTGCATGGCATGGTGGCCAGCCTTGGCTATGTCTTCGATCGTGAGGTCAGGGAAATCCACACAATACCGTTTGCCGGTTTTAGAGTTGATTGAACTTGGGCCTGTTGTACCAAAGCAACTCCCCAGGGAGTTCACGCACACCACATAAAATCGGTCTGTATCAATAGGCTTACCTGGACCTATCATATATTCCCACCAGCCTGGTGAAGGGTCCTCGTGAGAAGAACAGGCATGTGCAGAGGGTGACAGACCTGTAAATACAAGCACTGCATTATCGTGCATTTGCGAAAGCCTGCCCCAGGACTCATAAGCTACTACTACTTTTGGCAATGAACCACCACGACGCATGATAAAATCAGTAGTACCATAATCCCCATGCAGTTCTACAAGCCGGGTCGCAGGCGGAATCCAGCTGGGTACGGAATGTATATCTTTGGCAGTATTCATGCTTTCTTCTACTTCCTATGACAAAGACGTGTGCTCCCGATATTCCTCATACTCACAATGTACAATGCTCTATACCTGATTGGATAAAAAAAGGAAAGGACTCTGTAATGACCTGCTAGGCATGCTTCCAGGCAGTAACAGCCTGGATTAAGGATAACAGCATCAGTCCCGTGAACAATATAAGCGTCTGCTCGGGAATCGTGAGCCCGGCAAATGTCCAGTCCACTTCAGCACATGAGCCCGAGCCGGCAAATACTTTACGAATGACATCAAAGACTGGCAGGGTTTCAAGCATATAATACAAGTCCGGCCCACATTCCGGCACCTTGTCTGCCGGTAGACTTTGCAGCCATATATGTCTTGAAGCCAACCCAATTCCAGCTGTACTGAGGGCAATAGAAAGCAGACTATAGATTTTTGAGAATACTGATCCCGGGAAGCTAATCAGGGCTAGGAAGAAAATGAGTCCCATTACAGCAAGTACAACCCGATCCAGTATGCACAAAGGACAAGGATCAAGATACAAGGTCTTTTCAAGATAAAAAACTGCAAACACAACTGATGTCACACAGAAAAACAACCCTATAGCATTCAGCATGCGGTAACTAGACATCCGAAATTCCTTACAGCATTCATACGAGAGACTTCATTGAATGTCTCCTGTCTCTCTATTCCAAATTCAAAATATCCTCTTGGTAGACCCTGCAGTTGGTCACCTACAAGCATTTTAGCTTTAATGTTCGCCAGTTCGAAGCAAATTCTACACTCTCAAAATACTCAATTTTGATTGAAAATACGCAAATTTTATGCTGGTCAATATTTGCAGCTTCAAATCTATCACCCTAGCGGATATTTTTTCATGCCCCTGGCTGTAATTGCCTTCCTGGCATTCATCCAAAGCCTGCAACTGCACTTGCTTTGACCGTATTTCAACTTAAATAATCCGTAGGCAACACCTAAAGATCAGCACAAGAGAACTCGTAGCTAAACAAAACTAAACGCATACACAGACCTGTCACAGTTGTAATGCATTCTATACAGCACAATCACTACAAGTTATCAGGTAGGCGAGTATACCCGAGGTGATTCACTGTCCAGCATTTCAGCCAGTTTTTCATACCATTCTGTAATTTCGTGCAACGTAAACACCGCATTTGCAGGACTAGGGTTGGGAGTTACAAAAACAGCTGAGTGCTTGATCTGAAAAGATAACCTGCCCCACTCTACCGTGGTATTACAGTGTTCGGCATATTTAAAATAATTCTGTGCGGCCATCTTGCCATGAAACCAGCAGACACTGGGTGCATACTTTTCAATTTTCATTTTCAGCGTAGGAGCCCATTTCTTATAGTCTGCAGCTTTCAGAGATTTTCCCATTGAAGAATGCTTCTTTACAACATCGGTAAACCCAATTCCGTATTGCCTGAATATTTTTTCTTGGGATTGTATGCATGGCATGATTTCCTCAGGTATCAGCCCACTAGCATTCAGGGCTTTCCAAAACCGATTTCGAGGATTTGCAAAATAGAAACCTTTCTCAACGGAAATAGTGGAAGGGTTCAAGCCAATTGATAATACATGTAGTCCATAATCAATGTAATCTGGAAGTGTGTCCACGCTATGTTGCCTGCATTTCCATTGTGATACGGTAGTTCATCCTATACTCTATGCTGTGAAATCCACATCGATGCAACAGGAACCTTTAATGCCAACGTCGAGCAATATAAAAACTTATTCCATAGATGCCATGCAGCTGGGACCCATGGAAAATTTAATATATTTACTCATAGACCATTCGACCCAGACTGCAGCCGTTGTCGACCCTGCATGGGATGTGCCGGCAATTATAAATCGAGCAAAATCTTTGGACATAACCATTACAGACATTTTGTTGACCCACAGCCACCATGACCACATCAACGGAATTGATCAACTATTAGGCAAGTATGATGCTGAAGTTCATCTGTTGAAAAGTGAGGCGTCATTCTGGGGTGGCGACCTCATTCAGCCCAGTCTACATCATGGTGGAGATAGCATAACCATTGGAAAAACCGAGATTGAAGTTCTGCACACTCCCGGACATACGCCTGGCTCAGCCTGCTATAGAGCCGGCAATGATCTCATTACAGGAGATACCCTGTTCGTATTCGGCTGCGGACGTTGCGACTTACGCGGCGGTGACCCAGAGCAGATGCACACTACCCTTAAGAGGTTTCGCGATGAGCTTCCTGATTCCATTGTCATTCACCCTGGTCACCACTATGCAGAAAAAGCTACATCAACACTTGCAGAAGAGCTGGAGGGCAATCCGTTTATGCATTTCACCAAGGTTGATCAATTTATCCGTTATCGCATGAAAATCCACGACCAAGTCAGAAGCTCTCCGTATACACCGGTTACCAGAGAGGGCATTGAGGCCTTTTGCACGTAAGAAATTTCTATGCCAAGTATCACTGCGACCAAGCAGTATAATCATGTAGCGCGTCGACTGAGGGATACTAAAATTTTACCGATCTCTTTAGCAGCACCAAGGTAAGGTGCCATTTGAAGCTGTACCTGTGGGTTGTTCTTCTTTACATTCTCCAGTTCAGCAGGAATGTCTACGGTTACATGATGACCAGAAGAAAGAAAATAAGGAAGCACAGTGATATGTGTAGCACCCTTTCGTGAACAGATAGATATTCCCTCGGTAATTGACGGCTCTGTGAATTCCAGAAATGCACACTCGACCTGGTCAAATCCATGAGTAGCATCTTGCGCGAGCCTTCTCGTCAGATCCCTAATCTCATCGTTGGACACCCTTTTCCGGCTGCCGTGTGCGACTAATAGCAGTGCATTCATACCAAATACTTACTCAGCACATGCTGAAGCCTGAGTATTGAACTCCCTATTTTCGCCGCATGGCAAATGTTTTGAATTCCTGCCAACTGGGTCCTAAAGCAGAAATTTTTTCAGGCTCATTTTTGTACTTGTTGAGCATAAATCGATATGTGATATGGGGAATTTTAAATGTAAATGCAGCCAGCCCAATAAACATCACGCCAACAATGCTTGCAGCATTGCCTTGTACTTCTATTCCTGCCCACCACATTACGACTGCAAGAATGCAAACCAGAACAATGGTTATATGAGTTAGTCTACGATTCAGAAGAGTAAACTCCAGCTTCAGCATATCAGATAGTTCACTTCTGCTCATTCTTCTAACAACATGTTATATATAGAAATACATTCAGAATATACTTGAAAGTTTACTCCATGGAAATTTTAAATACGACCACTTGCATGCACCTCTGCGTATTGCATTTTGTGGTTCAAGCTTCCTAGCGTCGCTAAGATACATCATTTGCAAGCATTATATTATAAAATCTCCACAGGATTAGATTGTATTCTGTGTGAAGGTCTAAACTCTTGCATATCTGTAAACTACAATACTTGCAGGGAATTCAATCCAAGATCCTAGGGTTATGAGTTATGAATAGAAGGGCATTTATATTCACTGCGGTAACAGGATTGGCTTTGTTTACGGTATTGCAGTTCAAGTCCAGCCACAACAAAATCAATATTAAAGCTGCAGCAAGTATAAAAAAATTGGAATACAGCGATGATTTCTGGCGCAACGCCCTGTCGTCCAACCAATATGCCATTTTACGAAAAGGTGCTACAGAACCCCGCTATTCAAGCAAGTACACCGAGTTCAATGAAGCAGGAAGTTATCATTGCATTGGCTGCAATCTGGAACTGTTTACTTCGGATATGAAGTACGATAGTAAGACAGGCTGGCCCAGTTTCATGGACCACCTCAGAGGACATCTGGAAGTTTACACAGATTTCAGGACAATTTTACCCAGTATGGCCTATTCTTGCGCTCAATGCGGAGGGCATCACGGTCACCTGATCATGGATGGTCCGCTACCTACTGGACAACGCTGGTGTAGTAACGGCCAGACCCTGGAATTCAGGCCTGCATGATGGTCTCTGAAAAGCATAAATTTAAATCAACGGGTATTCATGGGGACTCGAAAATTCCGTCGCTGGAACAGGCCTACAGCAGAAACTATTCACACGAAGACAAGATAGCCGAACTGGCGAAATTTGTTCAACAGATTAGTTCACATTTCCCTGAAATATTGAATTCAGACCGTGACAGAACTGCTTCAAATATACATATAGCAAATATTGAAGAACAGCTTAATCGCCCCAAGCAAGATATGCAGGTCATTCAGAACTCTCTACAGGGACTGCTGAAAATAGGCGACAAAAAACAAGATGATATGCTGGCATGTGCTCTGCTCGACTATATCGATGAAATGATAGAAATGATCAGCACAAAGCAGTAAGTCGTACCCTACCAAGGTATAGCCTAGGCTGTACTAGTGCAGAGCAATTATGGATATGGTGTAACAGGAATTCCTCTCATGAAAGAAATTACATTAAAACAAGCGAATGAAATCATCAATGCCGCCCATCGTGAGGGACAGGAGCGGAAATTAGCTCCACTTACAATAGTTGTGCTGGATACCGGAGGTCATATCAGGGCACTATCAAGAGCTGATGGAGCCAGCTTCATGCGCTCAAAAATCGCCATGGCAAAGGCGTGGGGTGCAATTGGAATGGGATTGCCATCCAGCGCTCTAGATGAGATGGGCAAGCAAAGACCCATGTTCATGAATGCCCTGATTCATATCGCAGACCAGGGGCTTATGCCAGTGGCGGGTGGTGTTCTGGTACGGGACCACAACAATACTGTGATTGGCTCAGTAGGAATCTCCGGTGACCTTTCTGATCAGGATGAGCACTGCGCCATTGTCGGCATCAAGGCCGCAGGATTCAGTACAGATTCAATAAAATAATGCAAGATAGTTGATTGCTCAGTCAGACCTCATCATCGGTTTCTTCTGAGAACAAACTAGCTAATACCTATATCAAGACAATAAAGTAGCAAGCTTGTCGTTTTCATACTGAAATGTGTGGCCAAGCAACTCAGTCTTCGTATCAAAATTATTCTACTTTTAACTGCACATTTTGGGAGTGAAAATGATCAAGCCTCATGGGTCGGATGTCCTAAAACCTTTATATGTAGCGGATGAAGTGCAACGCAAGCAGCTTGAGCAGGAAGCACAAAACCTGCCCCAAGTGCTATTAAATTCTGCAGCAGCCTGCAATGTCGTTATGCTTGCTGCAGGATATTTTACACCCCTGCAAGGGTTCATGAATGCCACAGATTCAATTTCCGTTGCCGAATCCATGCATACCAGTAGTGGTCTGTTCTGGCCAGTTCCAATACTAAACCTTGTACATGATGCCCCGCTTATTGAACCTGGTTCACGCATCGCATTGAAAGATCCCAACGTCACGGGCTGTCCTGTCATCGCCATCCAGAAAGTCGAAGCTGTGGAAGAGCTCAGCCAGGAGCAAGTTAAGGTCATAATAGAAAATACTTACCGCACCACAGACCATGAGCACCCAGGTGTAGCTACTTTCCTGTCTCTAGGAAATGTAGTTATTTCAGGCCCTATACAGGCTTTGAATTACAGTTATTTCAGGGATGAATTCCCAAACACATTTCGTACGGCAGTGGAGATAAGAAATGAAATAGCCGAACACGGCTGGCAGGTCGTTGTCGGTTTTCAGACACGAAATCCCATGCACCGTGCACATGAAGAGTTATGCAAAATGGCACAACAAGACACAGGCGCTGAAGGGATACTCATTCATATGCTGCTGGGCAAGCTAAAGCCAGGTGATATCCCGGCACCTGTACGGGATGATGCAATTCGCAAAATGGTGGAGCTATATTTTCCTCCCAATAGTGTAATGATTACCGGCTACGGATTTGACATGCTGTATGCTGGTCCACGTGAAGCTGTTTTACATGCTGTATTCCGCCAAAACTGTGGTTGCACTCATTTTATAATAGGCCGCGATCATGCAGGCGTGGGCGATTACTATGGTGCTTTTGATGCGCAAACAATTTTCGATGAGGAAATTCCACCTGGCACACTTGACATCCAGATATTTCATGCCGATCACACAGCCTACTCCAAAAAGTTAAACAAGGTCGTGATGATGCGCGATGTGCCAGATCATAAAAAAGAGGATTTCGTGCTGCTGTCTGGAACAAAGGTGCGAGCTATGCTTGCCGCTGGTGAGGAATTGCCTAAAGAATTTGCAAGGCCAGAGGTTGCAAAGATCCTTATGGACTATTACCAAAGCTTGTAAACCAGCTTGTATATGTGCATTGTTGTGAATGCATGAAAATCTACTTGCCTGAGGGCATTTCACCCATGATCAGGCCTGGGTCCAGACGTTGTTGGTGCCAGTTCATGCGCCAGTCCAGATGCGGGCCTGTTACACGGCCCGTCGCCCCTACCAGTGCAATAGGCTGGCCTTGCTCTACCCGGTCTCCGACATTTACCAGAATCTTGTGCAGATGGAGAAAAGAGGACGACAGATTCTGGCCATGGTCTATCACCAAGGTGTCCCCTGAAAAGTACATATCCTCAGCGTAGGTCACTAACCCGGGAGCAGGCGCCACAACAGGAGTACCTACCGGTGCGGCAATGTCAATGCCAAAATGAGGTTGCCTCGGAAACCCATTCAGGATTCTTTGACTGCCGTATATGCCTGATATCTGGCCATGTACAGGCCAGATAAAACCGGATCTGAAATCCATGCGATCTTCGTTCACGCTACGTGCTTCTGCAATACTTGCACTCTCCTCGCGGATTCTCTGCATGACCTCCGGGCCAGGATTGACCTGCCTGTCCGGCAGCCCGTCAATGCGCTGAACGTCGTACTTTCGTGACGCGATTGCAAGAACATGGGTTTCATGCGAACCGTCTTTTGCATATACCGTCAAGTTTGCTTTAGCAGGATAGTCACGCCCAAACCCGACAATGAATTCCCCCTCGGCGGAGACACGCACCCAGTGGCCATTGACCTGCACCCTTGAACTAGGCTCAACCTGCCCAAAAGCCAGGCCACCCTGAACCAGATTTCCCGTGAGAGCCAGTGTATCCTGCTGTGTCCCTGCAGGCAGGGAAATCACCAACAGACAGAAGAAACAAACGGCTTTGGTCCGGAGATACATTTATTTGGCCACCAGGAAAAAAAGGATTTCAGCGTTATCTTGTCACAGTTCGATGGATGCGTTAAACACAAGGAAGCCGAGGTCCGGCACTTCCTCGGACAACCAGGACTCACATGGTTTCCATTACACACTTGTCACGGGCAGTACGGGCCAGGTCAATCGAGTGTTTGTAATATTCACTGAGACGATCATAGTTGAGTTCTTCCCTGGTTTTCGAGACGGCTACCACATAGTTGGCAAATTCCTGATCGGAAGGCATATTCTCGCTGATACAATGACAGAATTCCTCGTGGCCAATGGCCTTAACACAAGCCATTTTCTTATGCTGGATATGAAGGTTAAACTGCTCCATCACCGTCTTTGGCGTGACCTGGCCGCTGGTTGCATGCTTGTCCACCAAATGGTCAGCTTCATACCCCTCCAGCGCATCCAGCATTCGCGGCAGATGTTCATCGCCGGCCGCAGTCAAGGATGCAAACACAAGCAAAGTCATCAATGCGCACAGGAATAGTCTGGGGTACATGGGCTACCTTCTGAGAGATGCCCGGATAGCTGTGTTACAGCGGTGAACCGGCCGGGTGTGGCAAAATGCATCCTGGCAGAAGAGCAGTTTCAACCGCGAACTCAATGAAAACATGACTCCGGGCCATATCTTTTGTACGATATATGTATTCAGATACATGGTACCTGTTCCGGCTGTGTGATCAAGACATCAACGAATGAGGTAATGAGCGATGACTATAAATATGGGCGACACTGAACGCATGTTTCGAATCCTGATCGGCCTTCTGTTTATTGGCCTAGCCTTCGCATTGGGCGGAGGATGGTGGTTCGGTTTACTGGGGGCTATACCAGTCCTCACAGGGCTTGTAGGATCATGCCCTGTTTACATGCCCTTTAGAATATCAACCAATTAAAACCCCGGGTTCTTCTTGGATACGACCTAGGTATTCGACAAGCTTACTGAAAACTGGCTGCAACCGTGCACTCCCCCAAGCGGGGGAGTGTGTGATTTACTTCCCGTGTTACGGCCCGTATTGAAATGGAGAGGCCAAACCTGCTTTACCTGACTCGCTCCACTCTATGCCGTTATCATTGTAGCTGGCACTCTTGGACTCATGGACGATGACTGGATTGCCGGGTGCCACTGCAAGTGGGTGGTTAGCCACGATCACTGGCTTTCCATCTTCCCCTTCCATGGGATACATCTCGTTTTCACCGATACCTTCGATCACCAGGTGTTTCTTGGCATCGGTACTTTCAAAAGAGATTTTTGCCTTCTTTGCGCTCATTACTTCGCCTACCAGGCTTGCGATTACACTTAAATGGCCACCCCCTTCACCACTCCATAGTGAGCAAATGGCATCAAACTGTGCATCACTGGCTTCCTCGTCAACATAAAGTGCAAGCCTCCAGTTTCCTTCGGTGAGGTGGCCTGGTGCATGTAACCACACCCCAACCTTGATTCCATCCAAGCTCACATCACCACAGTGGCCCTTTTCAATGTGCCAACCAACTATAGCTTCGCAATAACCCTTAGTAGGGTTTTTCAGTAAAATACATGGGCACAAATTATCACATGTACAAGACTCGAAATAGTTGCCCTCAACACCCCAGTCCGTTATAGCCATTGCATACCTCCCAAGGATGGATATATTAGGTTTGTAAAAACGATAGAATACACATAGTTGCGACTATAGCTCAAAATGGCTATTCTTTAAACACCTACAGGCAGTAAGGCTTGAATACAAACTACGTATAACTTTCCCACTTGTAGAGGTTGACCTGCTCTAAATTGTCAATCGGTGAAATCTGTATATTTTTAATATTCACAAATTCTGACCATTTGACCTTTCAGGCCTGAATATCCATGAATTCATCTGGGCTATCTATCTCTGCACTACCCTCCAAAGACAGAGCAATTGTCCTATCCGGGCTAGCTATGGTCGCCGCTATTGGCTGGCTGTACATGTTTTACATGGCTTGGGCCATGGACAATATGCACTTGGTCGATATGTGGATGCCTCCTCAAGGTGGTACGCGTGCTTGGACATCATGGGACCTTTTCATGCTTTTTATTATGTGGTTTACCATGATGCTTGCCATGATGACACCTACTGTTGTCCCTATGGTACTGATGTTTACAACAGTTAATAGGCAAAAAAAGCTTAAAGGACAGCCCTATGCACCCACATTCGCGTTTTTGTCTGGATACCTAGTGGCCTGGGGCATGTTCAGCCTGTTGGCCAGTGCAGCCCAATGGCTACTGCATGAATATGGCCTGCTAAACCCGATGATGAATAGTACCAGTTATCTATTGAGTGGCGCAGTCCTCATCCTAGCAGGGGTTTACCAGTGGACCCCTATGAAAGATGCATGTTTACACCAGTGCCGAACTCCACTTGGATTCTTGATGGCAGCATGGAAAGACGGCAGGTTCGGGGCTTTCCAGATGGGTATGCATCATGGTTTGTTCTGTGTGGGCTGCTGCTGGGCTCTAATGGCTGTTTTGTTTTCCGTAGGTGTCATGAATATACTCTGGGTTGTGTTGATTACGATATTTGTACTGCTTGAAAAAGCATTGCCATATTCTGCTACCATCACACGAACGATAACCGGAACTGGGTTGATTGTATGGGGGGTTTGCTGGTTAATGCTTTATCCCTGATAAACCACTTAGGCCTATCCACAAAACTAAAGACAGTTGAGTTTCTAACCCTCAATTTCTCATACCCTATTATACTGGCCTGTAATGTACAAAATTGATCGCTGTCATAATTTTTTTTCGATGTACATGATCGGACCCATGTTTACTGCCTTACATACCATATTTGAACAGCAATACCAGAAACTTGCTCTTGCGGTAGACGAAACTGCTGAGCAAATTCGTGCACTTGGGAAATTGGCTCCTGGCTCCTACAGCAGGTTCGCAGAATCCACCCAGATCGATGAAGAGACTGGTGCACCTGATGCGGAAAACATGATCCGACAGATGGTTCTAGAGCAGGAAGCTGCAGTACGAACAGCACGCGAGGTCTTTCCGGTAACTGAACAGGCAACCGACGAACCAACTGCCAATTTGCTCACAAATCGTATGCAGACGCATGAAATAACAGCCCGGGTGCTGAGGGGCTTACTACAATAAACTGGTAATCCATTTGATACCTCATGGATTTGTCACCTGATGCGCCATAGTAGACATAGCACGGCACTTCATGAAGTTAACGACCAATTCATTAAGGAGATTACAATATGTTTGGATTAGGTGGAAAAAACAAAGATTTCAAGGCAACAGTAAAAAATACAGGCCAGACATTCGATGTCAAGGGTGGTATTAACCTTTTGCAAGCAGCTAAAAATGCGGGAATTGACTGGCCATGCGATTGCAAAGTTGGCTCGTGTGGCACCTGTCGAGCCAAGCTGATTACTGGTAAAGTAAAGGCGCTGACAGATTTCGCATACACTCTTGACGGCGATATGCTTAAAAACAATTACATTCTAGCTTGTCAGTCCAGACTTAAAACAGATGTTGAGATTGAAGTAGACTTCAACCAGACTGCTATTAACCCGGATTACAAATAAGGACAGTTTGCCATGTCTAGCATGGCAAGCACGCCTGACATGCTTTAGGCCTCTGGAAAACAAGAGTTGTTTTGGAACAACCTGCAAACTTGGAAGCAAAGCGCCTACAACACAATGTGGTGTTTGATAGGGTGCGCTATAGGTGATTTCGGGACTATTGCTTATTTCCAGTTCTTCACAACAGGCATCAACCCGCTACTCATATTGACCTTGGCTGTCGTTAACGGACTCATCACCAGTGTGATACTGGAAACAATAATTCTAATGCGCAAGGGTATGGTGATCAACACGGCTTTCAGAACAGCCATGGGCATGAGTTTTATCTCAATGGTTTCCATGGAAGTCACCATGAACATTACTGACTATTTTCTCACTGGTGGTGCAAAACTTGTCTGGTGGGTTATACCTGTCATGCTTGTTGTAGGGTTTCTAACCCCATGGCCGTATAATTACTGGCGCTTGGAGAAGCTTGGCGAGTCCTGCTGCCATTGAAATATCTTGTCTACCGATAATAAACTGAATTCAAAAAATCAGCTTCAACTGCTGAAAGAAAAACGTTTTGGCCCTTTTTTCCTTACCCAGTTCTTTGGCGCCTTCAACGATAATGTATTTAAAAATGCACTAATTATACTTGTAGCTTTTCAAAGCAGTTATTCAGGTTCTGAGGCTTCAAACAACATAATCAATCTAGCAGCAATCCTATTCATTTTGCCGTTTTTCCTTTTTTCTGCAACTGCCGGTCAAATTGCAGATCGCTTTGAAAAAGCAGCACTGATAAGAAAAATTAAATTGGGTGAAATAGGCATTATGCTGTTCGCTGCAATAGGGTTTTACCTCAACAATATTCCTTTTCTATTGCTCGTCCTATTCCTTATGGGTTCTCAATCTTCATTCTTCGGCCCAATCAAGTACTCCATTATCCCAGAACACCTAAAAAAAGAGGAACTGATCGGAGGCAATGCATTGGTAGAATCTGGAACATTCATGGCAATTTTGCTAGGTACGATTTTTGGTGGATTTCTGGTGGGAATTTCTTCCGATTCAAGAATATTGGTATCATGCACTGTAATTGCTCTGGCTAGCTTGGGCTATATAAGTTCTCTAAACATACCCTTATCTTCTGCCGTTGATCCGATGATCAAAATACGGTGGAACCCATTTACCGAAACATTTCGCAACATAAAGTTACTAAGGGAAAATAGAACTGTTTTTTTCTCCATATTGGGCATTGCATGGTTTTGGTTTCTAGGTGCAACCTATATCACTCAGCTACCGAATTTCACACATCTTGCTCTCGGTGCCGATGCACAAGTCGTTACTTTATTTCTGGCCTTGTTTTGTATAGGCATTGGGTTGGGCTCACTGCTTTGTGAAAAACTATCCAACCATACAATTGAGTTAGGCCTAGTACCAATCGGCTCTATGGGCCTTTCTCTTTTTGGTGTTGACGTTTTTTTTGCAGCTACCTTACATACATCCAGCGAACTTCTCAGCCTGCAAGAGTTTATTCAAATAAAATCAAACTGGCGTCTTTGCATTGACATGTTATTTATAGGTGCATTCGGTGGTATTTACATTGTTCCGTTATACGCACTGATTCAGGCCCGTACCAATCCGCAAAGGCGCGCACGAGTTATTGCAGGAAATAATATTTTAAATGCAGTAGCAATTGCTGCCGCTTCTATTTACGCTATGGTACTGCTCAATGCAGACTTGAATATCCCCCAGCTTTTCCTGATAGCAGCAATACTAAATGCAGTCTTCGCACTTTATCTTTTTGTACAAGTCCCTGAGTTTATTACGCGTTTCGTTGCTTGGGTCCTGACTCATCTGGCGTACCGTGTAAAAAAAAATACACCTTGAAAACATTGGATTGGATACAGCAGACCCTACACTTCTCTACGCCCATCCACCATGAATAATTTTCTAGCCATACGTCAGGTGCCATTTCCACATCCTTTCACATGTATTTTTGTTCATAAGTTGCAATCTCTTTGGCCAAATCAGCCATTTTCTTAAAGATATAGTGGGCACCAGCATCGATAAGCCAGTCCTCATTTATGAAACCTGCATAACCAAACACATTCATACCTGCAGTAATTCCTCCCTTTACTCCTATTGGACTGTCCTCAATTACGAGGCACTTGCAAGGCTCGGTGTATCCCATATCATGCGCTGCATGAAGAAAGATATCTGGACAAGGCTTTCTACGAGACACATCAGATGCACTATAGAGCTTCCCTTCAAACGATTCGAGTAGGCCAGTTTTACTCAAGGTGGTGCGCATCTTCTCATGTGACCCATCCGATGCAACGCAATACGGAATGGTAATTTCTGCCAAAGCTTGCTTGATACCACATACGGCAGTAACCGAATTTCTTAAAGCTGCTATGATCTCGCTTTGATACCTAGCTTCCAAATTTGAAGGCGGCTTGCGTCCTATCAACTGTTCAATTATCTTCAGGGACTGCTCAGAAGACTTTCCCAAAAACATTCCCAACAAGTCATCCATATTGAGTGATAAGCCGCACTCCTCAGACAATATTTTTCCGAATACTTCGGCAGTAATCCGCTCACTATCAACAAGGACGCCATCACAATCAAATATGATTAGCTCAATTTTATTCATCACTTCACAAATGTATTTTCGGAATCATGCATTCATGATTATCGAGGTAGTTTCAGGAAATAAATTCTCGTTAATCTGAAAGGATATTGGTATTGTTTTAGCAGGCTAGCTAGTAAGCCTGCACAAACACCAGAAGACCATTCTTTCCACAATGTATAGCCTTCATCAATCAGATATAAAACTTGCCTGGGTTCAACTCATTCTGAGACAGGAAATACTTATGATCACAGGCATAGTTCAGCATATGTGGGGAAGACCAGTAAGACTTGCGCGTCAACCATATGGAGCGGGAAACGAGGCTCGAACTCGCGACCTCAACCTTGGCAAGGTTGCGCTCTACCAACTGAGCTATTCCCGCAATATCCAGGGTCCAGTTTAACGATCAACAGGTATGAGTCAATATATTCCGGCATCTCCTTCAGCCAGCAGACATCATTGCACGGCGAATATAGATTACCATTGACCAAAGCGTAAGAGTCGCTGCAACGTTCAGCAACCATACTCCAATTTCAAAAACAGGTAGACCAAATACTGGATGGTAATAGAGTATCAAAAACAACGCTAACATTTGTACAGCGGTTTTGAGCTTGCCAACCATCGAAACTGCTACGGACTCACGACGACCCAGTTCGGACATCCATTCACGGAGACCGGAGACCACAATTTCCCGTGCAATTATGATCAGTGACGGGATTAGAATGGACAAGTGTCCGTGAGCATCCACTATAACGACAAGTACCGTAACCACAATCAATTTATCTGCAATTGGGTCCAAAAATGCTCCCAATTTAGATACCTGATTCAGCCTTCGTGCTAAATACCCATCTAACCAATCAGTCAATGACGCAAATCCGAAAAGTACAGCTGCAACTGGCATACCCCAGTAGTCGGGAGGAAAATAGTAAGCCCACACTAACATGGGTATTATAAAAATCCTGATACAGGTCAATAAGTTAGGAATATAATATATCATGTAAGGTTAATTCAAAAAGTATGCACCTTCTGGTAGATGGCTTCTGCAAGATTCTTGCCTATGCCAGGCACCTTGGCTAGTTCTTCCACTCCTGCACGAGAAATTCCACGCATACCTCCAAAGTGCTTCAATAGATTTTGTCTGCGTTTAGGTCCCAAGCCAGGTATGCTCTCCAAAGGTGATGTAGTCCTGCTTCTAGTTCTACGCTTTCTGTGGCTTGTAATTGCAAACCGATGCGCCTCATCCCGAATTTGCTGAATCAAATGAAATGCGAGCGAATGCCTAGCGAGGCGAACTGTTTTTCCTGCATCAGCAAGTATGAGGGTTTCATCGCCTGCTCGCCTGCCCGCAGCCTTAGCTACGCCGATTAAAGCGACTCCCTCAACCTGCAGTTCATTAAGCACTGCTTTCGCCTTTTCAACATGTCCCCTGCCACCATCAATCACGAGCACATCCGGCACCCTACCCTCATCTTTTTTAAGCCTTGTATAGCGCCGCATCAGAGCCTGATGCATAGCGGCATAGTCATCACCAGGCCTAATCCCTCTAATATTGAAGTGACGATATTCCGTCTTACGAGGTCCGTCATGATCAAAAACTACACATGAGGCAACAGTAGCCTCTCCTTTTGTATGGCTGACATCAAAACATTCAATACGCATGGGCAAACAGTCAAAGCCAAGTTCGTCCTGCATCGCTTCAAAGCGTTGCAAAAATCCGGCTTTTGAAGCTATCTTGCCCTGCATAGTGGCAACAGCATTTTTCCTAGCAATGTCCAGCCACCGAGCCCGCTCACTGCGAGGATAACAAGTTATTGATACCTTCTTTCCTAGTTTATTACTCAGCATCTCCTGTAGAGGCCTGATTCCATCTGGGCGATGACTCAGAATGATTTCTTGTGGAACACTGTGAGCAATATAATACTGGCCAAGAAAAGCAGTAATTACTTTCTTCTCGCTCATGGCCTCAGGTAGCTTCGGGAAGTAACTTTTATTTCCTAGATTTACACCTGCACGAATATTGAATACCTGGACACAGGCTATCTCTCCTTCTGATGCAACTGCGACTATATCAACATCACCTCTTTGCGAGCTTACATATTGCTGTTCTGACACAGAGCGTAGTAACTCAATTCTGTCACGGAACTGTGCAGCCTTCTCATAGTCTAGGTCAGCTGATGCCTGGTCCATGTCACAGATGTAACGCGTGATCAGCTCGTAGCTGTTCCCCTCAAGAAACTTGACTGCTGATTCAACTTCTTTACGGTAGCTGTCCACATCTATAAACCCTACGCAGGGCGCACTGCAGCGGGAAATTTGATACTGAAGGCATGGCCTGTTCCGGTGGCTGAAAAAATAGTCATCACATTGTCGAACCTTGAAAACTTTTTGCAAGAGATTTAATGCATCTCTTGCTGCACCTGCGTTTGCATAAGGTCCAAAATATTTGCCTTTTTGACTGCGACTGCCACGATAGAATGAAATCTGCGGAAATGTATGTTTGGAAGATATGAAAATATAAGGATAGCTTTTATCATCTTTCAACAAGATGTTATAGCGTGGGCGATGCTGCTTAATCAGGTTGCTTTCCAACAACAACGCCTCTGACTCAGTGTTAGTGATGGTGATCTCAATGTTTGCGGTCTGGGAAACCATCCTTGCTATTCTCAAGCTTCTTTCATTTTTCGAGAAATAGGCTGCTACTCTTTTCTTTAAATTTTTTGCTTTACCTACATACAGCAATCTTCCCTGTGTATCGAGCATGCGATACACGCCTGGGCTCGAGGTAAGTGTGTGGATGAATTGCTTGTGATCAAATTGGCTCATATCACGCAAATATTTAAAGGATCATCTGCTTTCAAGAATGGAGACCACCTTAATGAAAATTGCTTCAAACATCTCTTGTGTAAGTCGTCTGGTTTGTATGTTATAGCGGCTACAGTGATATGAATCCAGTAAGCAAAGCTGGCAATCCAACTCGTATATTTCCCCATGCGCAAATGGAAGCTTCCGCGGGTTCAAGTCCAGAGCACTCAATACTGCATGATGAGCGATCCTGCCTAAAGCAAGCACTATGCCTTTCGGATTCAGGAGATGGAGCTCATTACGTAAATAGGTATTGCAGTTTCTAACCTCTTGTGCGGTAGGTCTGTTTGCTGGGGGTAAACATTTGACTGCATTGGTTATTCTACAATTTTTTAACTGGAGGGAATCGTGGCTGCTACTGGAAACAGGTTGCGATGCAAAACCGAACTGGTGAAGTGTTCGATATAAAACGTCACCTGCATGATCGCCAGTAAAAGGCCTGCCTGTTGCATTGGCACCATGTAGTCCTGGAGCCAGACCTACAATCAGGAGCTGTGCATTAGTATTCCCGAACGCGGCGACTGGTTTACAGTGGTACGTCGCGTATTTTTTCTTAGAGGATGCTAGATAGCTTACGAGACGGGAACATTTTTTGCAGCCTTCCCTGTAAGTCAATGAGTGTGCGGTAACCACCTATACAAGCAGGACTTTGGTTGCTCAGAATTTTAAAAGTGCAGAACCCCATGTAAATCCACTACCAAAAGCTTCTAACATTAATGTTTGCCCTTTCTTAATTCTGCCATCACGTACGGCTACATCCAGCGCCAAGGGTATAGATGCCGCTGAGGTGTTGCCGTGCTGGGCTACAGTAACTACGACACGCTCCAACGACATTTTCAGCTTGCGTGCAGTAGCTTCTATAATACGGCTATTGGCCTGATGAGGAACCAGCCAGTCTATATCGCTTTTGCCGATTCTATTTGCTTCAAGGGCCTCATCTACTATCTGACCTAATGTATTAACTGCCATCTTGAATACGGCATTACCCTCCATGTACACATAAGCTTCTCCAGCCTTAAGCTGTTCATATCCAATTGATATACCATGAGGTACATGTAATAGGTGCTCATAGCTGCCATCTGCATGCAGATGCGTTGACATGATCCCAGGTTCTGCAGCTGCTTCAAGCACCACAGCACCTGCTCCGTCACCAAACAGGACACAGGTACTGCGATCATTCCAATCCAAGATTCGGGACAGGGTTTCTGACCCTACCACCAATGCACACTGGGTCTCACCCGCGCGAATAAACTTGTCTGCGATACTCAGAGCATACACAAAGCCTGTACAAACCGCCTGTACGTCAAAAGCTGGACAGCCGTGGACATCCAGTTTTTTTTGCAGCAGGCAGGCAGTGCCAGGAAAAATCTTGTCTGCAGTTGTAGTCGCTAGAATCACCATATCAATGTCAGCATTTGATATCCCTGACATTTCAATCGCACGACGTGATGCATGTAACGCAAGGTCGCAAGTGGTCTCACCTTCAGCAGCGACATGACGTTCCTTAATACCAGTTCTTTCCTGTATCCATTTGTCAGAAGTATCGACCAGTTTTTCCAAGTCCTTGTTTGTGAGCACTTTCTCCGGCAAATAGCTTCCAGTACCAGTAATTTTTGAATAAATCATAATGCGCTGCTGTGCTCTAGGTACTCCACGATACGGGTATCAATCTGCTGTGGTACCTGTTTAACGGCTTCCACACGTGCAATATCGATTGCATGTTGAAATGAATAGGCGTCTGCACTTCCATGGCTCTTGATCACAACACCACGTAACCCCAACAGGCTGGCACCATTATAGCACCGCGGATCAATGCGCTGGCTGAATGATTTCAATACAGGTAAAGCTAGCAAGCCACTTAACCTGGTAAGCAGATTCCGGTCAAATTCCTGTTTAATATAATGTGAGATGGTTCTTGCAACACCTTCGCTGGCTTTCAATGAAACGTTGCCAGCAAATCCATCGCAAACTACAACATTGACATCTCCGCAATATACGTCATCGCCCTCTACATAGCCGATGTAATTTAACCCGCTTTGACGCAACATCTCGTTGGCCTGTTTTACCTGCTCGTTACCCTTTATTTCCTCTTCACCAATATTCAATAAACCCACTTTGGGATTTTCAATTTCATCGATAGCTGATGCCAGCACAGAACCCATCACAGCGAACTGCAACAAATGTTCACTAGTACAACCCACATTGGCACCCAAGTCCAGCATGTAGGTGTGACCATGTATTGATGGAATCGTACTAATGATCGCTGGTCGGTCAATTCCAGACAGTGTCTTCAGTACATAGCGAGCTGTTGCCACCAGCGCACCAGTGTTACCGGCACTGACACAGGCGTGCGCAATTCCTTCCTTTACCAGATTAACTGCCACCCGCATTGATGAGTCCTTTTTGGTGCGTAATGCACTCGAGGGTGATTCATTCATCTCGACCTGCTGGCTGGTATGATGAATTTTCAGTCGTTCGCAGGGCTTTACATTGATTTTGTTGAACTCAACTGCAATTTCTTGCTGGTCCCCGACCAGAATTAAGGAAGTATCACGATTGAACTCCAAATACTTAGCAGCTGCCCTGACAACCACGGCCACACCAAAGTCACCACCCATTGCATCCAGTGAAACTGTATAAGTTTCCACGTTTTATCGATGACTCATAAAACCCGTAGGCAGATCAAGCAAATCAGCTTCAAAGATAAATTAAGCAATTGCAAAAAAGCCGGTTCGGATATGGCTATCCTTCGTCTTCTTCATATTCGTCAGGCTTTATAATAACCTGTCTCCCACGATAGTAGCCGTCAGGTGTTACGTGGTGGCGCAAATGGGTTTCGCCAGTAGTGTGATCAATAGATAGCGTAGCGGGGGTAAGTGCATCGTGCGCTCTGCGCATGTCTCTTTTTGAACGAGTCTTCCTGTTTTTCTGTACTGCCATATAGTTCTCCAACCTTGACTAGCATTTCAATATAGCAAAAGGGGTTTCCTTGTTGTTGCCTGGTTCTCTACCAGAAGCGAGCCAAGCTACCATATCTGAGTTACATAGTGAAATATCTTTGTGTTTAAGAGCTATGGGAAGGGTCAATAACAACTCATCTTCTACCAGATTCGACAGCTCAAGACCATTGCCCGAATATTCATACAAATCATATTCCCCAATTTTCTCTGTAATGTTCTCAAATTCTGGTTTCATGATGAGTTTAACGATAGGATTCAAAATAGCCTCAACCTCGCCAAGGCACCGCTCACAACGTAACCTCAAGGTACACATCATATCCCCATCCACCGTACAATATACGAAGTTCTCCCGTGAAAAATGCAAATGAACCGTGACAGCAGGCTGCATTGAAATTACTGCATTTCTTATGCGTGGCATAGTATATGTGGGCACTAGCCCAACCAGATCAAGCTTACGGTCAGCCATGTATAGAGGATCAAAATTTGGCGACAACGTGTGATTTTCAGCATTCGTTTTCATGTTTCTTGGACAGTGTCTATTTATATAATAGACATCCAAGACTACCGAAGCGCGAGTTGCCCTAATGTTTCGCGAATCGGGGACATGAATGCATTACCTAGTTTCCTAGCAAACTTCTGCAAAACATCTTCCCTATACGTGTAATCGTGTATTTCTTCAACTCCCACTACTTCACGAGCCACATAGCTTGTACCGCCAAACCCATCGACTAACCCAATTTCAAGAGCCTGCTCACCCGTCCAAACCAAACCGCTGAATACCTCAGCATCGCTTACAAGCCGGTCTCCTCTGCCTTCTTTTACAACACTGATAAACTGCTGATGGATTTCATCCAGTAGCCTTTGTACATGCTCTTTTTCAAATGGTCCTTCTGGAGAAAAAGGATCCAGAAGACCCTTATGCTCACCTGCGATCATAAGCCTCCGCTCTATACCAAGCTTTTTCATCGCCTCAACAAAGCCAAAGCCGTCCATACGTACACCGATAGAGCCTACAATGCTTGCTTTGTCAGCATAAATTTTGTCGGCGGCTACTGCTGCAAATACCCCTCCAGAAGTACAGACATCAGCAACCACTGCATACAGTGGTTTTTCGGGGTAAAGCCCACGCAAGCGCGTAATTTCACGATTGATATAACTAGCCTGAACCGGGCTTCCACCTGGGCTGTTAATCTTCAATATTACTGCTGCTGACCTTTCGTTCTCAAATGCTGCACGCAACCCCGAAACAACATTATCAGCACTGGCATTTTCACCGTCAGCAATAACGCCGACTAATTCAACCAATGCGGTATGCCTACCCCCTGTAAACAAACTGGAAAATTCCCAGCCCATCATACTGACTAAGAAGATGCCTACATAGGCAAAACCCAGGAGTTTAAAAAAGATTCCCCAGCGGCGGGCTCGCTTTTGTTCTTTAAGACCCGCTGTAGCAAGTTTTAATATCGCTTCCTGCTCCCAGGAAGCTGCAGGACGCGCAAAACGCTTGGTGTCCGAAGGCTGATCCAAATTGATTTCAGGTTCCATACTCGGCTTCGACTCAAAATCCTCGAATAATTCGATCTGTTTTTTTTAAGCTTTTGATTAATCAAATAGAACTGAAAGAAAACTTTTCAATTCTAAATCTATAGGTGCTGTTATAGCATAATTCACACCATTGCTTCGACATCGGAATGCAATCATTGCTGAATGCAAGAACATTCGTTTCAATCCTTTTTTCTTGCACGCCCGGTTAAAGGCAAAATCGCCATATTTCCGATCGCCTGCAACAGGATGCCCCAGCTGCGCGGCATGGATACGAATCTGATGAGTCCGTCCTGTACTGATGTAGATATTCAGCAAAGAATACTCCTCGCAAATCTTATTTGGCGAGAACTTGGTAACCGCAGTCTTGTATCTGTTGTCCGTACTTGTTCCAGCTAACTCTTCAGGTCCTCGCCGGTGTGCCTTTAAAGGCACAAGGATTGTTTTCTCACCCAGCTTCCATTGACCTTTTACTAGTGCAAGATATTCTTTTTCTACTTCGCGTGCCCTAAACAAGTCATGCAATTCATTTAGCATAATTTTGTTTTTTGCAACTAGCAGGCATCCACTTGTATGGCGGTCCAGCCTGTGTACCAGTTCTAGGAAAGGCGCCTCAGGGCGTAATGCACGTAACACCTCGATTACACCAAAAGATACTCGGCTACCTGGGTGAACTGCAATCCCTGCTGGTTTGTTGATTACAAGAATAGATTCGTCTTCAAACAGAATTGAAGACTTAATGAGCAACTGAAGGTCATCAGCAATCACCGGAGTCAGCTTATGCGAGACGCGCAGTGCTGGAACCGAAATTTCATCTGCCTCCACAAGTCGGTAGGTTTGCTTTACGCGCTTGCCATTTACCTTGATTTTGCCTGTACGCAGCAATCTATAGATATGGCTCCGAGGTACACCTTTCAGACAAGTAAGTAGAAAATTATCGATTCTTTGGCCGTTTCTGATGGAATCGATAGTGTATATGGAACCCTTCATATCAGGCAGACAGCCTGCACCGTTGAATGAGAAATATTAAGTTTTTTGGAAATAGCAAGGGTCGAAATAGTACAACTTGTTAATTTTAGAATAGTTACGTAACATTACACCATTGGTGCATAGCACCATCGGCGAAGTGTGTTTTTGTTTATCGCCCTTTGAATTTCTGCTTCCATAGCTTATGGCACTTCAGAAATGCTATGAAAGCAACTGTGGCAACATCTGCCGGTTTGCTCTGGTTACTCTTGAATTAAAGTCAGAGTGCTTCATTGCATAAAATGAATAGTTTAACAAGTATTACATACCATTTCTTCCGTAGTCTTTTCTCCACAGGCCTCGTACGGCTAGCGTATCTAAACCATGCTGGAGAAATAATGGAACAACACATTCCGCATATGGCTCGGGGAAGATGGACACTAAATAGAGTTAAGTATGAAAAGAATTTTGATCAATGCTACACAGCAAGAGGAATTGCGAGTCGGGATGGTCGATGGACAACGACTATACGACCTCGACATCGAGCTACCCTCGCGAAGCCAGAAGAAAGGCAACATTTACAAGGGTGTTATCACCCGCATTCAACCAAGTCTGGAAGCCGCTTTTGTCAACTACGGTGCTGAACGACACGGATTCTTACCCTTCAAGGAAATTGCGCGTGATTTCCTGAGTAGTTCGCCAAACAATAATGGTGAACGGGTACCCATCAGAAACCTTATTTCTGAAGGGCAGGAGATTGTCGTGCAGGTTGAGCGTGAAGAGCGTGGAAATAAAGGAGCAGCTCTCACGACCTTTATCAGCCTAGCAGGCCGTTACTTGGTACTAATGCCAAATAACCCCCGTGCAAGTGGAGTTTCTCGTCGTATAGAAGGCGGGGAACGTGATGAAATACGGGGTATTTTATCTCAACTCAAAGCCCCCAAAGGAATGGGAGTAATTGCACGTACAGCAGGTGTTGGGCACTCCGCAGAAGAGCTTCAATGGGACCTAAGCTACCTGCAGCAGGTTTACACGGCGATCAAGTCTGCTGCTGATTCCAAAAACAAACCATTCCTGATTTACCAAGAAAGTAACGTCATCATTCGCGCACTTCGTGATCACTTGAGGGATGACATCAGCGAAATCATTATAGATGACCTCAACGTGTTTAATGATGCAAAAAAATTCGTTGAGCAAGTCATGCCACATAATCTCAAAAAGCTGAAGCATTATGAAGATCATGTTCCCCTGTTCAATCGCTACCAGATCGAGACTCAAATAGAGTCGGCATTCGAGCGCGAAGTCACCCTGCCCTCAGGAGGCTCGATGGTCATTGACCATACAGAAGCAATGATTTGTATCGATATCAACTCGGCTAAAGCAACCAAAGGCGGTGATATTGAGGAGACTGCATTCAATACCAATCTTGAAGCTTCTGATGAGGTGGCTAGACAACTCCGTTTACGCGACTTGGGAGGGCTTATCATCATAGACTTCATTGACATGGTATCAGACAAGAACCGGCGTGAAGTTGAAAAACGCTTGCATGAAGCACTCAAGATCGATCGTGCTCGCGTACAACTGGGCCGCATATCACAATTCGGGCTACTTGAGATGTCACGCCAAAGGCTACGCCCCTCACTGGAAGAGTCTAGCCAGATTGTATGTCCTCGCTGTACTGGTCACGGGACGATCCGGAGCATCGAGTCACTTGCATTGGCTGTTTTGCGCCTTATTGAAGAAGAGGCAATGAAAGAAAAAACCGGCAAAGTAATTGCCAAGCTTCCTGTTGAAGTCACAAGCTTTTTGTTAAACGAGAAACGTAGCGGGATCAGTGAAATAGAGGCCCGCCATGCCGTACAACTGGTAATTGTTCCTGACCCGAATCTGGAAACCCCGCATTTTTCTGTAGAAAGGACCCGTGATCAAGGAAAAAATACTGGCCAAATACCAAGCTACGAACATATTCCACAAGAAGAACCAAGTCTCAATCTAGTCAGGCATACACCTGTAATCACAGAGCAACCAGCGGTAAAATCCATGCATGCTTCAACGCCTGCACCCTTTCCACAAACACAACTCTCTTCGGATTCCCCAAGTCCCAATATCCTGAATAGCATTCTTGACTGGCTTACGGGAAATAGCAACAAAAGGTCAAGTCAGGCAGCAAAAAACCCCCAGACAAGACCAGATTCCCAAAACGATAAAATCAACACAGTCCGTCCCGCTAGTACGCAAAAAAGACGTGGGCCACGTAATCGCTCCCGGAGCAACAGCAGACGTAATGAAAGTTCGCCAAGAAATTTTAGTGGTGACAAAACGAGCGGACGGCAAAATAACCGAAATAGCCGGCTACCCGAGCAGCCGGGTAACACGGTCATGGAAAAACCTGCCGCCAATAAGCCTGAGCTTGACTAGAAAAACTACGCCATAAAGATACCTAGTGCAACCTAGTAATATATTACGCTGTTGTCACCAGTGAATGATGTTCTCTAACATAGTCGAGCAGACCTTGACTTGCGTTTTCTATCAAATCAAGCACAATTTCGAATCCAGTCTGCTTTCCATAATAAGGATCGGGCACTTCAGTAGTGCCTGGGTCCCAGGCAAAATCCAAGAATAACTGGACCTTGCTTTTTTGGTTTTCTGTGCAAATTGCCTGCAAGTCTTGCAGGTTTTCATTGTCCATCGCTAAAATATAATCAAATGTTGAAAAGTCGGAAGCTTCGATTTTTCTAGCTCTCATACTTTCTAGGTCATAACCGCGTTTGGCCGCTGCAGACCTCGCCCTAAAGTCAGGTTGTTGCCCTGTATGATACGAGTGAGTACCTGCAGAATCTACTCCGATAATTTGTTGTAATGACTGCTCCTCTACAAGCTTCTGAAAGACCCCATGTGCTGTTGGCGAACGACAAATATTACCCATACACACAAACAAAACATTGATTTTTTTGAGGCTGCTTGGGCTGCGCAAGAATTTCAAGTCCTTTCTGCCTACTTAACGAGTACGTTTATTTTTAAGCAAGGCCTTAAGCATGAGCCTTCCACATGTAAGGCCTAGGAACCACGTAAAAACAATTTTCCAAGCATCAGAAAACTTCATTTCCATTGCATTATGGTAGTACGTTTTAATTTCTTCACCTGGAGCCTTCTCTAAATACAACAAGTCTGCCGGTACCAAAACAAATGCGATGATCAGGGCCACGCCTAGAAATATCAAATGAATGATGAAAAGACGTTGCATGTGATTTCAAAAGCCCTTAACGATCAAAAGCCAGCTGTTCACCATAGAAAGGAGCTTCTGAAAACTGACCTTTTTCATACACAACCTGGCCATTCAAAACAGTTGTATCAATCATTGAACGGAACGTGTAGCCAGTAAATGGTGACCATCCACATTTGTATAAAATAGTGTCTTCAGTGACAGTGAAAGGTCTGTGAGTATCAATCAATACCAAGTCTGCGAAATAACCCTCATATATAAACCCTCGATCAACAACTGAAAATCGTCTTGCAACATTGTGGCTAGTTTTCTCAACGATTTTCTCAATGCTGAGGGTGCCATTATGGTAATGCTCCAGCAGGCTTAACAATGCATGCTGTACCAGCGGGATTCCTGCCGGGGACGTAATATAGCTTCCACACTTTTCTTCCAGCAAATGCGGCGCATGATCGGTTGCAATAATATCAATTCGATCTTCCATAACACCCCGCAAGAGCCCTTCTTGATCATGAACTGTTTTGATGGCCGGATTACATTTAATGAGCGCGCCCTGGATAGCATAATCTGAAGCATTAAAGAATAAATGGTGTACACACACTTCTGCAGTAATGGATTTATTTCGTACATCGCCTCGTGCAAACAGTTCCAACTCCTTAGCTGTTGAAATATGCAGAACATGTAACTGAGCATCATGCTTTTTTGCCAGGTTGACCGCTTTCATGGAAGATTTGAAGCAGGCTTCCTCAGAACGAATCACTGGATGAAACTCCACGGGAATATCGTCCCCGTATTCCTGTTGAAACTTTTTGAGGTTGCGCTCAATTAAAGGTGAATCTTCACAATGTGTGATGATCGGGACAGGTGAATACTTGAATATGCTCTCCAAGGCTTCTTCACTATCAACCAGCATGTTGCCTGTCGAGGCTCCCATAAACACCTTGACCCCGCATGCCAAGCTCCTGGGCACCCGCCTTATCTCCTCCAGATTATCATTGCTTGTACCCATGTAAAATGCATAGTTAGCTTGAGCGCGTTGCGTAGCAGCTTTGTATTTTGCATACAGCATCTCAACAGTTAGCGTAGGAGGCTTTACATTTGGCATGTCCATAAAACTTGTAATGCCGCCGGCAATGGCCGCATGTGATTCAGTTGCGATATCTGCTTTGTGAGTAAGCCCGGGTTCACGAAAATGCACCTGGTCATCAATCATTCCAGGGATCAAATACTTCCCTTTTGCATCGATGACTCGCTTAGCCTGTTGATGCTGCAAATCCCTGCCAATTTGCATAATCCGTTTACCTTTGATCAACACATCCTGCTCAGAGACAACATGATCATTGACAACGTTTGAATTTATGACTAAGAGATCGTACATAGAACCACTGCTTTAGATTTTCCTAACTCAGAACAGACACAACTGACGGCTGATATGAAGTGGGATATTTTTAAATTAAATACTATAGGGTTCCATGAAGTATGCCTTATTCTACTGCAGTCTGCTCACCAGCCGATACACGGCAGCTAGTATTCCAAATCCTACATAGATCCCTAGTAAGCAAATCAGCATCAGCAGCCCTACTTCTGCCTTTACAGCCCCTGATCTAACCAAAGCAAAAACCCCTGCTACCACGCAGATGAACACAGAAATTATACCTGCTACTGCCAGTAATCCTTTATTTTTCATGAACATCTATGCGCATATTTGCGCCTGTAGACTAAAAACATTCGCAGAGTTTTCATAATTTTCAGCCCCTGATCTGCCCATGCGTTAATTCGAGCTGAATACCCGGGAAGTTATAGTTAACAGGAAAAGAAGGAGCCAAATCCCATATCGTCTTATAAGCACTCAGTGGTACTGCTTTGAAAACCTGACGGGATATAAGCACTCAAGAAGATTATGCTGCACAACTTAAGCTATGCAAAGTCCCAAAAAGACCAGACTTTTTAGGTGGGCCAATTGATATTTGCAGGCTTAAAATTTGGCGTCAATATTTTCTTGTTGAAATTTACCAGGTTAATGAACTGTTTATGAGCTATGGATTTAAATCCAGTACTTCTTCCACTGTTTCAAATGGCAATGATGCCTCTTCATTAACTTTTTTCACCGTCTCGGCATCATCTGCTTCGAACAGGCAAGTACACCGGGAATCCCCTGGATAAAAATTACTTCGAATATATTTTACTGAAGCGCCCTCAGCAGTAACTTTGATACTAGTATCTATAGCAGCTTTCTGTGCACCTGCTAATCCATCCATCGTGATTCCTGGCAACTTTCGTTGGACTGCATAAATTGGCATGTTAAACCTCCTCCGTCATAATAGGGAAATTGGCCTTCCACTAATAGGCTAACCTAGTATATCAGGAATTGACCTATGCAGATGACCGGTTCAAAACCCAAAACCAAGATGCAGCGTTATAGTTGTTAGTAAAATTCTAGTGAACATTACTGATGAAATGCAGTTAAAGTACGCAATTCGCGTAGCTTACTTTTTCTACTGCATAAAACTACAGGTCTTGCTACAACCTTAGATAGTGACAAGTATGCAATTAGTCTTAGGTGTAATTTCCATATCCTTTATGATTTTGGGAGTTGGCTTAATCCATTTAGAAATAATTGAAATAAAGAAAAATGGCTATAGCTTGGCAAGTATCGGGTTTATCTTTTTTGGAATTCTGTGGACAGCAGGATGGGTAGTTATGGCATTAGAGTATCTATTTAGCTAATAGTGATGCTGTCGAATATATTGCCCTGATTACTTGGTTACCCGAAAATATCAGTTTCTCACAGCATCGATTTAGTGACTCTCCAGTGAATTCCTTAGTACCCCATATAACCAAAACCAGCCATCATCAACTATGGGAATGAGGAAGCAAAGCCAGAAAGACGGCAGTGCTGAAATAACTGCAATAAATCTGCATAGAGCAACAATTGTAAATGATTCTGAAGTCTTTTGAGTTCTCTAGAATTTGATTGAGCCCCACCACCTAATCTCCATGAAACAAGCAGGTAACCAACTTGCTTGAACCGCGTATCTGTTTTACATAATTAATTAGGTCCAGACCCTGGGTGGGGAAAGTGCAGTTTGAATAATGGGTTACGCAGTTACTTGTCGGGATCAGCCTTCGACACAGAACAATGCCAGATGAAACTCCTACCCGCAATAGCCATCTCTTACTAACCTAATTCATGGTCAAATTAGCTTATGCTTGGTGTGACAAAAAGGCATTTTCACATGCGCACACTACTGAGTCTTATTTAACCAAGGAGTTAGTGGTTTAACAGAATCAAGATCTGTTTGAAAATCCAAAACTGAACATAACAAATATTAATCAGGGGAAACACTTCCTTCTATAGACTGAGAACAAAATTTCTCATAGTGTAAAAACTATTCAATTTATTTTTGCTTGTGAAGCTAAGTCCTATTGTCTCACTTAGCATGACGGTTCCATTTACATTTAAGCTGACACTGGTAGAATTCCAAAACAATCTAAATAAGCATGGTCGCGAATAAAAGTATAATTAAGGGGTAGTCGAGGAAGGAGAATTTTAACTCTGATAAGAGGACACTATAGTGTACAGAAGTATCGTTGTTTTATTAGAAGATAAGGCAGATCATGTCAGCTTGATCAGGGCTGCGACAAACTTGGCTCAAGTTAGTGATGGTCACATTTCAGCAGTTTACGTAGTGCCACTGACCTCAACAATGTTCAGTATGCCAGATGTCGTAAATGTAGAGTCTTTTCGAAATAGAGCTAATGAAGTTCATGAGTACTTTGAATCCGCTCTGAAAGCAGCAAATGTAAAAGGGAGTTGGAATTATACGGAAGGCGGTGATGCAGTTGCTGAAGTAGCTCAACAAAGCCTCTATGCAGATATAGTTCTGCTTCGTCGAAACAAACTCAATCATAAGATGATTGATAAAGTTCTACTGACAGCTAGCTGCCCAGCATTGCTGTTACCACCTGCAGAAATTCCAAGTACAAGTTTTGATCGCATATTAGTTGCATGGAAAAGTACCCGAGAAGCAGCACGAGCATTACATGATACGCTCCCAATTTTACACCAGGCGAATGACATTGTGATTGCTGCACTTGGAGAGCTAAGTGATCATGAAAAACAATCACTAACCACATACCTAGCTGCACACGGTATCGATGCGAAAATAGAGCAGCATCCAATTGAAGACCCATTCGCAGAACCCAGCCTATTTCGTGATATTGAAAAATCGACTGGCCGCAGGCTCCTTGCACTGGCAAAACAAGAGAACAGAGACTTGATAATAATGGGTGCTTTCGGACATTCGCGGCTAAGTGAAGCCATATTGAGTGGGGTTACTAATCTTGTATCACAAATGGCTGAGATTCCTGTTCTGATGTCACACTAGCCAGGTGCTCTCATTCGTCTATATAACAAAGTATTTACCTGAATCTGGGAGTTGTTTAATAAATACGCAACAACCTGACTTTACTAATTCGTTATTCAAATATTATTTCTATATGCAGATATATAAATATTATAAGCTTCATTAGCCATTGACAATTTTATGACCTAATATATACGTATAGTACAAATTACTTAAGGAACCCAGCCATGTTACGAGCACGTATATTTAAGTATTCTGCAATTTTTTTGCTTTTGACTATCATATCCGGATGCGACATTCTTGGCAGAACTCTAGAACAAGAAGACATGAATGTATATTTCTATAAACCGGATGGAGAAGAGCTTTATTTAGGAGTCGTACGTGGAATTACTCTGTGCAGGTCTACAGTTTTAGAAAGAGCCAAGTTGCTTAGCCTTGACGGCAATGGTGGTATGCCAGCTAATCCAGGAAAAAATGAAAAAATTGCTGCAGATGAATCAAACACAAGTGGCGCAGGCTGGACTTATCATTGTTGCTGGAAAACAGTAACCCAAACATGCAAAGAAAAACTCAAATAGAACAGCAGACCCTTACTTAAATAAAAAAATAAGGAGAAATTTGTCTTCATAAACTTTGCCTTTATGCGATTTATTGCAAAGAATTTTCAAAGTACACAGTACTCATACCAAACCCCGATACTACACATAAGCTCCACTACTGCATTACTTGGCATAATGCTAGCAGCACACTAATGCGAAGCTGCTTGATGGTACTGTAAATTCTAGTATTCAGGCAGTGTTGGTGCGTTGCGATAAGTTCGATCAATCAATGTGGACTATCATGCGGAACTTGGCTTATCTAGACCACGCCACATAATCTGAAGAACTGAAATTCTGGTCTGTCTACAAATCAACCGCCAAATGAAACCAACATAACTCAGCAGCACATTTACCCAGTCACATTCAATACCCTTGAGGTAGTTGCGGCTAAACAAGCCATCAGACTTGAAATGACTGATCATCAGATCGATAACCTGCAGACACCAAGCTATTCCTGAACCTTCCAATTTGGGTGCCTCAGCTTTGACCGGACAAACATGTCGTCACTCGTACTGCTAGGCCCTAATACTCTTTGGTTTAAAAATGCTACTTCGATACCTGGCAGGCTAAATATCGAGCTTGCTTCAGGGTATCCACTAAAGTGTACCCTTGCCACATCCAAGATCACAAAGTTGCATCTGATTGTAGTGGCTGTATACAGTTTGACACCGAACACACAGCTCCTATGCACTTTGCCCTTTTGATGTATTCCGCTTCCACTGTTCCCGGAGATTTCAAAACTAATTTGCCATTTGAGGAAAATTTAGCCTTAGCCTTCCCTAAGGTACAGTTTTGCTCTGAAATTGAAAGAAACGCATCAACTATTATGTACAATTTAGTTATTCTAGGGTTATGGACACCAAAATTTTAATTCCGTAAATTCAATGAGTAAAAAGCTATTCCGCCAGTATTTTAGTTCGAATACTTCAGATCAACGAACTACTCAATATAGTAATCCCCTTTACCTGAAAATGATTATTTGCTTTATTTATCCGTAAAACTATTGGAAAGTTGCCTGAACACGGTATACACTCTGAGATACGGCTAGTTATTACCATTGGGTGGCTCACAATCACCACATATTCATAATAGGCACAAAAACTGCCAGTAATAGACTAGCAAAATGCCAACCATAAATTAGGAGGAGGCATTATGGACAAGTCTGTCTTAGTCGCAACAGAAGGCTTAACAGCTACTCTCGGTTTCAGCTTAATGATTGGTTTCGGCGTGTTATTTTTAATACTCGCCTTCATAATCAAACACGGCCTAATCAAGTCAACGCATGACTTCATAATATCGAACCGTAAAGTTGGCCTAGGATTTGGTGTTGGAGCAGTTATATCAGTCTGGACATGGGCCATGGCAGTGATGATGAGCTCGGCAATGACCTATCAATGGGGCTTGTCTGGGCTGTTTTGGTTTGTAGTTCCAAACGGATTTGCGATTATGGCCATGGTGCCATTGGCAAGAATTCTCAGGAGAAAAATGCCTGAAGGTTATACGATAAGCCAATTTGCACATACTCGATTTGGTGGCTCAAAAGCAGCTTCAGTAGTTGTCACTATCGCAATGATATTCGGTATCTTGCTCGAGACTCTTATTAATATAAAAGGGACATCAGTTGTAATGTCAACAGTGTTCCCCATAGATTGGCAAACCGTTGTGATCTTAACTGTAGTTGTTGTTATGACATACGTCTTCTTTGGTGGGCTATGGACAAGTGTGATGACAGGAACTTTTAACACTTGGATGATTACAACACCTGCGGCAATTGTGGTCGTAGCCGTCTATGCCCATATCAGCGGCGGCGCTACTGCTGTGTTTGAGGCAGTAAGAGCTGCTGACCCTACTAACCTGTCTGTCTTTGAAGCTGATGCAGCTGCAGGCTTTGGAATCACCTTGGCATTTGGTTTACTTGCTGCAGTTGTTGCAGACCAAACTTTTTGGCAGAAAGTGTGGGCGGTACGGAAAGAACAAGTTACAAGGACATTTCTGTGGGGAGGAGCGCTATTCTATCCTATACCGATTTGCCTAGGTATGCTGGGTTTAGCTGGTTTAGCGTTCGGATTAACCCCAGAGGAACTGGGTGGTGATATTGTTGCAGTAGGTCCGTATGTCGTGTCACATATCGGCCTTCCATTAATATTGGTTCTAACATACGTGCTTGTGATTCTGGCTGCCTGTTATTCAACTATTGACGGAGCAGCTTCTGCACTGTCTTCCATTATAGCGATAGACATTGTCAAACGATTTGCTACGGGAACACGCGAGAAAACTCTATTTTACATCACAAGGTTTGGGATGATCCTGGGAGGGGTTATTTCCGGGATAATCGTATTGTCCGGAGTCGACTTCACCACGCTAGTGTTAACAACCTATGCCTTGAAGACTTCCATACTCTTGCCACTGATCCTTGCAATTGTCTGGAGGAAAACAAACACTGCGGGGTTTGTTTCAGGAATAGTTCTAGCCATTGTAATTGGTATGCCACTGCGCCATTTGTATGGAGAAATGGTAGGTACATTCTCTATATTAGCAATTAGTGCAGGAGTTGTAGTACTGGCAGGCTTGTTTACTCGCGAAGAGTTCGATATGGATAAATTGCTAGAAGCTCACAAAGATGAGCTGGCACATAAGGCTACGTAGTGAATTAATGAGATACACACAAATTTTAAAATGAGAGGTGAACTATGTCAGGGTTATTAATCTTTTTCTTGATTATAGGGGCAGCTGCCACAGCCTTGTACGCTGCGGGATATGTTACTGGCATACGACAGTCTTTTGCTGATGTTGAAGAAGATAAAGAAATTGCAGAATATAAAGATAGTGCCTACACCGTTACTATTGCACTTGCTGTAATTGCATCAGCAGTAATCATCGGACTAGTTGGTGTCAATCCGATATTCGTTTACGCAGGACCGCTTTTAGCAGTGATCACGACATTTATGGTTGGATTTGCGTTCTTTTTTGAGCGCATGATGAGAGCGTCTGGCAATTACTGAGTCAGTTCCGTAGCGTAAAAAATATTTTTCAGGAGTATATCCGCTCTTACTTTAATATTTACTGTTTGACTCTATCTACAGACCCAATATCACACTATCTTAGCTACGTTACTTGATCGTGATATGGAAGTAGGCATCTGGATACCTGTTTATGGAGGGTGGCTGCGTATCAAAAATCACCGTTACCCTCCCTCCTTTACTATATGTAACGAAATAGCCAATCGCGCTGAAGCATACAATTATGACTATGCTTACGTATCTGAGAACTATCTAAATGTTGTTTATGGGCAATCTCACGAAGTTGCAGATGCATGGGCATACTCTGCTGCCCTTGCTGCTAAAACCTCAACCATAAACATAGTTGTCGCAACCAAACCTGGCTTTCACCCCCCTTTGTCCATTGCAAAAATGGCTCAAGGCATTAACCATATAAGTAACAAAAGATTTTCAGTCAATGTAGTCTGTGGCTGGTGGAAGCAAGAATTCACGCAGTGCGGTATTGAGTACCTAGACCATAAAGGCCGTTATCAGCGTGCAACTGAATTTACACAGTGCCTCAAACAATTGTGGACTGGTACAAACACCTCTTTTGATGGGAAGTATTATTCACTTCAAAATGCACTCATAGCAATGGATGAGCCAAGCGAAGGTCAAATACCTATTTGGGTCAGTGGTCAATCCACTAATGCTCAAGAGCTAGTGGCTAAATTTGGAGATGTGTTTTTCATTGACAGCATGCCAGACAAAGACCTAAAAGAAAAAATTTTGCAACTCAGAAAGTTAGAACGCAAATATGGGCGCAAAGTTAAAGTCGCAATGAGTGTTTTTGTGATCCTAGACGAAACTGATGAAAAAGCCGAAATAAAATATAAAAATATACTTCTAAATAGACAACAGAGTTCAATAGAAAATTTTCGGAAGATCATGGCCGAGTCTGGAGCAACTATGTGGAAAGAACTTTCTGATGAGCAGATGGTTGATTCAAATTGTGGATTTGATGCGAGCTTAATTGGCAGCAAATCTACAATCATCAGACGTTTACTGAAATTAAAAGAATGTGGAGTTGATATTTTACTGTGCCAATTTGAAGATATGCTAGAAGACACTGTTTTTTTTGGCAAAACAATTTTGCCTCAATTGGGTTCAACACAGACAATAAACAAAATCATGTAACTTACATTTGAAACCAATAAAATAAAAAAAATATTTCTTGTCTGTAGCATGATTAATTTAGGCAATATGAATTGAGCAGGTTTCACACAAAATAAAATACAGTTAACCATACAGATACGAAAGCATTACAAGTAGGAGCTAGCTATGACAACAAGCAAAACACAAAAGAAAGATAAATGGACAATGCAAAATTTACCTCAAGGAAAAGATGCTACAAAAGTTGCACGTGACTTTGCAAAAGAACTATTAGACATTGCGAAAAAAAACCCAGTCGTAAAACCTGGGCGGAAAAAAATTAAAAGAAAACACGCGCACTTGTTAGGCTTTATCCAGCATGGTGTCAATAGCCATGCTACAGGTATGTGGCGTAACCACCGAGACAAGCGCGGATGGAAATTTTCCGAGCCTGAGTACTGGGTACATATGGCTAGAACAATGGAACGTGGAATGTTTGACGCAATGTTTATTGCAGATGAACTAGCACCTTATAATAACTATAAACAAAGTTCCGATGATACTGTGCGTTACGCCGTACAATGCCCAGTGCATGAACCGGCAACAATCGTACCTATCATTGGGCATGCAACTAAACACCTAGGAGTTGGTGTAACACTATCAACTGCATTTGTGCACCCATATGCAATGTGCCGTCATCTATCGAGTTTAGACCATCTAACTAAGGGAAGAGTTGCCTGGAATATAGTTAGTTCATACTCTAAAAGTGAATGGGATGCTTATGGTGCAGAAATGTCTGACCGATCCCTAAGATATGAAAGAATGGAAGAATATATGGAGCTTTGTTATCAGCTATGGAACTCTTGGGAAGAAGATTCTGTTATCGCGGACCGTGAATCAGGGATATATGCAGACCCAGACAAGGTGCATGAAATAGATTTCAAAGGGAAATTCTTCAACTGTAAAGGCAGACATTTTTGTTTCCGTTCTCCCCAGGTATCCCCTGTTTTGTGGCAAGCAGGTTCATCTCCTCGTGGCAGGGACTTTGCCGCAAAACATGCGGAAGCAATTTTTGCCGTACACCCTAATGTTGAGCGTATGGCTGAATACCGAGACGATTTAAATGAACGTTGTTATACAAAATTTAAACGTGAAGCTAACAGTGTAAAGCGAATCTACGGATTACAAACAATCGTTGCCCCTACACGTGCTGAAGCAGAGGAAAAATACGAGCGGATTATGTCTCACATCCCGCTGGAAGGAGCGCTTGCGTGGATATCGGGGCACTTCGGGCCAGACTTCTCAACTTATGACTTAGATGAAGTTGTGCAGAATATTGAAATACCTGGAATTCAGGGTTTGTTTGAATCCATCATTTTTGCCAAAGGTGGTGGCCCGGTTACCGTAAAAGAAGCTGCTCTCATTTATGCACAAGGCATGGGTATGCCGCGGGCAATCGGAAGTCCTGCAGATGTGGTTGATCAAATGGAAGTATTTATGGATTCCGGAGCTGATGGATTCATGCTGGTTGCTACTGGAACCCCAGGTTGTTTTGAAGACTTCGCTGACTTGGTTACCCCTGAAATGCAGAAAAGAGGACTACTACGTACTGAGTACAGGGGTAAGACTTTAAGAGAGAATTTGCTTGATGATGGAGATTAAAAGAATTTACGATTAATTTTCACAGCATAATTTCTCTAGGCGAGTCACAGGAAACTGCTGTTGCAGTTACTGAGTAACAGTGCTGGGACGTAAGCGAAAAATTGTTAGATAATTCGTCAGTAATTGCTCAAAAACAGACTGATTAGTTGATTTTCAATAATTAGACTGGCTATTAAGCTCCTATCGTTATTGTAGTGTTTCTTGCAGTTAATTATGGTATGAAAAATACAAGGTGAACGAACTATCAAGCCAAATCAGTACTTTGCAAACATTATTTTCACGAATGAAATTCAGTTTCATTTTGCTAATGTTTATGTTTGTGGCTATTTATATCTTTGCAGATAAATACCAATTTAGTGGCACACATAGCAATTGGCTTACTGTAATTATTATTGTCAGTGCAGGTCTCAGTATTATTTATTTATTTTATATGGCTCAACTTATTAAGCTTCTGGGTAAAAATCCAATTGTTTGGGTGTTTTTGACTGCTATATGTGGACCGCTTGGACTGCTTGTCTCATACATTATAATTTCTGGAAATGTAGTTAAGATTCAGAGGCAAAGTCTTAATGAGTAATTACATGAAAATTTTATAATTACGTGTACTTTGTGTAATTTAATATTCCCATTTGAGAAATCATTTTCCACTGTTCATTTGATTTCGTATAAATTTTGCATGCACGACCATACCAGTGGAGCATGTCTCCTGTGTTTGGCTTCCACAATGTGTCCACATCTACAACAGCAAATGCGCCATCCCTTTCCTTAGAGATTACAATCTTTTGGATAGTACGATCATTGCGCAATAGATCATATTTTTCAAAGAATTTCTGAAAGTATTCGCTCCAGCGCTGACTGTTAAATCTCCCCCAAGGTAATACCCACTCTACAGGATCATGTGCATTTGCATTGGGCGGCCAAGGCCAAACCATGTCAGGATGGACAATGCTTAAGAATAGTTCAATATTTTTTGTATCAAATGCGCGAGTCTCTTTGTTTACAATCTCTTCGATCTCGCTTCGAGCGTCCATACTATTTTGGAAACTCAGCTAGTCTCTTACTAATTATTGTCGAGGCGATGAGATGAACTTTAAGCACTGAATTGGTCCAGAAAACAACGACATACAGGCACTTTAGCCTGAAAGACTGTAGTACACTCCACTACAGACTACTTAAGCCTATTGTACTAAGCTACAATTAATCTGCAGGGCAGTCGCGATGACGAGCAATTAATTTGCAGCATGCGTGTATGCTCTAGCTTCAATCCTTTTTTTTGTCTTTGGCTAGCACCATAATTATGAAATAAACAGCCACAAATATAGCAAATATTAAAATTCCAACACCGTCTGGCATAGCTGCCTCCTGTTTAACCAATAACTCTGATAGTCTAGGAGCTAGTATACCAAGTATTACAACAATGTATCAAAACTACTGGGTCACCGTGAAATGGGTAGTTGCTTGCTGCCTTTAAGATAGCTAAGTACATGAGCTAACAGCAATTCTATATGATAGATATACTAGTTCCCCGTTTATTGGAGGCATAAGATTTCAACTAGTTTGTATACCACAACATATGATGCATAAAGATCCCATTAACCTTTTATGCATTTCTTATACGCCGACCCTAAAGAGCTATCTGAATTTAATATACAGTCACAATAGATTCAGACAACCTTACTGGTACTACCTTATCCAAATTCCTCATATAATTAGAATTATATAGCCTACCCAGCTCAACCGACCTCTCAAGCTAGAATTGCAACTACACGCATCAACAATTGTATTCACTTTGCTGTCATCCTTTGCATGGATCATTGTTGCTTACGCCTATTATGCAAAGAATAGAGGATGGTGGATAAGCAACATGTTCATTTCTGATACTTCCATGGTTAAGCTGATTGCCTATATTGCACTTCCATGTTCAGCATTTGCTTCTGCATACCTGGGTATCTGGTGGGAAGCTATTATTGTGATAATTTTAGGGTTTATAGTTGCTCTTCTCTTAACAAACTTATTGCGCTCTTTCGTTCAATATATTGCCGTAATTGGAATTATCACTTGCTGGGTACTAGGCATATATATGGTGTTCCATACTTAGTTCGCTTATTGAACCACTAGAAACTTGCAAAAATTTACATGAGCTCAGTCAAGCTTCTGAAATACTAGTAATAACTCAAAAATCTTTTTAAATTTCCTTTCATTTGTGACTCCTAGATCCATGCCGCAATAACGTACTCATCACCTGAGACAAGAATTGCAAATCTCAATCAAGGCGGCTTGTCATGAATTGCCTGGATCGTGATTGTGTATAGACGTAAAAATTCACTTTAAATCCTTTCAGTTTTCATCCATTATAGAGGTGCTCTTATACAAGCATAAAAATAATTATCAAGAAACGTTAAGGAAATTTGTTTGTACTGAAGCAGTACGCAAAAATGCTCGTTTAGAAAGTTAGCTGACAAAACACATTTGATAGGAGGAGTTAAACATGTCAAATCTTGTAGCATTATCAATCAGCATCGGTGTTTTAGGGGGAATTGCGGCAGCAATATGTCTAGGACCATTATCAGGAATTGTTTTAATTTGGGTTGTGTTTATTAGTTGGGGCTGCTTCTTTGCAATTGGCGGCGATGGGAAGGCCTTACAAAATACAATTGTCTGCAATATCCTGGGTGCTGTAATTGCCTGGATCGGACTACTGATATTTTTGGGAATACCATTAGCAGAGACTCTTACCGTACCAATCTGGGCTGGAATCGTGGTAGGTGTGACTGTCCTTATTATGTGCCTACTAGCCCATATTGAGGTCTTTTCCGCTATCCCTGCAGCTGTTTTTGGCTATGCTAGTGTAGCAGCCTATGCTTTGCAGACAGATGGTGCATTGACGATGGATGCATTAACCGGCGGTTCAAACAACGCATTAATCGTTGTTGTGATTTCCGCTGTGATTGGTGCAATCCTTGGTATGATCTCTGGAAAAATTGGCAGCGCCCTAACATCAGAGTGACAAATAGCAGGTACAAAACCTAGCTATCCTGAACGCCCAGTGAGAACTGGGCGTTTTTTTTGGCCTGGATTTAGACATTGAAGAAATACAGTCAATCATGTGGAGTAGTACTGCCCTGTCTAGCCTGACAGTTTGATAAATGGCGGAGAAGGAGGGATTCGAACCTTCTATTTTTCCTTTCATTTCAATAGATTACAAAGGAACCGTGTCCAGATCGTGTCTATCGTTGGGCCGTAACCGCCGCCCCCGCGGGCTGATCGCGTACCGGTCCCGCGACCGTCGCCCGCATGATTCCAACCGTCTCCGGCGGCATTGTGAGTTGCCCGTGGCATCCGGGCATCGTGCTTGCCTCGATCATCTTCTACCTCCCTCACCCCAGCCGCCGACTATGAGCGGCACCGGCCCGAAGAGACACGCTTTACGGCATCGTCGAGACTTACTACCCGCAATTTCTCGCCCGGCTCGAAGCTGAAGGAGGCTCGCTGCCCGCGTTCGTCAAACAGGAGTTCGATGACTACCTGAGGTGCGGCCGGCTCGAGCACGGGTTCCTTCGGGTCAAGTGTGACGCATGTAGCCACGAACACCTCGTCGCCTTCTCGTGCAAACGGCGCGGCTTCTGTCCGTCCTGCGGCGCCCGCCGGATGATCGAGTTCGCCACCCAACCCCAAGTACTGAGCTAGGTCCTGGGCGTTGTCTACCGTGCGATTTCGACTTACCTCCTCAAGAGAACCGGATTCACTGTCGTCTCGAGCGCCAAGACCGGCGTAGTCACCCTCATCCAGCGCTTCGGTTCAGCGCTCAACATGAACATTCATTTCCATATGCTCTTCCTCGATGGGGTGTATTCATTCGATCGTGCACGACCGAAGTTTCATCGTGCACCTCGGCCGACGCCCACGGAACTCGCTCAATTGCTGCACCGCATCAACCAGCGAGTCGCCAGGTTGGTGGCAGTTGGCCAGGCAGGTTAAGCCCTTTACTCCAGCGCTGCGCTTGATGAACCCGGCTGCTCACGTGGTAGTTTAGTTGACAGCATTGTCGAGACAATCAGCAAGGCGGCAGACCAGTACAGGCAGGCGCTCAGCCCCCCAAACTGGTATGCCGAACCGGAAATCAACGTTCCTAACAAGCGACCACCGGCATTCGCCATATAGTAAAACCCCACATTCATTGCCACCGCATCGTCTTCTGCGTACGCCAGGATCAGGAAGGAGTGGATGGCAGAGTTGATGGCAAACAACACACCAAATATCAGCAACCCGCCCAACACCGTGACAGCCGGATCGAACTGGCTATCCAACAACAGGGCGATGGCCAATGGCACCAGCGTCAGCGCGCCAATCCAGTAGGTTGCCGTAGTGCCCCTGGGTGTGCCGTTACGCCCCACAATTTGCGGAGCGATTGCCTGAACAACACCGTAACCAATCACCCACAAGGCCATATACGCGCCCACTTCGCCGAATGAAAAGTTCAGCACCGACACCATAAACACCGGCAAGCCCACCACAAACCAGGCGTCACGGGCGCCGAACAGGAAAAATCGTCCGGCGGCCAACCAGTTGATGTGGGGGTTCTGCGAGAACACCCGGTTAAATTTCGGCTTGCTGCTCATCTTGCCTAAACCGCGAGTCAGCAAGGCAGTGCTGGCACCCAGCACAAGCACCAGCAGCGTTGCCAGCGCAACTAGCGCGCCGCGAAACTCGAGCAGTTCCAGCAATACAGCACCCAGGAAAAAACCGGCGCCTTTGAGTGCGTTTTTTGAACCCGTTAACGCAGAGACCCAACGAAACAGGCGGTCATCGGAGTTGGCAGGCACCAGTAATTTGATACTTGATTTAGCCGACATTTTGTTCAGATCTTTGGCAATGCCGGAGAGCGCCTGAGCGACCATGACATAGAGCACAGACAGCCAGGCATCAGGTACGGCCAACAGTATCAGTGCCACAATTTGCAAAGCCATGCCCAGGTGCAAGGTGGTGTTTACGCCCAATCGCGCGCCCAGCCAGCCGCCAACCAGGTTGGTTACGATCCCAAAGAATTCATAGAGCAAGAACAACAGCGCAATATCAAATGCGGAGTAGCCAAGTGTATGGAAGTACAGCACTACCAGCATGCGCAGGGCGCCATCGGTTACCGTGAATGCCCAATAGCTGGCGGTAATCGTTAAGTAGTTCTTGGTACCGGATTGCATGGCGGCACGCTTAGAGTGAGCGGGCCAGCAACGACAGAATATCAACCATTCGGCAAACGTATCCCCACTCGTTGTCATACCAGGCGTAGACCTTAACCAGGGTCGAGTCAATTACCCTTGTGGAAGGTGCATCCACAATCGCGGAGCGGAGGTCGTTGGTATAGTCAGTGGAGACCAGTGGCCTAGTTTCGTAACCCAGTATGCCCGCTAACCCATCGCTTGCTGCCATCTCGAAATAACCATTCACTTCCTCTGCCGTCACAGGGCGCGCGGCTTCAAACACAAAGTCCGTTAACGAGGCGTTTAAGAGGGAAACCCTTACCGCGAGCCCATTCAGCTTGCCCTCTAAAGCGGGGAAAATATTGGTTATCGCTTTGGCCGACCCGGTGGAGGTGGGGATCAGATTCAGCGAGCCGGCACGCGCCCGGCGTAGGTCTTTGTGGGCTTTGTCGATGATCGTTTGCGTGTTGGTCAGGTCGTGAATGGTGGTCATGGTGCCGTGCACGATGCCAATTTGCTCATGCATTACTTTGACCACCGGTGCCAGGCAGTTGGTGGTGCAGGATGCGGCAGTAACAATTGCGTGCTTGGCGGCGTTGTACTGATCGTGATTAACACCGTACACAAGATTCAATGCGCCTTCCGTAGGCGCAGCCACCAACACTTTTTTAACCCCCTGCGCCAGGTAGGCTTCCAGCCGATCCGGTGTTTTGTGGTGAACGCCCGTGGCTTCTATCACAATGTCGCAGTCTGACCAATCCGTGTCTTCGATAGATGCGTTCGCTGTGTAGGCCAGTACCCGTTCACCGATTGCTACCTGCTGGTCTAAGGTGTGACAATCCTCGCGCCATCGGCCGTGCACCGAGTCGAAGGTTAATAGATGCGCGGCGGTTGCTGCGTCGCCTTTGATCTCGTTTAACCGTTTGAATTCCAGGTTGTGCTTGTCCCAACCAGCGCGCAGGGCAAGGCGGCCCATGCGGCCGAAACCATTGATTCCGATTCTTACCAAAGTGCACCCCCGTAACGCCAACCAGCGAATTATACGGTACTAAATTTACTAAGGTGTGGTTGCACTGCCTAGGGGGCGAAAAACACAGGCAATGGGCGGGCTAGTCCAGTGCGTCGACTCTGAGCTTTATCGCAGGGTTAACAAAACCGTAACGCCCGGGTCATAAATCTGTCATCGGGCCTTTCGAGAATTGCGAGATCCATTCCATGAAACCTAAGGATGTTCACGTATGAAATTTTCTTGTTGGTGGCGTTTGGTTGCTTTGCTGTTGTGTTCCGTAGTTGCTTATGCAGGGCCTGAAAGTGCGCCCAGGTCGGCGTTGTTTGTGCCCATAGCAACGTTCGATGTGATTGCTGGCAACGGTTCTGCCGTGGCAGAAATTATCGACGTTTCGAAAAACGGCAAACAAGCGATCTACACAGACGCAGATAACAATCAAATTGGCTTTATCGACATCTCCCGGCCTCGCCAACCGATGGGCACGGGGGTGCTGGATGTCCCGGGTGAACCAACCAGCTTGGCGATCGCGGGCCAGTACATTCTGGTTGCGGTAAATACCTCTCCCGAGTTCGACAACCCAGCCGGGCAATTGCTAGTGATACATCGCCTAACGCGCCGGACGCTTGTCAGCTATGACCTGGGTGGACAGCCGGATTCGATTGCGCTGTCGCCAGATGGCAACTACGCAGCGGTTGTTATCGAGAATGAGCGAGATGAGGATGAGAACAACGGTTTGATTCCGCAGGCGCCATCCGGCGGCCTGTTGGTGCTGCAGTTGCAGGGCAACCCGCGACACTGGTCGCTAGTGCCGATTAACCTTTCCGAGGTGATGGGTGTCGCGTTTGCTGGCGGTGATCTGGAGCCCGAGTACATTGATATCAATGAGCGCAACCAGGCGGTGGTGAGTTTTCAGGAAAACAACCATCTAGCAGTTATTGATCTGGTTAAGTACAAATTGGTAGGCAACTTTTCCGCGGGTTCGGTGATGCTCACGAATGTGGACACGGCAGAAGAGGACCTGATCAATTTGGATTCCAGCATCACCAAGCGCCGCGAACCCGATGCTGTGGCCTGGATCAGCGCAGATCAATTTGCCACGGCCAACGAAGGGGACTACGAAGATGCAGCCGGCAACGAGGGCGGCGGACGAGGGTTTACGATATTTTCTTCGCGCGGTGACCTGGTGTACGAATCCGCGGAAGCGTTTGAACACCTGCTGGTCTCCGCTGGTCACTACAATGAGGGTCGAAGTGAAAATAAGGGGGTGGAGCCAGAAGCGGTAGAGTTTGGTGTCTATGGCCAAGACCAGTTGTTGTTTGTTGCATCGGAGCGCTCTAACGCGGTGGCCGTGTATGAGGTGTCCAATCCCAAACACCCGGACCTGCAACAGGTGTTGCCGACGGGTATTAGGCCGGAAGGTTTAAAAGCCATTCCCAAGCGCAACTTGTTTCTGGTTGGCACCGAGGCGGACGCAGCGGACAGCGGTATCCCCACCATGGTGAATATCTACAAACGGCGTGCAGTTAAACGGGCGCGTTACCCAAGAATCGTGTCGGCGGATGATGCCAACGGCCTGCCCATACCTTGGGTTGCCCTGTCGGGGCTAATTGCCGACCCATATGATAACAGCACCCTGTATGCGGTTAGCGATTCATTCCTGGCTGAAGGCTTCATCTACACAATTGACGCTTCAACCAAACCTGCTGTGATTACTGATCGAATTCAAGTTGATTCCAGTGGGTTGAGCGCACCGCCGGACCTGGAAGGCATTACTATTGGTCCGGATGGTACTTTCTGGCTCGCCAGCGAAGGCCGAAGCGGCACGCGCCCTAACGCGATAATTCAAACAGATTCGCTGGGTAATGTGTTGCAAGAGATCACGCTTCCCGATGCGTTCGCAGAGACTGCTCGAAACAACGGATTTGAGGGTATTGCGGTGACCGGCAAAGCTGGCGCTGAAGTGGTGTATGTTGCGATTCAGCGAGCTTGGCCCAACGCTGGCGATACAGACCGGGTGAACACCAAGATCGGGAAGTACGCGGTTCAATCAGAGGAATGGACCTTCGTTCACTACCCGCTCGAATCCGAAGGTGCAGGCGGTTGGATTGGTCTGTCGGAGCTCACGCTACTGCCGAACGGTGAATTTGCCGTAATCGAACGCGACAAGGGTTGGGGGCCAACTACTGGCCTGAATGCCGAGTTGAAAGCAGTGTTTAAAATTGATCTTGCCCAAGCGGATTTCAGGCCCTACGTAGCGGGTGAGAGCAATTTGGTGACGATCGACAAGTCACTGCTGGTCGATGCCCTGCCGTTCATGGCGCGGCGAAGCATCTGGACCGCTGAAAAGCTGGAAGGCTTTGCGGTCAACCGGCGCGGCAAAACATTTTTTGTCACCGACAATGACGGTGTGGATGATGCGCCGGGTGAAACGTTGTTTTTCAGCCTGGGGAATCTGCGCAGTTTCAGTCTCGACTAGCCGCGCCCTGCTCCAGCTCAGCTAGAGCAAAGGGTGCGAACACCGCAACGACCAGTTCGGTGCGTTGGATCTGCACGCTGAATTCCGCTGGTCCCGTGCCTACATCGATGTGGGCACGGTCCCCATCTTTGATAGGCAACCCCGCCCTATTGACGAGATCCAGCCGCGCGAAATCATGGCCCTGATCGAGGGCATCGAGGACCGCGGCGCCGGCGAGATCGCGACCCGAGTGCTGCAGCGTGTACGAGCCGTGTTCTCGCGGGACCGTCCACACGGCTACCGTGAGGTCAACCCGGCCATCAAGCTACGCAATCACCTCAAGCCGCACAATAAGAGACAACAGACTGTGCTCGCCGCCGAGGAGCTGCACAAGGTCTCGGGCCATTCGCAGTGGCTGATGCCCGGCCGCCTCGAGGACAAACCCGAGAGCCAGAACACTATGATCTTCGCCGTGTACTGGATGGGCTTTCACAAACGCACCACGGTCCACGGCTTCCGCGCCCTCGCCTCAACGATCCTCAACGAGGCCGTCACCGAGGTCGACGGCAAGAAACACCGCATGTGGTCGGTTGACGCCGTGGAACGCGCGCTGGCCCACACCGAGTAGAACAAGGTCAAAGGCGCTTACGACCGTGGTGATCGTTTCGAGGAGAGCACGCGGGTGATGCAGTGGTGGGCGGACTACCTCGATTCCGTGGCCAAAGCGTTGGCGGAAGCACGGTGATCAAGGCGCCGCCTGACACCCGACGTTTTTCATCAAGAGCTCAGGAACTTAAAAACAACGACGCTGGCTGAATCGGTTTTCTGCGGCGACTTCCATCTCCATCAGTAGCATCACGACCCGTTAGCACCTGGTATGACAGGAGACGGCGGATACTCCGACTGATCACCGACAAGCAGCTTCGGCAAAAACTCGGCGGCTGCTCCGAGATGACGATTTGGAGGCTTCGGCGGGACGGCAAGCTTCCGAAACCGAGGAAGCTGGGAAGCCGCAACGTGACGCCCGAGAAAGAGGCGGACAAGACAATTGCAGAGCTTGTCGGTCTGTAGCCAGCTCCGCCGAGGAAAGACCGAGGGATTCGAACCCTCGGTGTTTCTTTGTATTTCAATGGCTTATAAAGGTGCCGTATCCAGATCGTGTCTAATTCGAACGTCTTTCTCTCCCCATTCGCGCCTATTCTAAGTCGTTTTCGGTGCTGAGCACCAAACATTCCTGACGTTTCCGGGCTAATCGACGTGACTGGACCAGACCGAACGGCGGTGGATTGGAACTGACGGTCCGGCAGCCCGGAGCGTCGGTTCGACGCAGAAATCGTGTCTAACTGGAGCCCAAACTACCCCAAAACAACCCTAAATTTAGACACGATGGACATCTAAGTTATTGATTTATTGGCGGAGAGGGAGGGATTCGAACCCCCGGACCCTTTCGAGTCAACGGTTTTCAAGACCGCCGCATTCGACCACTCTGCCACCTCTCCCGTCAAGCTGATAAGAATACCTGAATGATACCGGGAACTGCCACCTCATACATTGTCTAAAAACTAACTAAGAAGACTTGATTTAGTCTAAAATACCGTTATGTTAGAAACATAAGACTTGATTCTGGAGAACAGACCGCAATGAACAACCCAAAACTACATACTGGCAGTGCACCTCGTGTAAGCGCCTTATCTACCAACAAAGTTCTTCGCAACACATATGCACTACTTTCCGTAACCTTGATTTTCAGTGCGCTTATGGCCGCAGTGTCTACCATGCTTCATGTTGGCCATGGTGCGAGCCTTGCCTGCTCTGTTGGGGCACTATTACTAATCTGGTTTGTGCTGCCCCGTACAGCCGAATCTGCAACTGGAATTGCCGTTGTATTTGCCTTCACAGGCTTATTAGGATTTGGGCTTGGACCTTTGCTCAATTTTTACTTGAACACGACCCATGGGGCAGAAGTTATTGCAACTTCCATGGGGGGCACCGCAATTATTTTCATGGGGCTCTCAGGTTATGTATTAACCACACAGCGGGATTTTAGTTTTTTAGGCGGCTTCCTGTTTGCCGGTTTGATTGTAGTTTTACTTGCTTCCCTCGCAGGCATTTTTCTAAACATGCCTGGACTCTGGTTAGCTATCAATGCCGCAGTAATCCTGATTTTCAGCGGCTTTATCCTGTTCGATACGAGCCGCATAATTAATGGCGGTGTGACAAATTATATTATTGCTACAACTTCAATATACCTGAGCATATACAATATCTTCATTGCCTTATTACATTTGCTAGGTTTTGCAAGCAATGAATGACAGCATAAGTGATGGATTGGTTGAAACTTGGCTATGCTGTACTAGTCATAGCATTAATCATATTCATTTTTCCTGCTGTTAGACATTGGCAAAAGAATAGTCCGAAAGCCAAGCAGGGTGACTGGCAAGCATTCTTGTTTCCAATCGGCCTCATTGCCTTGCTTGTGGTTGGTTTGATGTGGGTTGTAGGAAGATAGGCTCGTATGCTTGGTCGTGGCAGCTACTGACGTAATAGCTTTGGAGTCAATCCCGAAAATTGTCAAACTGAAGCGGTATCTCCAAATTAGCTTCCCTGAGTATGCCCATAACCTTTTGAAGGTCATCGCGTTTTTTCCCTGATACCCGCAACTTTTCCCCTTGTATAGACACCTGAACTTTAATTTTTAAATCCTTGACCAGTTTTACTATCTTTTTTGCAATCTCGTGGTCAATACCCCGACGTACAACTAATGTCTGGTGTACGCGCATATTAGCTTCTTCAACTTTACCGCGCACAAGACAGCCTAAATCAATGCCACGTTTGGACATCTTCTGAATGAGGATGTCATAGATTTGATCGATCTGGAACTCAGATTGTGCTTCAATGCGTAAAGTTGAATTCTCGTGAATGACTTTTGCATCAGACCCCTTGAAGTCATAACGATTCAAGATATCTCGATTGGCTTGGTCCAACGCATTGGTCAATTCATGAGTATCAACTTCTGATACCGTATCAAATGAAGGCATCTCTTAGTATTCTCCCCTGCAACAAACAAATCTTAGATTAAAGAAACTCCAGACAATGTCCAGATTAGCAATCCTGCTTGGCAGCGGCAATGCTGCGCTAGCAATTTTGTTAGCAGCCTTCACCGCTCATGTGCTGCCCAGTTCCTGGGCAGAAAGCAGGCTCTCAACTTTCCAGACAGCAGTGGACTATCATCTTTACCATGCGCTGAGTCTGATTGTTGTAGGCATTCTGCTGAACCAACGTTCTAACAGCAAATTTCTTAAAATTGCTGTAGCAGCCATGCTGGGGGGAATGGTTATATTTTGCGGAAGCCTGTATTTACTTAGTCTGACAGAACTTGTCTGGCCAGGGAGATTCACTCCATTTGGCGGCATTACCTTGATTGGTTCATGGGTTCTGATAATGATAGCTTACATGAATGCAAAATAGACAGGATAATTAGACGATAGGAGACTAGCCTTAAGCCATACAATGTATGATCTGCTCTGTAAAGCCTTGACTTTATCCCCAGTGCGGATAATACCCCCTGTAGGCACGACTGCAATGACACCACGGTGATTACATGCAGCATTACATACCCAAGAGCCTGTCCTATCTTTCGACAAGGTATACAATCTCTTGTAACTCTCAGAACTGCCTCATTGACCCGGATAGCATAGTCCTTGAGGATGTCTAAGTTCACATCTTGCACGACAATATTGCACCTTAGCTCACAAGGAAAAACACTTTTGCTGATTAGAATTTAAACGCTTACAGGAAGATACACAGACTGCATTAATGCGCCTGCCTGCTTTAATCTCCAATCAGCCCGAGAATTTGTACCAACCCAGCAGAACGAATATTAAACATCACTTCACTGGAAGTTTTTCGAAGCCCAATCCACTCTATCCTGCAAATTCGAGGAAAATAACCTTTTAATTCAGCTTGCAGGACATACAGGGCCATTTACTCCCGAGAGATTACCTCAAGTCCATTCATATAGGGCTGTAGAGCTTCAGGTATGCGAACCCGCGCGTATTGGTCTTGGTTGTTCTCCATGATGGCAACTAGTGTCCGGCCTACAGCCAGAGCCGAACCATTCAGTGTATGTAATAATTCAGTTTTCCTGGTTGCCGTGTTTTTCCAGCGCGCTTTTAGTCTTCTCGCTTGAAAATCCAAGAAGTTACTGCATGAGGAAATTTCACAATACCCTTTTCTGCTAGGCAGCCAGACTTCTATATCGTAAGTCTTTGCTGAAGCGAACCCTAAATCACCTGTACATAGGGTCACGACGCGATACGGTAACTGTAATTTTTGAAGAATCACTTCTGCATGCTGCGTCAGTTCGTCAAGTGCACGCCATGACGACTCAGGTTTGACAAGTTGGACCAGCTCCACTTTTTCAAACTGATGCTGACGAATCATGCCGCGTGTATCCTTCCCATAAGAGCCTGCCTCAGAACGGAAACAGGGAGTATGACAGACATATTTCACTGGCAGATCTTCTTCTTTTGCAATGTAATCACGCCATAGATTCGTAACCGGTACCTCTGCTGTTGGAATCAGGTAACGCAGATCACTGGTATGCAGCCTGAATACATCTTCTTCAAATTTTGGCAGCTGCCCTGTACATGTCAGACTTTGTTCATTGGCAATATATGGGACATACACTTCTTTGTATCCATGCTCAGAAATATGGACATCCAGCATAAATTGAATCAGTGCACGGTGTAGTCTTGCCACTTGGCCATGCATAGTGACAAAACGGCTACCAACAACTTTTGCTGCCCTTTTAAAGTCCAAGCCTCCTAACCGCTCTCCTATATCCACATGGTCCAAAACTTCAAAATCAAAGCCCGGACAATCTCCCCATTTCCGAACCTCAATATTATCCTTATCGGTGGTCCCCTCAGGGACAGAGTGATGAGGAATATTCGGTAACTCCAACATCCATGTATGAATTTCACTTTTTAAATCATCCAGTTTCGTTTCGCATGCCTTAAGCTCATTAGCGATCTTCCCCATCTCTTCAAGCATCACAGTGGTGTCCTGCCCTGAGGATTTTGCTTGGGCAATCAGTTTGGAGTTTCTATTGCGCTGACTTTGCAAGTTTTCAGTGGCAGCTTGCAAATGCCGGCGTTGCTTTTCCTGAGAAGCAAACCAATCCTTGTCTATATTTAGTTCACGACGACTTAACTGCAAAGCAACTTCATCTAGCTTCGTCCGCAATAGCTTAGGATCTAACATGACGCGATTTTCCTGACATCACACTGTACGTGCCAAAATTACACCTAGATAGCAGGCAGTAAGACACAAAACCACACTCAAGATTATATTGCTTGCAGCACTCAAAAAGCTCCCCTGCTGAATTAAATCTATAGTTTCTAGTGAAAATGCTGAGAATGTAGTGAATCCGCCCAACAGCCCTGTCATGAGTGCAAGCCTGATTTCGCTAGATACGCTATAGCGCTCCAGCAGCACTATAAACAGGAAGCCAATCAGCAGTGAACCAATCGTATTGATAATTAAAGTGCCCAAAGGGAATCTGCTGCCAAACCAGTGAGTACACTGTATCTGTACCAGATATCTCAGTATGGAGCCCACTGCCCCACCTACAGCAATGCCAAATATAGTCAAAGCTGGCCTCCTGTCAGGTATTTTCCCGTGAAATTGATTTGCAGCAACTCGTGAAGATCAATAGTATGTTTGAAAACAAAAGTGGGTATTTAAGGTGGCCGCAATTATATGGAAATCTCAATAAAGATCAATACAATGCAGTCCAGGCATCTTCGAAACCGGCAAAAGTCAAACGCAGATTGAGATGAGTACGTCACCCAGCTTATCAAAGTTAGTCAAGCGATTTTGCCGCATTTTGCCAAAGCATGCAGTTTTGTCTGAAAAAGAGCAGTTATATCCATACGAATGTGACGCCCTTACTGCTTACAGACAAACGCCCCTGATTGCCTTGGTACCAGAAAACCAAAAACAGATCCAAGCTATCGTTGATATCTGCAGAGAATTAAAAATTCCAATTGTTGCCCGGGGTGCCGGTACTAGCCTTTCAGGGGGCGCGCTACCGCATGCAAAAGGCGTGCTGCTGAACCTGGCCAAGTTGAACAATATCTTGGAAATTGATCTCGACAACCGAACTGCAACAGTTGAACCAGGGGTAACAAACTTGGCAATTTCAGATGCCGCAAAACGATACGGACTTTATTATGCCCCTGACCCCTCCTCACAGCTTGCATGCACCATTGGTGGCAACATTGCTGAAAATTCGGGGGGGATCCATTGCCTTAAATATGGATTGACCGTCCACAACGTGTTAGCACTCAAAGTTTTGACTATAGGAGGAGAAATCCTAGAGCTGGGAGGCAAGCAGCCTGACTCTCCAGGTTTTGATTTACTTGCATTGATGAATGGCTCTGAAGGCATGTTAGGGATTGTTTTGCAAGCGACTGTTAAGCTTCTTCCAGAACCCCACAGCCGAAAAGTGTTACTTGCTGCTTTTAATTGTATACAGGATGCAGGAAATGCAGTAGCTGCAATTATTTCCAGCGGTATCATACCTGCTGGACTTGAAATGATGGATCACTTTGCGGTAAAGGCCACGGAACAATACTGCAGCCCTGGTTATCCAAAGGATGCTGCAGCAATCCTAATCTGCGAGCTGGATGGCTTTGAAGAAGATTTGACTGATCAGGTTGCATGGGTACAAAAAATATTAAACAAGCATCGGCCAGTCGAGGTGCGCTTGGCAAAAGATAAACAGGAAGAGGAATTATTGTGGAAAGGCAGAAAATCTGCATTCCCTGCTCTAGGTAATTTGACTCCCGATTACTATTGTATGGACGGAACTATTCCACGCAAACATTTAGCTAAGACACTGGAAGAAATCAACGTACTCTCTGAAAAATTTGGGCTACGCGTGGCAAATGTCTTTCATGCTGGAGATGGAAATCTACATCCACTGATTCTTTATGATGCAAACCAAGAAGGTGAACTTGAAATAGCAGAAGAACTTGGAAGCGAAATTCTCCAGTTGTGCGTCAAAATGGGAGGAACTATTACTGGTGAGCATGGTGTAGGGATAGAGAAGCTTGACCAGATGTGTGTGCAATTCAGCCCTGCAGAGCTAAATACCTTCCACGCGATCAAATCAGCATTTGATGAGTATGAATTACTAAATCCTGGAAAGGCCATTCCGACACTTCATCGCTGCGCTGAATTCGGAGCAATGCATGTACACCGAGGAAGGCTTCCGCACGCCAACCTGCCTCGCTTTTAGCGGCAATAACCCTAAGCATGACAGATATAAGGTCAGATATTGCTTCCAGAGTTGAGGACGCCTGCCGACAAGGTCAAGCACTACAGATTCTTGCCGGAAACACCAAATTCTTTTACGGCAGAAAAATTCAGGAAACACCTCTATCCGTTCTGGAGCATTCGGGAATCATCGAATATGAGCCATCCGAACTGTACATCACAGCACGCTGTGGTACCCCCTTGAATGAAATTGAGCAAGCTATTAAAACTGAAAATCAGATATTGCCATGTGAGCCACCGCATTTTGGTGCTGCTGCAAGCATAGGAGGAATGGTTGCAGCAGGATTGTCTGGTCCGAGACGTGCCAGTTCTGGAGCTATACGAGATTGCCTGCTTGGAGTAGAAATCATCAACGGGAAAGGTGAATACCTACGCTTTGGAGGAAAAGTGATGAAAAATGTAGCAGGCTATGATGCTTCACGTCTGATGTGCGGTGCACTGGGCACACTTGGAATCCTCATGTCAGTCACTTTGCGCCTAGTCCCAAAACCTCAGCATGAACAGACTATTGCAATCACCTTGAATCCCGCAGATGCCATCCTGAAAATGAACTTCTGGGCACGTACACCTATGCCGATAACTGCTACTTTCCATGATGGAAGGGACCTTTACATTCGCATGGCTGGTTCGCCATCTACAATCAAAAGATTTGCTGACAAAGTGAAGGGGGAACCGATTGACCAGGGTGACATTTTCTGGACGAACATAAAAGAGCAAGCGTATGATTTTTTTTTAACAGACGAACCCCTTTGGAGAATTTTGGTGCCTCCCTCAACTAAACCGCTTGATTGTCCCGGATCCTGTGTAATGGAGTGGAATGGAGCATTGCGCTGGTATGCTACCCATGTCAAGGCGCCCGCAATACATAGCATTGCAAAACAGGCAGGTGGCCATGCATGCCAGTTTCGAAATCAGATTGACACTCAACAGGTATTTCACCCGTTGCCTTCTGGACTGCTTGAAATTCATCGCAAGCTTAAAAGAGCCTTTGACCCGCAAGGCATCCTTAATCCTGGAAAAATTTACTCTGAGCTCTAACGGCCATGCAAACTTCATTGCCAGTTGAATTCCTGAAAACAACAGAGGGCCAGCACGCAGATGAGATACTGCGAAAGTGTGTACATTGCGGGCTTTGCAATGCAACATGTCCGACTTATCAACTGACCGGAAATGAGTTAGATAGCCCTAGGGGCCGCATTTATCTGATCAAAAACCACTTTGAAAAAACAGGGAATAACGGTACTGTCCTGAAACATCTTGACCGGTGCTTGACTTGCTTATCCTGTGAGACAACCTGCCCATCTGGCGTCAAGTTTGGCGACCTGCTCGATATTGGAAGAAAGCATATCGGTAAAAGCATTGATCGCTCTGTCACTAGCAGGATTAAACGTTTTCTCATAGCTTGGATATTTTCAAAGCCAGCCCGCTCTGATTTATTTTTCGCGTTAGCACGGTTTGTAAAGCCAGCATTGCCAGTGAAGCTGGTAAAAAAGGTGCCTCCACTTATAAGGGCCACAGAAACTAAGGTAGTAATCCAAGGGGCGCGGAAAATGCTCACCATACAGGGCTGTGTACAGTCTTCGACTGCTCCGCAGATCAATGCTGCTGCCATTGAGGTATTGGGATGGTCGAGAATACAGCTTGAGGAATCGAATAGTGACTGCTGTGGTGCCTTGGCTTTTCATTTAACAGATATTAAAAAAGCTGAAAAAACTATCCGTGACAATATCGACGATTGGTATGAAAAACTGAAAAGCGGACACGAATACCTAGTCATCACATCAACTGGATGCAGCAGCTTTATAAAACAGTATGGAAATGTGATGCAAGCCGACCCGGACTATGTAAAGCGAGCAGCATTCATTGCCAGTCGCTGCAGGGACCTATCTGAAATAGGCCCAGAATTGCGCATCAAACTAGCAAACCGGAATTGCGCAGTGGCCTTTCACAGTCCTTGTTCATTACAGCATGGCCAAAAAATTCTCGGGGCGGTTGAAGCTAGACTTCTGGAAGCTGGATATGAACTGGTTCCAACAAAAAACCAGCATTTGTGCTGTGGTTCTGCAGGTAGTTATTCCTTGCTTGAAAAGGATCTTGCAACCCAACTTCTGCAGAATAAGATTACTTGTCTAGAGCAGGCTCAGCCTGATGTAATCGCTACGGCCAATATCGGTTGCCTTATGCATCTGCAATCCGGAACTGATATACCTGTCAAACACTGGATTGAGCTGCTTGTGTAGCAAGAGCCCAAACGGGACACTTATTTATGGAACCGGGAAATTCCTCTTCAGAATCCATAGTATTTTCGAAATTTATCGTCTTCACAAGCGCTACTTTGCTTCTAGCCAAACCTTTTATTTTCAGATGGCTACTGCACAAAAGCGGTGAATCCATAGAGAGTGCCAGAGAAATTGGTGCGCACCTTGGTAAGTTTCATATTATCGACTTACCTGAATATGCTACAGCACCCTACTCCCATAGCAATCACGGAAAAACTAAGGAGAAACTGAACCCATTAGGGGTCCCCGGGCTTCCAGATACCAAATGCTTCGCCTTTAGGGCGAATTGCATCCTGTCTTTGTCCGCTAACATCTTCATAGACATACTTCGTAAAAGCAACTAGCTCATTCATAATTTCATTTTTTTCGCCTGTTGGAAGATTATGATTACCTACCAAAAATCCCGTTATAGCTGCCAGGTACTGGCTCGCTAAAAGTGGATTCTCAGCACGTTCGTCCGCTTCGACCAGTATTTTCTTGATATTCTCTATCAGCCCCTTTGACAGTTTTAGTTGGTCCATTTCGGGTATACCTCATCTGTATTCAGCCTTGCTTGCCGGTTTTGTTGCGAAGTTTATCCATATGTTCTCTGATCTTGATTTCAAGCCCTCTCGGAACTGGTGCATAGTACCGCGCATCCTTTAGCGTTTCAGGAAAATAACATTCACCCTGTGCATATGCATCAGGCTCATCATGCACATAACGATAGCCTTGCCCATATTCAAGGTCTTTCATCAGTTTAGTCGGTGCATTTCGCAAATGCATCGGAACTTCCAAGCTCCCATGAACTTTTGCGTCTTGCATCGCTAGCACATAAGCACGGTACACAGCATTGCTTTTCGGCACACAAGCCAGATACACGATTGCCTGTGCTATTGCCAACTCTCCTTCAGGCGAGCCCAAACGCTCATACGTGTCCCATGCATTTACTGCAATCTGTAGACCTCGTGGATCAGCATTCCCAATATCTTCAACAGCGATACGCACTACACGGCGTGCAATGTAACACGGATCACAGCCTCCATCAGTCATACGGCAAAACCAGTATAGTGCTGCATCGGGATCAGACCCGCGTACTGATTTGTGCAGCGCAGACACCTGATCATAAAAATATTCGCCTCGTTTATCAAAACGCCGAGTGCCTTGCACAGTAACTTCCAAGGCTATTTCACGAGTAATGGTTTTTTCTATTGCACTATCCTCAAGCCAGTCTGCTGCAATTTCCAAGAAGTTCAGTACACGACGTGCATCCCCGTCTGCTGCCACCGCAAGGATTTTCCTAGCTTCATCCTCAATACCTATATGTCGTTTACCCAGACCAACCTTGTCGTCCTGCAAAGCCTGATCGATACAAAGACATATGTCTTCTTCAACTAATCTTTTGAGCACATAGATACGTGTTCTGGATAACAATGCATTATTCAGTTCAAAAGAAGGATTTTCTGTCGTGGCACCAATAAAATAGATCGTGCCATTTTCAATATGAGGCAAGAAAGCATCTTGCTGAGATTTGTTGAACCGGTGCACTTCATCGACAAATAATACTGTTGCAGAAGCGTTTTCCTGACTGTGTAACTTGGCTTGCTCAATGGCTTTACGAATCTCTTTGATTCCTGCTAATACGGCTGAAATAGAAAGGAACTGCGCCTGTGAAGCATTAGAAATAATTTGCGCTAATGTTGTTTTTCCGGTGCCCGGTGGCCCCCAAAAAACCATAGAATGCAGCTTGCCCTGCTCAATAGCCCTACGTAACGGCTTGTCCCGAGCTAACAAATGCGCCTGGCCAACAAATCCCTCCAGAGTGGTGGGACGCATGCGATCAGCAAGCGGGCGATAGACGTCCTCCCGGTCAAACAGGTCTGAAGTTGAATTGTCCAGCGAACTAAAATCCATAGCATGCCCGATATTCCCAAAGACTCGTACCCCTGAACGACATGACTACCAATAACATGCATGAAGTGCTTTGCACTTTGCTGGCCAATTCATTGTGCAGAATAGCCTACAACATCGACACCCAAAGGAGCTTCGAACATAAAATACCCCTTTGGGAAACTCACATTTAACTCCAAGCGCGAAAATTCTATTGCAGTTCTCTGCGAAAAATGATCGTAAAGCTCCATTTTCTGGATGCCATGTTCATTCATACCTATTTGTATGCTGCGAAACTCAGCATCTTGAATGAGCGGAGCCAACTCTACCCAGCTAAGTCCCTCTCTGTTCATTGTTGCTAAAATCTTAAAGTCTTCATACAGTGAGCGAGGATTTGTTAGCAACATTATTGGCACACTACCTAATGCTTCAGTAATTGGTTTGGCAACTGCTTGCTGCAACTCTTCGTCATATACCCACAAGTATTTTCCATCAGCTAGAATGAGCTGCCGGTGAGGCTGCAAATACTGCCAACGAAACCGGCCAGGCCTGTCAAGAGCTATAGTCCCCCTTGATTCCTGAACAAGCTGATTGTTTTCATCCCACACTGTCTGCAAAAAATTCCCTTGAAATGAATCTACTTCTATGAAATAAGTGTTCAGTTGCCCGACTACCTCGCTGCCAATACAGGACAGTGAAAAAAGTATCAGCACACTGCCTAGAATTGTCTTACTAATCTGCATGTGTGTCTCCATTTTGCAGGTCAGGGAACCAAATAATCTACCGTACTCAATGGCACGATTAACCTGCTTGTCAACGTTGAATAATATTCACTCAATCATACTGGCGGCGGCGCAATAACTTCACGACTGCCGTTAGACAATACTGCACTAACAACACCGCTGTTTTCCATTTCTTCGATGATGCGCGCAGCACGGTTATACCCAATTTTCAATCTCCTCTGTAAATAGGAGATTGAAGCCTTACGGGTCTGTGTAACAATAGCAATGGCCTCGTCATAAAGTGGGTCAAGCTCGCCTTCCTTGCTACTTAGAGGCTCCAGTCCCGGTATCACGCTCTTGTCTCCATCAGGATCCCGAGTGACCTCATCCAAGTAAGCAGGAGTACCCTTTTGTTTCAGAAAAGCTACCACCTTGTGTACATCTTCATCTGAAACAAATGCACCATGAATACGCTCTGGCAATGACGTGCCGGGCGGTAGATAAAGCATGTCACCATCACCAAGCAACTGATCAGCACCCATTTGATCTAAGATAGTCCGTGAATCTACTTTGGATGAAACCTGAAAAGCAATCCTCGAAGGGATATTCGCTTTGATAAGGCCAGTGATCACGTCAACTGAAGGCCGTTGAGTTGCCAAGACCAGGTGAATGCCTGCAGCCCTTGCCTTTTGTGCGATTCTAGCAATCAGCTCTTCGACTTTCTTCCCTACTACCATCATCATGTCGGCAAGCTCATCCACTATAATAACAATACTCGGTAATAAGCTCAGCTCTTCTGCTGTATCAGTATCCAGTCCCCCGTCTAGCTGCTGGCCCGATAAGGGGTTCAGTATGGGTTCGCCCTTGTCAATCGCCTGTTTCACTTTCGTGTTATAGCCATTGATACTGCGTGCACCAAGTACAGACATCAAATGGTAACGCCGCTCCATTTCCGCTACACACCAGCGCAATGCATTTGCAGCTTCTCGCAGGTCTGTCACTACAGGTGCAAGCAGGTGCGGAATACCGTCATATACTGCAAACTCCAAAATCTTGGGGTCAATCAGGATCAGGCGCACCTGTTGCGGTGTAGCTTTGTACAAAATACTTAACAACATCGCATTCAGTGCTACGGATTTGCCAGACCCAGTAGTACCAGCTACAAGGAGATGAGGCATTTTTACCAAATCAACTACCACAGGACGACCACTGATGTCTTTGCCTAGCGCCAAGGTAAGAGATGACAGGGATTCATCGTAAACTTCAGACTGCAGAATGTCGCTCAACACAACTAATTCCCGGTGTTCATTGGGGATTTCCAGTCCGACATGAGATTTTCCAGGGATTACCTCAACGATTCGCACGCTAACCACAGAAAGAGCACGTGCTAAATCCTTAGCTAGATTTGAAACCTTGCTTACTTTGATTCCGGCAGCAAGTTGTAATTCGAAACGGGTAATTACTGGCCCTGGATGAACTTCTACTACTTCTGCATCTACTCCAAAATCAAGCAACTTCAATTCAACTAGACGCGACATAGCTTCTAGTGCATCACCCGAGTACCCACCTGATCGATCTACCACCTTATCGAGCATGGATGTCGGAGGCAGGCCAGTCTCCACTGAGTCAAACAATGGTATCTGGCGTTCCTGCTCAACCCGCTTACTTGGGATAATTTCCTCAACGGTAGGCTCAATACGGGGCGAGGATTTATGGATTTTTACCTTTTTTTCCTTGGCAATCTTGTCACGAACTGATTTGGCTCGCGCACTTAGATGCTTTTCTTTTGACCGGCAGATTAGCTTCCATAACCAAGAACTGAATGTCAGGAAATATCTACCTGTCATATCTACAAGCCACAGCCATGAAAAACGGGAAAAAACAGTGATGCCTGCAAAAAATAATGCCAGCAATAGTAAGGTAGCCCCCACAAAATTAAAAACAGAAAGAAAGCTGCTGCCAACCAAACTACCTAGAATACCGCCGGCTGTACCCTGCAAAAAATATGAATGAAAATGAAGCGTTGCAAGTCCGCATCCTGCTGCAAGAGTAAGTAAAAACCCTGCCCATCTTAGACCTAGCATGCGGTAATCCATAGCGCCGGGTCCACCACGGTACAGCAACCAGCCACTGTAAATCACCATAAGAGGTGCCAGATAGGAGAGATAACCGAACAGAAAAAAGAACAAGTCGGCAAGCAAAGCTCCCGCCTTTCCACCAAGATTATTAACCGCCTGACCGCCGTCAGCTAGAATCCAGCTCGGATCTGACCGATCATAAGAGAGTAGCGCCAGCATGAAATAGGCGCCTAGTGCAGTCAGCACCAGCAAAACACTTTCACGCAGGCCTCGAGGCAATGAAAGCTGGTGGCCGGCTGTTGCCGGCTTTTTCAAAGCAGTTTACCCCTGTTTCTGGTATTCATTCTTAGATTAGGCATGTAACTAATTGAATATTATAAATTCATACTACAGGTTTGCAGCTATTGAATTTTAGAGATTTTCAGATTGTGCCCTTATCTATTGTACAGCAATTGCTACCTTACTCATGTAAAATCTGCCTCCATCACCCAAAGCAGTATTGCCTGTTCAATCCAGGCAGTATAGTAAAATACCTGGATGATTTCTTTTGCAACTGCTCCAGACAACTAACCCTTTAAAGGAAAGCCAATGGCCGAGTCACGACATTTTAGACTACTGATAATGGGATCTGGCCCAGCCGGATACACAGCAGGTATCTACGCTGCACGTGCAAACTTAAACCCTGTAATCATCACAGGCATGGAACAAGGTGGCCAGCTCACAACAACTACGGATGTAGACAACTGGCCTGGTGACGTTGAAGGACTACAAGGCCCCGACCTGATGGACCGTATGCTGAATCATGTCGAACGCTACAAAACTGAGGTAATCTTTGATCAAATTCGTATTGCAAACCTATCTGAACGTCCTTTTACACTGACAGGAGACAGCGGCACATATACTTGCGATGCCTTGGTAATTGCAACCGGTGCATCAGCCAGATATCTTGGACTGCCTTCGGAAGAGGCCTTCAAAGGCAGAGGGGTATCTGCGTGTGCGACATGTGACGGCTTTTTTTACAAGGGCAAGAAAGTGGCAGTAATTGGTGGGGGAAATACTGCCGTTGAAGAGGCTCTTTATCTATCCAATATCGCTAGCGATGTAATTTTGGTCCACCGGCGTGATGCCTTACGCAGTGAAAAAATCTTGCAGGAGCAGTTATTCGAAAAACAGAAAGATGGGAACGTCACTATAAAATGGAATTACGTACTGGATGAGGTCTTAGGTGATGATACGGGTGTTACGGGAATCCAAATTAAAAGCACTTTGAATGAATCTACGCAGATCATCGATCTAAGCGGTGTATTCATTGCCGTTGGCCATATTCCCAATACTACAATTTTTGAGGGTCAACTTGACATGAGCGGCGGATATATCAAGGTTAAAAGCGGTATGCACGGAAATGCCACGGCAACAAGTATTCCCGGAATATTTGCTGCAGGCGATGTGATGGATCACGTATACCGCCAAGCTGTGACTTCAGCAGGCTCAGGCTGCATGGCTGCACTGGATGCTGAAAAGTATCTAGACAGCCTCACAAAAAACTGATTGCTACGACAAATTAACCTTGTTCACTCAGAATTTGTCCCCAGCCAAAGACCAGCAGCGTTATACCTTTAGCTTCATCAACTCACTTGCAGCTATCAATTGCCAAGACTGGAACAAGTTGCTCACAGACAATAACCCTTTCCTAAAGCATGAGTTTCTGGATGCGCTGGAACGCAACAATTGTCTCGGGGGGAAATTCGGCTGGTATCCGCATCATTTGGTCGTGCATGACGAAAACAAGCAAATTGTTGCTGCGAGCCCACTGTATATCAAAACAAACTCCTATGGAGAGTTTGTTTTCGACTGGGCGTGGGCATCAGCGTATGAACAATCGGGAATCGACTATTACCCCAAATTTGTCACATCTATACCGTATACACCCGTGACAGGACCACGCCTGCTTATTGCGCCAGAACTGGCTGAACAACTCAAAACCAGAATTGCAAAAGAGATGATCAGCACCGCAATCGAAGAAGCAAAGAGACTCAATATGTCTAGCATGCATTGGTTATTCAACTCCGAACATGAATGCAAATACTACAAGCAAAGCAAGCTGATACTACGCCTTGGATGCCAGTACCACTGGCATAACCACAACTATGAATGTTTTGATCATTTTTTGGAAAGCTTGGTTTCGCGAAAAAGAAAAAAAATAAAACGTGAACGCCGGTTTGTTCAAGAACAGGACATCCACATTCAGCTTCGGTACGGCTCAGAACTAGATACCAAGCAGTGGCAACAGGTACATACTTTCTACACAGATACTTTTTATCGAAAAAGCGGTTTACCCACACTTAGCTTGAACTTTTTCGAAGAACTGGGAACCACTATGGGTTCACAAATCTTGCTAGTTCTAGCCTACAACGGCAAACAGCTCATAGCGTGTGCAATCAATTTTCAAAGCACCGATACACTCTATGGAAGGTTCTGGGGATGTTCGAAGACATTTTACGGCCTGCATTTTGAAGCCTGTTATTACCAAGGAATTGAATACGCGATAAAACATCATTTAGACGTTTTCGAACCAGGTGCTCAGGGTGAGCATAAAATTAGCCGAGGCTTTTTACCTACTAAGACTTGGTCTGCCCACTGGATTGCTAATTCACAATTCAGGCCTGCGATTCAAGACTTTTGCCTGCGTGAGGAACACCTCATGCAACATGAGTGCAAGAAACTCATGTCATTATCACCTTATCGACTTGATCAAGAAACAATATCATAGTAGAAGTGGACGTTTACTGGCTAGATCCCTCAAACAGCAATGCTCCTTTTCCCAGTGCTGAAAATGCGCTACTAAATCCAGAAGGATTGCTTGCAGCTGGAGGTGATCTAAGTGTATCAAGACTATTGAACGCTTACCGCAATGGAATATTCCCATGGTACGAAAATGGGCAGCCTATTTTGTGGTGGTCCCCAAATCCAAGAGGAGTGCTGTATACCCATAGATTCAGGATATCTACAAGCCTTCGAAAAATTTTGCGAAAACACGAATGGACAGTAACTTTTGATGGAGACTTCAAAAAAACAGTTATCGCCTGTGCTGCACCACGAAGCTATGCACGGGGCACCTGGATTACCGATGAAATGACAGAAGCTTATACCGCCCTGCATCAATTCGGATGTGCTCACTCTGTCGAGCTTTGGGATTCCCAGGAACGTTTAATTGGTGGTGTATATGGCGTGTTGATCGGAAAAATGTTTTTTGGCGAATCCATGTTCAGCTTTCAAACCAATGCATCAAAAGTTGCTCTTGCCTATATGATAAGTCACCTGCACCACTGGGGATTTCCCCTACTGGATTGTCAACTGCCCTCAGCTCATTTATCAAGCCTGGGTGCGCAAGCAATATCCAGAACAGACTACATAAACATGATAACTCCGCTTTGCAATGAGGTACAAAGTGGTTTCAAGTGGAAGCTGGACAAAAGTCTAGATGTTGCGAACTGGAAGCCCTAAGCTAGGAATAATGTGCAATTTTAACCGGCATCATAACTCACCCTAAATCAAACTTGTGTGCCACCGTACACACCTTTAACCCATTTTTAAACATCGGCAATGATTCCAGAAACCGCCCTTTCCAGTAGATGAGGAGAATGGCGCCGGTTATTCAACTGCCCAGCACCCGGATGGAGCGAAGTCTTTGGCCAGGGGGACAAGGATGCCCTCGCCGTACTGGCTCCACACGCCGGTATTTTCTCCCCAAGTCACCAATGCACCCGGGAGACCCACTGGAGTGCTCAATGCGTTTGACCCTTAAAGACCCGATCACTTGCGTGGTACAAAAATGCATAACTGCCTGCCGTCCCCCAACAGGTGGCAAAGGAAGACAATGACTGCAGCCCGGAAGTTTCAGTGGCCCGGTTCGGTGCCACAGGCCAGAACGTTCACGACATTGGGCAGCGAACACGGAAAAATCTGGTGCGAGATACCGTACAAGTATCTGGAATGACTCATCTGGGTCTTTCACACAGGAGGCACCTCTCATAAAAAAACGCATCCTGGCGATCACGGCAACTGTCGCAGTCCTTGGCCTGACAGGTACACTGACTCCGGCATTCACCGCATCAAATTGAACTCACCGTCGTGTATACTTTCAGCGTTCAGAATCACCCCTACAGTACTAGATGAAACTGGAAGTATCACCTTCGGCGTATACTGAAGCCTATATCACAGCCCGTTTGTATGATCAGGCCAATGCTGACAATTACATCAGGCACACTGCCATAGGAGACCCTGAACTGGACCCAGTGATGGAGGAACTGGCTGCCCTACCTGCTGAGGACCTGCATCGGTTCATCGAAGCTGGCATCGAGCAACAGGATGAGGTTCTGCGCAGTGCTCCTCAAATCCTGCGTGATTTCTTCGATACCATCAACACGCCACCCTCCTGGCTCGACTATAAGGCCTTTGACCCGGCCGTTCGCGCCTTTTACACCAATGCAGCGAACATGCTCCTTGCGTTTGTTGCAGGAGTACTGGTAGAAGGTTTTTCCACGCTCATGAGCAAGTCATTCAGCATCACCGAGCGAATGTTACACCAGGCAGGCACAAGGCAACTCAAGCAGGTGAATCGCCATCTGTTGGAAGTATTCTTTCCCGGTGGCATGCTAAGAGACGGAGACGGGTGGAAGCTGTCGGTCCGAATTCGTTTCATTCATGCCAGAGTCAGACAGCTGATGGAAAATTCAGACAAGTGGCATGCACAAGCATGGGGCACACCGGTAAGCGCGGCCCATATGGGATTTTCGACCGCTTTGTTCTCCGAGCGTATGCTGGAACACTCGACGTCAGTGGGCGCTACGTACAGCCAGGAAGAAAAAGAGAGCATTCTTAGTCTCTGGCGATATGTAGGCTACCTGATGGGTGTACCTGAATCCATTCTGTATCACAGTCAGGATGAAGCACAAAAGCTGTTCAAAATCGGTTTAAGGTGTGAACCCTCTCCGGATAACGATGCAGCAAACATGGCGAATGTACTGATCCAGTCGATCCCCATCGTTGCAGGGTTAACCAAGCCGAGGGAACAAAAAATCATGAGAGATCTGGCATACCGAATCTCAAGAGCTCTGGTAGGGAACCAGCTTGCTGACCGGCTCAAGTTTCCGAAGGGCAGCAGCAAAGGCGTGTTATATATGTATCGTGCCAAACAGCTCAGTGCACGACTGACAAAGGATGCGCAATCCATTAAATCTGAAAATTTCCTTCAGTTGCTCAATATCTCTCAATACGATGATGCCGGGATTAGCTACAGGATGCCCGATCATGTAGACTCATTAAAATCCAGTGACTGGTAAGTGGGTTCTTGCGTCATTATATAGACAACTCAAATCTAGCACCTGCAACAGGTCATAATGTGAGCACCATTATGAATGGACTAGCCAAGTTACAGTAGATTGAGGAATTACTCTGTTGCTGTTGGAACGCTACATCACCATATTACTAGAGCGCCGCTGGCTATTTGCTATGCTTGCCTTGCTCGTGATGCTGGCTATCGCCAGTGGCGCTCGCTTTGTCACTGTCTCGAACGATTACCGGATTTTGTTTAGTGAAGATGATCCAAAACTTGCTGCACTCAATGCTTTGGAGAACACTTATTCCACTTCTGATTTAGCACTGATTGCCGTTACACCTCGAGAGGGATCGGTATTTACGCGTGACGCACTTGGAGTTATCGAGGAACTAACCGAATCTGCATGGCAAGCACCGTATTCCAATAGGGTTGATTCTCTCACCAACTATTTGCATAGCGAGGCATTCGGAGACGACTTGGTAGTTGCTCCACTTGTCGGTGACGCGCAATCGTTTAGCGATGCTCATCTAGAGCGAATTGAGAATATTGCTCTGGGCGCAACCGCTATAGCTGGACGCTTAGTCTCACATGATGGACGCGTAGGCGGAGTTGCAATCAATTTCATCCTGCCTGAAAACCCAGATCAAGCAGTAACTGAAATCACCGATTATCTTACTGGCCTGCTGGAACAAGCCCGCATGAACCACCCTGACATACGTTACCACCTGACCGGTAGCGTTGTTATGCATCGTGCTTTCGCAGATGCCACGAAGAACGATTTGCAGACCCTCACGCCAATCGTTTTGCTCGTCATAGTAACCTTAACAATCACTCTTTTACGTTCGGTTCTTGGTACCGTAGTCATCGTGGCTATGATCATTTTTGTCGTCAACACCACCATGGGGCTCGCAGGCTGGTTCAACACAGTATTCAGTCCCACTAATGCAGGCGTACCTATCATTATCATGACAATTACTGTAGCGCATTCCATACACATCGTGACTAGTACATTGCAGGGTATGAGGCATGGTCTGGACAGGCATGCGGCAATTGCAGAATCAATGCGCATCAACGCATACCCGGTATTTCTTACTTCACTCACGACCATGATCGGGTTTCTCAGTCTGAATGCCTCGGATTCGCCGCCTTTTCACATCCTGGGCAATTTCGTAGCGTTTGGCGTGTTTTGTGCGTTTGTCTATTCCATGACACTCCTGCCGGCACTGCTTTCAATCCTGCCTTTGCGTGTGTCTGCTGCCCAGACTGCAAAGAGCGCGTTCATTGACCGGTTTTCAGACTTTGTTATTGCGCGGCGCAGACTCCTGCTTTGGTCTTTTGCCTTGATATCGGTTGTACTTATCGCCGGTATTCCCCGCAATGAGTTGACCGATAACTGGACACGGTATTTTGACGACCGTTATGAATTTCGTCGCGATACGGATTACGTAATTGAAAACCTGACAGGCCTGGATCTGCTGGAATATTCGCTGAATGCGGGACATGAAGGCGGCATCACCGACCCCCGCTACCTGCAGAAGGTCGAGGCCTTCGCCGACTGGTACCGTGAGCAGCCGGAAGTATTCCATGTCCAAGCCTTTCCGGACGTCATGAAACGCCTGAACAGGAACATGCACGGTGACGATCCAAAGTTCCACAGGCTGCCGGACAATCGTGAGCTTGCTGCGCAATACCTGTTGTTGTACGAGCTTTCACTTCCTGCAGGCTTTGACCTCAATGACCGCATTGATGTTGCCAAGTCAGCCACGCGTATGACCGTCATCGTCCGTAACATATCAACCCGGGATTTGCGAGAACTGGATGACCGGGCGCAAGCATGGCTCCATGCCAATATGCCCGATCTTGAGTCTGAAGCATCAGGCATCAGTGTAGCGTTCGCTCACATTTCTGAGCGCAATATCCACGGCATGCTGCGGGGCACAATTATTGCCATGGCCCTCATATCACTAATCCTGATCATGATTTTCAGAAGCGTGCGCCTTGGCCTTGTCAGCCTGATACCCAATTTTGTTCCTGCGGCGATGAGCTTTGGCCTATGGGGCTATCTGGTTGGTCATGTAGGTCTTGCTTCATCAGTAGTCGTTGCCGTCGCTTTTGGAATTATTGTCGATGATACAATTCACTTTCTAAGCAAATATGTAAAATCGAGACAGGATGGTCTACTTGCTACCGACGCTGTACGCTCTACCTTTCATACCGTTGGTCGGGCACTCGGAACCACGACAGCAGTTTTATCTGCAGGTTTTCTAGTATTTGCAATTTCAGGTTTCGAAATCAGCTGGGCACTCGGCCTGCTGGTAGCGATTACGATTATCTTTGCACTTGCTGCCGATTTTCTGCTTCTTCCTACCCTGCTGATTGCAATTGACCGGAGGAATTCATGATTGCCATCATTTACCAGAATGTACGACCAGTTTTTTTATTGTTTGCACTTCATTTTGCTATTTTGACCTGCTTCGTATCTCCAAAGTTGGAAAGTGCTACCCCTGAGGAAATGGGGCTTGAGATTGCGCGCAAAGCTGATCTGCGAGACGAAGGCTTTGAAAACTTCACAGCTCAGCAAACCATGGTGTTACGTAACAAACACGGGCAGGAAAGCCAGCGCCAGCTTCGTGTAAAAATCTTGGAAATCCCTGAAGATGGCAACAAAAGTCTGTTTGTATTTGACAGTCCGAGAGATGTCCAAGGCACTGCATTGCTGATCCACTCTCACAAGGAAGCGCCAGATGACCAATGGCTCTACTTGCCTGCTCTGAAACGTGTTAAGCGAATCAGCTCTTCGAACAGGTCTGGCTCATTTATGGGCAGCGAGTTCGCGTATGAAGACCTGACTGCTCAGGAAGTAGAGAAGTTTACTTACCGGTACTTGCGGGACGAGCCGTGTGGCAAATTAACCTGTACAGTCTCTGAACGATTCCCAGTAGACAAAGAATCAGGCTACCGCCGTCAACTAGTCTGGCTTGATCAGGATGAACTTCGCTTTTGGAAAATACAGTACTACGATCGTAAAGATGCCCATCTTAAAACACTCACATTCGAGAACTATGAGCAGTACCTGAGTAAATTCTGGCGAGCAGGTCTCATGAAAATGGTGAATCATTTAACCGGGAAAAGTACCACCATGACCTGGGCAAACTATCAGTTTCGTACAGATCTTGATGACCGTGACTTTACAAAAACCGGGTTAAGACGAGCGCGTTAATGCTCTGCTGGGCAACTCTGAAACAGACCTTACTCGGCGCTGTTTTGATTTTTGCCATAGTTTTCAATTCACAAGTTTGTGCCAACAGCGAAATTGATCTTCAGCTTTTCGGGCATGTGAGTGTAGAAAGCAGGTGGTACCCGGAAAATGGTGCTTACTCAAGTCAATCACATCACGCCAGTGGGTTTGTTTTGGAGCCAGAGTTATATTTTGAAAGTGTCAGCGGCTGGAGTTTCAACCTGGTACCATTTTTCCGTTATGACAGTGCAGACCCGGAGCGTAGTCATGCAGATCTGCGTGAAGCATATTTTCTGTTATTTGGCGAAATTGGCAACAGTGAATGGGAGCTTCGCCTTGGCATCGATCGGGTGTTCTGGGGAGTTGTTGAATCCTACCACCTAGTAGACATCATCAACCAAACTGACCTGATAGAGCATCCAGACGAAGAAGTTGAACTTGGCCAACTCATGGCCCATGTTACTTGGTCCGGAGAATGGGGGGCGGCAGAATTCTTTGCTATGCCACATCATCGTGAACGTACATTTCCAGGTCGCAGAGGTCGCCTGCGCCCGGCAATTATCATAGACGATGGACGCCCATCCTATGAGAGTTCAGCCGAGGAGTGGCATTTGGATTTTGCTGCCCGCTACAGCCAGAGCCTGGGGGCCTTTGATATCGGGATAAGCGTATTCGATGGCACCAGCCGGGAACCCCTCTTGCGAAGTAGACACCACGATGACGGACTAATCTTGGTTCCGCACTACGAACAAGTTCGCCAGTTCGGGCTAGACGTGCAACTGACTTCTAATTCCTGGCTATTCAAGCTAGAAGCCATTCATCGCGCAGATTCCCAAAACCTCCGCTTCAAGGAAGAGGATTTTGAAGCTTTCGTCATAGGGGGAGAATATACATTTTACTCTATACTGGACTCGGCCATCGATTTCAGTGTTCTGGGGGAATGGACTTACGATGGGCGAGGTAGTGACGCTACAAATGCCTTTGAAGATGACCTCCTCATTGCTACACGCCTCGCATTCAATGACATCCAAAACACTGAAATTTATGCCAGTATCCTAGAAGATAGGCAACACTCAACAAATGCCCTAGTCGTCGAAGTTAACCGGCGAATCTCTGACCAATGGTCTATGAACCTGGAACTGCTATCTCTATTTAATGTTGATAAGGAAGACGTCCAAATTGATCAAACCCGGCGCGATAGTTTTATCGAGTTCCACTTGAACTACAACTTCTAGATGGACACCCAGTTCCGAGTACTGATTCAGGTTAAGTGCTAAAGCCCACTAAACCCATGGATCAGAAACCCCAAGCCAGAATCATCCTGCTATTACTCAGGCTTCGGCAACTTTATCCAAGAAAACAGGAAGACTGAAGTGCACATTCTCTACAACGCCTTCCATGGTCGAGATCTCCAAATCAGCATACTCTCGCAGCTTATCAATCAGTTCCTCTACCAGTTCTTCGGGCGTCGAAGCTCCAGCAGTAATTCCCACAGTTTCGCCCCCCTGTAGCCATACAGGGTCAATCTTTGATGGGTCTTCAACCAAATAGCTGGGGACACCGCTGTCGTTACCAACTTCACACAATCGGTTGGAATTGGAACTGTTCTGCGCGCCTACTACTAGTATCAGGTCTACTTGGGCAGCAAGTGCGCGCACTGCAGCTTGACGGTTCTGAGTCGCATAGCAAATGTCCTTGGTATCCGGCCCGACAATATTTGGAAACCGCTTCCTTAATGCCCTGATTACATTTTGAGTATCGTCAACTGACAAGGTAGTCTGCGTGACATATGCAACTTTTTCAGGATCGCGCACCTCCAGTGCTTCTACATCTTCCACATCGCTAACCAAAAAAACAGGTCCCGGAATCTGGCCTAATGTACCCTCAACCTCTGGATGGTTTTCGTGACCAATCAAGATGACATCATAACCCTTATCAGCATAACGCTGGCCCTGTTTGTGTACCTTGGAAACCAACGGACAAGTAGCATCAATTGTTTGCAGATTACGTATCGACGCATTATTTTCAACTCCCTTTGAAACCCCATGGGCACTGAATACGGCAATTGCTCCATCAGGAATTTGTTCGATTTCTTCTACAAATTTCACACCCTTGGCTTTCAAGTTTTCCACGACACGCCGATTATGAACTATTTCGTGACGCACATAGACTGGGGGCTCGTAAAGTTTCAGCGCACCTTCGGCTATTGCAATTGCACGATCTACTCCGGCACAAAATCCACGTGGTTGAGCTAAAATGACTCGCATTACCTTACCCTATCACCAAATTTTCTGTCTGGATACTGCTCACAAAACACATACTACCACTAAGCTTAGCTTGCTGATAGCAACACAAAAGGTAGTAGCTTTCAGTGTACTGTCGCTTGCTCGCGCTGCTTTCCCACAGCGGAACAGAATTTGGCAGATACCATACAGGATATAAAGCTACAACTGCACTTGTTCAAGGCTTTTTCTTCCGGAACGTGGAAGTTTGTAGGTCAATATTTTGAAGAGCAGCTTCAAAGCCAGATTGGAACGAACTACAATCCTGGTAACAAGGATGACAGCCCGTACACTGCGACGTGATATCTTTATTTCCTGACCACTTTTGAAATTGGGCTTCGCGTAAATGCGACGCAGGGTCAGTACTGCCATACCCAGTGCCCACAGGCAGTGTAACCGTATACCGGTTTCACGGGGTGGGATAATCATGACAAACTGCAGTGCGTTAGAAAGATGGATGCGGGTAATGGCTACCAGCTCAAATAACCCTTTGGAAAAACCGGAATGTACATGCCCAGTAGAGAGGGAACCCAGCTCGAATCCAGCCTCCAGAAAAACATCTCTTGGTAGCCAACATGCACCACGTTGCCGATCATCCCACATGTCCTTCAGAATATTAGTCATCTGCAATCCTTGGCCAAAGGAAACTGAAAGCGCTAGCAACTCCTCACGTCGCTTATCAATTTCGGCAGAGTACTCACAGAATAACTCAGTGAGCATCTCACCGACTACACCTGCAACATGATAGCAGTAACGATCCAGATGAGGCACGTCATCCAATCCATTGGCCAAATCTTCTTTTTGCTGAAATTCCGTCATACCTTTCGACATGATTCTCACACAACGTTCAAGAGCATTTCGTTGGCTGGAACTAAACCCTCTAGTAATGCGAACAACTCTGGCAGTGTTGGCAATTAAGTCATGCTCACTTTCAGTGGTTGATGAAGATAACAATGCGCCAAGTTCACGTGCAAAAGACTCTGCTTCTTTGCGACCTGCCACAACATCGACAAATTGCCTAGCGAACATCAGTTTCTGCTGTGCAGACAGTGTAGGCTCGTCTTCAATAGTGTCTGTGATTCGGCACAATAGATAGGCATTGCCTACTACATCACATAGTGCATCGGGAAGCTGTGGAATTGTTAAGGCAAACGTGCGGGAAACACCTTGCAGAGCTTCGGCTTGATAAGCGAAATCACTACTTGCCAGCCCATGTGAGGCAGACATTATTAACCTTGAATCTTTGTCTCGTGTTAGGTCACAAAGATGAATTGTACACTCGTGCCAACTAATAAGAAATGGATGCATCAATCAATATCATCCATATCCAAAGTCCTACATACCTGCCCTGCTTCATACAGCCCCCAGAACACGTTGTGCATTACCGCAGCACTTGAAAACAACATTGATAGGCTGCTAGCTCCTCGACTCATTGCATACCAATCCTATTTTTCAGTGTTACAGATAGTAAATTGATCAAGCTGAAAGTTTTTGGCCAGTTAGAAGCTAGCTGCATGCCTTGGCCTTGCCTGATTTACCAATAGACCAGAATCAGGAAGACACTCCACCCCGCAAACATGGCCCTGCCGACGGTCTATATGGGTTTTCAAATGCTGGAGCTCCAGCAACAAACCATAAAGATCAAACAATTTGTCCAGTTAGAAGCAGCTATTTCCAATGACAGATTACCCCATGTCAGCGAAGCAGGGTTGTCCAAGCAGGAAATTTTTTGCTTGCATTCCACGACACCAATTTGTACGCTACCAACGCTAGAAAACAGCTGCTGAGAAGAGTCAATATGTTCTTTATAGCCAGCTGCCAGAATGTGCAGAGGCATCAGCCTGTATGAGGGGAGACAAATAGCATCTTTATCTGCTCATAAAAAAAAACTTCGGATAGTCAAATGCCCTGAAAAGTAACGGGAATTTAATAAGATAAGATCTAATTAACTTTGTTATAATCTATCACCAAATCAATTTTGTTGGAGAATCACAATTGCAAAATAGTCACGTAGAACTGCATGTCGATCAAGCCGAAGATACTGCACTGGTAGTAAGTGTAGTCGGTCGTATTGACGGCGTAAATGCACAGGAATTTTACAATAGCCTGAGTAAGAAGATTAATGGCTCTGACAATCCAGTGGTTCTAGACCTTGAAAAGCTGACCTATATTAGTAGTGCAGGATTGCGTTCGATTTTACTAATTGCAAAAACACTCAAGGGCAGAAATACAAGATTCATGCTGTGCTCCTTACCTGATCCTATAAAAGAAATAGTTGAGATTGCAGGCTTTGACAAAATTATTGATGTGCTTCAATCTCGCTCTGCAGCTATCACTGAAATTACTAGCTAGCTATAACGCAAAATGGCGAACATTAGTCTGGGTTTCAATGGCCCTGAATGCTTGCAGGATAAAATAGCTACAGCACACAGAAAATACAAACTACCAGTTGATGGCACGACTTCAAACTGGATTCTAGAATAGGACACACTTGTATGTGTTTCATGTGCAACCTTGATAGATTTGCATACCAAGTGCTGATCGACAGAAAATAATAATAGGCATCACTAGTTTCCAGTAGTAATTAATTTTTCAAAAATTCCAATTGCAGCCATTTGGAAAATGAATTTACGTACATTGGAGATTTCAGCATTACTACTAACAACCAATATGAATTGCAAGCGGAAGAGCTTGAAGATTCAATAGTTATAAATGTAACTGGCCGCATAGATGGCATCAGTGCACAGGAATTCCACGACAAAGTGAACCAAGAGATCCAAGATCTTGATCACCACATAGTCATGGATTTCAAGAAGCTATCCTACATTAACAGCGCAGGATTAAGATCTATACTGTTTATTGCCAAGGAACTTAGAAAGAAAAGCAAGATGTTCATACTGTGCTCCTTGCCTGACCCAGTCATGCAAGTTATCAAGACCTCAGGTTTTGATAAAATAATTGATATATGTGAAACCCGGTCAGCAGCGATGGCAAAAATAGCGGGCTAGCAAATTAGACTCATCACAAAGATACGGCTGTTTTATCATCTTCCTCGCTAGCAGATCCTTCATCAGTATCTGAAGTGCGATAAGCCTCAGGCTTGAGTGGCAAGGCAACAATCATCTCAGTGAATTCACCTTCCTTAGTGTTTACACGGAATTCACCTCCGTGTTGCCGCACAATGTCATTGGACATCGATAGTCCAAGACCCGTTCCCTGGTCTGGGGGCTTAGTTGTATAAAAGGGATTAAAAATGCGCTCCAATGCAGATTCTGGAATGCCGTTCCCATTATCACGAACATGTACTTCAATATGATCTTCAAATTGATGTGTGCTCAGCTTAAGCGTTGGCTGATAAACGGTTCGTGCACTTCCTGCTGGAGCTGAACTGCGTCTAGCCCTATAGAGTTTGTTTGCCATAGGATGAGAATCCTTTGGCGTCTCACTTGTAGCGGTTGCCAGCGTTTTCCTTTTTTCATCTGTCGCATAGCATGCATTAGTCACCAAGTTCAGGAATACCCGGCCCAAGTCTTGTGGTTGTACGGTAATTTCAACTATGTCTGGAGAATAATCTTCCTGAATTTCCAACTGAAATTCGGTATCGACAGCTCGAGCGCTATGAAACGCAAGCCAAGCATGCTCATTCAGTAATATGTTTAGGTCTGTTGGCTGCCACTCTCCACCACCACGACCCATCTTAAGCATGTCCATCACAATCCTGTTTGCTCGCTTGCCATGCTCGGAAATGCGTTTTAAGTTACCAGTCAGATCTTCAGCTATTTCCTCAACTAATTCTGGATCATAATCTTCCTCAGATTCCACATCTCCCTTGTTTTTAGCCACTTCCTCCAGAAGTTCTTCCAGCAGCTCTTGTGAAACATCCGAAAAGTTCATGATAAAATTCATTGGGTTTTTTATCTCATGTGCGACTCCCGCCGTTAGTTGACCCAGTGCTGCAAGCTTTTCACGCATGACAATCTGGTCCTGGGCACGTCCCAATTCATCGTTCGTATGGGCAAGTTCCTCATTCTTTTCTTTCAGTTCATCTGCAAGCATTTCCACAAGATTAAGACGCTGCACTTCCAATGCATTATTACGGAACACTTCAAGCGCTTTAGCTAATTGGGCAATTTCATCGTTACCATCAATTTTGACGGCAAATTCCAAGTTGCCATCGGCCATCTGGCGCATTTGATTCGATACCCGGCTTAGGCGACGAATCAAACGACGTTGCACAATCAACCAACCAACCAAAATTGCGCCACTTATTGCAACAATATTCACAATCAACAGCAACGTCTCACTGGTATCCGTTACCGTGGTTGCTTGGCTTGCCATCTCTTCTGCAACCAAACTAGAGTCATCGACGACACTTTCTACTCGTGCTACAACGTCAATTCCCAAGACTTGATTGTCGTTAAGCAAGGCTGATAATTCATCATTAACACTAAGCTCCCTGCTGCGAAGATCAAATCCGTTGTTCTCTCTTCTGCCGATTGAGAGCAGGTCATCAAAAGCCAAAGACAAACGGCTGTGAAGAAAACTGTCTTCAAGGGCATCAAGCGAACGGCTAACACTGCCAGTTGTAGCTTCGAATCTTTCCCGCAGTGGCTCAAGCAAGGCCGGGTCCATAACTGTAAATGCAGCAGCAAGCAGCTGTGTTGCAATTGCAGCCGCTTCGCGGAGCTCAACTAAACGACGATAGGTCATGAATTCCAGCTCAGAAAAATGTGCCGAGCGGGATGATTGCGTTTCATCGAGAGACCTATAACCAGTAATCGTATAGAACATTTGATCATCAATTTCGTTGATAAGAATTGATGTCAATTTACTTTGAGCAATCTGAAGTTCGTCTCTCAGGCTGAGGTTACTTTGATGGAGGTCAAAACGTTCCTTGACAAGTACCTTAACTTGCTCAATGTTCTCGATAATGCCAACACCACCAGACTGAATTTGCCGAGCACGTTCATCATCTTTCTGGTTTTCCATCATAATGGAAAGCTGTGCTCTGAATGCATCTGCTTGCCAACCAATCGTTGCAGACATGGTCTCAAACTGCTCAGGTGTACTAGCAGCTAGACGTGGTGCGGCAGCAACAAGTGCAGATGTTTGCTGGGCAATTGCAAATGCAGATGTCATTTCTGGTACATTCTTTTCACTAATATTGCGCTGAAGTTCACCTATAATGTTAAGAAAGAATAGAGCAAGCAAGCTGATTATTATGATTAGTACAACAGCACCACCGAAACTTGTATAAAGCTGAGTTGAAATTCGATTCAAAAGTTTAGATGCCATACCGCTTACTCTCTCAGTCCTGTCTTGTATTCAAGACATCAGTAAGCGTTGATACAGAGCTTAATGAGGTGATGGGTGCATATTGACCATCAGGTCCGATGACAGTTAAGAACACACGGTCTGAACCTTGATTGTCATCTTTTCCATATCGCAATATGAAGCCATCCAAATTAATTTCATTACCAGTCCTCAGCACAGAATCAATACATACTCGATCAATTTGCTTCCCACAGCGCTCTACCACATAAATTGCCAAACGACCTGCCAAATATCCTTCAAATGAAATAAAACCGGGTACTGATTTCGGATCATATGCTTTCAGTGCTGCGCGATATGACGTAGAAGCATGCACCGCACTTCCTGTAGGAAAAGGTACAACCTGTGTGACTAAGACTCCAGACCCCTGACTGCCTAGTTCATTTGCCAATGCAATGCTACCAACAAATGATAGTGTCATGAAAACAGAATTCATCTCAAGACGGCGAGCCCATTTGATGAACGTTGCGGTAGGTTTATATGGACCTACAATAATCACGGCATCCGGTGCTGTAGCACGCAGGTCAATAAGTGCTGTTTTCACCGCTACTGTATTACGGGGGAATACCCCCATACCAACTGCCGTTAGCTTGCGACGTTCCAGGGCATTCAGGACCCCCTGCAAACCAGCACGACCAAATGAATCATCCTGATAAAGTATGGCAATACGATTGATTCCAAGATCAACTGTCAACCGCTCGACCATCTCCTCTGTCTCTTGATAGTATGAGGCTCGAAGGTTGATGACTGTATGACGTGCGCTATCCCGCAGATATGCTGCACCAGTCATGGGTGCCATATACGGTACATCATGTGCCTCTGCAACAGGTACTGCAGATTGGGAAGTAGGAGTCCCCACTGCACCGATGAGTGCAAAAATGCCCGTATCTATTAGTTGCTGTGTATTAAAAATTGCTGCTTCAGGCTCATATGCGTCATCCAATGATTGCAGTTCCAGACGGCGTCCATTGACTCCGCCTGAGTCATTTTTTTCTTTAAATGCAGCAAGTATTCCACTCCGCATACTTTTACCAAGTTCTGCAGCCGGCCCGCTGAAGGCAGCAGACTGCCCAAACAAAATACGTTCACTAGAAACACCTGGAGTAATAGAAATTTTTTCCTTGACATCACCAGACGCAACACTTGCCAGCAACAAGCTTACCAAAGTGGCAAACACTTTTTTGAAAGAGGATCTGCTCACCGCTGTACTTTTGCTAGATTTTCTTGACCATAGTCAGGTGATTCCGGGCATTGTCACGTTTGTAGCGCAACTCGGTCATCATTTGCTTTGCCAGCATAATACCTGCCCCACCGATACCACGTTCTTCGAGTGAGCTATCAATATCAGGGTCAGGCGCATCATGTAGCGGGTCAAAAGGACACCCATCATCTATGATCTCTACAGTTATGGTTTCACCATCTTTTGAAAGTATAATCTTAACCTCATGCTCTTGTTCATCATCATGGGCATAGCTGACCACATTGGTGAAAAGTTCCTCCAGCGAAAGCTGTATCTGAAACAACGCTTCAGGTGGGAAATTCTGTTGTTCGGAAAATTCTTCAAGTGTCGCCTCAATTGTCCGAATCTCTTCCAAACGGTTTGAAACGATTAACGTGCGTGAATTTTGCATTTCACCAACCTCTGACTAAGTAACTCGCAAAACAAGGCAGGTTATATCATCAGATTGCGGACTGTCTCCAACGAACTTTTTGACTGAGCTGAAAACCGTATCTGTAACTTCCTTGGCATCCCCGAAAGTCCCTTCCCGAAATATTTGGCAAAACCTGTCCATTTCGAACAACTCGCTATCTGATTTTTCTGCCTCCGACACTCCGTCAGTATAAAACACAATCATGGAGCCTGATTCAAGAGCAACAGTATTTTCCCTATATTCAAATTCCTCTGTCACCCCCAAGGCAATTCCACCTGTCGCTTCCAATAACTCAATTGACAGATCCGGTTTGACAATGACCGGAGGATTATGTCCACCATTTGAGTACACGAGTTCTTTTGTAGAAGGGTCATAGATGCCATACAAAAGGGTTACAAATGTCATGGCATCATTGTCTTCTGCCAACATCGCATTTACCTGTTTGAGCACGGAAGAAGGGGAAGCGGAAGTTGCCGCACAAGCTTTCAACAAGGTACGACTAGCCATCATAAACATTGCCGCAGGTACTCCTTTATCTGAAACATCAGCAATTACAACGCCAACCCTGCCATCAATGAATTCATATATGTCAAAGAAATCACCCCCTACAGAACGAGCCGGAACCATGCTCGCGTACAGATCAAACTCTTTTTTAGTTGGAAAGGTAGTAGGAAGAATGCTCTGCTGCATCTTTCGTGCAACACCCAGTTCATTCTGGAGAGCTATAAGCTTGTCACGTGTACTCAGTGCTTCGCGCCATAGTGTAAGATTTTCGATCGTGCGCTCAATAGTAACCTTCAAGTCCGTAAAGTCGATCGGCTTAGTAACGAAATCAAATGCTCCACGATTCATCGCAGTCCGAATATTATCCATATCACCGTATGCAGAAACCATTACTGCACGAATGTCTGGGTTCACTTCCGGTATTTGCGCCAACAGCGTCAACCCATCCATTACAGGCATATTGATATCGGATAGAACAATGTCAAACCCGCTATCAGCACGCAGGCGTTCAAGAGCTTCCGCACCGTTGTGTGCAAACTCAAACTCATAACGACCACGGCGTATTTCCCGCCGCATTTTCTGCACCATGAGATGCTGTAAATCTACTTCGTCATCAACAACTAGGATTCGTACTTTTATGTCACTCACTTAGAACCTCATCCTGAACGCTTAGGTCAGTAGCATTGATAGTGTGTGCTCGCTAGCCGCATATAATACAAAACATACCAGCACGGAAAATGCACGCTGATTTATACCGAATTCAACGAGTGTTGCTAGTATACTCAACTATTAAAAAACTAAAACTATTAATACCAAGAAATGATAGGCACACTGGTCGAATGCAGTACTTGGTATAACCAACCAATCAGTCATCAAAACAATATTGCAATCAATTATGTTAGCTACTTGTCACATACACATCTGGTAAGCATCCTGCAACGATAAGAGCAATTGCAATGAGCAACCGAGCTGATTCACATCAATGTCGAGTGAGCCATGCTGTCAACAAATACAACCTTGGATGCTATGAATCCCGCTACAGGAAAGCTATCAGTCCCGTAACAATGGACAACGCAGAAGATGTAGATAAAGCCGTTGCTGCGACGCAAACGGCATTTAATTCCTTTCACAAACCTCGTGCGAAGAACAAATTGAACTATTCGGAAAAGTCATCAACCGATATAAAGCTCGTATGGCAAAATTGCTGCTATAACTAAGTGAAGAAATGGATGCGCCTAGAAGTCTTGCCAACGAAACACAAGCACCGATGGGATTGAATCACTTTACAGCAACCCTTGATGTTCTTTGCGAATACAAACTTGAAGAAACCACCGGCACTTCCTGCTTCATTCGTGAACCAGCAGGCATTTATGGGTTCATTACTCCATGGAATTGACCGATCAATCAGATTACGTGCAAGACTGCTTCAGTATGAGCGGCAGACTGTATAATGTGCCTGAAGCTTTCTGAAATTACCCTATTTACTGAAGTTCTGAATGCTAGCGATGTACCCGCACGCAACTGCCTGAGAATTCAGTCAAGATGGGCCAGACTTGTCCTGAATAGGTTTCCCATACAGGTGCAACTATAAGTTATCCAAAATTGTGCGCTTCACTGAGTCTAGTTGTGCATCGATGGTCACAAGCATGGCGTTACTTTGCTTTATCGCAATATCGGGATCCTTCAAGCCATGGCCTGTCAACGTACATACTACAGTACTGTTATCCGGGATATTACCCTGCTCAATATCATGCAATGCACCAGCAACCGCAGTTGCCGAAGCCGGCTCACAAAATATGCCTTCGTTTTCTGCCAGTAGCTTTTGTGTAACCAAGATTTGGTCATCAGGGAATGAATAAAACCATCCATCTGATTCTTTTATTGTAGCTTGGGCAAAATCCCAGCTTTGCGGGTGACCAATGCGTATTGCTGTAGCTACCGTTTCCGGCTCATCAATCATCGCGCCCTTTATAAAAGGTGCAGCCCCTGTAGCCTGATATCCAAGCATCTTGGGCCTCAATGTCGTTTTGGGTGAAGTTATAAATGAACAGTCTCCATCACAAAAGCCACAAGCATGCGTCACATTACTGTTGCTCGTGGCAGCAAGTTCACAATACCCTGTCCAATGTGCTGAAATATTGCCCGCATTGCCTACCGGGATACAATGAAAGTCCGGGGCATCTCCCAATGCTTCCACAATTTCATACGAGGCCGTCTTCTGCCCCTGCAGACGGTACGGGTTGATAGAGTTGACAATGTTTACCGGGGCTTCATTGGCAACTTCCTTTACAAGGCGCATACCGTCATCAAAATTACCACGTATTTGCAAGATAATTGCCCCATGCATCATCGCCTGAGCAAGTTTACCCATAGCAATGTTACCGTCTGGGATCAGCACAAATGCTTTGATTCCTGCCCTTGCAGCATATGCGGCTGCAGATGCTGAAGTGTTACCCGTCGAAGCACAAATAATGGCTCGACTTCCTTCCGATACAGCTTGAGTAACTGCAACAGTCATACCCCGGTCTTTAAATGAGCCAGTCGGATTCAGACCTTCAAATTTAAGATACAGCTTAATGCCCTTTCTGTTGGCCCATTCAAGATTACGGCATCGAACAAGTGGTGTATTTCCTTCACAAAGACTGATCACCTTGCAATCCTTCGCAAGAGGCAATATAGAGCGATAACGATCTATCAGACCAGTATAAAACCCTGTATCCATATCACATCCTATCTCAAGAAAGTGTTTCCAATCGAATGCGGGTAATCCTGCTGGTTACTGTTGAAAGATCCTCCAGTTCAGCTATTGCGCGTTTCATATTTTGCTCATTTACTTGGTGTGTCAGAATAACGATTGGCACACTGGTCGCACCAGCCTGCAGCTCCTTCTGTATGATAGCTTCAATGCTGATGGCGTGTACTGCAAATATTCGTGTAACGTCTGCCAGCACGCCTGGGCGGTCCACCACATGGATACGCAGATAATAGGCCGTTAAGACATCATCCATGGGCAGTACAGGTATGTCGGACAAGGCATCAGGCTGAAATGCCAAGTGCGGCACGCGATTTTCCGGATCGGTCGTCAGTGCGCGCACGACATCTATCAGGTCTGCCACTACTGCAGAGCCAGTAGGCTCTGCCCCTGCACCCGCACCATAATACAGGCTAGGCCCCAATGCATCAGCATTCACAATCACGGCATTCATTACACCATCCACATTAGCGATCAGACGCCGGTGTGGGATCAGGGCGGGGTGCACCCTCAATTCAAGTCCGTTCGGGGTGCGTTTAGCAATCCCCAAATGTTTGATACGGTATCCCAGCTCCGAGGCATAGGCGGCGTCCATTCTGGAAATTTCAGTAATACCCTCGGTATACACTTTTTCAAACTGTAGCGGTACACCAAACGCTACAGACGCAAGTATTGCCAGCTTGTGGGCCGCATCTGTACCCTGAATATCGAAAGTGGGATCTGCTTCTGCATAGCCTAATTGTTGTGCTTCCTTTAGCGCCTCATTGAAATCCCGACCCTTGTCGCACATCTCGGTCAGAATAAAATTGCCAGTACCGTTGATAATCCCTGCCAGCCATCGAATAGAATTGGCTGCCAAGCCCTCACGCAATGCCTTGATAATCGGGATCCCCCCCGCAACGGCCGCCTCAAAAGCAACAGTTACTCCCTTTTCCTGCGCACGCAGAAAAATTTCATTACCATGAAATGCAATAAGCGCTTTATTTGCCGTGACAACATGCTTGCCATGATCGAGTGCTTTGAACACCAGTTCACGCGCCTCATCTGTTCCACCCATTAACTCAAGGACAATCTCAACGTCTGTATTACTGACAACTTGATTTGGGTCAGTAGTAAGTGTCACATCAGTTACGTCACAGGCGCGTTGTTTTTTTAAATCCTGAACACACGCCGTGGATATTCGGATACCACGGCCAGCACGCCGGGCAATTTCATCTGCATTGCGCTGCAAAATATTTGCGACACCGCTGCCAACAGTGCCCAAACCGAGCACACCAACTTTAACTGCTTCCAACCTTATGATCCTTATATGCGGAATTAAAAATGTAAGATCTTGAAGAAACTCATGGTTTTGTTCACTATATACTCAAGTTGCCTTTCTCAGCATTTTCCGAATATTTCTCACAGCCTGCCGGGTTCGATGCTGGTTTTCAATCAGGCTAAATCTCACATGTGAATCACCATGCTGACCAAATCCGATTCCAGGTGACACAGCCACTCGGGCCTCTCTCAACAATTTTTTGGAAAACTCAAGCGAACCTAATTTACGATAGGGCTCGGGTATTTTAGCCCAAACAAACATCGTAGCCTGCGGTTTTCCAACTCCCCACCCTAAATTATTCAGTCCGTCGCACAATATATCACGACGGATTCTGTAGGTTGAGCGTACTTCTTCAACCACTTCCTGTGGACTGTTTAAGGCAGTAATCGATGCAACCTGTATGGGCGTAAAAATTCCATAATCCAGATAGGATTTCAGCCTTGACAAGGCTGCAACCAAGGTAGGACTTCCACACATGAATCCAACCCTCCAGCCTGGCATGTTATATGTCTTGGACAAGGAATAAAATTCAACAGCAGTTTCTTTTGCGCCAGGCACCTGCAAAATAGAGGGCGCCTCATACCCATCGAATGTAATTTCTGCATACGCTATATCATGTACTACCCATATGGCATGTTCTTTTGCGATTTTCACTATTTTTTTCAGAAAAGACAGATCCACACATTGTGTGGTGGGATTGCAAGGGAAATTCAGAACCAGCATCTTGGGCTTAGGCCAAGAACCCTTAATCGCTTTTTCCAATTCTTGAAAAAATTCTTCATCTTCTGCCAAGGGCACGTAAATAATCTCTGCACCTGCAATGACACAACCATATGGATGGATGGGATAGGCAGGATCTGGTACCAGTACTGCATCGCCCGGGCCTACAACTGCGAGAGCTAGATGTGCTAAACCTTCTTTCGAACCAATGGTCACAATGGCCTCGGTTTCAGGATCAATATAGACGTTGAATTTACGTCTGTACCAGTCAGCAATTGCCTTGCGTAACTTCGGAACACCCCGCGATAGTGAATACCGATGCGTATCTTCCCTCAGGACCACCTCTGCAAGTTTTTCGGGAATGTGTCTGGAGGGCGGCCGGTCCGGATTGCCCATCCCAAAATCAACGATATCTTCCCCTTGAGCCCTAGCATTCAATTTCAGTTCATTTACGATGTTAAATACATAAGGGGGAAGACGTGAAATTCTTGCAAAATTTTCCATGAAACAACTCGATCCTATTCAGCACGAAGTATAATACGTGTTTCAACCCAGACTGCATAACTCAATTTATGTTCATCCTGCCAAGACACAAATGGACCTGACTCAAGACTTCAGCAATTCGGATTTTATTATTACAGGCTATCAACCAGGTCACATACTGATCAACAACAAGCCTTATTCCAAAAGTCTAATCATCTGCCCGGATAAGCTGATCACCACTTGGGATGTACATCAAATTCAACAACTGAACAAACCCAGTCTTTCAGTTTTTCTCGACTTGCAGCCAGAAGTCGTCCTGATTGGTACGGGTGAGCAAATGGTATTCCCTGCCGGGGAAATCATTGCATGGTTTGCACATCAAAAGATTGGCTTTGAGGTTATGAGCATTACAGCCGCATGCCGAACCTATGGGATCCTGGTCTCGGAAGGTCGCAGGGTTGCTGCAGCATTCATTTTTCCAGATTAGAAGCAGTCATAACCTTGGCAGATAACGGAGCGGGTCTACAGGCTTGCCATATTGACGAATCTCGAAATGCAGTCTAGGTGACTGGGCTCCGGTACTACCGAGTTCTGCAATCTTTTGCCCACGGGTGACGGTTCTGCCCTCCTTTACCAATAATTTACTATTGTGTGCATAAGCACTCAGATACCGTTCACTGTGCTTTACAATAATCAAATTGCCATATCCCGGCAACCCATTACCGCTATACACCACTTTCCCTGATGAAGCAGCAAGGATTGCCTGACCTTCCTTTCCCGCTATATCTATTCCTTTATTCCCCCTACCCTTCACTGAATATTTGCGAATCACTTTACCTCGGGTTGGCCAGACCCATTTGTGCTGACCTCCTTTTGCTAGTTTGACCGGTTTGGCAGGTTTAGAAGTTTGAACTGGTTTCGTGGCCTTTCTCTTTTTTCCTCCAGAAATTGCGCCTGCCTCAGCCTGATCTTTTGAAGCCGTGACGGTTTTAGGGGACTTTGTTGGTGAGGCAAGTCCTTTCAGGCGCAATTTTTGGCCTGGAAAAATCGTGTAGGGCTTGCTGATACTGTTCCATGCAGCCAGCTGCTGATAATCCAGCCCATGTTGATAGGCAATTGAATACAGAGTGTCCCCCTTGAGCACAGTATGAAAATTCTGTTCATACCGGTAATAGACTGGCTTATCCCGCTCTATGGAGCATGTAGTCAAAATGAATAGAAAAATACTCGCGGTGACAATTCGCGTACAAGCAGGCATCAATGAAACAATACAGAGTAACTAACAGCTATAACAAGCAACATGACTGTAATCCATCCGATCCGTTCCACATGCTTCAATACCCATGGCTCCAGACTGGGTCCTGCATACTTGAGCAGCCCTGCAACCAGAAAAAAACGGGCCCCTCTTCCAATGAATGAAGCCACTACAAACGGGATGATTGCCAGAGAAAGCAGTCCGGCCGTTATTGTGAACAACTTATAGGGAATAGGAGAAAATCCTGCAACAAATATCACCCACACACCCCACTTACCAAACCAAGCTTTCGTTGTTTCAAATTCAGGCCAGTAGGATGAAGCTTGCAACCAAGGTTCAATATATTCAAAAGCAAAGGCTCCAAGAATATAACCGAACACCCCACCCAACACTGAGGCAACAGTTGTCAGAAACGCAAACCACCAAGCACGATCAGGTCTGGCCACTGACATGGGTACAAGCAGCACATCTGGCGGTACAGGAAAAAAAGAAGACTCAATAAAACTTAATCCACTCAGATAATAGCCTGCATGAGGATGCCTGGAACAGGCCATTATACTGTTATAAAGTCTAGCAAATACTTTCATTGCAAAACATTATGTGTATACCTTTCCCTGAACCAGTGGCACAAAACTTACATCGCCCAGATTTTCCTGCTCAATACTCCCTCTGGATTTTCGTAGCAGCATAAGTTTTTGTATTCCAGATGTCTGCCCTACAGGGATTACAAGACGGCCATTTTCTGCCAGTTGGTCCGTAAGTGCTGAAGGTATTTCACTTGGAGCCGCAGTCACTACCACAGCATCGAAAGGTGCATAACCTTCCCAGCCCCAACAACCATCTGACAATTTAAACCTAATATTGTGCAAACCTAAACGCATTGCTCGCCGGCGAGCCTGTAGATAAAGAGGCTCAATGCGTTCAACTGTGTACACCTGATCAACCAGAGCAGCCAGTACTGCAGCCTGATACCCAGAACCGGTACCTATTTCCAGTACTTTACTTGGTATATTCTCCTGCATGATGGCCTCCGTCATACAAGCTACAACATAAGGCTGCGAGATAGTCTGTTTATGACCGATGGGTAAAGCAATATCTTCATAAGCACGCGAGGCCAAGGCCTCATCTACAAACAAATGTCTTGGAATCACGCGCAAGGCTTCCAGTACACGCGTATTGTGAATGCCACGGGTCTGCAGGCGTGCAATCAGGCGGTCGCGGGTACGCTGCGATGTCATGCCGATTCCTTCCTGTTGCCTAGGTTTCATGATCAATACAGATGCTGTTTGATCAGGTTATTTTGCATGCAGAGACCCACTGTGCCACAGGCTCCATAGCCTTGTAATGGGTGAGATCAAATTGCAGGGGTGAAACAGACACATAGCTATTTTTGATTGCATGAAAGTCAGTACCTGGCCCTGCATCCTGTTCTGGCCCCGCAGCACCTACCCAGTAAATGGGCTTCCCACGGGGGTCGGATGATTTGATCACCGGCTCGGCCTTGTGTCGACTACCTAGCCGGGTTGTTTTCATGCCTTTAATTTCCTGCTTTGATACATCAGGTATGTTGACATTAATGATCAAATCCTTCGGCAACTGAATTTCTATCAGCCTGGAGATAATTTCATGGCTGACTACAGCGCAAGCCTGCCAATCATGTGGCTGGCGCGAGGTTACCGAAATTGCCACCGCTGGCAACCCCAAGAAACGACCTTCCATGGCGGCAGCCACCGTACCAGAATAGATAACATCGTCCCCTAAATTAGCACCCAAGTTTATACCTGCCACTACAATATCAGGCTCATCTTCGATTAAACCGGTAATGGCTAGATGTACACAATCAGTGGGCGTGCCCTCCACGCTATACCAGTTTTCTGCAATAGAATACGCCCGAATGGGCGTATCAAGTGTCAAGGAGTTACTAGATGCACTATGGTCACGATTCGGTGCAACGACGGTAATCTTACCTAATGGCGCGAGTGCCTCTGCCAGCACTTTAAGCCCTACCGAATGAATACCATCGTCATTACTGAGTAATAGATGCATTACTGCCCCTAAAATCTGTTAATGTGGGAAATAAAACCAAACTAAAGTCTGTTAGCAAATCGTAGCAAATTAACGCACTGGAATGGAATGTAAATATGTCACAGAAAAGCAATTCCAGTGCAAATAACAAAACCCGGTTTGCAGACCTCGTAAAGGGCGTAAAACCCTTGGAACTGGACCATTCAAATCGAATCGAGGAAAGCGCTTGTCCCAAGCCCAGTCCCATACCCAGGGAAACTTTGAAAGACCAGCTCCGTGTCCTGAAGGAGTCTTTGGATGTCAGCCTTGAGTATAAAGACTTGCAACCGGGTGACAGCCTGTCATTTCGTGGGCATAGAATTCAGAAAAATACATTTCGAAAGCTTAAAAAAGGTCAATACAGCGTTGGAGCCGAGCTAGATTTACATGGAATGACCATTGCGGATGCCCAGTTAGCACTTACACAATTTCTACAGTCAGCTCGTGAAAAAAATATCCGCTGTGTCCTAATCATCCACGGAAAAGGATATGGTTCCAACAATCAAGGACCAAAACTGAAACCCATGGTCAATCAGTGGCTACAAATAAGGAGTGAAGTGCTGGCATTCTGTTCAGCCAGGCCTGCAGATGGAGGTACGGGAGCTGTCTATGTGTTGCTGAAATCTCTCAACTAACCCAAACTTTGCTGGGGCATGCCTGCATCAATGCAGCAATCAAAAGGATACCTTCCAGTTGTTTGGAAACTGCCTGAAAACCACATTTGCGTAATTTACTTCCCTGCTGGCAACTGCTGAATTCTGCTTAAGACCAGCCTATTATTGATATACTCAGAATTCTATCGCCATGTTGAAAGCCGGAGGTCTTACAGACTGGATTCAAAACAGCCGATTAATCTGCACAGGTTCCTACCGGTGACTACTGAAAGCAGCCCCTTCAAAGAGCCAGAACCGAGTTTTATTCAATCGAAGACAACATATTTGGGCCAGTAAGGACTAGCTCATTGGCCTGGAGCTGCACTTTGCTCAACTAAACGTCTATACGCATTGGAGTCCTTCAGAGCTGTATTTTCGCTCGCATAGTCCAGTGGAGTTTTATCTTCCTCCTGATCTCGAATACCAGTCTTTGCACCAGCATCCAGTAATGCAATGACAATGGCAGGATTACTGTTGTTCAGAACAGCTGCATGCAAAGGTGTACCTCCCCCTTTATCCTGAACGTTCGGCTCAGCACCACTTTCCAACAATGCAATGATGACAGATGGATTTTTGTTAGCCCAGGCGCACCAGTGTAAAGGCGTAGCCCCCCATTCATGGTCCCTAGCCTGCAAATCTGCGCCAGCCTTTAGCAGGGTCTTGGCTACAGCAGGGTCGCTGTTAAAAGCAACTGCATAATGTAGCGGGGTATAGCCGCTCTGATCCTGTGCATTGACATCAGCCCCCGAATTGAGGCAGGTAGTGACAGCTGCTACAGTGGCTGTCTCAAAAAATTCCATTGTGTTCCAACTATGATCTGCCATCTCGTTACCTTATCTGGATCATAAAATCCTGCAGCAAACTACGCAATAATTCCGAACAAATTTCTCTAAAATTTGTTGAAATGACCCTTCTTTGAAATAATTACAACTTTTCAAATTACTGTCTTCTTCGAAGGTTGAAGCCTGTCCGATAATGTGCTTTTGTTATGACTTAGTGATTTTGAATCCCTAAGAGCCATACTGCCCGCATTCTTTCATCAAAGCTGCAAGTGCACATGATATCAGATACATACTGCCAACTGTACACAGCAGGACTGAAGCCGGAAGTATATATGCCCAAATTCACAATAGATTGCAAACTTTACCTGCAATACTGCAGGCAGTTTAGGCCGGCTAATTTCCTTGAGCGCAGGACAATGACCGTTCTGTCAATCTTGCTGCCACCGCCAAAAACCAGAATACCCTAAAATGCAAAGGCACTTGTACTAAGGAAGGGGCAGCTCCTGTAAAGGCCACCTTGGCTCAGGAGCTTCGAGAGAGGCTGCCTTATAGTTAGGAAGGACTCCTTCAGTATCTAAAACTTGTGCCTGAAACTCATGCTCACAGAAGGCATCTTGCATCGCCGATCTTATAGTCAAAGATCAAAATATTTTACAGATACAAGCCCATTCCCCGTGCTGACGACGAACAACTGAAGAAACACAGTTCATCCATCCATCTTTTTTCTCGCAGATCTCGTACTTGCTTTTTTAACTGTAGATTTTTTCCGTGGTCTTTTCCTTTTTACAGGAAAATCATCAACCATAATTGCAGCGTGTGTTGCAGTACGAGCCTGTTCAATCAAAGTGGCTTCCTGCTCAGTAATTACACCTTGGGCAGTAGCATTTTCCAACCAGTTATCGGGTTGACCCAGTTCAGGAGGGAATATGCCGGCTCTTTTAAGCTTGTGTTCCGCATCCTTTGCAGCTACTACAGCATTGAATGCATGCTGTACTCGCCCAATAGGGTCTTGGGGATCTTCACTCTTAAAAATTCCCTGGGTAAGCCGGTCACGAACTGCAGAAGGTTCAACAAGGACCTTTGCAACACGGTGACCTATCTCATCATTCGGGTAACGCAGGCTTCTCCCAGTTGGAAAAACTATGATTCGGAGCAACTGGCCCACTAAGGCTGACGGAAAATTTCGCATGATTTCATCCAACGCATCCTGCACATGATAGAGGCAATACCTTGCGCTCCACTCCAGTAATGGCAAGTCAGCTGCTGGCCGACCTGTATCCTGATAGTGTTTGAGAACTGCAGAACATAAGTACATATAGCCCAATGCATCTGCAAAACGACCAGACAGCTTCTCTTTTCGCTTAAGTCCTCCTCCTAAAAACAACATGGCAAAATCGGAGACAAACGAATAGCTCGCACTCATCCTTGCCAGACGCTTAAAGTATCCTCTGGTAGGTCCCTGTACCGGACTTGGGGCAATCCGGCTTCGAGTAAGGCCATATAAAAATGACCTCGCACCATTACGGACCGCATACCCGAGATGTCTGAATAAAGCCCGGTCAAACTCTTCCAACCCTGCTTTTTGATCTGGATTAGATGCTGCATTGATTTCTGCCATGAGAAATGGATGGCAGCGCAGCGCGCCTTGCCCAAAAATGATCAGGCTGCGAACTAGAATATTCGCACCCTCGACGGTAATACTGATTGGCACAGACTGATATATTCGACCAAGGTAATTACTGGGTCCCAGACAGATTCCACGCCCACCATGTATGTCCATTGCATCATTGATTACCTGGCGCATCCCTTCAGTATTGTGATATTTAAGTATAGCTGTTGCTACTGAAGGCTTTTCACCATGGTCAATGGCGGAAGCAGTAAGTTTGCGCCCGGCCTCCATCATATAAGTCAAGCCCCCTATTCTGGCAAGCGCTTCTTCGACACCTTCAAATTTGCCGATTGGAACACCGAACTGCCTGCGGACACGTGCATAAGCACCGGTCATGTAACTGGCAAACTTGCCAGCACCCGTGCCTAGTGCTGGAAGTGAAATTCCACGCCCAACAGAAAGGCATTCCACAAGCATACGCCAGCCCTTCCCAATCTGTTCCTGCCCTCCAATGATCCAGTCAATTGGGATAAATACATCTTTACCCCAGTTGGGCCCATTCTGAATGGCTGCATTAAGCGGGTAATGCCGGGTACCGATACTGATTCCCGGAGTACTGGTGGGGATGAGTGCACAAGTAATACCAAGATCTTGCCGATCACCCAACAGGGCATCAGGGTCATAGGCTTTGAAAGCAAGTCCCAATACCGTCGCAACAGGCCCCAGAGTGATATAGCGTTTTGCCCAGTTCAAACGCAGACCCAAAACTTCTTCACCTTCATGCATACCTTTGCAAACCACACCTGTATCCGGTATAGCGCTTGCGTCTGATCCGGCGTCAGGTCCGGTCAAAGCGAAACAGGGAATTTCCTCACCCAGGGCCAGCCGCGGCAAATAAAAGTTTTTTTGATCTTCAGTACCATAATGCAATAGAAGTTCAGCTGGACCAAGCGAATTAGGTACCATCATGGTTACAGCTGCGCTGCAGCTACGGGTCGAGATTTTCATGACTATGGAAGAATGTGCGGCAGCAGAGAACTCCAATCCGCCGTATCTCTTTGGAATGATTATCCCAAAAAATTTGTTCTTCTTAAGAAATTCCCAAGCCCCAGAAGGCAGATCATTGAGATCATTTGTAACTTCCCAGTCATCAATCATCTGGCAAAACTCTTCTACTGGCCCATCCAGAAACGCCTGTTCTTCCGTATTGAGTTCCGAGGTTTTGTAGCCCAGAAGTTTCTGCCAATCGGGATCTCCTTGAAACAATTCTGCTTCCCACCATGCGGTGCCGGCCTCAACTGCCTCGCGCTCGGTGTTGGACATAGGTGGCAATACCCTTTGTATATAGGCAAGCATTGGCCTGCTCAAAATCCTGGTACGAAGATCCGGGGAATTCAGTAATGCAAGTAGAAAAAACAGTGTCCAAAAGAAAATTCCGCAAATTACATTCAAAAAACCAAATAGCGTGAGGAATAGTAGACCGCCACCCAGTATTGCGGTCCATATGGGAAATGACCACTTGGATTTTGCCAAACCAAAAGTCAAACCGCCAAACACCAGCAACCAAACAATGAACGTCATCAGGAACTCCTCCATCTGTGTTTTGACTTAACACATATTAACCAAGCTATATTGTAATCCAATTGGCTGCACCTTTACTGTGACACAGACGCACCAGTTACCCACTGTAATATCTGCAGATTTCTGTGGGGCAAGCGGCCACCTGTTTGTACTACGCTAAATCAACCACTACCAAACTCCTGAGCGCTTCCTCAATAGCAGCAGTCACCCGATAGCCATTGGAACGAGTATTGATTCTACTCGAGACTGTTGGCCACTGAAATTGTAGGCTTCATACTGGGTGCATCACGATTATAATATGCAGGACTATTGCTTAAATAATAAACGATGGAACCAACCAACCTGACCCACGATACCAGTTGCATGGATGATTTTGATCCGTCATCTCTAGATGCCAAGCAGGCTTTGATGCAAATTTTAAATACGGTAAAAAAACTTCAACAGACAGATACAGTTCCGTTGCGAAGTGCATTAGGGCGTTTGGCTGCGAAAGAAGTGTACTCAAAGATCAATGTGCCAGGTCATAAAAACTCTGCAATGGATGGCTACGCCCTTCGAGGTGAAGACATTCCTGCCCAAAAACAGCGGACCTTATCAGTTATTGGAACTTCCTGGGCAGGCCGACCCTATCCCGGCACTATCAAACATGGAGAGTGCATACGCATCATGACAGGGGCTGCTTTGCCTGATGGTTCCGATACGGTGGTCATACAGGAACGTGTTCAAAAAAATGGAACCACGATAAGCATAGGTTCCGACAACAATCGTGGACAAAATGTTCGTCATGCAGGTGAAGATATTGCAGCCGGTGATCTGGTGCTTGATCAAGGCAAATACATAGGTCCAGCAGAATTAGGATTACTGGCATCTATCGGTGTTAGCAATGTAACGGTATACAGAAAATTGCGAGTAGCTTTTTTTTCTACAGGAGACGAACTCTGCCCGGTAGGCACTGAACTTGAAAAAGGCCAGATCTATGACAGCAACCGCTATACCTTGTTTGGGATGTTGTCACGACTGGGTGTTGAGATTATCGACATGGGCGTAATCATGGATGAAAGAAGCGCAGTGGAACAGGCTTTTTCAAATGCTGCAAATCAGGCAGATGTAGTCATCACTTCAGGAGGCGTTTCCGTTGGTGACGCCGATTTTGTGAAAGAAACACTGGAAAAAGTCGGAGCAGTCAATTTCTGGAAAGTTTCCATGAAACCAGGACGGCCTTTGGCATTTGGAAAAATCAGGAATACGTGGTTTTTTGGTCTACCCGGTAATCCGGTTTCTGTCATGGTCACATTCTATATGTTTGTACAGCCAGCACTTAAAAAAATGATGGGAGGCCTCCACTATGAGCCTTTAAAAATAAATGCAATTTGCTCTTCGAAGTTACGCAAACGAGCCGGACGTGTCGAATATCAAAGAGGTATTCTGACTCAGAAAAAAAATGAAAAACTCACGGATATTGACTACGAAGTGACGAAAACTGGATCCCAAGGCTCGGGGATCTTGCGCTCTATGTCTGAGGCAAATTGCTTCATTATTCTCCCCATGGAATCTTCTGGAGTTGAAGCAGGTGACACTGTCCAGGTGTTACCGTTTGAAGCTATCATATGAGGCAATTTCAAAAATCATGCGAATTTCATAAAGATTTACAAACCCCGATTTCTGATTGCCGAGCACGGGATAATAAGTGATTCTTATGAGGTGGTTTTACATTAATTTCCGGTGACCCAGCGTTCCTGTGTCTTCAGGTGCTCCTTCTTCCATATTGGAGTTTTAGACTTCAGGTCTTCCATAATGAACCGGTTGGCCTCATATGCGGCTGCCCGGTGAGCCGACCAAACCGCAACGCAAACTATCGGGTCATTAGGAAACACTTGCCCTGTACGGTGCAACAGCAAAACATCCAGTATTTCCCACCTGTCTGTAGCCTCCTGTACAATTTGCAGCAAGTGCTTTCGAGTCATCTCGGGGTAATGTTCCAGATACATTGAACATATTTCATCACCTCCATTGAAATCCCTCATGGTGCCTACAAACATCGCCATAGCCCCAAATTTACCGGGTTTATTCAGATGCTGTTCCTGATAGCTGTGGACCTCATGCCAGGGATCAAAACTTGAATTCCGAATCTCGACTTTCATGATATTCAGCATTACCTCTCCAATAAAACAGTTTTCTACATAACTCTCGAATAATACTGTACATTATGGATCATAATTTTCCACGGAGCATTATGAATGGGTAACGAGGAAAAACGCGAATTCATTCCTTTGGATATTGCGGTGCTCACAATCTCTGATACACGCACAGAGAACAATGACAAATCCGGCAAAATTCTTTGTGAGAGATTATTATCCGAACATCACAACGTCTATGAAAAAGTGATTGTTCCCGATGATACCTATAGAATTCGAGCGGCCATTTCACCATGGATTGCCGAACCTAAGCCCAATGTAATACTCACTACCGGAGGGACAGGGGTTACCGGAAGAGATGGGACTCCCGAAGCTGTCCGCCCTCTCCTCGACAAGGAAATTAACGGATTTGGAGAGATGTTTCGTGCATTGTCATTCGAAACGATAAAGACCTCTACACTACAATCTCGTGCATTCGCAGGCGTAGCAAATCAAACCTACATTTTTTGCTTGCCCGGCTCTACAGGCGCGTGTGCCGAAGCATGGAGCAAACTCATTTCACACCAACTCGACTACCGTACCCGCCCTTGCAACCTGGTTGAACTGATGCCGAGGCTATAAGGCTGCCGGCGGGCCCTGGACAGCCATTCAAATATATAGAAACCCTGAGTTGTCCGCGGAAAATCCAAACCGGCTGGCACCCGAGTGGGAACGCCAGGATGCTATGATCGTTGTCTGGCCCCACGTGCATACCGACTGGGCAAGTGTTCTGGACCGGATAGAGGCCACCTACCTCGAGCTGTGCAGGCATATCGGCAGACACCAGGACATCATCATGGTCGCCCTCGATGACGGCCACGTGCTGCACATCAGGCAAAGGCTGGATGCGGCTTCGGTCAATGACCAGAACATAAGATTTATACCCATTGCCACAAACGACACCTGGGTGCGTGATTACGGGCCTGTGTGCACAAGGCTCGGTGACAGCAAGGCCCTGCTGGATTTTGAATTCAATGGCTGGGGACTGCAGCAGTACAGGTACTCGCTTGACAATGCCTTCAATGCCCAGCTGATCGGCCATTTGAACTTCAAGGCATCGTATCGGGCCGTCGACCAGGTCTTCGAGGCCGGGAACATAGAGATAAACGGCAACGGCGAGCTGCTGTGCTCTAAATCCTGCTTCAGGCGAGGCAACTGTGCATCAACTGTGGATTTTTCCAGACTCGGGAAACAGATCAGGCTCTGGCTGGGCTGCAGCGAAATCTACTGGGTGGATGATGTTCGCCTTGCAGGTGATGACACTTGCGGGCATATCGATACCCTTGCCCGGTTCTGCGCAAACGAAGTGATCGCGCACACCGTTTCAGGCAATCGCAATGATCCAAACCATGAAACGACTGCCCGCCTAGCCATGCAACTAAAGGCCATAAGGCAGCAAAGCGGCAACAGCATCGAACTTGTTCCGCTGCCGTTGCCCGACCCGGTTTTCATGTCCGGCCAACAGCTGCCGGCAACCTATACACACTTCCTGATTGCAAACAACATCGTCCTAGTGCCGGTGTTTCATGACAAGCAGGACAGTCACGTCCTCAAGCTTGTGGACGAGTTGTTTCCCGAAAGGGAGATCATTGATATCGAAAGCAACACTTTAATTCAGCAGTATGGCGGACTACACTGTGCCGCCATGCAGATACCGGAAGGCTTCCTGACATGAATTCCATCAGCACCGCGCTAATTCAGCAACGCATGCGAGCTGACTACCAATCCAACCTTGAGGCAAGCCTTGCAGAAATACAGACCTCGGCAAGCAGGGGGGCCAAGCTGGTTGTGCTGTGCGAGCTACATACCAGCCTGTATTTTTGCCAGGAAGAGTCTACGCACAATTTCGAGCTTGCCCAGACCATACCCGGTCCACTGACCGACCAGCTCGCCTGCATGGCGAAACAAAACAGTATTGTCATTGTTGGTTCCGTGTTCGAAAAGCGTGCCAGAGGCCTGTATCACAACACGGCCGTTGTCTTGGACCGGGACGGCAGCCTAGCAGGCACATACAGAAAAATGCACGTCCCAGACGGCCCGGGCTACCATGAGAAATACTATTTTGCGTCCGGCGATTCATTCAGCCCCATTCAAACCTCAATTGGCAAACTGGGTGTAATGGTATGCTGGGACCAGTGGTTCCCGGAAGCGGCCCGGCTGATGGCCCTGGCGGGAGCACAGCTCCTGATTTTCCCTACCGCAATCGGCTGGAACCCGGAGGACCATGACAATGAAATGCTGCAGCAGCTGGAAGCCTGGCAGATCATCCAGCAAAGTCATGCCATTGCCAACCATGTACCAGTGCTTTGTGTAAACCGCGTGGGACACGAAGCCGACCCCTGCGGACGTACCGGGGGGATTGACTTCTGGGGAAAATCATTTGCCTGCGATGCATCAGGCAAGATTACCGCGCAATGCCCTGACGACCGTGCCGAGACACTTCTCACACGTGTCAACCTGACGCAAACCGAGCGCCTCAGGCAGATATGGCCCTATTTGCGGGACCGCCGCATCGATGCCTACGGGAAAATTGACAGGCGCCTCATAGATGAATGAGCCGGCTGCTACCCCTGGTCTCGCCTGGAAGCAAGCCATGCCCAGATGTTTCTTGCCCCTAATACCAGCAGCGAAAGCGTAACTGCGGCAATGACCGCTATCACAAGCAAGCCGTAGCTGTCTTCCCAGACATGCCCGAACAGGCGAACCTGGCCGGTGTCCCTGAAATCGGCATACTTGGGGATCAGCCGTGAAAGAAACAACACGCATATCAGGATATGCAGGATTCCCTTGAAAAGCATCCGGACCTACCCCAGGCTCCACAGGACCAAATAAGGAACCAGAAAGAACATGACGGTGGCAAGCTTGAACCTCCCCATCAGCATATAGTGGACCCTGTCGAATTCCCCCGGTGATATCCTGAACCACCTGCCATGCAACCGGTGCAGCGCATCGCGGGCAGTCGCGAAAACCAGAAACCAGGCTCCCAGCACACCCGCATTGACCAGTGTACACCAGCCCAGTACACCACGCACTAGCTCAAGATCCATGGAACTACCTTACTCATCTGCCACAGATTCTGAAATCTTTCCGCCATGTCTCTGACATGTCAACCGGAACAGTCTCGTAGCGGCATAAACACACCCGGCCTGTATCGTACACACCCGGACCTTCTGCAGGATATGCCCAAATCCAGACTCAGTGGACTGTCCCGCTGATAACAACGTTCACCGGCCCGGAGTTGCGGGTATCAACCGGCTGGACACTTCCGTACAAGTCCCCTGGCTGCATCATTGCCTTTCCGGACTTTGAAATTCTTGCGATGACCTCAACCTGCTGCATGCTGGACAAGGTCAGACTCGGTACCATCGCCAAGGAGTCATCCAGCATTACCGTGGCAGGCAGGCTAGCAGCAGTCATTCTGGCCAGTGCCAAGGGCATCCGGGGCCCGTTCAATGCCCGCGCATAGACAAAAAGTGTGTCGGATTCTGAAATTTTTTCCCGCAATGAGCCACTGATAGATACCTGTACAACAATGGAAGCCCCGCCATCCACTTCCCTGCTGGCGAAAGCGTCCTTTCCGGTTTCCCGCACAGCATTCAGGGTATCCATTCCCACCTTCTGCCTGGCATCATTCAAATAGGTCTGCAAGGCCGCCTGAACTTCTCCTTGGTCGCTCGGTACCTGCCGCAAGAGTTTCTCCCAGTGACTCACCGCACCCGGATAGTCATGGTTATGATACGCGGCATACCCTGCATACCATAACCCCCGCTCATGCCCGGGATCAATTTGCAGGGCCTGTGCCAACAGCCCCACGACTTTCTCACCGAACTGCTGCCCCGAGGCAAGCGCCTGCGCTTCGGCATAGGCCACCAGCACGTCGGGGTCCGTACCCCTTGACAGTTCATGAGCTCTCCCGAAGGCACGCACGGCTTCACCGGGTCTCCCCAGAACCAGATAGGACCTGCCCAGCATCACCCACCCATCAAGGTTACCCGGGTCATTTTCGAGCTTCCGTTCAAGGTTCCCGACCGCCTGCTGCACGGGGGGCATCCTGCCCTGCTGCCCGGCCTCCACCTGAAAGTCAGCATCCAGTGCGGGCAAGCCATTGCTGATCTTCAGGTAAAGAAGCACGGACATGGCAGGAACTGCCAGCAACACCAGGACTGGCAACAGCTTGCCGCTTCTTTTCCATGCGGGCTCCCGGTAGCCTTCGAGGTCATCGATAAGTGTCCGCTTCAGGTCGGACCGGGCCGCCTCGAATTGCTCCTTGTCAATCAGGTCCCTTTCCAAATCCTCTTCAAGCTCACCGAGCTTCCTGTCGTAAATTGCCCGGTTGACAGACTGGCGACCAAGGTCCACCTGCAGGTCCTTTGCCAGTAACGGCGGCAAAACGATCAGCAATGCAGCAGCAATCAACAGCGCACAAATCAGCCAAAATGCAAGCATGCCGGGCTACTCTTCGGTTCGGTCGAGAATCGAGTCGACCTTGGCCTGCTCATCTTCGGTGAGCGGCGCATTGCCCACCTTTTGCTGTTTTTTGAGTACACGGGCCAGCACTAGGAATGCAATGATAAGAAACACAAAGGGTCCGAACCACAACAGCAGGGTCCGGGGCCTGACAGGTGGCCTGTATAGCACGAAGTCACCGTATCGATTCACCATGAATTCAATGATCTCGGAATCTGCAGCCCCATCGTGCAGCATTTTCCTGACTTCAGCCCGTAAATCCTTTGCCAGGTCCGCGTTGGACTCTGCAATGGTTTGGTTCTGGCACACCAGGCAACGCAGCTCATCCAGCAAGGAGTGGTAACGGTCTTCGTGTTCCGGGGCTACGGCGACAGGCCTTGCCATGGCCGTCACACAAAACAAAAGCCCCGCAATGATGCAGCCGGACCTTTGCATTTCACGCGGCCTCGTCCTGCAGTTTGCGTATCAGCGGCAGCAAGGTCTCCTCGACATCTTCTTGCGTGAGAACACCGATATGCTTGTGGCGAATCACCCCTGTCTTGTCGATGACAAATGTCTCGGGAACTCCATACACCCCCCATTCAATCCCGACCCGGCCGGACTTGTCCACGGCACTGGCGGCATAGGGGTCACCGTGCTCCGTCAGGTACTGCCTGGCCTCGGAAACATCATCCTTGTAGTTCAGCCCGTATATTGTAACGGCCTGGCGCGAGAGCTCACTGAGCACAGGATGCTCCTGGCGGCATGCCAAGCACCACGTCGCCCATACATTCAGCAGGGATACCTCGCCCGGAAACTCCCGTTCTGAGAACATGGCCTCGTTATCCCAAAGGCGTGGCAGTGAGAATTGGGGAACCGGCTTGCCAACAAGAGGGGACGACACCGCAGTAGGGTCCTTGTACAGGCCGACCACCAGGAAACCGGCCAGTACAGAAAACAGGATTGCCGGAAGAAAGTACCTGAACATGGCGGGCCTATGAAGGACCTGCAAGACGATTTTCCTGCATGACTGCCTTCACAGTCTTTTTTTCTCGCTTAAACTTCAACTGATAGCGGCGGTCCAGTGCGGCAAGCAATCCTCCGAAAGCCATCAGCATGGCGCCCAGCCACACCCATTGCACAAAGGGCTTGTAGTACAGCCGCATGCCCCAGGTGTTGCCGTCGATCTGCTCGCCCAGCGCGACGTACACGTCACGCAGGAACCCGGTATCAATCCCGGCTTCCGTCATCGGGTTTTGCTGGACCAGGTACGTGCGCTTTTCAGGCAGCAGGAGGGCGACCGGCCTGTCGTTCCTGTACACCCGCACGGAAGCCTGCTTTGAGGAGTAGTTTGGGCCCCGCACATCCCTGACGCCTTCGAACTGGAACACGTATCCGGACATCTCGGCTTTTTGCCCAAACTGCATCGGCAATTCCCGCACTTGCTCGAACGCACTCACAAAGGTCACACCGAGCACGAACACACCGATGCCAACATGGGCTGTCGACATGCCCCATGTTGCACGCGGGATTTTCCCGAGACGATGCATCACAGCTGCACCGGATTCTGCCGGAAAGACATTCCTGAGAAGATAGTAGACAGCGGATGCAATCGACCATCCACCAAGCGTGACGCCCAGTGTCACGAGAATTGTGGTTTTCCCGGCAACCATGAAGGGCAAAGCAAGACCTACTGCGATTCCAATAACTGCAACCTTGACCAATCTCCTGAGAACCTTGTTCATAGCCGCTTTCTTCCAACGCATAAATGGCCCGATGCCTACAACGAAGACCAGCGGCAAGGTCAGGGCCGAAAATACCAGGTCAAAATATGGTTTCCCGACGGATAATGAGGGCAGGTCAAATGCGCTCACGAACAAAGGATACAGGGTGCCGACAAGAATGGTCAGCATGGCGACAAGCAGCAGAACATTGTTCACCAGCAGCGCTGTTTCGCGGGAGAAAAGCTCAAACTGCCCCGAGGACTTGATATGCGGTGCCCGCAGGGCATAAAGCAGCAGCGACCCCCCGATGACCACAGCCAGAAATATCAGTATATACAGTCCGCGAGCCGGGTCGGTTGCGAACGCATGCACGGATACCAGGACTCCCGAGCGCACCAGAAAGGTGCCCAACAAACTCAATGAGAATGTGAATATTGCAAGCAGAACTGTCCAGCTCTTGAAACTCGACCTCTTGTCGGTCACTGCCAGCGAGTGAATCAGCGCGGTGCCCACCAGCCAGGGCATGAAGGATGCATTTTCCACCGGGTCCCAGAACCACCAGCCACCCCACCCAAGCTCATGATAGGCCCACCAGCTTCCAAGCGTGATGCCCAGTGTCAGAAACACCCACGCAAAAATCACCCACGGTCTTGACCACCTTGCCCATACGGAATCCAGCTTGCCGCCCAGCAGCGCTGCAATGGCAAACGCAAAGGCAACCGAAAATCCCACATACCCCATGTACAGCATTGGCGGGTGGATCACCAGGCCCGGGTCCTGCAGCAAGGGGTTCAGGTCCCTGCCTTCGGCCGGGGATGGGAATATGCGCTCAAACGGATTCGAGGTGAGCAGCATGAACAGAAAAAATCCAACGCTTACAAAGCCCATTACCCCCAAGACGCGCGCGACCATCTCGTCCGGCAAGCTGCGGCTGAACATCGTCACGGCAAAGGTCCACACCCCCAGAACCAGCGCCCAAAGCAGCAAGGAGCCCTCGTGTGCCCCCCATACCGCTGAGACCTTGTAATAAGTCGGCAATGCCGTGTTGGAATTGTTGGCGACATACAGGACTGAAAAGTCACTGTTCAAAAAGCTGTATGTCAGGCAAACATAGGAAATGGCGACAAAAAGAAATTGTCCACGTGCTGCAGGTTTTGCGACAGCCATCCATTGCACGGTATGGGTTTGAGCACCCAGTATTGGAACTATGGTTTGCACAAGTGCTAAACAAAGCGCAATGATCAGGGCAAAGTGACCGATTTCAGGAATCATGGGATTTCAGTCAGTCTCATGTGGGTACGGGAGCAGTACACCCTGCTTTTTCAGGCTGGCTGCCACTTCAGGCGGCATGTAGTTCTCATCGTGTTTGGCCAACACCTCCTGTGCGACAAATACACCTTTTTCGTTCAACAACCCCTGTGCGACGATTCCCTGCCCTTCCCTGAACAAATCAGGCAGCAACCCCGTATATCGAACCCTGATGGAACGGCCCATGTCAGTCAGATCAAACTCTGTCGTCAACCCATCATTTCCCTTCACCACGCTGCCTGTGACCACCAGCCCGCCCACCCTGAACAGCTTGTTCCCCTGCACCTCCCCTGCCACCACCTGGGAGGGCGTGTGAAATAACATAATATTCTGTCGCATAGCGTATAAAACCAATGCCACTGCACTGCTGAAGCCAATTAGGAGTATGACCATAAAAATCAGACGTTGTTTCCTTTTGGTGCGCACGGATCAATCACTGTTCAAGATTTTGTTCAATTTCCCTTAGAATCTTTTTTGTACGCCGACTAGCAAGTACCATGCCCAGCGCTAACACTAGTACCGTAATACCATATGCACCCCATACAAAAAAGGCCTTGCCATCCATGTAAAAAAATTCTTGCACAATCAGTTCCTTGCCAGAAGCTTCTTTACCCAGTTGGTCAGGCGCTCACGATACAAGATTTCATTTCGCATGCGAATGAACAGCAAGCCAAAAAAATAAACCTGAAACGCTGCAGCCATAACCAATAGTGGATACAGCATGCTTGGGTGTACTGACGGAGATTTTGAAAGCAGCTGCATATTCGGCTGGTGTAAAGAACTCCACCATGTCACAGAGTAATGAATGATCGGAATGTTAATTACTCCTGTCACTGCCAAAATGCTAGCAACCCTGGCTGCAACCCGGGAATCTTCAATAGCCGAGTGAATGGCAATGATACCCAAATATAAAAACAGCAAAATCAGTTCCGAAGTAAGCCTGGCATCCCACTGCCAGTAGGTCCCCCAAGTCGGTTTCCCCCAAAGCATACCGGTAATCAATGCAAGAGCTGTAAACATTGCCCCAATCACTGCACATTCAGATACTACAATTTCGGAAACTTTTGTCCTCCACACCAACGCTATAAAACCTGCCACGGCCATTACAACGTATACAAACATAGACATCCATGCAGCAGGTACGTGAACAAATATAATTCGGTAGGACTCCCCTTGCTGATAATCAGCAGGCGCAACAAACAGGCCCCAGTAGAAACCTACAATCATTAGTACCACTGTGAAACCTGTCAGCCAAGGAACCCACTTGCCAGACCACTCGTAATAATACTTCAACGAGGACAATTTACGCAGGTAATTCCACATTATTTAACCCATACTTATTCTCAATGAAGCACTGATAGCAAAAGGAGCTAAAATCAGCGCAAGAATCAAGCCTGCACCCAGCATGGCCAACTGTCCTGAAACAGCTAATCCGTCCATAGAAGCACTCACGGCTGATGAGGCGAATATCAAAACTGGAATATAAAGCGGCAAAACAAGCATACCTAGTAACATTCCCCCACCTCTCAACCCCGCCGTAAGCGCTGCCCCAATTGCACCGACCAGACTCAATATAGGTGTGCCAAGTAATATCGTGACCCACAACACAGGAAGCGCCTGACCCGGTATGTGCAGGAGCAAAGCCATCAGTGGCACAATGCCCAGCATAGGCACCCCGGTAATAAGCCAATGTGCAACAACCTTCCCAAATATCAACAACGAAATAGGATGCGGACTTAAAAACAGTTGCTCAATGCTGCCATCTTCAAAATCCTGTCTGAAAATACTTTCCACAGATATCAGTGCCGCCAGTAACGTCGTAACCCAGACCAGGCCTGGTGCCAGCTGACTCAAAAAATGAACATCCGGACTTACCCCTAGAGGGAAAAGTGTTGTCACAATCACGTAGAACAAAACCGGGTTCATCAATTCTGCGCGTCGCCGGAAAGCCACCAGCAAGTCACGTCGAATGACAGTCAGAAATACATTCAGCACGACTATGAAAGGGCAATTCGCTTGACCCGATGTTCCGGAAGTTTCAGTTCACGGTGTGTTGTGACGATCAATATGCCCTGTCTGTCCAAGTGATTTTCTAAATTCAGTTCAAATTTACCGATAAACTCCTTGTCCAAAGCGGTAAGCGGCTCATCCAGCACCCAGATGGCTCTATGTTCCAACTGCAGCTTAGCCAATGCGACACGACGCTTTTGCCCTGCTGAAAGCTTTCCTACAAGAACATCCCTTTGTTTAAACAGCCCCACAGCACGAACTACTTCCTTTACCTCAGATTCATTGCCATCCGAACCTGTCAAGCGTTGCATGAACAACAGGTTTTCCAGCACTGTCAGATCCAGTTTCACACCTGACTGATGCCCGACATACGATATCTGCTGCCTGAAACCCTCATGCTTGTATATGGATTCATCACACCAGGTCACCTCACCCTCAGAAGGATAGCTAAACCCACACAAAATCCTCAGCAAACTGGTCTTGCCACTTCCATTGTTACCTTGAACCAGCAAAGTCTCACCGGATTCAATTGTGAAACCCAGATTGGAAAACAGTTCCGTACTACCTCTTACACATTTCAGGCCATGTGCTCTGAGCACGCTTGCCGCTTGTGTATGCATCACTTTGTATTCAATCAGGTAAAATACAGGTCAAGACAGGTGGCTCATAAAATTGAAACAGAATCTTAACACGCAGTGACCTAAAAACAATGAGCGAACCATGGCAAGTAGATCAAATAAACTGAATCAACTAGATGCGGTCCCTAATCATGCAAACCACACGGCAGACAGGAACAATTTTCTCACGAGAGTCGTATACAATTTGGACCACCTCCCATGATCGCCCAAAAACCATGTACCCACGCTTTATCCCATGAATTTCTTCAACCCTCCACTGCCCAGTAAGTCCACAACTCATATTACTTGGGGACAAATTTATGGTTGCAGCAAAAGTCTTGCGCTCGCAGTAGCAATCGAGCGCTACGCCGGGCTGACCTTGATCATCACTCCGGATATCCAGTCTGCACAAATACTGGAAAGCGAGCTTACATATTTTTGCGACCCGTCAAAAAATATTTTCGTGTTTCCGGATTACGAAACCCTTCCTTATGATGTGTTTTCACCCCATGAAGATATCATTTCTGACCGACTACTTACCTTACGGTCACTGCTGAACGGAAAATGCGATGTATTAATCGTTTCAGTCACAACCTTCATGGCCAGACTTGCACCCAAATCTTTCATCCAGACTCAGACCTTGAACCTTGCAGCAGGTGACCAGCTTGACTCAAATGACCTTAAGCAAACCCTAGTCAGAGCAGGCTACCAGTATGTTTCTCAAGTTATGTCACATGGCGAATTTGCTGTGCGTGGATCTATCATTGACCTATACCCCATGGGCTGTAGCCAGCCATACCGGATTGATCTGTTTGATGACGAGATTGAAACAATTCGTGCATTCAATCCTGAAAACCAGATTTCAAGTGATCATGCAGATGAAATCCAAGTTCTCCCTGCCAAAGAATTTCCAACAGATGAAAACGCCGTCAGACGTTTCAGACAGAACTACAGGATTGAGTTTGAAGGTGATCCAAACAAAAGCATAATTTATCGGGACGTCAGCAATTACAGCCTGCCCCGTGGAGCTGAATATTACCTGCCCTTGTTTTGCAAACAGACCAATACATTATTCAACTACCTCCCTGAACAGTACCAGCTGGTCCTGATCGAAGATATCCTTGAAATTGCCAAGGACTTTGATAATGAAGTACTTGAACGGTATGAACAGAGAAAAGATGATCAGGAATTTCCACCGCTACGCCCAGAACAGCTGTGGGTATCTCCCACATGGCTTGAAAAGCAGCTGAAGCAGTTCAGGACAATCCGCTTGCAGCAACACAAGCTCGAGCGCACGTTACATGGCCAGTACAACCTAGGCACCCGCACCTTACCCGCTCTTACTATAAATTCACGCATAACCGACCCGGCAGGCGAACTTAAACGGTTTATCAAATCCAGTGCATGCAAAATACTGTTTCTTGCTGAATCTCATGGCCGAAGGGAATATCTACTGGATGTGCTAAAAGGCTTTGATTTGCACCCACGCACTGTCACTGGTTGGCAGGAATTTATGAGTCTGGAATCAACTCTGGCAATTTCAGTTGGCCCCCTTGAGCAAGGCCTGATTCTGCCTGAAAGCAAGATTGCGGTCATCACTGAAAGCAATCTGTTTGGCATACGTGTGAAACAGAAAAGAAAGCGTAGAAGACAGATACGGGATGCCGAAGCATTAATCAAAGATCTAGCAGAACTAAGTGAAGGCTCGCCCATGGTACATGAAGATCACGGTGTCGGCCGATATCGAGGCCTGAAAACACTGAATCTCAGCGGTACTGAAACAGAATTCCTGACTCTGGAATACGCTAACAGCGACATCTTGTACGTGCCTGTATCTTCCATGCATCTTGTTAGCCGCTACACAGGAGCCTCGGAAGAAAATGCACCTTTGCATCGACTGGGTGGTGAAGCTTGGAAAAATATAAAGCGTCGTGCAGCAGCATGCACCCATGATGTAGCTGTAGAATTACTCGACATTTATTCGCGCCGTGAAGCTAGAAAGGGCTATCAATATGCGGTTGATCATCAAGAACTGAATTTGTTTGGATCAACCTTCATCTATGAAGAAACACCTGACCAGCAAAAAGCTATTGATGATGTCATTGCAGATATGGAGTCGCAGAAACCCATGGACCGTGTAGTCTGTGGCGATGTAGGCTTTGGTAAAACTGAAGTTGCCATGCGTGCTGCTTTCGTAGCCGCTTCAGTCGGCAAACAGGTAGCAATCCTAGTGCCTACTACATTACTTGCCCTGCAGCACTTTCAGAACTTTAGTGACCGATTTTCTGACTGGCCGATACGCATTGAACATATTTCACGATTTGTTTCTGCCAAAAACCAAGAGATCATAAAGAACAGACTGAAAGATGGAAGCATCGATATCATCATCGGTACGCATAAGCTACTTAGCCAGGATATCAAATTCAGAAACCTTGGCCTGATAATCGTCGATGAAGAGCAGCGCTTTGGTGTTCGCCAGAAAGAGACACTAAAAATAATGCGAACCGAGGTGGACGTCTTGACCCTGACAGCTACTCCTATTCCAAGAACACTGAATATGTCATTAAGCGGGCTGCGAGACCTCTCCATCATTGCAACTCCTCCCAACCACCGTCACGCCATAAAAACATTTATAGGTACCTGGAACTCCAGCCTGATACAGGAAGCCTGTATTCGGGAACTGAAACGTGGCGGGCAAATCTTTTTTCTCCACAATGAAGTCAGAAGCATAGAGAAAACGGCCAGAGAGATACAACAACTGTTGCCCGATATCAAAGTCGGGATTGCACATGGCAAGATGCCTGAACGGGACCTGGAACAGGTGATGCTGGATTTTTACCACCAGCGTTTTAGCATACTTGTATGCACCACAATTATAGAAAATGGAATCGATATTCCATCAGCCAACACCATTATTATCAACCGTGCTGACAAGCTGGGACTTTCACAACTGCACCAGATCCGTGGAAGGGTTGGCAGATCTCGTCATCGGGCCTATGCCTATATGATTACACCTCCTAGGGCCGCAATAACCGAGGATGCAGTGAAACGACTTGACGCTATAGAAGCGCTGGAAGACTTGGGTGCAGGGTTTACGGTAGCCACTCATGATCTGGAAATCAGGGGGGCTGGCGAACTACTCGGTGCCGAGCAAAGCGGCCAAATTCATGAAATTGGCTTTAGCCTGTACAACCAACTCCTGGCACGCACCGTAGCAGCTCTCAAGGCAGGGGAAATACCCTCACCTGATCTACCACCAGATCATGGCACTGAAGTAGACCTCGGAGTACCTGCCTTGCTACCTGAAAATTTTGTGCCGGATGTGCATGCCAGATTGATACTTTACAAGCGTATAGCAAATGCCAAGAATATGGATGACCTAGATGATCTGGAAGCAGAACTTGTTGACCGGTTCGGTCTATTGCCTGAATACACAAAAAATCTTTTTCAAGTTACACAGCTTAAACTGGTTGCCAAGAATTTTGACGTTACACGAATTCAAGCCGGAAACACAATTGTTCATCTGAGCTTTGCCAAATCACCTAATATAGATATAACCAAATTGCTGGCACTTGTGCAAAGTGAACCTGCCACCTATAAACTGGGCAGTGCTGAGAAACTCACGGTATATGCTGAAATGAACAACGTCCAAGAACGTTTAGACACGGTTGTAGGACTGCTGGGTAACCTACGGTTGAAGCAGGCAGCCTAACCTATTTCGAGCCATCTACATATGAAATCTTTCAGCCAGACAAAATGCATGCTGGTACTGTTACTGCTTTGGACCTGTCCTGCTGCATATGCAAAAGACTACATAGTTGAGATAATTTTGTTTGCCAATGTACTGGACGAAAAAGAATCATCTTTGCAGGTTCCAGACCAAGCGGTTCTACCGAATTTTGAAGACGCAATCCCGTTGGATGACAGTGCAGTATTTTATGATTTCCTGCCCCTTTCCCAAGACGAACTACGGCTACATCAACAAGCTGCAGCACTTGCAACATCAGGGAAATACAGGATCCTGAAGCATGTAGCCTGGTTACAACCTGGCCTCGCAAAAGAAGAAGCTATTCCCGTTCGTATTCACGCAGGGATGGATTACAGCAATGAATCTTGGCAGTACACACCTGTGACTGTCGATTCCAGCAACAATGTATTGCAGGAAATATTTCCGACCCATGAGTTGGACGGCACCATCAAAGTGGTCCTAGGTCGTTATCTGCATGTATTCACAGACTTGATCTATCGAAGGCCCTTCAAGGTTAAGGCTGAAGCAAGCCATGAGTCGGATACAACCGGGCATGATTTTGTACTGGCAGATTATGCGTTAAAGGCGCATAGGAAAATGCGTAGCAAGGAGCTGCACTATATTGACCACCCATTTTTTGGCATCCTGATTGAAATACACCCGGCAGGGAACCAGGAGTAAAGTTCCCAGATCATTGAATCACGAACCGTTTAACAGAAGCCCCCATAAGCTGCCTGGTTAATACCATTCCCTGTCTTGCAGTGTTGTGAACTTTGCTTATATTAATATTATATTTGTTTTCCCTGATCCCGGCTGCCCAATTGACACAAAATGCACACGTTGCATAACAAAGATTCAATTCTCTAGCTAAGGCTGCCTCAGGCATAGCTGTCATACCGACTATGTCGCAGCCGTCATTTTTCATACGCATCACTTCGGCTGCGGTTTCCAGTCGAGGCCCCTGCGTGACTCCATACGTACTGCTGCTCACTATTTCAAGGTCAAGCCCTGCTGCAGCCCGAAGCAGGATATCCCTAAGCTCGTGACAATACGGCTCAACAAAATCAGTATGGATCACTTGATCCAGGTCTTGTTCAAAAAAAGTATGCTTGCGACCACAGGTATAGTCGATGATCTGATCGGGAATCACAATTTTTTCAGGAGGACAGTTTGAACTGATGCCACCAACAGCAGCCATGCCAATAATATGGGTAACACCTGTACTATACAAAGCCCAGATATTGGCGCGGTAATTGACCATGTGCGGGGGGATTGTGTGTTCATGCCCATGTCTTGGTAAATAAACAACTTCATGGCCTGCCAGTTGAACAGTCGTCAATGCGCTGCTACATGTACCAAACGGTGTATCGACTTCCTGTTTACTAATTACTTCCAGTTCACCAATTGGAGTGGTTCCACCAAGGATTGCAAGCCGCCTTGTCATTTTTATGTGCTCCCTTCATGCATGCATGAGCCAGTCCTGTAGCGCACACCATTAACAGACCCAATGTGCTGTCCAATTCTTGGCATTTTGATAACACGTTCTGAGCTAGGCTACATTACTTTTCCCGGAATCTAGAATCCACAGCAGGTCAAGTTTTCACTACATTATAGGATGGCAGCAGATACGACCAGATATTATGGCTTCGGAGGAGAAACTGTATCATCAGCATTGTCAAAGTGCAGGACATGTGTTGGATAGGCAATGCTTGCATGATGATCCTCTATAATTGCAGAAATTTTCAGCAAAACATCCTGCTTGACTTCGTGAAACCTTATCCAGTTTGTTGTGTTGGTAAATGTGTACACAAAAAAGTCAACAGATGAATCACTGAACTGATTGAAATTTACAATCATGGTCTGTTTTTTGTCTATCTCATCGTGCTGAGTCAACATTTGCTTGACTTCATTCACAATTGCATCCATTTCATGCAGGTCATTGTAACGAATACCAATCGTTTCATAGATTCTTCGATGCGACATACGGGATGGATTTTCCACAATGATACTTGTAAAAATTGAATTGGGTACATAAAGAGGCCGTTTGCTGAAAGTGCAGATTCTGGTTTGACGCCATCCTATTTCCTCCACTGTCCCCTCTATTTCCTTATCAGGCGAACAGATCCAATCCCCAACCTTGAAGGGGCGGTCCAAGTAAATCATCAGTCCACCAAAAAAATTAGACAGCAGGTCTTTGGCAGCAAAACCTATTGCTATACCACCAATACCACCAAAAGCCAAGATGCCTGAAATACTAAACCCCAGTGTCTGCAGCATGACCAAAGCTGCAGTGATAAAAATGGATGCATTGATAAGTTTGACTAATGCATTGGAAGTTGTGATATCAACGCTTCGGCCTTTCTCGGAACGCTGCCTGATATAAGCTTTTTCAAATTCCTTGACAAACCGGATCAAAAACCAAGTGAGTATCAAGATGACAGAAACATTCCTTACCGGATCGATAGCCTTGAATATCTCAGCTCCTGTTTTACCCGCTACAATATCAGCTGCAAACAATACCCCTATCACCCATATCATCACTTGCAGGGGTTTCTGCACGGCATGGACAAATGCATCATCCCAAGGATTCATTGACTGCTGAGCTTTCTTGGCCAGTCTGCGTAAAAGTAGACTGACTAAAAAGTTAAACAACAGGACTGTAAATACAATTACAAACACCTGTATTACCCAAGTGCCTGCAAAACCATAGGAGCCCATATCTACAAAAATCTTTGGGACTTGTATGCTTTCCATATGCTTACACGTTACCTGAAAATGTATGCCATTAGATCAGCAAATCTTCGTAAGGAGAATTCTGATACGATTCTACTTGTAATACTGCAGATTTCCATGCCTCACTGACATGTAACTCCTGATAGGAAAGTGGGCTTTTCCCCCCGTGCATACGGGTGAAGCGAATCTGGGAAACTGGATTGTTATAATCATTCAACTGCTCGACAACTTGTGCAGCCTGTTCACCAGCATTGCAGATCAAAACCATATCACAACCAGCCTCCAAAGCTCTTTGCGTACGGACCAGGTACTGGTCACTGCAGGCGGCAGCTTTCATGCTAAGATCGTCGCTGAACAGAACGCCCTTGAAACCCAGCTGATCACGCAATACCGTACCCAACCACTTTCTGGAAAAGGTTGCAACATTATTATCTATTCTCTCATACACAACATGTGCGCTCATGATCCCAGCTATCCCCTGATCAATCAGACGCTGGAACGGCACGATATCTTGCATCAAAATGTCCTGATAGCTACGGGTATCAATAGGCAAATCGATATGTGAATCTGCAGATACACCGCCATGTCCAGGGAAATGCTTACCTACTGCCTGCATACCTGCCCTACGCATGCCTCGGGTGTAATGTACCGCCAAGTCAGCAACAACTTCCGGATTCTTGTGAAAGGAACGCTCATCTATAACCTGGCTAATTCCAAAATTCAGGTCCAGGACCGGAGCAAAACTGAAATCAATTCCAATGGATCTGAGTTCTACAGCCATCAGCCACCCAGTAACCTCTGCCAGCCTGCAGGCACGCTGGGGGTCCATATCATAGACCTTTCCCAGTCCTTCTATGGCAGGCAAAGCTGTAAATTCTTCACGAAAACGTTGGACACGACCCCCTTCCTGGTCGGTTGCAACCAGCAACCTGGGGTGGCGCAAGGCATGAATCTCGTTCACCAGATCAATTAAACCTGAAACTGAAGTGAAATTTCGGCTGAACAGAATCACTCCCCCGACCTGGGGGGATACCAAAAGATCGCGCTCTTGTACTGACAATGTGTCAGCACCAAGATCTATCATAAGTGGACCAAGTGACATGTACGAATATTTAGCTAATCAAGTAAAGAGTAGAAGACACGCACCCATTTTATTCAGCGAATCAGACCCATAAAGTGGATTCTGAATAAATGAAAGAAAAACAATGCAGCTATTTCATACAATATGTAATACAAAATACGGTATTGGCCAGAGCCCTGTATCGGTACACTTGTGCGAACACCGCATAGCCACATAAATCCATCACAGTATATAGTATTGCCTGAACGGGGAACATACACGGAACTTGTGTAACAATTTTTCCAAGCTCTACAAAGCAACACATAATGATTGAATCAGCTTACAGGAAACTGCTGGATACACAGCAGATCGTACAGGATTCGGAACAGAAAAATACGGTGATGGCACTACAGACCTTGCAACACAACCTCAATCGCCACAAGCCAAATGCGACTTTATTCAGCCGTATTACAACGTTCCTATCGTGCAAGCCCTGTGATGCGAATATAAAGGGACTGTACATCTGGGGTGGAATTGGACGTGGAAAAACGTTTTTGATGGATTTATTTTTCTCCAATCTCCATATTCAAAATAAATTACGCCTGCATTTTCATAAGTTCATGGATGAAGCTCACGAAATGCTGAAGAATCACAGGAACAAGGTAGACCCTCTAAAGCGGGTTGCCCGTGAATTTTCTGACAAGGCAAAAGTACTATGCCTAGACGAATTCCTTGTGAACGATATCGGTGATGCAATGATTATCTCAGAGCTATTGAAAGGACTTTTCGAAAACAACACCATACTGGTTACCACATCCAATATTGAACCAGATTTGCTGTATAAAAATGGGTTACAACGAGAAAGATTTTTACCTGCAATAGACTTGCTTCAAATACATACCAATATCATCAGATTAGGCGGTGAAACTGATTACAGATTTGAAACCCTGCAGACTGAAGGTGTTTACAACACACCAGTAAATGAAGCTTCACAAGACTGGCTGGAACATCATTTCTTAAGTCTCAGTCCCGAAAAAAATGATGGCTCATGGGGGAAAATCCAGATCAAGGGCCGCACCCTGCAAGCTATTCGTTATTCAACAAAAATTGCTTGGTTTGATTTCGGGGAACTCTGTGCGGGACCACGCAGCACGTCCGACTATATCGAACTTGCAAAGCGGTTCAATACAATCTTAATTTCACATGTGCCTGTTTTTAAGAACAGGGATGACCAGGCAAGAAGATTCATAAACCTTGTAGACGAGTTTTATGATCGTAATGTAAAGTTAATCCTGTCTGCTGAAGCCTATCCGGATTCACTGTACCAAGGCTCACGACTTCACAGTGAATTCAGGCGCACCACTAGCCGGCTGACTGAAATGCAGTCACTAGAATATTTAGAAAAGCAACATCATCCAGATCAATAAACTTACTAGGAACAATACATGAAACCAACTGTACGAATTGCAGTCACAGGTGCTGCAGGAAATATCGGGTATGCAGCCGCATTCCGCATCTCTGCTGGAGGCATGCTGGGCACTGACCAGCCTGTTATCCTGCAACTGATTGAAATTGAACCTGCACTCCAAGCCCTGAAAGGCGTTGAAATGGAATTGCTTGACTGTGCTTTTCCGCTACTCGAAAACGTAATTACTACTTCAGATATCGAGACTGGCTTTAAGGATACGGATTATGCATTGCTTGTTGGTGCCAAACCACGTACCAAAGGCATGGAACGCAGTGACTTGCTTGGTGATAACGGGAAAATTTTTGGACCACAAGGTCGTGCTTTAAACAACCACGCATCACGCGGTGTGAAGGTCCTCGTCATAGGCAACCCTGCAAATACCAATGCACTGATTGCTATGAACAATGCGCCCGATTTATCACCTTCACAATTCTCTTCCATGATGAGACTGGACCATAATCGTGCCCTCAATCAACTCTCCCTAAAAACCAGGTCACGCACTACAGAAATTAAACACCTGACTGTTTGGGGAAACCATTCACTGACCCAGTATCCGGATATCAGTCATTGCAGCATCAATGGCAAGGATGCCACCTCACTGGTAGAAACTTCATGGTACAGGGAACAATTTATTCCCAGTGTACAAAAGCGCGGTGCAGAAATTATCAATGCAAGAGGGGCATCGTCAGCAGCCTCGGCTGCTTCAGCTGCAATCGACCACATGCGCGACTGGGTATTCGGTACGCCCGGAAAAGACTGGACAAGCATGGGCATTCCATCCACAGGTGATTACGGCATTTCTGAGGGACTTATGTACTCCTTTCCAGTTCGCTGCAGAAATGGCAGGTGCGAAGTCGTTCAGGGTCTGCACATGGACGATTTCAGTATAGACATGATCCAAGCAACGGAAAAAGAACTGCTAGAAGAACGCGATGCCGTAAAAGCTTTGCTTTAGATGTTTACACCTTCTCACTCTGTAATTAAGTCGTCTATATATTCAACTACCACATCAGGCCGGTCTTCCGGCACATAGTGACCTACCCTTTCTATCACATGAAACCGGGCAGGCCCCTTGATTGTGGCCTTCAGCCATCGACCTGACTCCACAGGCATCCAAGCATCATGTAGTGCCCAGCAAACCATAGTTGGGCATGTGATCTGGCTATGGTCCACACTAAGCGTCTCTTCGCTGGTCGGTTCACTACAAACTTTTACTAAAGACTTGATTCCATGCAGACCTGGCCCACGTGCCCGATGCAAAAGATAGCTCTGTTTGTTATGAAGCAAAAACCTGACAGGCACCGCCACCATGATCATGCCCTACAAGAGCAACCTTACCTTCCAGGCCCAATCCTTCAACAACCCCTTTGATAGCCTCAGCTTGATTGGTCAGCGTGTGTTTGACGTCGTCTAGCAGCATATCGGACTGACCATACCCAATCATATCCACCGCATAGGTCTGATAACGGTCTTCGAGATGACTTTGTACATGCCGCCACAAACGTGCGTTGGTCGGAATTCCATGAACCATTAATATTGCCTGACCACATGTTCTATACACTAACGAGCATCCCCAGCCTGACAAGCAAGGAGGTACTATTGTTGCGGGTGGTGGAACATGGTGCTCAAAGCATCTACATACCTTGATCAAATAGCAGGAATAATTAGCACTGAACAACTTTTTCCAGTTGTCACAGTTTTTGCAAGCTCGAGTGCGGATAATTCAATCTAGATGAACTTCAAACGTGACTCCATGCATGACCTGACTACTGTAGAACATTGCCTGAGTAGGGGATACTCTGCAAAGGAACTTCAATGCCTTCTGTAAGCAGGAAGTTTTGCTGGGATTGGTCATGCACTATAAATGAATGACCCTGCTGATTACAAAAAGACAACCATTTGAATAAAAAACGATTCATCTTCCATCTTGTTAGCAAGGAAGAACATGCCGAGTTAGTGTACTTGGACCAGCCTCTATTTTTGCACTTGAAGGATTGGCTGATCACTTCGGCCTGTAGCGCATCATAATAAATTCTCAGTTTAAGATCAGGATAAGCCAAAAAACCGTGATGCGCATCAGTAAAATAATAGGTCAGTGCAATTGTCGAGGTATACCGAGTCTGTTCAAGAACCTGTAAATATAAATCCATGCCTTGGGCAACACGCGACACTGCAATGGGCGGCATTGAGTCTTTATGGCCACATAACTTGCGAAGGCGAATGTAGTTGGCTTCATACATCTCCATAAGCCCTGCGAAAGAGTTGGGTAATGGGGGTGCCAAATATCGTTTATGCCGACAGGTGTTTTTCATTTATGTGATATACGGTGAACTCCACCTATATTGACATACAAATTAAAAAAAATTCAATAACTGATGTGCCGAAAAAACCCAGGTTATATGAGCACATGGCCTTAACCGGTATATGGATCACTCACGAATGCATTCTATAACCTTATTTATATACTGGTCGTGTGATTTCTGACTCCCGATAAGTAAGGCATACAATTCCGAGTCTTGCATATTAAGCATGAATTCAAAAGCACGTTTCAATTCAGGCTCAGCACTTGGGTAGTGACAATCAAGAAATTTTCGTGTCAGGATGTCCAGTTCTTTGGTACCACGGCGACAACTCCAGAGCAGCTTATGCATATCTTCCATCTACCTGCCCAGCCTTATCCCGTAGCAATAAGTTTTTTAATTTCTGCAATTGCCTTTGCTGGATTCAGGCCTTTAGGACAGGTATTTGTGCAGTTCATGATCGTATGGCACCGGTAAAGCTTAAACGAATCTTCCAACTGTTCCAGACGATCTGTAGTGGCTTCATCCCGGCTGTCTGCAATCCACCGGTAAGCCTGTAACAATACGGCAGGACCTAAGTAACGATCACTGTTCCACCAGTAACTGGGGCAACTCGTAGAACAACAGGCACACAAAATGCATTCTTCCAACCCCTCCAGTTTTTCACGGTCATTCTTGGATTGCAGCCGCTCCCGGCCTGAAGGTGGCTGGGTTTCAGTTTTCATCCAAGGCTTGACGGATGCATACTGCTTATAAAATCTGCTTAGATCCACTACCAAGTCCTTGACGACAGGCATGTGTGGCAATGGATAAATTTTCAGATCACCCTTGATGTCCTTGATAGCTTTTATGCATGCCAGAGTATTTAAGCCATTAATATTCATTGAGCAGGAACCACAAATGCCTTCGCGGCAAGAGCGACGAAACGTCAGGGTAGAATCCATTTCATTCTTTATTTTGATCAATGCATCCAGCACCATTGGACCACACGTATCCAAATCGACTTCATAAGTATCGGCACGGGGATTCTCATCACTGTCAGGGTCGTAGCGATAAACAATCACTCTTTTTATAGTGTGACTATCCACAATAGCCGGGTAATTTTTACCTGGCTTCACGATAGAGTTGGCAGGAAGATTAAATTGCGCCATGCACATGCCTCCTTAATAAATCCTGGCCTTGGGTGGAATTACTTCAACCGCATCAGTCTGCGTATACATATGTACCGGCCGGTACTCAATCGTCACATCACCTTGCTCATTCAGCGCTGCCAGTGAGTGTTTCATCCAATTCTCGTCATCACGCTCTGGATAGTCATCACGTGCCTGTGCACCACGGCTTTCAGTTCGGTTCAATGCAGATTGTGCCGTAACAATCGCCTGAGGCATTAAATTAGCTAGCTCTATAGCTTCAACCAAATCCGTATTCCAAACCATAGAGCGGTCGGTTACTTTTATGTCGTCCAGTTGGGAAAACAGCTCCTTGAGTTTTACCAGCCCTTTTTCGATCAGATGTCCTGTTCTGAACACTGCAGCATGGTTTTGCATCGTTTTTTGCATTTCCATACGCAGCTTTGCAGTTGTAATTTCACCATCAGCATGACGCAACTTATCAAAGCGGTTCAACGCTGAATCTATCGCAGTATCCTGCAATTTGTCATGCGGCTGCCCGGGTTTTACCAATTCCGCAGCACGCAAGGCCGCTGCCCTGCCGAATACAATTAAGTCCAGTAAAGAATTCGAGCCCAAGCGATTGGCGCCATGCACTGACACACAAGCTGCCTCGCCAATTGCCATCAAACCAGGCACGACGTAGTCGGGATTCCCGTCTTTCAGTGTCACTACCTCACCCTGATAGTTTGTTGGAATGCCGCCCATGTTGTAATGAACTGTCGGTATAACAGGTATAGGTTCACAAGTTACGTCTATGCCCGCAAAAATTCTGGCAGATTCTGCAATGCCCGGAAGCTTTGCATAAATCAAGTCTGCTCCCAGGTGTTCCAGATGCAGATGGATATGATCTTTCTCTTCTCCAACCCCCCGACCTTCATTGATTTCAATAGTCATGGAGCGGCTAACTACATCCCGTGATGCAAGGTCTTTTGCATTAGGTGCATACCGCTCCATGAAACGCTCACCTTCTGAATTTGTCAAAAACCCGCCTTCACCCCGAACACCTTCGGTTATCAGGCATCCTGAACCATAAATCCCGGTAGGATGAAACTGCACAAATTCCATATCCTGCAATGCAAGTCCAGCACGCAGTACCATTGCATTTCCATCACCTGTGCAGGTATGCGCTGAGGTGCAAGAAAAATAAGCACGCCCATAACCTCCTGTAGCTAACAGTACCATGTGAGCACGAAAGACATGCAACTCACCTGTAGCAAGATCCCATGCAAGTACGCCTTTGCAAGTACCTTCATCGTCCATGAGTAAATCAATTGCAAAATATTCAATAAAAAATTCTGCGTTGTGCTTCAGGGATTGTTGATAAAGAGTATGCAAGATCGCATGGCCTGTTCTGTCAGCGGCAGCACAGGTTCTTTGGGCAATTCCTTCCCCGAAGTGCGTGGTCATGCCCCCAAAAGGACGTTGATAAATACGGCCATCTTCGGTGCGCGAAAATGGAACACCATAATGTTCCAGTTCCACAACAGCAGGTATCGCCTCACGGCACATGTATTCAATGGCATCCTGATCACCTAACCAGTCAGAACCCTTGACCGTGTCATACATGTGCCAGCGCCAATCATCTTCCCCCATGTTTGCGAGAGCCGCACTCATCCCACCCTGTGCAGCCACAGTGTGACTTCTAGTCGGAAATACTTTTGTTATGCATGCAGTTGAAAGCCCGCTTGCCGTCATACCCAGTGTTGCACGCAGCCCTGCGCCACCTGCGCCTACCACCACTACATCACAAACATGCTCGATCAACTTGTATGCTTTACCTGTCACAACTTATTCATAAAACAATTTTGAGGAGTGCAGCAATCCCAACGACTGTTAGCAGAACACAGATTAGGTTCAACAGTATTAACGAGACAGCCTTAAGCCAGCCGCGTACATAGTCTTCGATAATAACCTGCATACCAAGTTTTGTATGGTAGAAAGTGGTTACAACAAGCAACATCAGAAGTGTCATGACAACAGGGGACTGAAGCCACCTCACAACTGCCTCATGGCTTGCACTTCCCAGCATAGCTACAGAAAAGGCAAGCCAGACCACAATTGGTACCAGGACTGCAGCTGTAAGTCGCTGCATCCACCAATGCACTACAGCCTCCTTGCCAAAACCCGGAATCCCAGAAAAAAGAGATCGCAATGACATATTTAGATCCAGAACCTGCCGTTCAGCCAGGCAACTGACCAAACAACTACTGTCAGTAAAAGGGTTGCGACTATAACCAGTATTCCCGAATTCCTAGTAGCGTCAATTCCAAATCCATAGCCTGCATCAAAAACCAAGTGACGCACCCCATTGAACAGGTGCATGAACAGCGCCACGGTCCACAAAACCAAAAATATCTGACCAAAAAGGCTTGAAACAAGAATCCTAACTACTTCATAAGCTGCTGGGCCTGCTGCGACCGAAACCAGTACTATTACCAGCAACAGCGCACCCACAGCAAGAACTACCCCTGTGAATCGATGAAGAATCGATATGACCATCGCGAGTGGCCATCGATAAATTTGCAAATGTGGTGACAGTGGCCTGCCTTGTTTCACTGTGCACTCCTTAAAAATATGCAAATAGACATGTTAAGAAACATACGACCAATGTACAGGGGTCATCCAAATGTTTTATGCTTACTATCAGATACTACCTGATTAACCTGTCATTGAACATATTCCCAGAGAATCTCAAGTGATAACAACCAGTTAACACATATCGATACTAAAAAATATGATATGTTCAAGTGCGTATCAGCTAAAGGTAAGCTTAACAGCAAATGATTGTTAGATTTTTACACAAACTCGTATGAGCAACGAATGGCTTGAATTCCTGGGTGACCAAGGTGCAACCTTCGAAAATGATCGGGTGCTTACCTTAGGCTTACAGTCCGAGTCTTGCGAGACAAACCACACTTGCGTATGTGAACTCACTTCTCTGGGTCTGATTCACGCAACAGGCGAGGAGGCGGGGAGCTTTCTATATGGTCAGTTCACCAATGACCTGAAGCAGGTTACAACCCACCTCAGCCAACTGAGCAGTTACTGCAACCCCAAAGGTAGAATGTTGTCAATTTTCAGGCTTTTCAAGCGGGATGAGGATTATTATTTGATTCTACCGAGAGATGTTCTGGAAATGACATTAAGGAAACTTACCCTGTTCAAGCTCAGAGCTAAGGTTGATTTGTTTGACAAGTCCGGGCAATTTGCTCTGCTCGGAGTAGCTGGGCCTGAAACAGAGACTGTCCTTCGGTGCATGAACATCGAAATCCCTCGAAATGAAAATGAGTGCATACAGGAGGATGAGTTCACAATGATTCGCCTACCAGGGGAAGGCACTAGAGTACTGTTCATGAGTACTCCTGATAAAGCCGTTTCTCTCTGGGTGCAATTGTCTGAAAAACTGCCGGTCATGACTTCCAAATTGTGGGAAATGCATGACATATACAGCGGAATCCCTCAGATTACTGCCAATACGACTGAAACATTTACTCCGCAAATGACCAATCTGGAAATCATCAACGGAGTAAGCTTCACCAAAGGCTGTTACCCCGGCCAAGAAGTCGTAGCACGCACCCACTATCTGGGTAAACCCAGCCGCCGTATGTACCGGGCCACCATAAAGACGAATCATGCACCTGAACCCGGAACCAACATTTTCTCCCTGGAGAAAGGCAGTCAGGCTGTGGGTAAGATCGTGATGTCCCAGATGGCATCAAACGACGATGCCTGTGCATTAGTCGTATTGCGAACTGAGCTACAGAATGACCGGAATTTACATATCGAATCGACAACTGGAGCACCAGTTTCCATACAGACATTGCCCTATTCCCTAGAACCTAATCCAGCCTGATGAGGATAATCCTGGAGGTTAGCTCCACAGTATTCCAGCTTTTCCTGTGAGCATTAGAGTTTTAGCTGCCCTGATCACTGGATTCCGGGCGCATTTGTGGGAAAAGTATGACATCCCGGATATTGTAAGAATCGGTCAGTAGCATTACCAGGCGGTCAACACCTATGCCCTCTCCCGCAGTAGGAGGCAGACCATATTCCAGTGCACGAATATAGTCTGCATCATAGCTCATGGCTTCTTTGTCACCACCTTGTTTATCGATGGCCTGCAATCTAAACCGCTCGGCCTGGTCCTCAGGGTCATTCAACTCTGAAAAACCGTTGGCAATTTCTCTCCCACCCACAAAAAATTCAAAACGATCTGTCACAAACGGATCATCATCATTTTTCCGTGCAAGTGGAGAGACATCAGCGGGGAATGCAGTGATGAAAGTGGGATCCCTGAGATTTTTTTCAACGGTTTTTTCAAAAATTTCAGTTTGCACTTTACCAAGTCTGTGACTCGCTTCTATAGGTACCCCCAGTTCCCCCGCTACAGTCCTTGCACTCTCGAGGGAATCCAGATCTTCAGCAACAAGTTCCGGATTAAAGTGCAGAATTGACTCCTTTACCGTCATGCGGGTAAATGGTTTGGCAAAGTCGCTGATTTCACTCCCATATTTAATCGATGTGGTACCTAAAACTTCATTGCATACCCAACGCATCATCTCTTCAGTGAGGTCCATCATGTCATGGAAATCAGAATAAGCCTGGTAAAACTCCAGCATGGTGAATTCCGGATTATGGTGTGGAGACAATCCCTCATTGCGGAAATTTCGGTTAATTTCAAATACCCGCTCTATTCCCCCTACTACCAAACGCTTCAAATATAATTCAGGCGCTACACGCAAGTATAGAGATTTGCCCAGCGCATTATGATACGTTTCAAAAGGCCGCGCTGCTGCACCTCCTGCAATGGACTGCATCATTGGAGTTTCTACTTCAACATACCTGCGAGCAAGTAGAAACTTCCTCAGACATTGAATGATTTCAGTGCGTTTTCTCAATACTGCACGCGAGTCCTCATTCATGATTAAATCGACATATCGTTGCCGATACCTCTGCTCTTGGTCTGTAAGACCATGATATTTTTCAGGCAACGGACGCAAGGATTTTGTTAGCAAGACTGCTGACTGTATCTTAACGTACAAATCACCTTTTCTGGACCTATGAACAGGCCCAGATATTCCTACAACATCACCTACATCCCACGTATCAATTTCCTGAATCAGCAGTTCCTCCGAGTTTTTACGATCAATGTAGGCCTGTATGCAGCCGGTCATGTCCTGTAACACTAAAAAAGAACTGCGTATCCTCATGATACGTGCACCAATTGCGACACATTGGTTTAACTCACTGAGCTCGTCTCTGGATTTCTCACGAAGTGTATCCTGCAGATCCTGTGCATAGCTGTTCCGGCGAAAGTGATTAGGAAAAGCAGTACCTCGTTGCCTGTGTAAAGCCAGTTTTGCACGCCTTTGGGCAATGAGTCTGTTCTCATCCTGCATCTGGCTTTCTTCTGACATGCTGTCTACAGACCACTTTTAAGGCTTGCTTCGATGAACGGGTCGAGATTGCCATCAAGTACAGCCTGTGTATTGCCTGTTTCAACTGTTGTCCGCAAATCCTTGATGCGGGACTGATCCAGCACATACGAGCGAATCTGGCTGCCCCAGCCGATATCTGCTTTGCTATCTTCTAAAACCTTTTTTTCTCCTTCACGCCTTTTAAACTCCATCTCATACAACTTTGCCTTGAGCTGCTTCATAGCAGTATCCTTGTTCCTGTGCTTGGAACGATCATTCTGACATTGCGTTACGATCCCACTTGGCAGATGTGTGATACGCACAGCTGACTCAGTTTTGTTTACGTGCTGACCCCCGGCTCCACTCGCGCGATACACGTCAATTCGCAAATCAGCAGGATTGACCTCGATATCGATATCATCACTAACCTCAGGTGACACAAATACTGCTGCAAAGGAAGTGTGCCTGCGATTGCCCGAATCAAATGGTGATTTTCGAACCAGACGATGTACACCTGTTTCAGTTCGTAGCCAGCCGAACGCGTACTCACCTTCAAACCTGATTGTTGCGCTCTTGATACCAGCCACTTCACCAGGGGAGACCTCAATCAACTCAGTCTTAAAATTTTTGCGTTCGCCCCAACGCAGGTACATGCGCAATAACATTTCAGCCCAGTCCTGAGCCTCTGTGCCTCCAGAACCAGACTGAACATCCAGAAAGGCATTACCTGAATCCATATCACCGGAAAACATACGATTAAACTCAAGCTTTGCTACCTGGGACTCAAGCTTCGACAGATCTTTCGCTACAGCCTGAATAGCTTCCAAGTCGCCCTCATTCACCGCCAGCTCAAGCAGGCTCTTTGCATCAGCTACCTCTTCTTCTACGTGCTCGATTGTTTTTACAACCCCTTCAAGCTTCACACGTTGTTTGCTGAGCTTCTGTATAGCTTCGGGCTGATTCCAGGTTTCAGTACTTTCTAGTTCAAGGTAGATTTCGTGCAAACGTTCTCGCTTTCCATCATAGTCAAAGGTACCCCCTTAGGTTCGTAGCACGAACCTTCAGATCCTCAATCAGACTTTGTAATGAGTTGGTTTCCATATAGTTTTTCCGGGTAAGAGAAGGCGCGTATAATACCGCATTAGCATTGCTAACAGTAGGTCCCGAAATATACAGACCCCAGCAGCCCCCACAGCAACCCCAAGCATCCAAACACCTAGGCGGGCAATCCAGATCAGTTCCATTACCGGATCACAGGTCATAGCTGAAGGTAATATATACTTAATATCCTCAACTGGTACAGACGACATTGTGTAAATGGCAGGCATGAACGAACATATTTTGTTTCTGACAGGGAAGCTGGCAGAAAAAAGCCTGCATCGTGTGCTGCAATCCATACAGCCAACAGACTTCACTTATGACGTTCGCCAGCTAGGTGTAAGTGTAGCGGCATTGATGACAACGCAGCTAATTGAAAAACGTCTAACCAACATCGGGCATGTAAGCCGGATTGTGATCCCCGGTCGCTGCAGAGGCGATATAGACATTCTTTCTAGATCACTAGGTGTTGCAGTCGAGCGAGGCCCAAACGAACTAAAGGACTTGCCTGCCTACCTTGGTCGCGCGTCAATAAAAACAGGCCTGGACAAATCCGACGTACAGATATTCGCAGAGATAGTTGATGCACCCAACATGTCTGTAGAAGAGATTATTAAACGTGCATACACGTATCAACAGGACGGGGCAGACATCATAGACGTTGGCTGTTTGCCCGGCACTTCCTTTCCACACCTAAAAGAAGCTGTACACGCCCTTAAATCAGAAAATTTCAAAGTCAGTGTGGATTCACTTACACCAAAAGACCTGATCACCGGGGGCTTGGCTGGCGCAGACTATCTCCTGAGCCTGGATGAAAAAAGCCTGTGGGTTTTGGAAGAAGTTGATGCCATACCTATTGTAATCGGCTATCCACCAAGTAGCGCCCGGTCCCTTTACCGGGTTATCGATAAGCTGTCTGTATCGGGTAGAAATTTTATTGCCGATTCAATACTTGACCCGATTCATTTTGGCTTTACGGAATCCATAGTCCGGTACAGAAACTTACGAAAACGCTATCCAGATATTGAAATTATGATGGGCATTGGAAATCTTACCGAACTCACTCATGCGGACTCAGCCGGCACAAACGCAATTTTAGCAGGGATGATTTCAGAACTTGAAATTCACCATTTGCTCATTACAGAAGTAAGTGAGCACTGTCGCTATGCTGTTCGGGAAGCAGACCTGGCACGGCGTATCATGCATGCCTCTAAAATCGATAACGTACCACCTAAAGGCTACAATAATGGACTCATGGGACTGCATGAACCTGAACCCTTTCCCTACAGTGTAGAAGAAATCAAGGAGTTTGCAGCAGGAGTCAAAGACCCAAACTACCGGATACAGGTAAGCAAGGATGGCATTCACACCTATAACCGTGATGGCATGCATACCACAACGGACCCTTATGAAATCTATCCAGATCTACATATCGAAAATGATATCGGTCACGCATTTTATCTTGGTGTGGAACATGCTCGCGCACAAATTGCCTGGCAACTGGGTAAAAGATATGAACAGGATGAGGAGTTGGACTGGGGCGTGGCTACCCAAAAGCAACCGGAAAACCTAGGGCATTACAAGCCGGAAGGTACGACCATGCACACCCGTAAAGCCCGCAAAACTATCTTGAAAAACAGGAAAAAATAATCAGGCATGCCATTTATCAGGGAATGCATTGTCACTACAGTCGATGATGGCGGAAACGTCCACGTAGCCCCCATGGGAATTCATGAAGATGAAAATCGTTTTATCATATTACCGTTCAAGCCATCCATCACTTTGGATAACCTAGAGAAGCAGGGAACGGCAACTCTCAATTATACGGATGATGTTCGAGTCTATGCTGGCTGCCTCACAAGCCACAACGACTGGCCTACCCGTGACACAACAATCATCCAGGGTGCACGTTTAGAAAACTGCCTGGCACATACAGAACTGGAGGTGATCCGAAAAACTGATGATATAGTTCGGCCCGAATACCTCTGCAAATCTGTTTATGAAGCCACGCATGCCCCGTTTCACGGCTATAATCGCGCTCAGTCTGCAGTGGTCGAGCTTGCAATCTTAGTCAGTCGTTTGCACATCCTGAATGAAGAGAAGGTCAATCGGGAGATTAAATACCTGAAAACAAGTGTCGAGAAAACTGCCGGTCCACGAGAACAGGAGGCATGGAGGTGGTTGATGTTGAAAGTAGCCAGTTTTCGAGAGTCGAAAAAGGAGAGTTTATGATGACAGGCATGCTCGCAAGCGTGCGCAATCTGGAAGAGGCAAATATCGTATGCGAAGGTGGCGCTGACATTGTCGACCTTAAGGAACCTGACTACGGTGTACTAGGTGCCGTCCCCTTGGATATGATGCACCGCGTAGTCGATGCACTATGGGAAAAATGCCTCATTAGTGCTACCACCGGAGACTTGCCCGCCAACGCATCCGCAATCGAAGATCAAGTCATGAAGACCTCCGAAACAGGTGTCGATTACGTCAAGGTAGGAATGTTCAGCAAACAGCATATAGAAAACTGCCTCCCGCACCTGGCCTCTTGCGCCTGCAAGGGTATCGCCATAATTGCTGTTATGTTTGCTGATTTGGACTTTGATATGGATTATGCAATCCAAACGGCAAAACAGGCTGGGCTGAGAGGCATTATGCTGGATACGGCACGCAAGGGCTCCGGGAGCTTACTCAAGCACAAAAGTATTTTGCAACTCGAGTATTTCGTTAACCGCTCCCGGCAAAATGGTTTGCTAATTGGGCTAGCCGGTTCGTTAACAGTAGAAGATATTCCAGCGGTAATCAAGGCTGGCCCCAATTATATTGGTTTTCGCTCGGCACTATGCTCAAGCCAGCAAAGAACTAGCTATATCGACAAGAGCGCCTTTCAGGAGGTCAGAAGCAGTATTCCTATCCTTGCCGGGCAGAATTCAGCTTCAAGAAAGATTTAAAAGGCCGAGTGGACGTGGCCTCAAGCAATAGAGGAATAACGCTGAATGTTGCAAACAGGGAAATCAGCATGGCTAAGCTGGTAAGCAGCCCAAAATAAATTGAGGGGATAAAGTTGGACAATACGAGTATGAGAAATCCCAGAGCAATTGTTATCGATGTAAAATAAAGTGCTTTGCCAACGGTCGTTTGTGCAGTATGCATGGCCTTGAAGTGATCACCCCCGTGTGCGCATTCTTTCTTGTAACGATGAATGTAGTGTATGGCATAATCAACACCCACCCCTACCGTGATTGCAGCAGTAGTAATCGTCATGATATCCAGAGGTATCCCCAAGGCGCCTATCAGTCCCAGTATAAACAGTACAGTAAATGCATTGGGCAGAGCTCCGATTAACGCCAGCCTTAAACTGCGAAACAAAACTGTCAGCACAACAAGAATACAGGCAAATACTGTACCCAGAGTCAAAATCTGGGAGCGGAACAAACTCTGTAAGAGATTATTGTACAAAACACTTACACCGGTGAGTTTTGCCTCTTCATTCTCTTTGACATAATTGTTATTGATTTCGGAGTGTATTTTTTTCAACAAGTCGTTTCTTACCAAAGAAGGATCTGAGTCCTTAATGCGTGCCAAAATTCTGGCCTGGGTCCCATCTTTCGAGATAAAGGGAAAGATCACATCCTGCTTCATATCTTCAGGCACTTTTGAGTAGATCAGCGACAAATGGAAGTCCTCCAAGGCTTCGCCATTGTTTACGGCCCGGAAGACTTGTTCAATACTCGAGAGTGACAGAACTTTACCGACCTGTGGCAAACCTTCAAGATAATCATGTATTCGATCTATTTTCCTGATACCGCTTCGATTGTACCAGTAGCTCTTGGTTGTGAAGTCATCCTGGGTGTCTTCAAGCTCTGCCAAGTAGTCATCAAATTCATCCATTTCCTCCTCGGTTTCTGCCTCCAGCCCGGTATCCGATGTAGCCTCAAGCATGACTTCTAGCGGGACTGTACCTCCGAGCTCCAGATCTATTGTTTTCAGCCCCTTATAAATGTCTGTTGACTCCTTGAAGTAATCAATAAACCGGTTCTCAACAGTCAGCTGACTGATTCCAATCATACTGAACACAAACATACCCGCTAACACAGTTGCTGACATTTTCTTGTGTTCCATAACCAGACTGAGAATCCTGTCAAGAAACACGGAGTATGTATCTTTACGAAATTGCCTGGGTGCAGGACCTATCAGCCTGATCAGCGCAGGCAAGACAGTAAACGTGAGCAAAAATGCACAGAAAAGTCCCAAAATCATCATGTACCCAAAAGTTATGAGAGGCCTTATGTCACTCAAAGTCAATGAAAAAAATGCGACAGCAGAAGTCAACACCATGTAAAAGCACGGAGTCACGATTTGTGACACTGCTGTTTTTGTATTTTCTTCAGTATTGTCACCTGGATTCAGCAACTGGATTTCCTGATACCGGATAATGACGTGTATCGACAACGCGATCGAAAAGATTATCAGTAACGCTATAAAGTTTGAGGAAACGACCGTCAGCTGAAAGCCCAGCAAGCCTATGAGCCCGGTAACCAGCAGTACATTCAAGACTGCACATACTAACGCGAGAAATATCCATGCTGGATTGCGGAAAAAAATAAACAGTACGATGACCATGATGACCGCAATAGCAATGCCAAAAGTTTTCAGGTCGTTCAGGGCAAACATTTTCACGTCACTTATAATCAACGGCGTGCCTGCCAGATAAAATTGACCTTTTTCTTGCACGCTGGAAAGTACAGCACGTATTGAAGTTAGAATACGTTCAAATCGCTTACTCTCTAATTCCTTTTGTACACTCAACTTTTCCCGTACTGATTCAAGCTCAGCCTGTTCCCCTTCTGACAGCAGTTGGCTATTGTAATTTTGTACCAACTGAAATTTCCTCTCTAGCAACCCTGCAAGTTCATGGTTTTTCTGAATCGCTACCTGCATTGCAGTCAGACTGAGATCCTTGCTCACCAGATTATCTACGTAAATAGAACTGGTAGTGAATTCCTCAAGTGCCTTGCCCAAATCTACTTGTGAGGACAGTAAATTTGGGTATGTTATCGCGCCGGTCTTTTCGTCCTCCTGCTGTTGTAAAAGTAATGGCACATTAACAATTGAAGTAACTCCGGCTACGCCCTCGATCTGCCCAAACTGCTCTGAGAGGTTTTCAATCAGCTCAATCGTGTCCCTGTCCAGAATTCCCGCACGGGGCTTTACTCCAACAACGACAAAGTCATCCAACCCAAAATGGCGATGCACTTTCCGGTAGTACTCAAGATCAGGATCGTTCTCAAGCATCAGTGAGTCAGGTGATGCATCAATATGCAGTTTTTTGATATGCGGACTTACGGCGATGACCAGTGCCAGCATACCCAAGATAACGAGATACGGGTGATGCGTGACGATGCGTACAAAATTTCTCGTCAGTGTGTGGAACATTGTCAAATTTGTATCACTCATCAGCCTTGTAGACTAACACAAATATTTGGGCAAAGTGCCGAACATACATTCAGGTTATGCCTATCAGTTTTGCAAATTCATTGGCATGAGACTTGTGCATGAAGTGTGCTGTAATTCCCTTGTCTGCAAGCAGCGTAGGCAAAACCGGGTCTATACACTCATGCTTTTTCAGATCATGAATTGAGACGTTTAAAAGTGTAACCGGCGCAGATTTCACAAATAACAGATGTTCAATAGATAAATATCTGGCTAACCATGCAGCGAGGCTGTCTGACGTGACGTCCCAAGTTCTTGCGAGCTCGCAATGCTGGCTCACCATATGATAAGGCTCCCATATTGCGACCTTGCCATCATCCCAGCAGGATTGAATCCGTTCCCTGCAGCTTGCAAGACACATCCGTGGGCACAACGATGCCAACATGTAGCCAAACTGCTGCATACCTAGTACCGCCATATTATGTGCGAGTGTCATGTCAAGGCCAAATTGCCTGTCAGTAGTACGCACTTGGTCTGCATAAGGGCCTCCACCCGGCACAATCACAAACTGATGTGTGCTGCAAGCATCCAAGATGTCCAGCCACTCCTTTAGGTGACTGCTCCCATACAAGCTGCCGCCGATCTTAACTACCCATGGCATAGACTTTATTTTCGCCCAACAAATTCATCATTGCAGCCGCCTTGTCGAAGGTCTCCTGATACTCTGCATCCTCATCAGAATCAAACACAATCCCACCTCCCGCATAGAAATACATCTGATGGCTCCGATGCAAAATCGTACGAATTGCAATATTGATATCCATATTGCCATCGAACCCTATGTACCCTATCGACCCGCAATAAATACCCCGACGGTGTGGCTCCAATTCTTCTATCACTTCCATAGAACGGATTTTAGGAGCACCTGTTATCGAACCTCCCGGAAAACAACCTCGCAACAAATCCATTGCAGACCGGTGAGCTCTGAGCTTCCCTGTAATCGTGCTCACCATGTGATGTACATTTGGAAAACTTTCTATATCAAAAAGCTTCTGCACCTGCACAGATCCGAGTGCACAATTCTTGCTGATGTCATTGCGTAGCAGATCAACGATCATGAGATTCTCTGCCTGATCCTTCACACTGAGTGCAAGTTCTTTTGCCAGACACCGATCCTTATTTTGATCTTGGGAACGTGGTCGTGTCCCTTTTATTGGCCTTGTCTTGACCATTCCGTCTTTGACTGATAAAAACTGTTCGGGCGAATTGCTTAACACCTGAAATTCAGGGTAGTTCATGTAAGCACTGAATGGAGAAGGATTAATTTTTCTCAAAACCTGATAAGCTAACCAAGGGTCGCCTTCAACATCCGTAGTGAACCTTTGTGCAAGATTCACTTGGTAACAATCGCCTTCCAGAATATATTGTTTTATCTTCCTGAATGCATTGCCATAGTAATCCCGTGTCATGTTGGAGCTGATTGGGGCATTGACCCTGAATTCCTGATGTTTCTTGTGATTGGCCTGACTTGTGAATAGCTTTACTAATCCATTCCAGCACCTTTTGGTTCTGGTGTTTGAACAGTCTCCTACTAAAACCGATTTCATTTTAGAGTGGTCAACGACAACGGCCCAAGAGTAGATACCTATAACCATATCCGGTATCGCAACATCATTAGCAGCTACAGAGGGTATTTTCTCCATATAGCGGCATAGATCATAACTGAAAAAACCGAGCGCACCTCCTGCAAACGGAAGGTCACATGTATTTGGCCCAGTTTCCGGAAGCTGTTCGCGCAGAACCGTAAAAGGCCCATCCAACACTGTATAGGACTGGGAACATGTCTGAATTTTCGTCCTGCAGTCCTGTGTGGTAATACAAACATCAGGTCTTGCAACCATGATGTCGTAGCGGCCCTGTGTGCCGGCTGGTCGATTGCTGTCGATGAAAACGGACCAAGGTTCACCTGCAATTTTATTGAAGAGCAGCGCACTGTCTCTTTGGTATGGAAGATCAGCAAATGTGAGGTCCGTCATATGCAGTATCTCTGAAAACCCAAACAGGCAATGGATGCAGCTGAGGCACAATCCCCCACATTCACACCGTCATCAATGTCCTCATGGTCAAACAGGCTGGCCGCGTCCACATATCGTCGATTCAGGCGTTGAGCAATTTCTTTGACAAGAAAACGGCCAACTCCTGCTCCAACAACTGGAAAATTGAGTGATTGTTCCACCTTGGAAAGGTGCTTACGACATGCGTTAATGATCGTCTGTATCTGTTGCTCACGTACATACTCAGCGACATCCCGCCACAGGCTTAATGCTTCCGGGACTGCATCGTAACCAAATATTCTTGCCAGACGGACCGCGCTGGACATCTTGTCCCTGCCTCGGCCATCAGGTGTATTGCCCATATCTGCATACCCTGGAAGTTCCCCGGTCAACCTGTACAGGTCCGCTGAACTTGCAAAATACTCGTTGATTACCGGAATGAACCGGTCTTCTATAGGTGCTGCTTTGCAAAGGGCGAACACCGGCGTCCTCACCACACCACAATACACCAGTTCCTGCGCATAAAGTCTCTCAGCATCAGTACAGCCTTCATTCATGACCTGGTGACCCTGTATGGCCAAGATATCAGTCGTTGTGCTGCCGACATCTATAAAAAGTGCATCTTTCAGTTGGGTAGCAATAAAATTTGCACTACCAAACCAATTAGCAGAAGCGATATGCCTGTACTCTCTGACGGCTTCCCCGGCACTGACAAATCCTTTAGCTCCAGCAAAATAGCGTGTTTCCGTTTCGCTGAAGTTTTCTTCAATCTCATTAATAATCCTCCGGGTACCTTCTTTACGACTGTTGAAATGATCTACCATTTCACCTGTCATCGTGATTGCGAACAAGGATTCCGAAAAATCTAATTGTTTACTGATTACGTCAATTGAAGCACGCAATTGATTCAGCCCTCTCCACAATTGACAAGGTAGCTGATAGACATGAGAGATCGACCTGCTGCCCGCAGCCTTAGCCACCTTGACATGAGCCCCACCGATATCCCAGCCCAAAACATTCTCACGCGGCATGGCATGCCACCAGGTCTACCATGACTGTACCCATATTGGCGGGTACCAGACCAGGCAACTGTCTGTCGAGAAAACATTTCAGTATCAATTCAGCAGGGTTCACACACAAGACCGACCCAAGTCCTACATAGGAAGTGGTTAACCTAGGATTGATTTCAACCAGCAATATTTGATTCCCTGTAATTACAACATCAACACCAACATATCCGCACAGTCCAGGTAATGCCTGCACCAGTCTGTCGCAAAATGGAGTGAATCTATCTCTCTCAAAAGCATTTACATTGCATTTGACCCATTGCAAGCAGCCATTTCCTTCACGAATATATTGCTCATTGCAACTTAATACCGAACATCTGCCTTGCAGACACAGCAAGCTCAGGCTCGCATGCGTACCCTGAACATAGGGCTGGAAAATATATTGATTCCTGTCAGGCAGGTCAGCAGCCGCCTGCAACTCAGACCGGTTATTTAAAAGGGATACTTCAGTGCAGCCAGCGCCGTCTACAGGCTTCATTATAAATTGTTCTCCTCCCAGATGCCTGGCATCACTTGTCAGGCAGGTCGGAATTTGTGGGACGTTATGTGCCAGCAAGTGCCTGTATGTAGCGTACTTGTTGCTGGTCAGCCTAATAGTTTCTATCTCACAGTTGAGCAGCTTGAACGTCTGCCCCGAACATCTTTTACAAAGTGAATACAAAATGTCATCATATTCCGGTGCAATAATCAGCAATGCATCTTTCTTACAGGCAAGCTGCTCAAGCTTCTCTGAGTAATGCTCTCCAGGCTCAATTACTATCGTTTCTGCACCTTCCACACCGTTTCCAAGGCGCTTGTCCCTGAGTGTAAAGACACTGCAATCAGGTAACTGCTGGAAGTCATTGACAGCAGCCCGGAGCATCAAGTCCCCTTCTCTTTCCAAAGATGGTGACAGGGGCTGGCCCAGCATGCCTCCACCAGTGATATACTCAAAAATTAGGATATTCATCTTCGTACGATGCAGATTGTTCCGGTACTTGACCTATCTAAAGGCCTGGTTGTTCATGCAAAAAAAGGAATCCGGAGACATTATAGGCCAATACAATCATCCTTATGCCCTACTGCCTATCCTGTAGGTGTTGTCCAAAATTTCATGGAGTTGTTTGACTTTCACACGCTTTATATTGCTGATCTGGATGCCATAGCGCTGCAGGGCCACAATGCAGATGTCGTTCAGGGTATCTGTGTTGAGTACCCAGAACTCGAAATATGGCTGGATACTGGGCCTTCGTTAATTAGTCACTACCTTGATAATCCAATCACTCCCTCGCTGCGAATAATCCTATCTACAGAGTCCTTGCACTCCGCATCAATCTTAATTTCACTGAGAAATGCCTACCGGGATCATCGCTTTGTACTTTCTCTTGATTACAAATCAAATTCCGTACTAGGATCACAGGAAATCATGCAGGAAAGAGATTCATGGCCATCAGATATAGTGGTTCTAAACCTGGATCATGTAGGCACTTGCAGCGGAGTGAACTTCCCAGCCATACCGAACCAGCAGACATTATTTGCTATGCACAAAATTTACTATGGTGGCGGAATCAGAAATTATACTGATTTGCTGCAGCTGAAAAATCTGGGTGCTGCAGGTGCCTTGCTTTCCACAGCATTGCATGAAAAAACGGTTACCAAAACTGAACTGCAGTTGTTCAACCGATAATTTTTAGACTATCTCGTCTGCTCTGGTGCAACAACCTGCGCAATCGAGACTTGCCCAATTCATCCGAGGTGAAGTGTCCCAACAAGGCATTGCGCCCTCGCTCCTGCAACTCACGCAGGCTAGGGCCGGTATAACAGCAGTACGAATGCTCTGTCTCAAAAATCTGCAGTTCCACAAGTCCTGGCAAATATTCAATCAGCATTTCCCATATGTAGATACTCAATAGCTCGGTACTGGACCGCCAACTCAACCCGGCACTAACATAATTCAGAGTTTGGTGATCTAGTTCATCAATCACTTTTTGGCTAACAATTCGTTTCAAATACCCATAATCCACAACAAAGCCTGTAAGCGCATCGATTTGGTCCTCAACTTTCACGCTCATGGCGTAATGACCACCATGCAAGTTTACGCATTTCCCTGGGTGGTCAGTGATAAAATGTGCTGAATCAAACACCAGTTCCTTGACAACGGTTGCCCGATCATGCGACTTAAAAAATCTCTCACATGCAGCAGGTATCTTTTCCAAGTACTCAGCTATCACTTCCAGTAAACGTGATGTGTCCTTGCGAGTTTCGCTTCTCATCAAAAGTCCATTTTCATGTACCGAGGCGTCAAGCCCTTTCAGGCAGACCTGATAATTCTTTTTCAGGTGGTCGCTGACCCTGTTTGCATCCTTGCAGTCCGGAAAATCAATAAACAGATATCCTGCATGCATCTCGCCAATATGTGCGATGAGTATCGTGATTTGCTGCAAAAATGACCCTGCAGATATTTGTGTGATTTCGGAAGGCACCCAAGTACTGGGGATTTTTAGGCTGTTTCTGGCAATCACGCGGTGTGTTGCATTTTCATACATATATTCCTGCCTGAATTGAAACCCCAGAGACCGCAATGATTCCAGATACCAGAGCAACTGTTCGAGTCTACGCACCCCAAGTGAAATCATCGTGAATTCGCCTTGCTGCACCATGGCCCGTGCCATTCCTAGACCCTTCAAAATATCCAGTGTATTCCGGCCAACTTTTCTGTCCGGCCTCCAGTAAGAAGAAATGTCATCCGCCTGATTAATCTGATCCGGGCTCAGCACCAAATCCAGAGGCAGGTGATGACGTAAGGCATACTCTTGCAACGTCAAACCGCTACAAGCCAATAGATGCTCATTCGTCAAACTATTGCCAACATCTTCATGACAATCAAGACATTGCATATTCGAACCCAGTTTTCATACCGGTGGTAACACTGTTACAAATTATATCAGCAAAACAGTTGACCAAAAAAAATGCCCCGCAATTGCGGGGCATTTCCTTAGGTTAACCTGAGAAAGTAATCAGAAGCCTTTGAATGGATGCTCTGCACTGTCCTTTTGCGCAACCACTGCTGAGGCTTTGGGCTCGTCTTTGACAGCACGTTCCAAAGATTCTTTCACAGCCTTGTAGTTATTTTCATAGATAGCTTCATTGTCTTTTGCTTCCCAGTGAATGAAAACACCTACACATACGAAAACGTCATCCGCTTCGTCTGCAGGAATAGTGCCATCTTCAACACTGTCTGCTACAGCTTTAGCGACAGCCACTTGTGCAGGACCAAACATCTGTACAGCTTGGTTTGCACCCTTGATAGTCACTTTGTTGAACATCATGGTGTTAGGCTTACATGGCAAATTAGGAGCAATCACAGCCAGCAAAGTGGAAAAACCGTCCTTATTGTTAACCAAGCCATTACAAAAAGCAGTTTCAACGGCAGAGCCACGCGGGCCAATCAATAAATCGATATGCGCGATTTCTGCCATTGTGCCGGAAGGATCATTATCATTAACGAGTGATTCTCCGACCATTACTTTGTTAATCAATGCCATTATTATTCTCCTGTTTCATTTTGTTGTCGATAAACCGCAGACCATCAGTCCGCCCGTACCCTCATGGATTATGCTAGCAACTGCGCATTGTACCACACTTCACAGTGTTCCTAGCCCAACTGCAAAGATACTAGCTACCGTCAGGTCCGCTGTTGTTCCCGGGTTAATTCGATCACGCCTGAGTTGGTCATCGATTTCCAGTAATCGTGCCTCATACCTGATTGGCGAATCCGAACGGTAGAATTCCTTTTCAAGTGGGGTGATCATATCACTAATTTCCCGAGCTTTTAATACACCGAATTTTCGTTCGATCAGGCTATCCGGAAATCTTGATAGAAAGGCTAGGAACAATCCAGTTGCAGCCCAGCACTCATCATTCCAACGTGCCATCAATGCTTCAAAATGGGGCGCCCCAAAAAACAGAATATCGTGGTAATTATTTGAATACTGGTTAGCTATACGGTCCCAAGAGGAAGCATATTTCATTGTATTTAATAGGGTTACCGTAGGCTCTTCATATATATCTTGATTTTGCTTGTGCCCCATCCCGCCTGGTTCTGCCATACGAATGGCCTGATATACTTTTTTTGCATCCTGCACTGTGGATTGCCGCAGAACTGCCCATAGCGACTTTGCGAGATCGGAACCTGTTTCCCTCCTCAGGCAGGCTTGAATCAAAGGCGCGACAAGCAGAATGATCCCAAGATTGGTATTTGTACCTACTGCCAGGTGTGTAGCTTGGACTGCCCGCAAAACCCGTTCTCCCAGTGTCAGGGCAGGGGCAGCCATAGATTCGGCACTGACCTGCGCACTGCTCAGGAAATCTTCAACACTGGGTACAGGATCACTTGAGTGAATTCCCGTATTCCCGGGCTTTAGTGCATGCATATCAACCCAGCATACATGCCTGTACAGGTCCGCCAGCTTTGGACTCAATGAACCCTGATTACGCATACTGCTGTACACAGTAAAAGAGAGAAAATCTGAAACAGGCTCATGATTCTTGCCTAGCGCAGAAACGCTCAATTTTGGATTTTTCTGGATCGTACAGTACCGGAACACTGCTGCAAACTACTCAGGAAATGCTCGACCAGCTTCTCTGCGACTATAATTTTGCTGACACTTTGCAGGCCCCGCCATGCAGGAATGCTATTCACTTCAGTAACCCACAAATTTTGATTCTGATCACACATGACATCGACGCCACCGTAATACATATCAACCGCTTTTACAGCTTCTCTGGCAATCCCGGTAAATTTTTCATCCAGCACTGCTGGATAGCACTTCCCTCCCGTTGCCACATTGGTAATCCAGCCACTACCTTGCCTTTTCATCATTGCAACAACCTGGTCTCCTATTACGAATAGTCTCCAGTCATAAGCATCTTCTGAACCCGTCTCAATATATCTTTGCAAATAATAAATCCTGTTACATATTGTAAAATCAGTCATATCGCCAAGTTTGGTAATTAACTGCAGGTTTTTCCCCTGGGAGCCAAACAGGGGTTTCATTACAACCTTGTACCCTAGCTCCAACTGCTGACGTATGAAGGAATATGCATCATGAACATTGTTCCCGACCCAGGTTGGAGGAGTCAAAAGACCTGCATGACTAAGCAGAAAACTGGTCATGCCTTTGTCAACACTGCGTTCAATGGCACGAACTTCGTTATACACAAATACATTCAGTTCACGCAGTGCATGCAGGATATCCAGATAAAAAACGACTTCTTCGAGAGATCCTCCCGGCACCCCACGCACAAATACTCCGTCAGGCAAACACCCACTAAAACCGGGAATAAACAGACTCCCCGGACCTAGCCCCGTCTCAAAATGACAGTTCGTCAATGAAACATTTGTACATTGATGGCCCTTAGCGCAGAAAGCCTTGTGCAGTTCTTTTCCGTGCCAGCCAGGATCATCAGTGATAATCGCAATATGCCGAGACATGACTAGGAAAAGGATTTTGCAAGCAGGTCAGGCGCCAGATTTCCACCCCTGAAGGTTCTACCGCTATCAACCGAAGTGACTGCAACCCAGGCAGGACTGAACAGCATGGGATCAATTTTGAAAAAGTCATACCCACAGTCTTTGAGAATCCTAGCAAATGGTTTGCCATAATCGGGCGATGAACTTGATGGAAGATCCAGTGCAAGTTTTTCCGCACGTGTATCGTCCCCTTGGACAAACAGGTGCACTCGTCCAGCAAACAAGATTGCTGTATTGGTACGCTCCATAGCTGTCACAAAATCGGGTACTGGTGGAGAAAGTGGTGCACTTGCAGAGCCGTCCAGCACATCATCCAGAGGAAACCCTAGTGTATGAACCTTGTGCATGGCAACTTCCAGCACTCTGGAAACTACCTGGACATTACCTGCAATCGAACGGGTCGGAGTCAGAATGAAGGTCAGGGCAGCCGGAGTCAATCTGCATGTCTCAGCAATCCTGTTAATCAGTGCAACAGGTGGCAACTGATCTACCTCAAGTACAAACGTTGCGCTGTCACAAGTATCCTCATAGCCCAAATCTTCAAAAAGGGACTCTTTTCGCGCTATAGCACGGCCCGGACCTGATCCCAAGGCATGAAATTTTTCATGTGACAGACTCCAGCCCGCATACTGGCTGGCAAGGCATGCCAGAACCGGATTACACGTATGTACATGCAAGGAAAGTGGCCAGTCACTCACAGCCGCTGTATGGCAAAGCGTTACTTTTCCCAAGCCCCCCATACAGATTTCACCAATCACCCTGCCAGCTTCAAGCCCACCTGCGCAATCTATACCTGCATCGATATATTTCGCACCATTACTGAACTCACCCACGATGACTCTCAAGGCGTCACTTTTATCAATTAGCTCCTGAACTAACGGCTTGGCCAATTGGTTCACACTTACATTTTGCATCATCTGTTCTCTTGTCTTAAATTCAAGATTTATTCTCTGGTCCGCACAAGTTTTTCAAAATCATCTTTTTCCGGGTACAAACCATCGCACGCACTTGAGCTGCATTTTGACCTCCTGCAAATACACTGCATATAGGTTCATTTGTTTGAATGACATTTTTCGGGCGCGGTCGATCTGCTGTCCACAAAGGCCAGTTAAAGCCAATCGGCACCTGTACTGGTTTTGTAGCGTAAACAATCGCATGCGCACGTAAATGCGGCGTGCCCTTCGCCGGGCTGAGTTTAGCATGTAGACACGCATCCATATGTTCCTTGATTAGATTTCCATGCCTGGTTTCGTATAATCCATAGGTTGCAGGGATACGCGGATTGATTTCCAGCACATAGGCCTGACCATTATCAAGAATAAAGTCGATACTGTTCAAGCCGACAAGATCAAATTCACATGTAAGGCGGGTTGCATAATCTAAAACGGTACAACGTTGCTCTTCGGTAAGATTGGCCTGATTGACAGCCCCTTGGTACAGGTAAGGCTTGCCTGGGCCTGATGCCCGGCTCCACAAGGTATTGAATCCCAATGCCTTTATTTTTTGACCATTTGCCAGAAACGTCAGGGAAAAATTTATGCCATTCATTTTCCTTTGAAGATATGTATATTGATCGTGGACAAACTGTTCAGGACATGCAGTAACACCCATACCGCCCGTACTCCTTGAGTTTTTCAGTAACCACAAGCTACTGTCACCCCGAACAGGCTTGAAACGTATCTCAGGATACGGAATTGACTTTGTGTCAAGTGCCGGAAAAAATACTTTTGGATCTTTACACCTGCGAAGCGTGGCACTTGAATTCCCGATGACACTGTCAACTGCAATGGCATCCAAGATATCTGGGGCAGATTCCAGGGCTGCGTCATAAAACAGGCCTTTCAGACAATTCTCACTCTGCAACCTGTGTACAGCACCAAGTACTTCAGCCCTATCCAGCCCGAATCGTGTACGTGATACTTTTTGACTGACAACTGCTGCTGCACAAGTATCCATATCTGCAAATCCATCGATCACAGCCACTGGAGAGCCGCTGGCTTTCAGAGCTTCAGCGATGGCACGACCTGAAATCGCTACAACCAGATAAATCTGCCTACCCCTGGGTAATCTCCCGGGCAACCTCGAATGCATGCTCAAAATGCAAATAGGCGGGCTTGTCTGTGTCACGCATTTTCTGCAAAAGCCTGTGCTGGGCCTGATATTTCACATTACCGATAACCAGCGCACCAATCCCTACTGCACCACTGCTGGATCCTGCAACAGGTTTACAATTCCCCATCACGTCTAGTCCTGAAATTCCCGAAGGTGGTACAGCGTTCACGTCTGCAGCAACCTTCAGCTTGTCTGAGCTTTCAATATGTTCGGCAGATACGAGCTGTACCCCAGCCGCTACTGAGGCTAGAACTACATCTGCATTTTGTATCACCTCATCAATCATATCGTTGGCTTCCCCTTGTATGTCTGTGACACCGTCACCGTATTCCCGGTTACACAATTCTGCCATTTGCTCAGACTTTTCTTTTTTCCGACCCAGAATCTGTACACTGGCACCCGCCTTGGCCGCTAGAAGTGCAGCTGTGGAACCGACCGGGCCGGTACCTCCCAATACCACGACATGCCTTCCTTGCAAATTTGTACCGAATTTTTCTTCAAGGGCCTGTTCCACACAGGCCATCATTCCAGCTGCCGTCGTAAATGCGCCACTGGGGTCTGCGAAACAGGAGACTTCGAAAGGCGGAACCATGGATCCTTGGCAAATTTTCATCATTTCCATGGCAAGATGCATGTCCCTTCCACCCAAGAACACTCCAGTTCTCTTCACTCCAGCTGGCCCACGGGAAAAAATTGCATCCTGAACCAAGGCCTGTATTTCGTCTTTCTCAACATGTGTATAGCCCATCGTATGATCCCACCCAGCATCCAGTGCCATATTTACGTCGAATGGACTCAAATTTTTAGCCGGGGTAAACATATGTAGTATGTATGGTTTTTCCATTGTTATCTCTCACAATAAATTCTGTGTAAATAATTCACCCAACACCATATCTAGCGGGGTGCCTCATGTTTTGAATTTCAGGATTTTGCTGCTTTTGACAAAGAGACTGTGTCTTGCTGCTGAATAATTGCTCCAGTGTTTCGTCCGGATACTATTTTGAATTGCAAATCCTTATTACTCTTAAATCCAATTCGCAGCTCACGTAACAGCATACGCGCCTGTGCATCACTATCGACGAAAGCAAACCCCATGGGGCCCCATGAACTCTGCCCGACGCCCTCAATACCCAACGACTCTGCATAACCGATTGCCTCACCGACGGCTTGACTAGTATAGCGCCCACCTTGTTCCGATGCGAAAAAATCGCCCATGCACCTTTGCAGTCCGCGAATACCTTTGCTGAAAGCTCCCAAATCCTGTTCAGAAACTGCAGGCAAAATCTGCATCAGCACCAAGCGACACAGATATGCCGCAATTTCTGAAGAAAATGGAGGCAAGGCAGAAAATGATGTACTTTCATCAATTCCATACAAACCATGTAAGGTCGTATCGATAATCAATACTATGCGCCAGCCAGGTGGGAACTGTATCCGGGATACTATCGGGGGGATGGAATTGCTAGCATTCCTTCCAGCATCCAGCAAGAATCCTCCCTGTTGAAATGCACCAATTCCAACCCCGGACCTTGTCCCACGAGCCAGTGTTACAGCAATATCCTGGCAGGAACAATCCAGCGAATAGAGCCTAGAAATTGCAGTCCCGACAGCGAGTGCCAGCTGGGTGCCTGAACCCAGACCTGAGTGAGCAGGAATCTGCTCAAGTACTTGAATTTGGCAACCACCTGTCAATCCCTTGCATGCAAAAAATTTTTCAGCGAGTTTCTGGACATGTCCGGCTGGCTCGCCAGACACACTGATGCAATCCTTGCGCTGGGCTACAATTCGTGTCGCTATACCATCGAGTGTAAGTCCAAGGCTTCCAAATCGCCTTCCTAAACCACCCTCCAGATCCATAAATCCGAGGTGTAGTCGGGCTGGCGCCTCTATAAAGACGGGCAGGCTGTTCATAGGCATTATTTTATTAGATTCTGTCTACCTGACTCTATAAATATTCACAAAAAGATAAAAGAAGTATTTTCAATATTAAGGCTTAAGAATATCTGGACAAAATACTCAGCAGCCGAGCTTGCCAGAAGGCTGATCGTGCTAGCAGCAAGCTGGAATCACTTTTCAGACACTTGCGTATAGACTCTTACTGATGGTTACAGCCATTTCAACAGGTAGTAAATAATTTGTCCTTCCGATGACTTGGACGGACCGAGCACCTTGGCTGCAAATCTCTTGTCGTCCGGTTCGGATGAAGCCTGGGCCTGTTCAGCACTGTCCTTAATCTCTACACAGTTTGCAGCAAACCGGCTGCGGCTGCGCTTCGGCACATATACTACAGCGTATCGAATTTTTGATATGCCGCCCTCAGGGTCTGGTGGTACCAAGCCTCTCAACCTTAGCCCCCCTGCATAATCGTCTCGCACCCAACTAGGAATGCGCTGTTAAAGTTCAGAATGATACACCTTGCGACGAATTACGCCTTTCTCCAACTTGATGTCCCATCGGGCCGGTCCTGAACCTGAATCCCCATTGCTTTAAGTTGATTTCGGATTTCATCGGCCCGCTTGAAATCTCTTTCGTTTTTGGCGCTGGCTCTTTGCTCTAGAAGAGCCAGAATCTCCATTTCATCAATTTCATTTGTTCCCCGAAACCATGCCGCTGGATCTTGCTGCAAGATTCCTAATATTTTCCCTGCTGCCAGCAACTGTTTTTTGAGCACTTGTCTTGAATCATGACTAAATACCGTATTCACTTGTTTAGCCAATTTGTGCAATTCTGCAATGGCAGCAGGGGTATTCAGATCATCTTTTAACGCATCCATGAACGCTACAGGCATGTCTTCAGCAGATACATCGACATCGACATCAACATCATCCAGCTTTTGTAGAACCTCGTAAAGTCGGTCCAAGTTTCGACTCGACTGGTTCAGTACTTGATCTGTCCAGTCCAGAGGACTTCGATAGTGTGTACCCAGAAGTGTAAACCGGACAGCCTCTCCCGATGCCTGTTCCAGCAGATCCTGCACCAGTAAAATGTTGCCCAGTGACTTGGACATCTTTTCGTGGTTGACGTTTACGAAACCATTATGCATCCAGTAGCGACTGAACAGTTTTCCATGATGTGCACAGGTACTTTGTGCCCTCTCATTCTCATGATGAGGAAAAATCAGGTCCTGTCCACCACCATGTATATCAATTGTCTCACCTAGGTGCTGTTCAATCATTGTAGAACACTCGATATGCCAACCCGGTCTGCCTGCCCCCCAAGGACTGTCCCACGCCGGTTGATCCTCTCCAGAAGGCTTCCACAAGACAAAATCAGCATCATCCTTTTTAAAAGGTGCCACATCCACCCGCGCACCTGCGATCAATTCTTTCAGATTACGGCCGGACAAAACCCCATACTCATGATAGGAAGGAACATGGAATAATACGTGTCCCTCGGCTTCATAAGCATTTCCTGCCACAATCAGGCGTTTGATCATGTCAATGATCTGCGGCATGTGCTCGGTTACTTTCGGCTCAATAGATGGTGGTAAGACACCAAGATCTGCCATATTCTGATGATATGTCCTGGTATACCGGGCACTGATTTGACCAATTGAAATCCCCTCACTTACCGCGGCTGCATTAATCTTGTCATCTACATCCGTGATATTGCGCACGTAGATGACATGACCAAACTCATGCATCAGTAACCGGTAAAACACATCAAATACAACAGCAGGACGTGCATTCCCTATATGAGGAAAGCTGTAGACAGTTGGACCACAGACATACATGGTTACACGCTTTGGATCTGCAGGAATAAACTCCTCTTTTCTGCGTGCAACCGTGTTGTAAATTTGGATCGTCATGATTGGTCAGAAGCCTTCCCTGACTCCTCAGGCAGTTGCAAACAGCTTATTCCGGTTCTCCCTGCCACAGCATCTCGTACCCTATTTCATAGGTCTCAATTGTATGCTGGGACAAAGCTTCAAACTTTTCCTTGAATACCTCATCAGCATGAGACTGTTCATGCTGATCAAAGGATTGCCAATAGGTTACAATTGCAACATGCTCCTCAGTCTGGTTTTTTGAAGCAATTGAGCCTTCATCAGAGACAAATCCAGCAAACTTATATACCTGCCCTCCTATAAAACCGCCTTTGACATTGCCATAGGTGTTCTTAACCACATTACACATCTCTCCCAAGGCAAGCTGTATATCCTCTTCAGACACGTTTTCTTTTAGCTTGACAACGTTGTATAACATCACACAGCCAAATGGAATACTAAGCGAACCAAACATTTCAACTCCTTGGTCTCTAAGGACCCAGTCATCACATACAAATGCATACTCTATTCCATTTCATAACCCAAGGAAATAAAGTACCGTAACACCAAACGATGTAGATGCTCCTGCTGACACCGGTGCCAGAGATATTCGGAATTCAGGATCAAGAAATGCCTGTCAGTTGCACAGGCACTGAGGTAAAAATGTAAGAAAACCCAGTCTCAGCTGTTTGCTGCAGCCAGCATCTCATCACAATAAGTGAATTTTTCGCGTGGCTTGCCCTTAGGTTCTCCTGCCGCAACTTCTGCAGCATCAACCTTTTCCCATTGTGCGTAATTGATGTACTGTACACCATTACGATCCAAAACAGCATACAGACCTTCACGACCGGGCTTGTCTGAACCGAATTGGTCGATATCTTCAAGCACAGCACTGACAGACTCAACAGCGCAGGCACGATTGGTTCCGATGATTCCTGAAGGACCCCGCTTGATCCAACCAGCTGTATACAGACCAGGTAATACATTGCCACCGTGCTCTACTGTAATACGTCCGGTTTCATTTGGAATGGTTCCCCAGCGTTCATAGAATGGTACACCAGGGATAGGAACCCCGTTATACCCGATACTGCGGAACAAGATTCCACATTCGATTTCCATCGTCTTACCAGTACCCTTGGCTGACTGCTTGAAGGGTTCACCTGATAATTCATTGACTTCAAAAACAACCTTTTGTAGCCGGCGGTCTCCTTCTAGGCGGATAGGGCTTTTTAAAAAGGTTGAAATACAGGTCCGTTGCTTGCCTGTATCCTCCGATTCTGCAAATTTTTGGAATATTTCTAGATTCTTTTTATTTCCCCTACCCTCTTTGGAATCAATTTCCCGTTGACTTGTTGTGTTCAAGTCAAGCTCAACTGGATCTATATAGGGGCGACAATTTTCAATCTCTAGGAATTCCTTGAGTTCTTTTGAGGCAAATTTTGCCTGTGCTGGCCCGCGTCGACCGACCACGTAAATTTTTCTGACTTTACTCTCTGCGAGTACATCCAGTGCATGCTGTGCAATGTCCGTATGCTTCAGTTCATCCACTGATTTTGCCAGAATTCTAGCCACATCTGCTGCTACATTGCCCTGGCCTATGACTACAGCATTTTCATGGGACAGATCAAAGGTTCGATCCCGGTAGTCGGGATGTCCGTTATACCAGCCCACAAATTCAGTGGCTGTATAGCTGCCGTTTAATTCTTCGCCAGGTATTCCAAGTTTACGATCCGTTTCAGCACCACATGTATAAATTACGGCGTGGTATGTCTCCTGCAGTTCTTGTGCCTTGATATCTTCACCAACCGTGACATTACCGACGAAATTGAACTCTGGACTTTGTGCAATTTTCTTGTATACCTCAATTGCCTGCTTAAGCTTGGGATGATCGGGCGCGACACCATTTCGGACAAGACCAAACGGAGCCGGGAGTCTTTCGATTAAATCAATCTCTACCTTCTGGTCTGACTTGATTAATGCCTCGGTCGCATAAAACCCGCTAGGACCGCTTCCCACAATTGCTACACGTAACGGATTAGATTCACTGCCTATACTGCCCATGAAATATTCCTGAACTTAGCTCCTGCTTGACAACTCTTAAAACACAGAAAACAACAAAATGATGGAATCCACTACAGCATCATTAATCATACATACACCTAGAAGCCTAAATCTGCCTTACGACCTTCCGCTTCGGGCAGAGGATCCATAGGTTCTTCTATTAATGGCAGATCAGGAGCTTTTTCTGCGTTGATTTCGACCCACTGTTCCTGACCTTCAGGCAAGTCATCTTCTTCAAAAATTGCTTCAACCGGGCACTCTGGGATGCATGCACTGCAATCAATGCAAACATCCGGATCTATATAAACCATTTCATCATCAAAGTGAAAGCATGCAACAGGGCACACTGCAACACAATCTGTGAATCGACAGCCTTTACAATTTTCTGTTACAACCGTAGTCATGTAACTCTCTCCTATACTGTGAACAGCATCAGATTATACATACCGAAGACATGATAGATGTTACGAGCAATTCTCACTACCGTGAAAAAAGCAGAATTTCACCTCTATTGAGTTCAATCCCGTCTCCACTGTAGCGTCTGTATTTACCGTTCAGATGTTGATCCGTAATTTTATTTTCAAACCCATTTTCCTGTAGCCTGATCAAGTAAAGACGCAAAAATAAGGGCTGATATTTACACGAAAATTCAAAGCTAGGCAACATCGGGGCATCTTCAAAGCAAACAACAGTTCCCCGTATCATACCGGCACCTGCACGAACACCCATTTTGCCCATGACAATGACAGTGCCAGCCCGCATATTCACTGCTGTAAAATCTCCTGCATCCCCACCAATTGCAATCAGTCCACGCCTCATGGAATTACCAATTTCGTTTTTAGCATCTCCATGAATAAAGATTTCCCCGCCTGTAATACCTATTGCCTGCCCTCTGAACGCGCTGCCAATCATGTGCCCCGCATTACCCTTGACAACAATACGCCCCCCTGACATTTCAGGCCCGACCCAATCCGAGGCATTACCTTTGACCAGTATCTCCCCACCTGACATGCCAATGCCAACATGCATGCCTACATTACCCTCAATGGTAATGCTCCCGGCGGACATGCCTGCACCTATCATCTTTATCTTACCTAGATCGCCTTCCAGTAAAATATCGGGAACCCCCTTACCTGTGACTTTGAAAAAATCGCCTATTTTCGCCTTGATATTTCCATGCAGAACCGGCAAGTGTTCAATCCCAAGCTCCGACAGCCCGGCAATTGCAACCGGACTGATTGCTTCTGCCTCCAAAGGCACGTCAGGCTGAGTATGCAGGCGCAGAAATGTCGTAGTCATGATATCTTACTTGATATAAAAATATTAAGTATTTGATTCTTTTATTATATTATGCAAATAAAACTTATACTTCCCAAGTTCACCACCATAATTTCCAGCCGTGATCATCATGACCCCTTTTCCTGCAGCAGCATGCATACCACGGCGCATTGCCTCTTTCACCGCTTCCTCATTCAATCCATCAGCGACAATTTCATAAACAGCTTCCACATTTTCCGGAAGAACTCCCTTGCTGGAAATCGAGCCCAAGGTTGGGCAATAAGCATCATTGGTAGATGCAATCATGGACTTGTACCGGGCACCTATTTTGCTTCCGGAACCTACCACGCCTTGTGGAAATGGCAGAAATACACCAGCAACTTCGCGCATCGCATTGCTTGCAGCAGTGGCTGCCTGTAATGCAGTATATTTGTTTGTGCCAAGAATAATCAGGTTCCCGCCCCCCACAGCTGGCTGTATCCCAAATGTATCCTCTATCAGAAACTCTCCCTCCATAACAGGAATGCGCCAGATTCTACGGCCACCAATGACCTTACTGATCTGGTAACCATCACCAAAGAAACGTAATTTACCACCTACTGAAACAGTTTTTTCAGACTCCAGTCCGTTATATGCTGCGGTTGTGGGACAGGTCATTACACATTGGCCAATCCTGTCAATGAGCTGACCAGCAATAGTCTTACTACTCATTGTAAACAGCAATACGCTGACTCCAGGACGATGATCAGGCGTGTCTTCTTTACGAATCTCACACTCTACAGCCGCCTCAAGCTTGCAACGAATAACTGAAGTAGCAAAACCTGTCATAGATGCTGCAGCTGCACGTGCCCACTGTTTGGTATCTGCAGTAATGACTACACGGGCACCCCACATTTTAAAGGCTTCAGCAAATGTATCGACAATTTCCGTTTTTTGAATCTTCATGATTTTGGATGAGTCGGAATCTCTTCATGATCATGCAGGTAATCATCACTGATCGCATAATTACTAAACCTGACTGAGTAATAGTCCTCAAAAAACGGCTCTATCTCTGCTGCAATTTCTTCATTATATCCCGGTTTTGAATGTAGGATTTTACCCTTGTGATCGGTGGCAAATTCATGGTCATTGATGACAGTGATTCCGTCTTTAATTACGTAACGGGGTGCATTGAACATTTTCTCCTTATCATCTTCTTCCGTGTAGACGGTTATATCTGCATCTGCACCTACTCCAAGATGACCTTTATTCATCAAACCCAATGCTCTAGCCGGCCCGGCACGCGTAATGATTGCAATCTCGTTCAATGTGTACTCACGGTCGAGCTCAAGCAGTACGGTCTTATCAACTGCTTTTTGGTTCAGGTGTTTTAATGCCTCTTTTCGATATGCACTATCCATCAACAGTTTGATTAATTTCGGATAGTTCATGAAAGAGCCACCATTGGGGTGATCTGTAGACAGCAGTACTCGCCACGGATCCTTGGACATCAAAAATAACTCTAGCCCCATTGCCCATTGCAAAGTGTGTGTGTAGATACTTTCCTGATAGGAAAATGGGATGATCCCGCAACCACTTTCACACTCCGTGTCTGCATTTACCCACTTATCAAACTTAACGTTGCGTAGCATCCAAGCCAGTGGAGCATCTGCAGTCATTGCTGTCGCTTTACCAAACATGACCTGACCCACATCAGCTGTAATATTTTCATGATCATTAATGTAATCAATGATCTCTCTGGCACCAGATACAGGATTTTTATTCAGTTCACCGCCAAAACTGTGAAACTGGATGTGAGCCATATGGACACGTCGACCCTGTGCGGCTTTCATAGTGTCCAGCGTCGTACTGATATTCCCGCTGTGACCCAGATTGTTACAGTGGATATGGGGAGGGTGAGGCAACCCCAATTCGTGTGCAGCCTCAATAAAACTTTCCATGACATGGACAGGTGTGATGTCGTAATGATCAATACTCTCATTCACATCCGTGATATTTGCATTTTTCCGACCTTTCCAGAGTTCGTCACTCCCGGTATTCACCAGTTTGACCGTGTATGCATGAACCGAGTTAACCCACCATGCAATTGCCTCCTTGAATTCATTTTTTCGCCCCTCTTTTAATAGCTTGTACAAGAATGCATTATTGCCTAGTAATACATAAAAGCCTTTGTCAATCACCGGGGTGTCATCAAGTTCTTCAAGTACATGTCTTGCAGTAATCGGAGGAACTGCTGCCTCCATAGCCGTGGTATAGCCCATAGTGGCGTAACGATAACCTGTTGCAAAAGTCGAAGGTACAATACCACCTGTCCCAGAACGGGTAACTGCAGTTTTGGGATGAACATCCAGGCGATGATCTTCTGGCATCAATTTACGGGCAAGGTTCACTTTAGGTCCTGCAATGTGGCAATGAATATCGATTGCCCCTGGCATCACTACCATTCCATGTGCATCAATCTTGGTTACAGATTTTGATACGGAATCTACGATCTTTCCATCCCTGACACAAATATCCTGTACATCTCCATTGATATGATTGGCAGGATCGTATACACGACCGTTCACGATTTTCAATTCAGATGGCATATTCGGCAATCTCGATATATAACCACCGCCACCTGGTTTGATGGTCGGCAAGTAATTATTAATTTTAAAATGCTGTCCTTGCTTTACTTCCTGTCAGCAGTCGCTTTACCCGTTGACGTATTCCTTCCAGTACTTCCTGGTCTGTCGGGAATGGTGAGTCAAATGCAGGGCGTAAGGAAATTGGCACGTCATCCATTCTGTATACCGTGCCACCTGTGTTGATCCCATAAGTCGCTACTGCAAAGCGGACTTTGGAGATCTTGGTCGTATGTGTTTCCTTTGTGTCCATGGTAATGACCGGAATCTTCGCTAAATGCTCGATGGCCCTTCTAGAAAAGTTTGACGCAGGGTCTGATGCAATAATCATTGCAGCATCCGTTTCACCTCTGGCGAGCACATCACTTGTTGTAAATTCACCCGGATTGAATCTTGGATATCCACGATTAAAGTTGACACCAAATGGATAACCTGTCTGCCAAGAGACAACATTGTCTGCTCCGGTTACATTGCCATGTCCACGCACAGGCTTAGCAACAAAGTGTGTAAATTCATTAAGGTCGGCTGCCAAAGAATAAACTGCACCAGAATTGAAGTGGCGACCACGAGTCATTGTCAAGCCCATACCCAAAAACAAAACTCCATATTGGCAATTTTTCATTCGGTAGACCAGATCATCGAGCATTTCTCGAGAAACACCCGTTTGCTCCTCAATGTCTTTGCTGATTCTTTTTCCTTTGACAAGTGCACGCAATGCCCATAGCACCTCAAAATCCTTCCCAGGCTTTACTTGCACAAATATATCAGCCACCGGTGTGCTGGACGTTTTACGCACATCCACTAAAACGACAGTACGATCTTTTTTCCCATTAGGGATATACATCCCTTTTGGAGTTACCGCATAGCGTGTGAAATGTCTAGGATGTGATTCTGCAGGATTGCCACCCCAGTAAATAACCAGGTCAGCCCGATTTCGAATTTCGCCAAGCGTAGCAGTACTTTCTCCTACACCCTGAAAGGCCATACCTGACGGACCATGACACACCGAGGTAGTGGTATCGACATTGCCATTTATAGTATCCATGATATCGACGGCTACGCGCTGTGCCTCACAGGTACAGTCACTGAGCCCATAAGTGATCGGAAACTTAGCATCCACTAAAATTTGGGCGGCAGTATCCATGCCTTCTTCGAGAGTTGCCTCCTTGCCATCAATCAGTACTACTGGACGATCTTCCAGAACGTGTTCATAAAACCATGCACGTCCCAATACACATGCATTCTTGGCTTTGGTGATACGATGTTCATCAAGGTCAACTGTAAGCTCCATATCATCACAGACACAGCCACAAAAAGTGCAGGTTGCATCTTTTACGATCTTAATGTTCTTTTTTTCTTTAGGCTTTGACTGAATAACTTCTGGCATGGTTTTTTCCTAACATAAGCTTTTGATCAGTTTTATACTTTAGTAACTATGACTTCCATATGCTTTGACATGGGCATACCAGAAGCTGCCGTATCAGACGCCATCAACTGACTGGATGATGGTCCATAGGGAATAAAAATCATCCCCGCCGGTAAATCTTCCTTCTTCTTGCTTTTACATGTCACAACAGCCTGCCCAACATCTGATTTCAACTGAATCTTGTCGCCATTGACCAGTTTCATCCTTTGCATGTCGCTTTCGTTCATCTCTGCCGTCGTGGTCACCGTCAGATATTCATCTTTGAGCTTGCCCTTATTCAGTGAAGTGCCCTGTTTTTGGGATCGTCCTGGCACAAGTATCATCGTTTCCACTGCTTACGCTTCCTTAAAATAATATAGCTACGTTTGGTTTAAGCGAGAGAAAATGGAGAAGCAGCCTAGATCTACTAACTTACAACTGCCTAATGTCCACCAAATCCTTCCTTGGGTGGTAGTGTGTACTAACTCTTCAAGTGTCAAATATTAGCATATCTTACTGTAATTCGCGGGAATATACCTCCTTCGTCTCATCTGCTCTGCCTACTCCTGACATCATAAATGTACTCTTAACAGAGAGCTATAGCATCCAGTCATTTATTGATTCATCGGAAACAAATGTGTTTCACGCAACCCAGCTAACATGGCTTATCGCTTTGCTACTACCTTGGCTAATCCCACCGTCGTCATTCAGCATCGGCAAATAGGCTTTCCCGGTAGGACATACTCCCTGAAATTGCCAAGCTGACCAGCGTTTCACCTTCAAACGATACATCAGTGATCAAAAAAACCGACAACCTTTTCCTGGCCGTTTATATTGGCAAAGGGACCTGATTCTTACATATCCAGAAAGAAAATGTCCCCATCAGCTCTTACATGAAAACTTTCCATCACAGTACCTATCGAGGCAGCACTTGCCAGAAGACAGAACAAAAGAATTTCGGGCAAACCCACGAATACAACTGTGCAAGAACTCAGAAAATCCAAACCTATCAGGCTCATGATAATTTCCGACTTCCAGTGGTATTTGGTGGGTGTCCAGGCTCACACATTTCTACCGCAGCTTCAAACCAAGTTCGGAACAAATGTTTCTCTAAATTGTGCTCAACGATTTTGAAATTCAAGTGAAAAGTGTGCCATCGAACTGACTTGAAATACACAACCACTCCCATAAAATCTGGTACTATGCCTGCTGAAAGTAACAGACTCGAGCAGACAGCAAGCTGCAACTTGCCAGAGCCAGATTATCAATTAGGAGAATTCTACTATGCCAAAATATATGATTGAACGTGAAATCCCCGGAGCTGGTGACCTACAGGCTGATGATCTAAAGGGAATTTCCCAAAAATCATGCAACATCTTAAAAGAAATGGGTCCCCAGATTCAGTGGATAGAAAGCTTTGTAACAGACGACAAGATCTATTGTACTTACATAGCACCAAATGAAGACGAAATCCGAAAGCATGCAGAAGAAGGTGGATTTCCAGCCAACAAGATTGTAGAAATCAAAACGGTTATAAGCCCCGCTACAGCAGAATAACGCGCATTCCAAGTTAACAATCTAATCAGTATTTCTGTCAGCCTCTGTTCAGAAAGGCTGATGGAAGTACTTGATTATCCGGGCTTTGAGAAAAACTGGCCCAGCGTGCTTTCATACAGCCAGCCAAAGGATTTCTTAAACTGCTCAAGAAGAGATTCTGAGGGTGTTTGCGGCTTAACCTTCACCATTTGCGGATGGCCGGATAGTAAGCCTATTAAAAACTTTGTCATTGCAGGTGAATCCCACTTGCGCTCCCCTACTGCCTTATAGATAAGCCTGCCCTCTGGATTTACCAAGAATGTCGTAGGCAAACCCAGTACCCCCCAGTTTGCAAGACCCATATCCTGGTCAATCAGAATCGTAAATTCGACTGGCACTTGATCTAAAAACTTTTCCACACTACTCAGGCTTGGCCCTACATGTATGCCAATCACTTCAAGACCGTTACTGCGCATCCTGCTGTGCAAATTATCTAGGGCCGGCATCTCGTTTCTACAGGGCGCACACCATGTAGCCCAAAAGTTAAGCAATACAAATTTTCCCTGGAAATCATTCAGACTGATACTTGCCCCGTTTACAGCATCCAGCCTGAAACCTTCTGCCTCAGGCTTGCCTGCTATCGGCTCCATGGGTGCTCGAGCCAATACCCCGTAAGCAAACAAATACATAAACAAAAACAGACACCAACCCAGTATTTTAATCATTGTTAGGTTATCTTACTTGCATATGCACTGATAAAACGTTGCTAAAAACTGACTCACAATGAATCTGCTTTCACATTTTCATGAATTTCCTTTACTTCCTGTACTCCGACATGACACGCATCGTAAGGCATACTGAAAACCAGTTGTATGAATTCTTCAACAAAATATTTGCATGGAAATCATCGCTGGTCCAAGACATCCTGCCAATCTTTGGCTCGTGCGCATTAAAATTCTAGCTTATTCTCGTGAGCCCAATTGGGGTCGTCAGCACTGATATCACCTATAGGCGCAGCAAATGCATCTTCTACCAAAATACTGACGTTACCACCAGTTAGAGACTTCAAGAAAGCAGCCAGATCATCGATCTCAGTATCAGTCAGGTTCAGCGGCCGTATCAGGGGACTGAGTAATTCGTTGGGTATTCCGCCCTGATTATAAAATTCAATGACGTCACGCAAGGTCAACAGAGAGCCATTATGCATGTATGGAGCTGTCAATGCGACATTCCGTAAAGAGGGTGTGCGGTATTTCCATCGGTCATTCGGATCTTCTGTAACTTCATACAAGCCTAGATCATTTTCTCTGGGTCTTGAAACAGACTTGATGACACTTGTGTCCAGTTCCGTATACACACCAGGTGCCAGCTGCACCCTTGTGGTTTCAGGCTCTACACCCATCGAGTCCTCAAAACCCACCCCTGTATTATGTAGCTGGTCGTCACTGAACAAAGCAAATCCTTCTTGAATCTGATGACAGACACTGCAGGAACCCTTGCCTGCAAACACCTTGAATCCACGCTTGACCTGTTCGCTGACTGCATCTTCGTCTTTGCCGTAATACCAAAGATCAAAGGGCGAATTAGCTGCATTCAAGGTTCGCTGGTAGCTAGCAAGTGCCATGCCGATCGTTTCCATGGTCGGACCTCGACCTTCAAAAGCTCCTTCAAACAAATTGTCATATTCGCGGATAGCCATGATTTTGTTAATGACATAACCAATGGATGGATTAGCCATCTCATTTCGTGCCAACAACGGAGACCAGACCTGTTGCTCCAGAGTAGATTCACGCCCATCATGAAAAATCTTTTCCAAATATGCAGAATTAAAAACGGTAGGCGTATTACGTTTTACAGTACGCCCTTCAACGCCAACGGCAGTCTTAATTTCATTGTTGGCAAATCCTTGCTCAGGGATATGGCATATAGCACAAGAAAATGTGTCATTGATTGACAGGCGACGGTCAAAAAAAAGCTTTCTTCCTAGCTGTATCTTCTTGGTAGTAACAGGATTATCGGCTGGAACAGGAACAGGAGGTAACCCTAACGGGGGGCTACTGACAAAATCGATCAGTCTAGCTTCCTTTCCTATGCGCTGTTGTAAATCCAAAGAATTCGTTTGGTAATCAGCAGACTCATAACCCTCCTTGTTATCTCCCGGGCCAAACACTGCATGGTTCGTGCTCTCAGCCAAGTCTGCAGTGAAACCCCTTAAGGCATACAGTACAAGAGCCAAGATGATAGCACTGAAAATAATCGGGACTTTTATATTCTTAATTGATCTATTTATGAAATGCATTATGAATCTATTCGGCCAGGCAATACTCCTTCCTCAATAAGAAGTGTTTTAATGTCGACAGTGACCAATTGATCATGTAAAAACGAAACACTGTATTCCTGTCGAATATTTTTCGACCTGTCAATCAGGAAGGCACGCAAAACATGCGCCATAGTCCCCTTGTATTTCCCGCTTTCATCATACTCCTTGATCACCATCTGCCCGTATTGCCTGATAATCGGCCCTAACGTCTCCTCGGAAGCAGTGGTTAAAAATAACCATTGCGGGTCTCCATCCTCAAACCCTTCGCCATACAGTCTCATGACTTCAGGAGTATCGTGTTCAGGATCAAAGCTTACACTGATCAACCGGATTGTTTTCGCAAGCTCCGGGTCATCCTTGAAACGTTCCTTGACTTTATAGAATACAGCAGTCGCCAATGGACAGCCGTTGAAATCTGTGCAACTGCTATAGATGAATGTGAGAAGTACGATTTTGTCTCCCATCAACTCACCTAGCTCCAGTTCTTTTCCATCCGGGCCCAAAACAGACCCACCTCCTGCAACGCCTACCCTCGGCAGAGCATATGACCCCGGCTTAGGCACTTCATAGGGTAAACTGGCCTTCCAGCCATCTGCCATGATTCTGACTTCTGCACGCGCTGCATGTGAACCCGAGAGATATGAATCGCGATCAGTATCGCGGTCACAGCCGGGTCCAGCTAGCAGGACACCGCACAACACCAAACCTGTGAAAAATTTTTTCATCTACAACAACTACTCCAGAAACGACAAGGCCGCCTCACAGGCGGCCTTGTTCCAGTTCTAATTCTGGCTGCTGATTACATCATTGTAAACAAGCCGCTTTTTAATGTTGTGACAGCAGCGTACCCGTGGAGTTCGGTTTTTGCGAATACAGTGAGTATGCTCCAAAACGCATCTGATGGGCACGGCCAAGTTTCAGAGCGTAGAAATCTACCGTAAACTCATGAACAAGCTCCTGTCCGTTCCATGAAAACAATTTGAAAAACTGTTCGTCCATGTCACCGGTTTTATCCCAGTTTCCTAACAAAGATGACGTGAAGTAAGTACGTTTCCCATCCCAACTCTGTGAAATCATGTTCACTTGTGAACCAATCTCATGCTCATATGTCTGCTTTGGATTAAATGGGTCAGAAATATCAAAATATCGCGTCTTGCCATCCATGAAGGTCTGTACCCAAAGACCCTTATCATCTGCTGTAATTGAGATATCCACAGGCAACGGCACTTTAGAGGGATCACCTATATCCCCTACTGCCTTGGCTTGCCATTCACCTGCATCGTCTTCATAGATCAACCAGATTTTTGAAGTCAAGGCCGTAGTGGTCAAACAGTAGTTATGATTTGAACCCCATGCGCAACGAATTTCCAAAGGCGCCCCAGGAACTTCAAATACTTTTTTCGGTTTACGGGTATGCAAGTCCCACACTACCACAGTATTACCAAACCGTTTCATGGCCTCTGCATCTGAAAGCATCTTGCTGAAATCCATCATGTAGTTGGACCAGCCCGTAAACGAGGAGGTAATCATCACGTTTCGACGTGGCAAAGCCCGCACATCGTAACCATATCCGTCAGCAATATTTCCCACCTTCTTAGCACCACGCAGATTTTCATCTGTCGGCATCCAATGTGCAGCAACAAATTCACCTTCATTGGTAAATTCTGCAATTCCGGTCCTGCCTCCATGATCCACATTATTGGATAAAGCACTGACCATGATTCGGCCAGGTAAGGCATACATTGTGTGAGGGCCAACCATGCCTCCAGTCTTCTCTACAAAATCAGTAATAACTTTATGCAAGACGGGTTTACTAGGATTGGTGTGTACATCAAAAATAAAAATCTTGTTGCTGTCCAGACCACCAGCAAACAGATAACGACGATCATCCGTTAAACCGGAGTGGTGCGCTTCATTACGTCCTCCTACAGAAAGCACATTGACAACTTTCCCGTAGTTGACTGAATCTGGATTAACAGAAATGGTAACCAGCTTATCCTGCTCATCACCAAGACCTTCTACACCCAATGTCCAAACGTACACATAGTCTTCTTGGCCAACGATTTTTGCCATATAGGGAGACATACAGGTCTCATCGGCCATAGCAGTAGAGTGAAAGCCAATTGCAGATGCCAGTACGACCCATAAAAATGCAATGCTGCCTTGCACCCACTTAGCTTGTGATTTCGCCATTTTCTTCATATCTACAGGACTCCGTATGATTTTCGTTGATTGAAACTTTTTCTCGAAATTCTTTCAACTGTCCATTATGCCGTATCCAGTATACTATTCAAGGCTGTATCAATCAATATCCCTAGTTTTTCAACATTTAAACTGCATTATAGAACAAGCCAGAAATAAAGCAGACCGAGCAAGCTAGCTTAGTAAAGCCTGTTTTATTTGCTCTGAATAATTACAATTGTCACGAGCACAGCAAATTTGATGGATATGCCTCGGTAACCGAAACATTATTTGCACTTACTATTTGATCAGCAGCAAGCAGGGTAAATTCCCTTTTTAAAATGCTTAAGAATTTACATAGATTTCATTTATTTTTTTTATTGATTATTTGCCTTGCTACCAGCTTGGCTGAAGCCGACAGGGTGGGAGGTGATTTTGAGCTTACCACTCACCAAAACAAGCCCTACTCACTGGCTAATTCCAGGGGTCAGGTAGTTTTATTGTTCTTCGGCTTTACAAGCTGTCCGGATGTATGCCCTCACACATTAAGTGTCGTTCAAAGCGTACTGAACCAATTAGGCTCCAAAGCCCAACAGGTTCAGCCACTGTTCATCACCGTTGACCCCAACCGTGATACGCCAGAAATTTTAAAACATTACCTGGAATATTTTGGCAGCGGTTATATAGGCTTAACCGGGTCTGTTGAGGAGATAGATGAAGTAGTTGGCCAGTTCAGTGCCTTTTACTCATTTGAAGGGAATACTGCTGAAGGCGCCTATTCTGTCAATCATACTTCCAATTTATATATAATTGACACTGAAGGTGAAGTCGCAAGTATAGTTCCTTATGGTACACCCATGCAGGCAATCCTTAGGAGTATTGAGGAATTGCTGCTTAGCAAGCTATAGCCAGAAGGCCATTATTTGTACTGAATGTAGGCAAAGCGTGGGTCGCTTGGCGTGCCCTCCAAATCTCCACTGCCTGTACCAGGTTGCCACATTATTACCTCTTCAATTTTCTGAGCCAGTTCAAAGTCCTTATTGGTGACCCCCTTGGCAGCATGATTCATTAGCTTGCAGATGACAAAAGCATAAGACACCGTGAGGTCAGGATGATGAAAGGCTGCTTCTGCTAAATGTCCAATCGTATTCACAACCATAAGTGTGCCTTTCCAGCCATGTGTCCTGTACTTTCTACGAATCCATCCATTCTCGTAATACCAAGTAGGCAATTCTTCAGTTAGCCTTTCTTTTATTTGTTCTTCTGTATAGGTCTGTTCAGATTTGATATCGCGCCACTTCGACATAATTTCTGTCTCCCTTGAAAAATATTTTTAAAGAGTCAGAGCCCATTTTACTCTCAATCTGCTGAATTTATGCCGCAAATCTGATACCAAAATTCTGGAACGCATGGACTACCGCAGTAATTCACGACTGGAATACATATTCTGCACTATTCTGCATACTCGGTTTACAGATGAAAATACCACGGAACAGACCTGTACTGACGTACATTGTACAGGTTACCCCTAAAGACTGGCAGAAAACTCAGACCCAAGACTGAAAACCCCAGCTATGTCTGTTACCAGATCAACAGGGCATAGATAAGGTAGCCACTTTTACGACATTTTTCATCAACATGGCCACGGTCATTGGACCCACACCGCCCGGCACAGGGGTAATCATTGAAGCAACACCTATGGCCTGAGCAAAGTCCACATCTCCTACGAGACAGGTTTTTCCATCCTCTTCAATGCGATTAATCCCAACATCTATGACGATCGCCCCAGGTTTTATCATGTCTGCCTTAATAAACCGTGCCTGTCCTATCGCCGCAATCAGGATGTCAGCCTGCAGTGTGAAATTCTCAATATTTTCAGTTCTGGAGTGACACACAGTAACTGTTGAATTGGCATATCTGGCTTTTTGTACCAGCATGTTCATAAGCGGTTTCCCTACAATATTGCTGCGCCCGACGATAACTACGTGCTTGCCCACAGTTTCAATACCGCTCCTTGAAATCAACTGCGATACCGCATTGGGTGTACAGGAAACCAAGGTATCCAGTCCGGCAGTCAAACGCCCGACATTACAGGGGTGGAAACCGTCAACATCCTTTTGAGGCGAAATTGCAGCGATGATGTTGTGTTCTCCAATATGGTCAGGCAAGGGTAGCTGGACCAAGATGCCATGCACCTCAGGATTATCATTTAACGTAGTGATCAGCCAGATCAGTTCTGGCTCAGAAATGTCCTCTAGAAGGTCATGTTGAATCAATCGTATTCCGACTTGCCTTCCTGCTTCCTGCTTGGCTCCCACATAGGCACGAGAAGCAGGATCATTCCCAACCAGGATAACCGCCAGACAAGGATGCACACCCTGTGATTGCAGCTTGTCTACTTGGCCTTTAACTTCCAGTTGAATTTGTGTGGCAATCGCTTTTCCGTCAATTAGTACTGTCGCCATAGTCACCTCAAATCAATTTAAAACGACAACTGGCCTCTTCATCAGACAATACATCACTACACTTCAGATTCTTTCACAAAAATTACATTTCTTGATTGTACCGCAATGCAAAAACGGCGAACGTATAGTCCGCCGTTTTCACAAAGTTACAGGTAAACCGAAGAGCAGTTTTAGCTGCTGTCACTACCTTCTTCGGATTTACCTTCCCCGCATTTGCCTTCTCCACACTTGCCTTCCCCGCATTTGCCTTCTCCACACTTGCCTTCCCCGCATTTGCCTTCTTCAGATTTATCCTCTTCAGATTCGCCTTCCCCGCATTTGCCTTCCCCGCATTTGCCTTCCTCGGCTGCACCATGGCTATCAGCTACCATGTACCCGGCTGACAATTCGGTCATTTGAAACAGGTCTTGATCAGCACTTGCTGTAGAAATTCCAAATGCGCCTGTTGCCAAGACTGCACCAACGGCCACTACCAATGGCTTTAATTCAGATTTAGCTTTCATAAAACTCTCCTAAGGTTTTTTGTTTTCAATCAATTTTTAAGGAACAGAATCTTAAGGATACACATTGCACCATCAGCCATTCCTGATTTAGAAAGCTACCGTATACAATTCAGCCAGGTAAACCAGGTATCAAAGTAGCTTAAAATCTCCTTAAGGCTTTACGCATGCATCCCAATCGATCACCACAATTTAACATAGTATTATAGTAGTATCACATGTATATGGCGTCACTTTCTGTACCTGTGGGTAACAGAACTATTTAGTTGCTTATAAGAAAATGGCTAGACACATTCATGACTAGAAATCTTAGCTCGACCATACATCTTTTCAACCAGTTACAATGATAACCGCTCGCATCAGGTTCCGTAGTTAGCAGGCAAACCGGTTTTACCTTAATAGCGGGTTCTCCATGAATAAGGGAAGAACAATTTACCTTCAGCGAAACAAGAAAGAATAGCTTCTCTTTTAAACTGACATCCTTACAGCCACTCAGTTCCCCATCATAATGGATGAAAAACCTTTTACCATCTGTGGTGTAATTGCAGCAGGATGGAGCCTGGCTGGCCTGCTGCTGTTACTTGGATTTGCAATCTGGAGATTATCCCTATACACCATCGAATCTTTGCACATGCCAATGAACTGGATGCACTGGACTGTGTTCATTGGCTTTACGGTCTTTATGGCACACAGCGAAGGGTATAAAGGATTTCAAAAAAAATTTTCACCGCGATTTGCTGCTCGAACAAAATACTTACTAGCAAACAGTACGGTAACACAATGCATTTTTGCACCGCTATTTAGCATGGGCTTTTTCCATGCCCCCAAAAAACGTATAGTCGCTTCTATCTGCCTTACCATCATGATAGTTGTTTTTATTTTCCTATTTCAATACATTCCCCAGCCATGGAAGGGCTTGCTGGATGCAGGTGTTGTGATTGGATTAATTTGGGGCATGATCTCCACTATCCTGTTCTGCACCAAAGCATTTTCAAATGCCGAATACAATTGGGATGCAGAAATTTTAAACATCCACTCCAAGTCGTAAGCAATTACCAATACTCATCACGAGTAGGCGAATACTGTACATAGGGCAGTGAAGTTCAGCTTGTATGAATAGCCCAGGTGACATCGATAGCCTGACGATTTTGCCAAACATCGTGCACACGAAATATTTTTACTCCTGCTAACACCCCAAGAGAAGACGTCGCGCATGTTGCCGGCATCCTTGCCCTTGGATTCTCCTGCTTTAAAATCTCACCCATAAATCGTTTACGGCTAGTACCCAGCATCACCGGGTACCCTAGTCCAGTAAACATCTTCAGATCCCGTAGTAATTCCAGGTTATGTTGAGTTCGTTTACCAAACCCAATTCCCGGGTCGAGTATAATGTTATCTTTTTTTACACCTATATCCTGAGCCTTCTCAGCCCGGCCCAAAAGAAAGTCTGATACTTCTCGGGTGACATTTTCGTAATCAGGATGATCCTGCATGGTTGCGGGCTCTCCACGCATGTGCATTAGACAAACAGGAACTTCAGCCACTGCTGCAAGTTTTAATAAACCCATGTCTTCACGGCCCGCACTCACATCATTCAGCATGGTTGCACCTGCATCCAAGGCCGCGTAGGCAACTTCAGATAAAGTCGTATCAATGCTGATATGGATATGTTCAGGCAACTCCGCATGCAGACCTGCGATCACATCAATCACCCTGCGCTTTTGCTCTGACGCTCCTACACGAGTGGACCCTGGTCGAGTTGATTCTCCACCTACATCAATAATATCTGCACCTTGTTCAACCATTTCTATCCCGCAGGCAATTGCATCTTTGGAAGAAGGGTATACTCCACCATCGGAAAAACTGTCTGGTGTTACATTGAGCACACCCATCAGAAGTGGCCTTGAATAATCTAAATGCACAGTCATATGCCTCAGTAAATGGAATCTGTTACACAATCAATGAAACATTCTGTCAAACTGCGAAATCTTCACATCGCTCCCTACATCAAGGCTCATTAGGTCTTTCCCCATATGAACCTTGCCTGGGAATTCATCCTGCAAATACCGGATAAGCGCCTCTTCTTTCGTACCTACCAGTATCGCATGCGTCAGTATTGCCAGTTTCGGCTTGGTTTCATGCAAAACACGTAACATCTGCTCGGGGTTGGTATGATAGCTTTCGACTTTCCGCAAGCGAGGATTATTTTCAAGAAAGTCAGGATGTGCAGCAAAAATCTCATGTACAAGTAAATCCACCCCTTGGGCATGCTCAACCAGATTTTCAGAGTACGTAGTATCACCAGATATCACCACAGAGCGGTCCCCAAAATCAACTCTATACCCATAGGCCGGATCAACGGGTCCGTGATTTACTGAGAATGCCGTAACCATGACTCCATTTTCAGAGTACACCACGCCAGGCTGGATTTCTGTTGCAACAAGATGTGCTGCCTTACTGTCCAGACCTGAATGCTGATTTCTCAACGCTACATCATAGGCGAAAGCTTGTTGCAACCCCTCAACAAAAGCCCGTGTTCCGGTAGGACCATGTACAGAAAGAGGTTTTGGACGCTGGTACACCCAACCGGTAAGCCATAAGTCATCAAGCGCAAAAATATGATCAGAATGCAGATGAGTCAGGAATACTGGATTAATTTCTGTGATGGGGATGTCAAGCTGTGCCAACCTTAGTACGAGGCCACGACCAGCATCAAACAACAGAAAGCTTCCCCCTGCCTCAACCAGTATGGCCTGACCAAATCTGTCGGGTTCCATGCGTGGTGTGCCTGTACCTAACAGGCTGACACGCATAAAATAGTCTGTAAAGCCAACACCCGGGAAAACGGTTAACAGACAGAAAAGAAGCAGGTGCACAGAAACTTTGAGCATGCACATCATCAAAATGCTTCTCTGAATACAATCATTTGTCCAGCGTTAATGCTGCTAAGAATGCTTCTTGCGGTATTCCCACCTTGCCAATCTGCTTCATACGCTTCTTACCTGCTTTTTGTTTTTCAAGAAGCTTTTTTTTACGCGTGACATCGCCACCGTAACATTTCGCTGTAACATTTTTTCGTAACGCCCGGGTCGTGGTTCTAGCAATAATTCTTGATCCAATAGCTGCCTGTATGGAAACATCGTACATCTGTCTTGGGATGGTCTCTTTCATTTTTTCTGCAAGACTTCTCCCGTAAGCTTCAGCCTGCCCCTTGTGTATGATCGTGGACAAGGCATCTACCCGCTCACCATTGATTAAGATATCAAGCTTTACCAAGGGTACTACTGCGAAATGTGACAGATAATAATCAAATGACGCATAACCCCGGCTGACAGATTTTAGTTTATCGAAAAAATCCAATGCGACTTCACTCAGTGGCAATTCAAATACCAGAGAAACCTGATTACCGTGGTAATGCAAACTCTTTTGCGCACCTCGCCTTTCAATACACAAGGTAATCACATTCCCAATATACTCATGTGGGACAAGTATAGATGCCTTGATAATTGGTTCCCTGACCTCCCTGATTTGGTTTACCGGCGGCAACGCAGAAGGATTGTGAATATATTGAATATTTCCACTCGTAGTATGTACTTCATGTGCAACGGTAGGTGCAGTGGTGATTAGATCCAAAGCGTATTCACGCTCCAGACGCTCTTGAACAATCTCCATATGCAACATACCGAGAAAGCCACACCGAAACCCAAAACCCAGAGCATCTGATGTCTCGGGCTCATAGGTAAAGGCAGAGTCGTTTAGGCGAAGTTTTTCTAAAGCATTCCTAAACGATTCATAATCATTCGAATTGATCGGGAAAACACCTGCAAATACATTTGGCTGAATTTCCTTGAACCCAGCAAGAGGCTTGTCTGCCGGACTTGAGGCAGATGTGAAGGTATCTCCAACTTTTGCTGAAGAAATATCCTTGATTCCGCAAACGACATAGCCTACTTGTCCTGGTTGCAAAAAGCCTGTGTCAGTGCGTTTGGGCGTGAATATCCCCAACTTTTCGACCTGGTAGCTGTAGCCAGATGACATAGCCGTAATTTTTTGCTTGGCTTTGATTGATCCCTGTACCACACGTACCAGTGATATCACACCAACATAACTGTCAAACCATGAGTCCACAACCAATGCCTTCAGGGGTCCCTGTTTAGAACCCGTTGGAGCAGGAAACCGACGTACAATTGCTTCCAGCACATTTTCCACACCCTGGCCAGTCTTAGCGCTTACTAACAAGGGCTCTGACACATCAATACCAATTACCTCTTCAATTTCAGCGGCTACACGTTCGGGATCAGCAGACGGAAGATCGACCTTGTTGAGCACTGGTATGATTTCCAGACCCAAGGCAACAGCTGTATGACAGTTAGCGACACTTTGAGCTTCCACGCCTTGCGAAGCATCGACGATAAGGAGGGCACCTTCACAGGCTGCCAAGGAACGTGATACCTCGTATGAAAAATCGACGTGCCCAGGCGTATCAATGAAATTCAGTTGATAGTCCTGTCCATTCTTGGCCTCATACTGTAATGAGACGCTCTGGGCCTTAATGGTTATTCCGCGCTCACGCTCAAGATCCATGGAATCCAGCACTTGCTCACTCATCTCACGTTCGGACAAGCCTCCACAATGCTGGATAAAACGGTCAGCTAATGTAGATTTTCCATGGTCAATGTGGGCAATTATGGAAAAGTTGCGAATGTGCTCCATATGGCTACCAGTCGAACTGAAAGACCTCTTATATTACAGATGTCTTTGAGTAAACAGGCTCCACCACTTCATCATGCCTGTCTATCCTTGTTTTTTGGGGATCCGCATGGCCAAAAATTCCGGACCACGTGCACGTTGCACAAGTAGAGACACAAATTTGCCTGCCGGCAGACCTTCTAAAAGATCTTTGAAATCACTAACCGTTTTAACGGACTTGCCATTGACCATCTGGATCACATCACCATTTCGAAATCCTGCAGCTTTTGCAGAATCCCCCTGTACGTCAAGTACCACAAGACCTCCTTCCTCCAGCTTCATTGCCTTGATTTCCTTTTCAGTGAGAGCACGAAGAGAAAGCCCCAAAACAGTGTCTGCCGATTCTTCCTCACTGCTTGAATCACTTGCAAGTATCTGGTCCTTTTCAGGCAACTGGCCCACCTTTAATTCAACGATCCTGGTTTTCCCATCGCGCATGACTTCCAAACTGACTTGTTCACCTGCTTTTGTCTGGCCAACCATGGGTGGCAATGCCGCAGAGTTTTTCACCTCCTTTCCGTTATAGCCCAGAATAATATCTCCGACTTCTATGTCGGTATCTTCCGCAGGGCTGCTGGGCAAGACCTTGGCAACCAGTGCACCAGCAGGTTTATCCATACCAAACGATTCAGCAAGCTCCATAGTTACTTCCTGTATATAAACACCAAGCCACCCTCTAGATACATGGCCATGTGCTTTGAGTTGGTTAACAACATCTACTGCAACTTCTATTGGAATTGCAAAAGAAAGGCCCATAAACCCTCCGGATCGAGTATAGATCTGGGAGTTAATGCCTACAACATGGCCATCAAGATCAAACAGAGGGCTACCCGAATTTCCAGGGTTGATTGCCACGTCAGTTTGAATAAAAGGGACATAGTTGTCACTCGGCAGGTTTCGGCCCTTGGCGCTTACAATTCCAGCTGTTGCCGATGCATCGAACCCGAACGGTGATCCGATAGCCAATACCCATTGTCCCACCTTTACATTTTCAGAAGAACCAAGTTTTACTGTTGGCAATCCTGCAGCATCCAACTTCAGCAATGCTATATCGCTACGCGGGTCGTTGCCGATAACTTCGGCCACAAACTGTCTTCGGTCGCTTAACTTTACAATAATTTCGTCTGCATCTTTTATGACATGATGGTTGGTAATTACGTAGCCATCCTCTGAAATGATGAAACCAGAACCAAGTGAGCGGGAGTTGAAATATCTTTCTCCATTGTCTTCAGAATCACCAAAAAATCGATGGAAAAAATCACCGAACGGGCTGTCTTTGTAAAGTTCGGGAATATCCATGCCGGGGGGCAGACTACGGTGAGCTTGGGCTGGTTTGCTGGTGCTGATATTCACCACTGCATCAGCAGTTTCTTCAACAAGTTCAGTAAAATCCGGAAGGTTGTAGCGGGCGTGAACCGGAACAGCAATTAATAATAATTGCCCGATCAAATAAATCGCTAAGACATTTCTAAATATCTGTCCATGCGCTGCCTGTACACTGGCATATTTTTTAAACAAATGATTCATTGCAAATTGACTCCTGTAGCCAAGACAAATTTAAAAAGTTTTATACCAACAACAGAAAGTTGTAGACTTTGAGCTAGTTACTGGCTTGAATAAAAAACCGACTCACCAATGCTTTTTACAGTGTTTTTAGGAACCTCGCCGATTACTGTAATCTGGTGCCTGTTTAAATCGCGCGCATACGCATTGATCACACCTCTATTATGTGCACCCTGATAGATATGCTTTGGATCATCTACCTTGCTGATGAACACAGAAACAGATGCCAAACCATCAGTCAGCACAATATGCTGGACCGGATTTTTACTTGCACTCATCAGACGTCTTGTGACACTGCTCAATGAAAAGCCTGGAGGAAGATTGCGAATCTTCCATGCACGATCAGGCTGCATTTCCCCATTTAGACCTGGTCCAGCAGTTTTCCATGTGTAGTCCTTTAGAGACGCACTATATTCGAACATTGAGTCCGGAACATCTTCAAGTAAACGAAAGCTGGTGAACATCATACTTTCTATGGTCTCACCTTCTACATCAAAGGTCCTCGATTTAAGCAGCATCCCGAATTTGGTATTGATGCACAATTCATGACCATAGCGGTACGCATCCAAAGGCTCAAAACGCACAATTTTGCAGCTGAACCCGGCAATTCTGGATGAACCCGATTCCTTCAGCTTATAACGGAGTGCCAACTGCTCCAGATTCTCCAGCAGAGCGGATGGCAGACCATGACCTGCCCGGGCTGTCTCAATCACAACCAGCCTGTCTTTAGGCCATATACATGTGAGCACATCCTTATCCCGGATCACTTCACGTGCATCACCTGTAAGAGAAACCAGCTTTTCCCTGACACCATAATCTGAATAGCCATGGACAATCTGCATCGCTTCAACAATGCCGTCATGTATAAACACAAATGTACCCTGATAATTACCTGTTTCCAGAGCATGATTCATGTCGTTCAGAAGCTTCCACATTTTATTTTCTGCAAAGACAGCAGTTGAACTGCTAGCCAGTAAAACAACAAGCAAAAGTCGAACAAATGGCATTTGTTTATTCATTACCATACTCAGGGTAGTCCCGGTTATGACTTACGATTCTCACATGAGGCATAGATACACGCGGCGAGGCATATTCTGCATGGTTGACAATATAACTGTTAAAATCCTCTGCTGCTTTGGGGATTAACGTGAAATCCTGCAGACCTTCATCGCCAGCATACTCGGCAACTGCTGTCGGGGTCGGGCTGGACGGCAAGTCAGGCTGTATGACATTTTGTAAGATAACAAGGGAAAATACGGTAACCAGGGCAGCTACACCTAGACCTATCGGTATTTTTAATTTGTTTAAACGGGTACTCCGTACCGAACTTTCTGTATCCGGTTCGTTGTGCAGCCTATTCATGACTTCCTTGCTGAAATCATGGTTTAACCGGGCAGGTAATTCCCGGCGCATTGCATGACCGATAAGACTGTAACGCTGATAAGCAGAGTACAGTTCAGGGTCCAGCTCAATTTCTTTTAAAATACGCCGGACTTCAAATTCAGAGATATTTTCATCCAGCATTCTGGATACGAGTTCCTGATCAGCTTCCTTCATAATACGCTCGCCCTGTGCCTTCAGTGCAATAGTGGCTTTAGAAATTTATCGATGACTGCACGTGCACGGAAAATCCTGGACCTTACCGTGCCAACTGGACACTCCATCACACTGGCAATTTCATCATAGGTCATCCCTTCTATTTCACGCAGAGTAATGGCTGTCTTCAAATCCTCCTGTAACTCCTGAATCGCTTGCCAAACCGCCCTCTCAATCTCTTGAGTTAACATGTGTCCCTCAGGAGTCTCCAGTTCCTTCATTGAAGCTGCATCCATACGCTCTGCATCTTCAACATCAACCACACAGGCTGGAGTCCTGCGACCCTTTGATACTATATAATTCTTAGCAGAATTAATCACAACTTGATACAGCCACGTATAGAATGCACTATCACCCCGAAAATTTGCCAGGCCGCGATAGGCCTTGATAAAAGCCTCCTGTGCAATATCCTGAGCCTCATCTTCATCTTTTACAAAGCGTCCTGCCAGATTGATCACTTTATACTGATATTTGGTTACCAGTGCATCAAATGCTGTCTTGTCTCCTCGTTGAGCTCTTTTTACAAGCTCCTTATCATTATCACTTGCGCCCATTTAGGCCTGGCTCCTGTATCATGGCTGTCCATAGCTACGCCGTAGCTATAAGACAATTTTAAGGTATAAGAGTTCGTTCCAAACTTATTCTTGCTTTCAGGTGGTCCAGATTTGCTTAACTGAGCGTACTCATTTATGACACAATTTAATTAGAAAACAACTATATTTTCACATTTTATTCATGCATGAATTTGACGTCCTGATAATTGGCAGTGGAGCGGCCGGGTTAAGCTTGGCGCTACGCATTGATCCCAGACTGAAAATTGCCGTGCTCTCCAAAGGCTCCCTTGATGCTGGCAGTACCGCTTGGGCACAGGGCGGAATTTCTGCAGTCATAGATGAGGAAGACTCGATTGATCAACATGTTGCAGATACCATGGATGCCGGTGCGGGGTTGTGTAACGAAAACGTGGTATCCCACACTGTAGCCCACGGCAGGGAGATGATCACATGGCTCACAGACCTGGGCATTAAATTTACATGCGAGACAGCTTCAAATGGAAAATCTTATCTTCATTTAACCCGTGAAGGCGGGCACAGCCAACGCAGAATTGTGCACGCCGCCGATGCAACGGGTTGGGCCATACAGAATGAGCTCATCAAAAATACATCTGAAAAAGAATATATTAAAATATTTGAACATCACATCACTATTGATCTCATTACTACACATAAGCTCTTTCAAAACCCGGGGGGTGGTATTCCTAACCAATGTGTCGGTGCTTATGTGCTGGATACACAAACGCAACGTGTGGAAACATTCAAGGCCAAATACACAGTGCTGGCAACCGGTGGAGCCAGTAAAGTTTACCTGTATACAAGTAACCCGGATGGTGCATCGGGAGATGGTATCGCAATGGCGTGGCGTGCGGGCTGTCGCATTGCAAATATGGAATTCATCCAGTTCCACCCAACATGCCTGTATCACCCAAGTGCAAAATCATACTTGATCACAGAAAGCATTCGGGGTGAGGGTGGAAGACTTTTACTTCCTGATGGTTCAGAGTTTATGCATGAATTTGACCCGCGTGGCGTACTCGCACCGCGTGACATTGTCGCACGAGCAATTGACCATAAGATGAAAAAACTTGGCATTGACTGTGCCTACCTGGACATCAGTCATAAACCGAAAAAGTTCATACAACGGCATTTCCCCAATGTCTTTGCACGTTGCCTGAAATCGGGTTACGACATGTCAAAGGAACCCGTACCTGTCGTACCGGCTGCACATTACACCTGTGGCGGTGTCATGACAGACCTGCATGGTCGTACGGATATCCGTTACTTATATGCAATAGGTGAGACTACCCACACTGGATTACATGGTGCAAACCGTATGGCTAGTAACTCCCTGCTTGAATGCCTGGTATTTGCAAACTCGACAAGTAAGGATATCAACACCTGTCACCTTCCGGAAGTAGCAGATATTGATATCCCACCCTGGGATGAAAGCCGTGTAACAGAGGCTGACGAAGAAATTGTTGTTGCACATAACTGGGATGAACTGAGAAGGTTCATGTGGGATTATGTTGGTATTGTTCGGACTACGAAACGATTACAGCGAGCCAAACACCGTGTCGATTTGCTCATTGCAGAAATTGACGAGTATTACAGCAATTTTCGAGTAAGCAGTGACCTGATAGAATTAAGAAATATAACCCTGGTCGCAGAAATCATTATCAGAAGTGCACTATCCAGAAAAGAAAGTCGCGGACTGCACTACACTATGGACTACCCTGCCGCAGACTCCCGCCTAGAGTACACTGACACTGTACTAGACCCTGGAGCAGAGTCCAATACAGTAAACTCAATGTACATGGTCTCCTGAAATACCTTGCTAAATACTGCTTTTCAGCAGATGGATGCGATAGTACCTGAGTTCTTCTATGGAGCCACGGATATCATCCAAGGCTAGGTGTCTGGACTCCTTTTCAAAGTTTTTCGTATCAGGATACCAACGCTGTGCAAGCTCCTTCAGCGTACTGACATCAAGATTCCGGTAGTGGAAATAGCTTTCTAGTTCGGGCATAAATCGTGCCAAGAACCGTCTGTCCTGACAAATGCTGTTGCCGCACATAGGCGAGCCATTGCTTGGCACATATTGACGAATGAAATTCAAAACCGCTTTTTCTGCCTGTCTTTCATTGATCGAACTGTTTTTCACACGCTCAGTCAACCCTGATTGTGCATGCTGTTTTGTATTCCAGTCATCCATGGAATCTAATACAGAATCTTCCTGATGAATTGCCATAACAGGCCCAACTGCCAGCTCTTCCAAGTTCCCATTGGTCACAACTGCCGCTATTTCAATAATGTGATCCTTAAATGGGTTGAGACCTGTCATTTCCAAGTCTATCCAAACCAGATTACCAGAACTCATAGGCATTCGCTTTTCGATGTTTTCGACATGATACACAGGGCAGAAATTTATTACACAACTCTTGCAGATACATAAATTTCTCTGGGTAACGCCACGCATTACACAGAGGTAACTGCAGGCACAGAAAATTCTGTATTTGTAAATTCTTAGTAGCTTTTCCGCCCGGCAAAAGCTTGTGCAATCGTGTTTTGATCTACAAACTCCAGTTCCCCGCCGATAGGCACGCCTTGGGCCAAGCGCGTTGTCTGAACATTCTGCTTGCCTGCTATTTCACTTAGCACATGAGCGGTGACTTCACCCTCAACAGTGGAATTCGTTGCTAAAATCAGCTCCTCGACTGTATCCTTCTTAAGGCGGTCTTCAAGTATATTCAGGCCCAGTTCCTTGGGTCCAATACCATCAAGTGGAGATAGACGGCCCATCAGTACAAAATACAGACCCTTGTAATCGGTACTTTTTTCTATTGTCAGTACATCCGCTGGGCTTTCCACCACACAGATCTTCGAACGAATGCGCGATGCATCCAGGCATATTGAGCAGTATTCATGCTCGGAAAATATACGACAAGCCTTGCAATGGCCAATTTCCCTGATTGCCCGGCTCAAGGTATCCGCCAAGGTTTTTGCCCCATCCCGGTTACGCTGTAACAAGTGAAAAGCCATGCGTTGTGCAGACTTCGGCCCAACACCTGGCAAACATCTCAGGGACTCAATCAGTAAATCCAGTAGTGACGGAGCAGACCCAGAACCATTACTGAAATAACTTGCAGCCATGTGGGTTAAAAAGGCAGATTCAGTCCACCAGGCAAGTCCAAACCACCTGTCAAACTGGAAAGCTGATCCTTGGTTAACTGCTCCACTTTGTTCGACGCATCGTTCATTGCAGCAACAAGCAGATCCTCCAGCATGTCCCTGTCATCATCCAGTAGGCTATCCTCTATACATACTTTTCGCACTTCATGTTTTCCAGTCATCACTATTTTCACAAGTCCGCCACCAGCCTGCCCTTCCACTTCGAGGTTTTTTAACTCTTCCTGTGCCTTTTTCATGTCTTGCTGCATTTTCTGTGCCTGCTTCATCAGGTTTCCTAGTCCACCTTGCATCATAGTCATTCTCCAATGGGCTTTACCGATCCGGGGATAATCTCTGCACCAAAATTCAACTTAAGTGCCTTTATCGCTTCATCTTCTTCCACGAGCTTTTCCGCTAAAGACTGTCTTTGCTCCATCATTTGATCCTTCTTTTTGGCTGGAGTCTCAATATCATCTGAACAAAGCTCAATTTTCAGCCTGATTTTTTCATGATTAAAACAGACCTGCACAGCATGCTCCAGCTTTCGCCGGGTACCTTCTGCGGCCATGCTTTCGTGCTGCTTCGCCAGATTCAGGACAAGACAACTGTCACTTGCTTCACGTACGCTGCAGCGTGAAGCTAGCTCCTGGACAGCACCTTTCAGATTCATATTTGCAACCACATCTGACCAACATCCACTTCGAACAAGATCCTCAATAGTATAGCTTGTTACCCGCTCTGCCTTTTCTTGAGCATCCCGTTTAGCAGTGTCCACATGTGCAATCGACCGTTCAGGCTTGTCAGCGGCTTGATCAGCTAGCCTGAATGAAAGCATGCGCAAAAACGTCATTTCCAGAGCACTCTGCTGCGAAGTGGCTAGATACAGGTCGCGCTTGCCAATCAGGGCTATCTGATAATATAGCTGTACATCTTCAGGGGTTAATTGTTTACTCAGTTTATCTACCAGTGCCTTATCAGGTTCTATGGAATCGCTAGAATGTGGCACAGCCTGTGCAATTGCGGTTTGATGCAAAATATCGATTATGTCCTCGAACAGGCCGTTGAAGTCAGCAGACAATTGTGCCAACTCATGCGTGCACTGCATGATCGTCGAAGCATCTTCGCCAGCCAGAGCATTCATCAGCTTATGCAAATATTCTCTTGGTACAGTGCCCAACATTTCATGTATAGCGCTGTCCGTGACATTTTCTTCACTGTATGCAATGGCCTGATCAAGCAAACTTAGTGCATCTCGCATACTGCCATCTGACACTCTTGTAATCGAGCGCAGGGCAGACTTTTCAAACGGCACATTCTCAGCCCGCATGAGATTTTCAAGGTGCTGAACCATTGCATCACTTGGCAATTTTCTCAAATTAAATTGCAAACAGCGCGATAACACGGTCATTGGCAACTTTTGAGGATCAGTTGTGGCCAGTAGAAACTTTACATGCGGGGGAGGCTCTTCCAATGTCTTCAGCAACGCGTTAAAACTATGCCCAGATAACATGTGAACCTCATCAATCAGATACACCTTGAAACGACCCCGGGTCGGACTGTATTGCACGTTATCCAGCAACTCTCGAGTATCCTCTACTTTGGTGCGAGAAGCTGCATCAACTTCTATGAGATCAATATGTCGACCCTCATCAATTTCCTGACAGGCACTACACGTCGCACAAGGACTTGCACTTGCACCCTGCTCACAATTCAGACACTTTGCAAAAATTCGAGCTAACGTGGTTTTTCCGACACCACGTGTGCCTGTAAACAGATAGGCATGATGCAGTCGTTGCTGGTCTAGAGCATTGGCTAATGCTTTCACAACATGAGTCTGGCCTACAACCTCAGTAAATTTTTTGGGCCGCCACTTGCGTGCCAGTGCTTGATAACTCATTGCGGAATCTACGTAGACTTTCCCGTTTTAAAAGCTGGGCGACCTGCATCAGCTTGTCCCAAAGCACCCAAAGTAACTGCTACCGTTGCTCCCTTCCGGGCCTGGCGGGGTTCACAGCTTTTTGCCACCCAGAGATGCTGATACAGACCGCTTTATGACTATAACCTAACAGTTTGAATTTTTAAAACACATATGGTTGTCATGAGAATCGACCAGTTGATAGGGTCATCCCCACAGTAAATCATTACAGACAGCTTGCAGGCTTATATTTGGCCACCTGATGCGGTACTTGCCGAACATCTCTAACAACTGATGGAATTGCCTGCAGAAACCAGCTTTTTCTGATGCATTTCAGTTCCATAAAACCATCCTGCAGGAGTTCTAACAGGTCACGTTCCGCAAGAAAGTCTATTAGGGCATCCCTGCTCTGCAATCAGACCAGGATAAATGGCTGCAGCACTATGATCATAAGCGCACCTGCCAGGGAAAAATGTGCTGTGGAAGAACCCCATGGCCACCCTAGAAGATGGCAAACTCATCTGGAAAGAGAAGTTTATACACTGAACCTGGATGACAACCATTGACGCCAAAATCGGTACCTGTCAGACCGGGTCTGAATCGCTACATATAATGATATCCAACACCGTGCTCTTTGAATCTACAGTTTGATTCATCGATTTTTTTCTGCTCTTTCCGAAGCATCTGAGCGCCACAAATAATTCTGATCTATCGATTTTGTATTAAAAACTGAAAATGACAACGCTACCGCATCAAGAACCCTATCAATATCTTTTCATGAACTATCTGTACTCTAAGAGGCCTTGGTAAGTCATCATAGGTGTATGCATCAGGTAAGTCTCCACGAAGCTTCTTTTGACAATTTGAGTATATTTCGATCATTTAAATACCATTCTCAAATGTATATGGCAGTACGAGGCACTAAATCGTTGATTCATGTAAAGACCGATTGCTGACAAAATGCTGACATGAATTTTTATGAGCTGCTTATAGTACTATAAAATATTGATTTTATTGGAGCTGTCGACAGGATTTAAACCTACGATCTGTTGATTACAAACTACTTGCTGAGTGGAAGGCCAAATAAAATCTCTAGAGCTTGACGCCTAAATTCAGGTTTGTTAGGGGTTGATGTAGCTACCATGACCTGCTCCATACAAAGGATACGTTTAGACTCTAAAACTCCAGGATTAATTGCCGGATATCCATATTTCCATGGATACCCATGTAAAAGGCGGGGATCAAAACAATCAGCAGAGACGCCATAACCAATCAACTCAATGGCTATTTTCAAAGGATCTCCTTTAGGTTGATGTGCAGCCACTTGAGAAGTCAGGACAATCGACAAGAGGATTGCAAATCGGGACATATAATTATGCCAGGCTTGTGTATATAAATGTATGCGTAATGAATTTATTACTTAGTATATGTAGTCTAATCAATAAGATATAATCTTATTATGGCGGAGAGAGAGGGATTCGAACCCTCGGTGCCCCGTTGAGGACACACTCACTTTCCAGGCGAGCCCGTTCGACCACTCCGGCATCTCTCCAAACTTTGCTCTGACATTGGAGTCTGTAAAGCATGGTGTGTGCCTTCCATTGGCCAAGGCCCGCATCCTCGCATAAAACAGAGTTTAAACCTGATTATGATTTCTTACCTCTGTCATTCCCAGGGCCATAGACTGAGGACGGGAAATGTGCAATGTTTTCACCTGGATCTGAAATTTTCGCTACACCTTGCTTGTCCACTTCATCAATTCGGATAATTGCGTGCATGGGTACGAAAAACCGTTTTACCTGCTCGAACTCTGTTTTGAGTTTTTCCTCACTAGGATCCACTACTACAGTCGACCTTTCATCGAAAGCCAGTCCTTCTATGGTAATAAATCCATACAAGTCAGATTGGTACACTTGGTGTGCAAAAACTTCATAAACTTTGTTCAGGTTATAAAAGCTGATTTTGTAAAGCTTCTTTTTAGGCATCGTTAATAAATAAACCCTCTTGTCCGAACATTCCCCGATCTGTTTCCCCTGTATCGAATCAGACGGTTTCTATTCTCGCACAACGCTGCTGCCAGTCTGCATACGACTCCACCACAGTCACCTGTGAAGAAACCACGTCACTGGGCACAGACCGACCTGAAAACTACGTGAACATGTTGTTGATTATTGCTTCTCCAAAACCTGAAGTGCTTACCAGAGTAGCTCCAGGCATCAAGCGTTCCAAATCTTCCTGTACCTCTTTGGAAGTACCTGGCCTTCGCGCCTTGGCCTGAAATCCTGCACGAACTCTGGCTAGATCGTAGGTCACTGTCCTGGATGCGATTGCTCCAGATATCCCTGTTATCACCAAATCAGCCGCCTCGGTCCAGCCTAAATGACGTAGCATCATTTCAGCGGACAGGACGATAGACCCTGGATTAACCCGATCCTTGCCCGCATGATTGGGTGCTGTACCATGGGTAGCCTCAAAACACGCGACATCGTCCGAAACATTTGCCCCCGGGGCAATACCAATTCCTCCTACCTGTGCAGCCAAGGCATCTGAAATATAATCGCCATTCAGATTCAAGGTGGCAATCACTTCATAACTCTCCGGTTTTAAAAGGATTTGCTGCAAAAAGTTATCTGCAATTATATCCTTGATGATAATTTCTTTACCGTTGTTCGGATTTTTTATCGTACACCAAGGACCCTCACCAATTACTTCGGCCTTGAACTCTTGCTGGGCAAGCTCATAACCCCAGTTTCGAAACGCCCCCTCTGTAAATTTCATAATGTTTCCCTTATGCACCAGGGAAACAGAATTACGATGATTATCTATTGCATATTGAATGGCTTTACGTATCAACCGGACTGAGCCTTCTTTTGAGACAGGCTTGACCCCAATGCCGGATGTCTCAGGGAAACGAATTTTTGTGACATTCATTTCTCCGCGCAAAAACTTTATGACCCTTTTTGCCTCTTCACTCTGGGCCTCCCATTCAATTCCTGCATAAATGTCTTCAGTATTTTCCCTGAAAATCACCATGTCTGTCGTGGCTGAATCTTTCAACGGAGTAGGTGTTCCCGGGAAATATCGAATCGGACGTACACAGGCAAACAAATCCAGCTTCTGTCGTATGGACACATTCAATGAACGCATGCCCTCTCCCACAGGCGTTGCCAATGGGCCCTTTATTGAAACGACGTATTTTTTCATCACTTCAAGTGTTTCTTCGGGCAGGAAACTATGCTTGCCGTATAAGCGTGCCGCTTTTTCACCTGCATAAATTTCCATCCAGCTGATACGGCGTTTCCCTCCATACGCCCGATTAACTGCTGCTGTGACCACCCGCCTCATTACCGGAGTCACATCCAGACCGATTCCATCACCCTCAATAAACGGAATTATCGGCATGTCAGGGACATTCAAGCTTTTGTCCGGATTAAGGGTGATAACTTCACCCTGTGCCGGAACCTGGACATGCTCGTAAGGCTTGTGTTCCATGAAAAACCTCAAAGAAAATGAAACAAACGCAACCAGTATCTAAAAAAGTGCAACCTGCCTTAAACTGGACAGTTACCCAACCTTGGATTCAAATTGCATTTCTTCTGTAGAGCCGGTAAGCGCAGTAACCGATGACTGACCTCCCTGAATTGTAGTGGTTACGTCGTCAAAATAGCCTGCACCAACTTCCTGTTGATGGCTAACAAAAGTATAACCACGCTCACGCGCTTCAAATTCAGGCTGCTGTACCATGTTCACGTAAGCTGTCATACCTTCTCTTGCATACCCCTGTGCAAGATCAAACATGTTGTACCACATGTTGTGAATACCGGCCAAAGTAATGAATTGATATTTATAGCCCATTGCGCCCAACTCACGCTGGAATTTGGCAATAGTGGCATCATCAAGATTCTTCTTCCAGTTGAAAGAAGGAGAACAGTTATATGCAAGTAACTGTTCAGGGTGTTCCTTGCGCACACCTTCTGCAAAGGCTTTTGCAAACTCCAGGTCCGGTGTACCGGTTTCACACCAGATCAAATCAGCGTATTCGGCATAGGCAATGCCACGAGAGATAGCCTGTTGCAAGCCGTTTTTTACACGCAGAAAGCCTTCTGATGTCCGCTCTCCTGTCAAAAACGAATGGTCTCTTTCGTCACAATCTGAGGTAAGCAAATTAGCGGCTTCCGCATCAGTGCGCCCCAAAATAACAGTGGGTACACCCATTACATCCGCCGCAAGCCTGGCTGCATTAAGTTTTTGACATGCCTCCCGGGTTGGAACAAGGACCTTGCCTCCCATGTGACCACACTTTTTGACGGCAGCTAGCTGATCCTCGAAATGTACGCCCGCAGCACCTGCTGCAATCATGTTTTTCATGAGCTCAAAGGCATTGAGTACTCCACCAAATCCAGCTTCAGCGTCTGCAACAATAGGAATAAAATAGTCAATTTCATTTCCACCGCGTGCCCATTGAATTTCATCCGCACGCTTGAATGCATTATTAATGCGGCGCACGACAGTAGGCACCGAGTCGTATGCGTAGAGCGACTGGTCCGGGTACATGGTCTCACTGGTGTTGGCATCTGCTGCAACCTGCCAGCCTGACAAATAAATTGCCTTGATTCCTGCCTTGACCTGTTGGACAGCTTGACCACCGGTCAATGCGCCCAAACAATTAATGTAGTCTTCCTCATTAACCAGTTTCCAAAGCTTCTTTGCACCATTTCTTGCTAGTGTATGCTCAATCTTCAAAGAGCCCCGCAAACGTACTACATCCTCAGCTGTATAATCACGCCTGACATTCTTCCAGCGAGGACTATCTGCCCATTCCTTTTCCAGTTCTTTTACCTGTGCAATTCTACTCTCACTCACAACCATGTCTCCTTCTGAAACCCTCTAAAATCAATCAAATATTAGCATTGACTCTAGAATCAAGGTCAATGCCCAAACGGAAAGTGTATACTATCAGATACTAATTTGAAGGTACTAAAAAAATTGAAATGTAAACTCTGCATGTCACCAGAGAAAAACACAAGATACCTGTTTGTATGCACGTTCCTATGGTCTTGCACCTATCATGGTATACATCGAAGCGGCCTTACCCTGAAGTCTTGTCACATACCAGTCCCTTTCACCTACTGAGGTTTACTGCCGCGACCCGTCTGATAACTTGCGATGCAGATTCATACCGCAGACCTCTGTGATGCAAATGAATCCAGTGTTTCAGTAGCAGAACCACTGTTTCGTGATTTTGGGGGCCTAGTATCTTTTTATGGGAAGATTTCAACCGTGAAATGCTTTGAAGACAACTCGCTTGTCCGTGAGGCACTAAAAGGCCCTGGTGCAGGACATGTTTTGGTAGTCGACGGCGGAGGTTCAACACGTCGGGCACTGGTGGGTGACATCCTGGCACAGTCCGGTGCGGACAATCACTGGGCCGGTATAGTTGTATACGGATGTATTCGGGACTCCGGCATCATTGCAACCATTAAAATTGGTTGCAAGGCAGTTGCCACCGTGCCTCTCAAGACCGAGAAAAAAGGAGCAGGAGAAAAAGACGTTCCCGTACATTTTGCGAATGTAGATTTTATTCCAGGCCAATTTCTATACGCAGATGAAGACGGCATCATCGTAAGCAAGAAAAATCTTCTTACCCAAACCTAGCCTATCGCAGCATGGAACCTGTATTTTACGATTACGATCAGGGCATCACTTGCATCGATACGATGTATGTACAACCAGGGCGTGCAGCATGCTATCTGATTATCCAAAATAACCGGGCTGTCTTTATTGATACAGGCACATCCCACACCGTTCCATACTTGCTTGAAACCCTGAAATCAAAAACCGTTTCTCCCGAGGCAGTTGAATATGTCATCCCTACTCATGTGCACCTGGATCATGCCGGGGGTGCAGGTGTATTGATGGATGAATTGCCCAATGCAAAACTGGTTATCCATCCACATGGAGCGCGTCATATGATTGACCCTTCCAAGCTGATTCTCGGAGCAACTCAGGTGTACGGTGCTGATAATTTCAGACACAGTTTTGGGGAAGTCAGGGCAGTTGATGAAAATCGCGTCATCGTGGCTGAGGATGAGACAACTCTGGAGTTTGCATCCCGGGCACTTACTTTCATCGATACACCAGGGCATGCACGCCACCATTTCTGTGTCTACGATGAAACCAGCAAGGGATTTTTTACCGGAGATACCTTCGGGCTTTCCTACAAGGAACTGGATGATGAAAATGGTGCTTTTATCATGCCAACCACAACCCCGGTACAGTTTGATCCAGATGCCTGGCAAAATTCACTTACGCGGTTACTGGACTACAGCCCGAAATACATGTATTTAACACACTTTGGTCGCATTACAGAAATTGACCGCCTTGCACGAGAACTGCGCCAAGATATCAATCGTTACGCTGAAATTGCCCAACAACATACGCAGGATAACCATCGCAACGAAAAAATACTTGGTTCCATTACTGAATACCTGCAGCAACGATTGAAAGACAGGAAAAATATCGGCGATGTGGAACTGCTTACGGAGTTCCTGAAGGACGATCTAGAACTAAATGCTGCCGGACTTGAGATTTGGCTGGACAGGCTTGAAAGGCAGCCTCGATATTAAGCTAACAGATACATAAACTGTATTCAGACGAAACTAGGCTGTCGGCGATGATAGTACTTGACTTCATCGAAGGAAACATCTTTTCCTCCACCCAAGTACATTTCTGCCACGTCCGTGGACTCAAGCAATTCTTTCGATGAGCCCCTTTTAACTACACGCCCATTCTCGATCACGTAGCCTACAGTGGCATAACGCAACGCGACCATCGCATTTTGTTCTGATACCAAGAAGCTTACACCTTCTTCTTCATTCAGCCGCTTGACAATTTCAAAGATCTGCTCGATAAACTGTGGTGCAAGTCCCATAGAGGGTTCATCCAGTAAAATTAGACTTGGTTTGGCCATTAGTGCTCGACCAACTGCAATCATCTGCTGCTCTCCACCTGAGCAAAGACCACCAGGAGTTTTTATACGACTCTTGATACGAGGAAACAACTCGTACACATAGTCGAGACTTCTTCGAACCTCGGCCCTGCTCATATTCTTGATAAAAGAGCCTGTTAGCAGATTCTCCTCCACATTCAGATGTGAAAATATATGTCGTCCCTCCAAAACCTGAACTACACCCTGCTTCACTATATCGAATGCATTGAGCTTAGAAATATCTTCACCATTCAGCTCGATAACACCCTTGGTAACTTCTCCCCTTTCAGCTCCGAGCAAGCGTGAACACGCCTTCAGTGTCGTAGTCTTGCCTGCGCCATTTGCACCCAGCAATGATACGACCTCACCTTTATTGACAGTGAGTGACACACCACGTAGCGCAAGTATTGCACCACCATAAACAGCTTCAATATTGTTAACTGCGAGTACGGGTGTATTACTCATGTTCACTACCTTTTGTATATGTCAAATGCTTCTGCAAGTTTACTTTATGTCCTGAATGGCCAAATTCGCAATCTGTGTTTTACAGAATTCCATAAACCCGCAAATCCAAGAGGCTGATAAATCAATAGAACAACAATGATAGTCCCAACAACAATCTTAGAGTTATTCTCTACAAATGCAGTATCCAGATAGCCTCCTCCAAACACCGCATCACCAAACCGTGTAACAAATATTGGCCACCCATATACAAATATTGCTCCTAAGAAGGAACCCAGAATTGACCCCAGGCCGCCCAGGATAATCATAAACATTACAAGGAAAGATCTTCTCAAGTCATAGATCATGAAATCAAGGTTGCCAATATAGCAATATGAGTACATTGCACCCGCTACACCACAGTAAAAACAGCTTACAAAAAAGGCATTTAACTTTGTTTTACCTACAGGGATGCCAATTACCTTCGCAGCAATGTCCATATCCCGCACTGCCATCCAGTTTCTTCCTGTTGAACTGCGCACCATGTTTTTGGCAGCTAAAGCTAAAAGTACAGTAACTATCAGGGTAATCAGGTATCTCCACACATAGGCGTTGTACTCCTTTGCCAAGCCTAACATGTCAAAGATCTGGTCCTGAAAAGGCAAGAAACGATAATGAAAATATGGGAGGTGTACAACACCAGAACTCGCATAGTTCAGGAACCAGGGATAGGCATTAAACAACCACTCATGGAAGAACTGTGCGCACAATGTCGATACAAGCAAATAAAATCCCTTGATACGTAGGCTTGGAAGACCAAATACTATCCCCATTAAACCGGCCACAATACCTGCAGCCAAAAAAGCCAGCCAAATATTCATCCACTCGACACGCAACAGGAAGTTATAGGCGGTAAATGCACCAAAAGACATAAACCCGGCAGAACCGAGTGAAAGCTGGCCAGTGTACCCTGATGCAATATTCAGCCCCAGGCTTGCAATACTTAGCACCATCATTGGAATCAGAATTGCACTGAACCAGTAATCATTACCAATAAATGGAACTACCAAAAACATAAAGGCAAGGAATACTGCCATGATCCAGCGATCCTCTCGCAGTGGAACCATGCTACGGTCTTTCACATAGCTTCTGACTATCTGGCCAGTTTCCCGGTAATACATTGACTCAGTTACCCTTTGTTATATTCTTTCTATATCACGTTCACCAAAAATCCCTGTGGGGCGTATCAATATAAAAACCAATGCCGTTAAGTACGCCCACCAGTGCTCAATTCCCTGACCACCAAACACATCGGCAAAAAAGATCTCGCCAATTTTCTCACTGGCTCCAATAATCAAACCGCCAACAAGGCATCCTGGAATCGATGTCAAGCCACCGATCAAAATTACCGGTAAGCCCTTCAAAACAGCCCATGTCAGTGTAAAGGAAACACTTAATCGGTCCGCCCAAATGAGGCCAGCAATAAAGCAAATTATGCCAGTTACAGCCCAGACAATAGCCCAGATCTTAGCCAGTGGAATGCCCACTGCCTGTGATGCCATGTGATCATCTGACACGGCCCGTAACGAAAGACCTGTACGCGTGTACTGAAAAAACAAATAGAGACCTACTACCATACCCAAGGCAACAGCAGCCGCAAAACCATCAAATTTACTTACCAATATATCTAGCCAAGGGATAACTTCAGAAACGAATACAGGGTCAGTGGGGATGCCCAGTTCAACACCGTGGACAGCTGAATCCCAAGTACCCTGCGCCAGACCCTCCAGAAAATAGTTCACACCTACTGTCGCCATAAACAGTGACAGCAAATCCTGGTTTGCCAACGGGCGCATAACGGTACGTTCAATAATGAGCCCAATGATCACCATCACAACACATGTGATGGCAAATGCTACCCAAAAGTTTACCTGCCGCTCAGTAAGACTGACAAAAGTTAATGCAGCAAATAAGAGCATAGTGCCCTGTGCAAAATTGAATACGCCGGATGATTTGTAGACCAGCACAAATCCAATTGCCACCAGGGAGTACATAATTCCGGATAGCATGCCTCCCACAAACACTTCAAGCCCGAATAAGGAGAACAGGTCTGCAAATGCTGTGACCAGCGAAGCTAAGATTTCCACTCGATTGCCCCCTCCCCTATGCCTGAATATTAATTATCGTGACTGACGCCTAGGTAAGCATCAATTACATCTTTATTATTTTTAATTTCATTGGGCGTACCATCGCCAATTTTTTTGCCATAATCCATCACGACCACATGATCGGAAATATCCATCACGACTCCCATATCATGCTCGATCAAAACTATCGTAGTACCACGGTTGCGATTGATTTCCTGTATGAAGCATGCCATATCCAATTTTTCATCCAGATTCATCCCGGCAATAGGTTCGTCCAATAGTAGCATTTTTGGTTCTGCGGCCAAAGCTCGACCAAGCTCCACGCGCTTTTGTAGCCCATAAGATAATGAAGATACGTGGTCTTTCCGAATCGACTGAAGACCCAAAAATTCAATGATTTCCTCAACCGCTTCACGATGCTCAAGTTCCTCACGCCGACTGCGGCCAACCCCCAAGGCATTTTCGATGAACGTCGATTTCATCATCAGGTTTCGACCTGTCATGATGTTCTCAACTGTCGTCATTCCAGAAAACAGTGCAATGTTTTGGAAAGTTCGCCCAATTCCCATGACAGCTGCCGAGTGTGATTTCATCTTGGCAAACTTTTTCCCTTCATAGGTAATGGTCCCTTGTTGCGGAGTGTACACACCATTGATCACATTCAGCATCGAACTCTTTCCTGCGCCATTCGGACCGATCACGGCACAGATTTCACCTTTGTAGACAGTAAAGCTTATATCTGTAATTGCTTTTGCACCCCCGAAGGACAGATCAATTCCCTCTATCACCATATGAGGTACTTTTCCGTTTGCTCCATTTGCCACCGTTACTACCTCTTATGCCGATTTCAACTTTATTCTTGCAAGTATCTCGCCACTTGTAGCATCCGTGACTTCATAGGCCTTTTGCGATGAATATAACGAATCCACCAGTGCCTTGTGTCTACCCATAACAACATCTCGCCTGATTTTCCTTGAACGGGTAATTTCCCCAGCCTCCACATTAAACTCTCTATGCATAATCAGATATCGTTTTATCGGAGGACAAGACTTACCTTCTATTTGTTCAATATGTGAATTGACATCACTTACCGTTTTACTGACCAGGTCATACACTTCATCTTTGGTTGCCAGATCCCGGTAACCAGTAAAACGTATGTTATTAGCCTCAGCCCAGCTTCCTACTGTATCACCGTCGATCACCAGAAATGCAGCAATCGAGTCCTTAGCTTCTCCCACAGCTATAGCATCCTTGATATACGGAGATGATTTCAAAGCATTTTCTACTAGCTGTGGTGCAAACGTTTCACCACTGCTGAACTTGCCTAATGCATCCACACGACCCGTAATTGTTATGCCACCCTGTTCATCAATTTCACCTAAATCACCTGTATGCACCCAGCCTTCTGCATCTTTAGCAGCAGCAGTAGCATTAGGATGCCCATAATATTCCTTGAAAGAATTTACCCCCCGAAATGCAATTTCTCCATCATCGAGCAGCTTGACCTCTACACCAGGTAGCGGTGAGCCCATGATGAATTCACCACTGGGGCTGTTTATCTGAGCTGGTCCCTGGATACAGATAAACCCGGCACTTTCGGCAGTTCCATACGTCTTCTTCAGGTGCAAACCGATACTGCGATAAAAATTGAACACCTCACTGCTCATAATGTCGCCACCAGTAAATGCCTTGCGCAATTTGGATAGCCCATAAACATTTTTGAGCGGTGCAAACATCAGTATGGTTCCCAGCTTAAATTTAAAGTTGTCTATCCCACTTATCCCGCCGGTTTCAAGAAACTTTTCCCTGTTTGCACGCGCGACACCAAACCACATACGAAACACCCTTGTACTGGACCGTTGGGATCTGGCGATAATTTCAGCATACAATTGCTTGTAAAAGTGGGGAGGGGCATAAAGAATTGTCGGACCAATCTCACGCAAATCATTCATGCATGTTTCATTACTTTCTGGGCAATTTACCGTGAAACCTTTTAACAGCCACAATGTATAGGTAAACAACAGACTTGCCGCATAGGATATGGGCATGAATGCAAGAACCTCCTCGGTCTCTCGAATTCTTTCCTGTTCAACAACAGCCTTACCCGTAATTATCATACTTCCGTGAGTATGTACTGCTCCACGTTCTTCACCTGATGTGCCCGATGTATAAAGTACAAAAGCTTCCGAATCCTGTGTAACTTTGCTGGTTATGTCTTCAAAAAACCCAGGGTGCTCGGCCCCGAATTTTTTCCCTGCCTCCTGCAATTCCTCGAAGCTGCTCAAATGGCTATGGTCATAATCCTGCATGCCACGGCCATCGTGATAGATAAGCTCCCCAAGATTCTTGCATCGGTCGATTACGTTATACAGTGCATCAACCTGCTGCTGATCCTGAACAACAGCAACTTTTGCCTCGCAGTTGTTGAGGGTGGACACTAGCTCTTCAGTGTTGGAATCTGGATGGACCGGTACCGGCACCGCGCCCAAACACTGCACAGCAACCATTGCCAAATAGAGCTCAGGAATGTTGTTTCCGATAATGGCAACTTTTTCTCCTGACTCAAGACCCTTGGACGCCAAACCATATACACAGTTCTCGACTATGGAACTCGTATCACCCCATGTCCAACTGTGCCACAATCCGAGCCGTTTGACGCGGATGGCTGGATCCGCATTGCGTGTCCTGACTTGTTGTTGAAAAAGACTTGGGAATGTATCCATGAAAGACCTACGCCCCTATTCTATGGGCTGAGCGCTTTAACCATACCTGTAGTTGTTCTTTACGCTGTTCTAACTTCCAAATTGTCAAGATTTGGGGCTCCTCATTAGCAACTCTGTCGGCTCCACTTCGCTGTATTGATTCTAGCAAATTTTGCCTGCATTACAGATTACTATCGTGTCTGCGTGGCAGTAGTTATTTTTAAAATTACTCAACTTGCTTATATGGTATCCAACAGTGTGTAAACTTACACTAGCAAACCGATGCTTTGCAAGCATTTGTGCAAGCTGTTTGCGATTTGTACCTGAAATATCCATATGTGTGAATTCTAAATCCTTTACTATCCTTCTGTAATTTATGCTCCAAGAACACATTCCACACATCCAAACTTGCTGCTCAGCAAGACTGAGCAATTCATCTAAATAGTCTGACAAGATCTATATTGACTGAGTCTAATAATGACGTTTAACTTATTGGAGTAGTTATATATTCTGTTGTTTTCGACGCAATCGGAAAAACTTCTTCAGCAGTGTTCCACATTCTTGCTCCATAACACCGCCTGTAAGCTCAACTGAATGGTTATGCCTTTGATCTGCTATCAGGTTGAACACTGACCCGGCAGCTCCTGACCTGGGGTCACGGGCACCAAATACCAGCCGTTTGATTCTTGCATGCAATATGGCTCCCACGCACATTACGCAAGGCTCCAGAGTTACAAACAAAGTAGTATCAGTCAGTCGATAATTCTGCAAGGAATGTGCTGCAACACGCATGGCAATGATTTCTGCATGTGCACTCGGATCATTTGCGAGTATTGACTTATTGTGGCCCTTGCCGATGACTTTTCCTTCACGAACAATAACTGCTCCTACTGGCACCTCCTGATGTGCCTCAGCATGCTGTGCCTGAATAAAGGCTTCATGCATCCAGTGTTCGTCTTCTGTCAAGAAAAACCCAGCTTAAAGGTGGTACGCCTATTCCCACTCGATTGTAGCAGGAGGCTTTCCAGATATATCGTAGGTAACCCTGGAGATTCCACTGACTTCATTAATGATGCGCCGGGAGACACGGTCAAGAAACTCATAGGGAAGCCGTGCCCAACGCGCAGTCATGAAATCAGTCGTTTCAACTGCGCGCAGTGCAACGACATTTTCATATTTTCTACCATCCCCCATAACTCCCACAGACTTTACAGGCAGCAATACAGCAAAGGCCTGTGAAACCTGATCGTATAAGGACTGCTTCCTGAGTTCAGTAATGAAGATGTCATCTGCCAGTCGCAGCAGGTCTGCATATTCCTCGTTAACCTTGCCCAAAATACGAACGCCAAGACCCGGTCCCGGAAAAGGATGCCGAGAGACGATTTCGCGGGGCAATCCAAGCTCTAGACCAATTTTTCGAACTTCGTCCTTGAACAACTCCTTCAGGGGCTCAATAAGCTTCAATTCCATATTTTTTGGCAGTCCTGCAACATTGTGATGTGATTTGATCAAATGAGCTTTACCTGTCGCGGCTCCTGCTGATTCAATAATGTCTGGATAGATTGTCCCCTGCGCCAACCACTTGACATTACGAAGTTTTTTCGCTTCAGCTTCAAAAGTTCTGATGAAAAGACTTCCTATAACGGTACGTTTCTGCTCAGGGTCTGCGACACTCTTGAGTGCATCAAAATACTGTTGCCCGGCATTTACACGAATAACTTTTACTCCCAGGTGCCGGGCAAAAGTCTGCATGACGTGATCACCCTCATTCAGGCGCAATAGACCAGTATCAACAAAAATGCAAGTCAGTTGGTCGCCAATAGCTTGATGCAACAGTACTGCGACAACAGATGAATCCACACCCCCCGACAATGCAAGTAATACTTTGTCCGTGCCTACCTGCTGCCGAATCCGTTCGATGTATTCCCGGATGACATTTGTAGTAGTCCAGCCCTTACCACAACCACAAATCCTGTTTACAAAACGCTCAAGAATTTGTTTGCCTTGTTTGGTGTGTGTAACCTCAGGATGAAACTGTAAACCGAACAGATTCCTTTTTTCATCAGCAATGGCTGCAATAGGTGAACTCTCAGTACTGCCAATCACCCTAAATCCATCAGGCAGTTTTACTACCCGGTCACCATGTGACATCCAGACATCCAGAATGTGGGCACCATTTTTCATCCTGTCGTCACAAATACCGTCCAGTAATTTGGAATTCGATTCCATTTTTACCTGGGCATAACCAAATTCCCTTTGATCTGAAACCTCTACCTCGCCTCCCATTTGTTTGGCCATGGCGTGCATACCATAACAAATGCCCAATACCGGAACTTTTTGACTGAATACCGGCGCAATCTCACTGAATGCATCATTTGCGGCAACCGATTCTGGGCCACCTGATAACACTATGCCTTTTGGACTGAATGCCTTAATCATTTCTATTGAGACATCACAAGAGTATATTTCGCAATACGTACCAATTTCACGTATGCGTCTAGCAATGAGTTGCGTGTATTGTGACCCGAAATCCAGGATCAAAATCCTGTCTACCTGAATATTAGTCATTAACAGGTCCAAAAAAAGAGGCAGGCGTATAGGTCAGCATTCAGACTCGCTAGTCAAGGTGATAGTTGGGAGCTTCTTTGGTAATAGTTACATCATGAACATGGCTCTCACGCATCCCTGCTGATGAAATCCTTACAAACTCTGGCCTGACGCGCATTTCTCCGATATTTTCACACCCTACATAACCCATGCTGGAACGCAAACCACCTATCAGCTGCTGGATGATGGTGACCACAGTACCCCTGTATGGCACTCGACCCTCGATCCCTTCAGGAACATATTTTCCTTTAAGAGTATCTTCATTCTGGAAATAACGATCACCTGAACCCATTTGCATTGCAGACAAGGAACCCATTCCACGATAGGCTTTATAAGAGCGTCCCTGATAGAGTTCAACCTCACCTGGCGCCTCTTTGGTGCCTGCAAACAGGCCTCCAATCATGACAGCATTGGCTCCCACTGCAATCGCTTTGGCAACATCACCTGAATAACGTATCCCTCCATCTGCAATGATTGGAACTTCAGATTTGATGGCCTTATGAACATTATCCACCGCACTGATTTGAGGCACACCCACACCTGCTACGATCCTAGTTGTACATATTGAGCCCGGGCCAATGCCTACTTTTACGGCATCTGCACCAGCCTGGACCAGATGTTTTGCCGCTTCACCGGTTGCAATATTACCACCTACGACCTGGACTCCCGGGTATGTTTTCTTTACCCAGCGTACACGGTCGAATACTGCCTGTGAATGCCCGTGAGCAGTATCAACTACGATCATATCTACACCCGCTTGTACCAGCCCATCGACTCGCTCCTCAGTGTCGGGCCCAACACCCACTGCTGCGCCCACCAGTAACCTTCCTTCTTCATCCTTGCATGCATGAGGATAATCTGTCGACTTTTGGATGTCCTTGACCGTTATTAGCCCTCGCAATTCAAAATCATCATTTACTACCAACACTTTTTCTATACGATGCTGATGCAACAAAGCCTGAATTTCATCTTTTCCTGCACCTTCCTTGACAGTAACTAAATGTTTTTGCGTGGTCATGATTTTAGAAACAGGTTCTTCCTTTCGGGTTTCAAATCGGAGGTCGCGGCTGGTAACAATGCCGACTAACGACTCACCTTCCACTACGGGAACTCCTGAGATATTTTTCTCTCGGGTCAGTTCCAGCACCTCCCCAATACTGCTGGTCGGGTCCACACATATTGGATCCTTGATGACGCCACTTTCGAATTTTTTGACCAGACGGACTTCGTCAGCTTGGTTTACGATTGGCATATTTTTGTGAATCACACCAAGCCCGCCTTCCTGTGCAATGGAAATTGCCAAACGGGCTTCTGTCACAGTATCCATGGCAGAAGAAAGCAATGGGATATTTAGGGTGATTTTGCGGGTTAGCTGCGTTGTGAGATCCACATCTCGCGGTAACACGCTGGAGTGGGCCGGGACTAGAGATACATCATCAAACGTTAGAGCATCATATTTTATTTGCATAAGTGGTCCTGTACCGTACAAGTAGCTTATTATAAGGATTGCACAATTCACGGTAAACTTACTCTGACACAAGGGGATACACCAGCCCCGCTGAACTGTTCAACTTCCCGATATGGACCTCCTACATTCTGATTCTGGCCATAAAGAACGTGAGATCTACTCTGTTCAACGGCTCAACCAAGAAGTAAAGCAGTTGTTACAGCAAAGTTTCCCTCTGATTTGGATAGAAGGAGAACTTTCCAATGTTGCCCAGCCTGCATCAGGGCATGTGTATTTCTCACTCAAGGACGAACATGCTCAGGTGCGCAGCGTAATGTTTCAGCACGCCAGCAGACTGTTGCCCTTCCAACCTAAAGAAGGAATGTTTGTACTTGTCAGGGCACGAGTCGGACTGTATGAACCCCGCGGTGAATTTCAGCTCATAGTCGAGCAAATGGAAAAAGCAGGAACTGGAATTTTACAACGCAGATTTGAAGCGTTGAAACGCAAGCTAAACAATGAGGGATTATTCAGTTCCGTACACAAACAGCCCCTGCCTCCCTTTCCTGCATCACTTTATATTGTAACCTCGGCAACCGGAGCAGCGCTTCGCGATATCCTGAGTGTGCTTGGCAGACGGTTTCCCCTGCCTGCCATTCAGGTCTATTCAATCCCTGTACAAGGTGAGGCATCTGCAAATGAAATAGTGGAAGCCCTACAAGTTATTAACCAACGCAAGGATGGGGATGTGATCATACTCGCTCGTGGTGGCGGCTCTATAGAAGACCTCTGGTCCTTCAACGAAGAATCAGTCGCCCGAGCAATATTTGCGTCCAAGCTGCCAGTTGTGACAGGTATCGGACATGAGGTGGATTTTACAATTGCAGACTATGTAGCAGACCTGCGTGCACCTACACCATCTGCTGCAGCCGAACTGGTCGTCCCCCATGCCCGCACAGTCCTTGAAACCCTGGAGCAACACCACGATTCCGCGAACCATTTGATCCGAAACACTGTAAGCAACCTCCATCAATCCGTTGACTGGAGATCGCAACAGCTTGAACATTTGCATCCAAAGTTGACTGTACAGAGGAATAAGCAGCTTCTCATTGAAATGGCAAGGCGTTTGGAAAGCGCAACAATGCTTCAGCATTCTCGACTGGATAACAAATTCATCAACTTGTTGTTCCGGTTTGGAAAACTGTCTCCAAAGTCCCATGTACATGAATCCAATATCCGGCTCACTCACCTGTATAAGAACCTGAAAAATCTGTTATGCACACAAATGGAACAGCGCAATCAAAAACTGGAGTCTTGGGCACGTTCATTAGATACAGCAAGCCCTCTCGCTACCCTAAGCCGGGGCTACTCCATTGTGACATTGAAAAACAATGGCCAGATCCTGCGAGAAACCAAGCAGGTGTCCCAAAATGAAAAGATCATGATTCAACTGGCAAAGGGACACCTCAATGCACGAATAGAATGACGTACCATCCCTAATCAGGATTTTGGTGCACTTTTTGTGACAACCAGATTACGATAGGTTCTTGCCAGACTGCCTATTATCTGGTATCAAAGCGGCTGATTTGAATTGGGGGTTCCATGGTCGCGAAAAAAACAGTTGTCCGGAAAAAGTCCGTAGCCAGAAAGAAAACAGGTGTCAAAAAACGCACTGTCGCCAAAAAATCTGCGGCTAAGAAAGTAACTGCCAATAAGAAAGCAGCTCCTAAGAGAAGTACCGTCGCTAAAAAGAAAGCCTCGGTGAAAAGGAAACCTGCAAGCAAGAGAAAGACAACTGCTAAAACAGGTGTCAAAAAACGCACTGTCGCCAAAAAATCTGCGGCCAAGAAAGTAGCTGCCAAAAAGAAAGCGGCTCCTAAGAGAAGTACCGTCGCTAAAAAGAAAGCCTCGGTGAAAAGGAAACCCGCGGCAAAAAGAAAATCAGTGACGACAAAGCCTTCTCTTGCGAAGTCAAAAGCAGACAATAAATTACTCGCAAAAGAAGAAAAGAAGAAAAAACGTGTTGAACTGCTAAAAAGACGCTCATCTGTTGCGATGCCTGTCGAAGGTGTTGCGGCCTATACCACTCACCGCGGTGAAAGTTACATGAGCCCCAAGCAGCTGAAACATTTCCGAAAAATTTTGCTGCAATGGAAACAGGAGCTCCTTGATGAAGTAAACCGCACAGTAGACCATATGAAAAAAGATGCGAGTCAGTTTGCTGACCCGGCTGACCGAGCAACACAGGAGGAAGAATTCAGCTTGGAGTTACGCACGCGTGACCGCGAAGGCAAACTTGTACGAAAAATAAATCAGACTTTGGCAGCCATTGATGCAGATGAATACGGCTATTGCGAATCGTGCGGAGTAGAGATAGGTATTAAAAGGCTAGAAGCACGTCCAACAGCGACACTGTGCATCGACTGTAAAACGCTACAGGAAATCAAGGAGAAACAGAACTTTACATGATTTTGTTTAATGTGCAGTTAACTCTTCACACCTGTAATTTCTGGTAACTATATTATCAGCTATCCCCGCTGCTATCCCCGCTTTTATCCCATCTCCAAGGTTCTTCTTTGGCAATCGCAAAGAAGATCCAAAAATTTCCAATTAGCATAATAATGAGTAGAATTGCTCCTCCCAACGCCCACAGTATATTGCGGTAGTGTTCGGAAAAACCACCAAAATGCATGATTGCCACAAACAAAGCGCTCCATAGTGCCATTACAACTAACGCTTGAATTGTACGCATACTCTTCTCCTATAAACTAATCAATGTCAAACTAACTCTTAGCACGTCCGCCAGGCATTGAACTTGCGTCAAGAAACTTATCAAAATAAATACTATCTTTTTTCATACCCTGAGCAACCATTACTTCAATGGCTGCATCGATCATTGGTGGCGGGCCACACAAATAACCTTGCGCCTCACTTAGCGACAGTTTGCCAGTATCAACATAGGCCGACTTGAGGTAATCAGTAACCAGCCCTCGAGCACCCTGCCAGTCGCTATCATCAGGTTCCATATTAAGCACGGGAACAAATTCGAATGTGTTATCTTGATTCCATTTCTCCCCGATCTCTTTCATTTCTTCCAGGCAATACAAGTCTTTTTGAGTTCGGGCACCAAACAAAAACAGACAGTCGCGTGACACCTGTTCATTTGCTGCTGACTCAAGAATTGCCTTAATTGAACTAATGCCACTACCCCCTGCAATACAAACAATCGGCGTCGGCACTGGACGTAACCAAAAATGGCCATAAGGTCCAGCTACAGTAACTTTTTCGCTAGTGCGGTCTTCTTTAAATAGCCACTCAGTGAATTCACCGCCTGGGACTAGGCGAACAAAAAAAGTCATCTCATTCTCTGCCTCATTTTCAGGTGCCTTGGCAAAGGAATAGGATCGTGGTGCGCTGAGACCAGCAACATCTATCTCCGCATATTGACCTGCGATTCCACTTCGGTCGGGCAATGGGTAATCAGATGTAATGACAATTTCCTTAATGTCATGCGTCAAATCTGTGATGCGAGTCAGCGCCCCTTCAAATGTAACTACTTGATGGGCATGCGATGCATCTTCCAGTTCAACTTGTATTTCAATATCACTTTTCAGGCGGGTTTGGCAGGCCAAAATCCACCCTTCATTTAACTGGTCAGGATCCAGCACATAGGAAAAATCTGTTAGTGACTTTGTTTTGCCACTTTTCAGAATACACTTACAGGAAGTACAGCTTCCAACACGGCAGTCGTGTGGCCATGGAATTCCAAGTTCCAAAGCTGCATTGAGCAAATTATCCCCTGCTTCTACAGTAAATTTGTGCTCACCAGAATTGATATTCGCTTGCCAGTCTTTTTTACCGCCAAATAACCCAAACATAATCCTTCAACCTACACTGGCATCCTGTCCAGTGCAGAGGACGCTAGTGAATATAAAAGATGTGCATTTAAACGTTGATTGAAATGTCTCTCAAAGTCCCCGATTTAACATCATCCGCAGTAGGCAGACAAGAATAAGGATTCAACTTCTCCTTACTTGTAGATGGATGTAACTTCACTTTTTCATACCAGGCATTCACGCCAGAACGAGAACTGATCAAATCACCTGCTCCGCCAATTTCGATCAGGTTGCAGCATGCTGCCCAATGAATGTCGGCTAGTGAGAAATCACCACATATAAAGTCACCTCTCTTGGGTGGATTTTTCACTTGTTGATCCAGACCATCAAAAAATACAGCGAGCCCTGCCTGATCAATACTATCGCCAAGCACCGTTTGAACCCTTTCAGTAGCAATTCCTGCCCATTGGTACATAATTGCCCGATGTACACCATTCCGTGGAACTAATGATGGACCAAATCCTTTGTCATCAAGATAAGACATTACGGCTCCTGTGCCGTAGACAACTAAATCTATGTCTTGCAGTACAGGACCAATGCCGTAGGGAGATTTTGCTAGAAACTCACTGTCATCCATACTAGGGATCACTATAGTTTCTACATCTACACCTTTCTCACCCGCTGTCTGTAAGCACTTCCCTGTATTCGTGCAATCTGGGCGACCGCTCAAAATCATTTTTGTTCTTAATTGATCTCCAATCATATATCCCCCTAACTCACTAGTCTTATCAGGATAGCTTTATAACAAGCCTTACATAGCCTTCTTACAGATTTCCCGACGTTCCAAGTCAATTAAAATACTGGAGCGTTAAATACTGAGAATGTAATCACTCCTGTATTTGCAGCGCTCCAGATGGACATTTTGATACAGTCTCACGAATCTCAGCTTCCGGAGCTGCACTTGTATCAATCACAAATTGCCCGTCTTCTACCTTGAATACTGTAGGGGAGCCTTTCACACACTCTCCAGCGTGGCTGCAAATATTTGCATCATAAGTCACTTCCATCGTAATTACCTCCTAGTTTGCTTGCTTTTAACAACTCAATATTTAAGCATTTAACTGCTGTTGTTCGCAGATTTTTAAGCCTTGTCAACAAAAAAATATCTTCATCTTCTACTAATCGAGAATAAAACCAGCACGGTTTATGCGTATCCTGCCTGTTTATTCATCCTGGCCGCAACCTTCAACTCGCCCTCACTCGCCATCTCATCGTCCCACTTCGCCAACTGCTTCTTCATGTACGCATGAAACACCGGGGGCAACAACGCCAACGCATACAA
>JAPONM010000026.1 GCA_026713925.1 Gammaproteobacteria bacterium
GAACTTCGGATCCTCATCGCCCGCCGCGGCAGGGTCTGTAATCTTGACAGTCGTGCCATCACGGTCGCGTTCAATGGCCAACCCATAGACATCATCAGTTACTTCAGTAGTTGTCTCACCCACGTCGGTCCTTGCAGTTCCACCGAGACCGGCATCATCCGCAGCCTCTTGCATTGACTCGGCTAGGATGGCAGTCCTTTTCGTTCCAGCCGCTTTAGTTGCAGCAACTTTGGCTGCAGCAGCAGCTGCATCAATCGCAGCCTGCAGGCCTGTCGTCACGCTATTAGCAACCATTACCGTGGCCATGCCACCAGTCGATGTGAAGCTGCCATCTTCTGCTTGGGCGACGGTACAGGCATCCCCTCCAGCAGGGCATGAAAAAGTGACATACCCCTCGGTGTGCATATCACCGGCTTCAATGGTGACCGCTTCGTCAAGAGTAGTTTCAGGCACTTCATACGGAACACCGGGAGGTACCATGGGTGCATCCGGCAAGGTGATGGCGTGGACAGTGGGTGGCGGTACGGCCATAGCTGTGACCAGCGCGCCGGTAGACGTGGCTGTGTCATCTGCAGCAATCATAAGTGTGCAGTCATTGCCACCCGCTGGACAGGTAAAGTTAATACCGCGTATCTCCTCAGATTCCCCTGCGGCAATCTCATGTGGACCGGCTTCACCCTCTGCCAACATGAGTTCTCCCAAGTCGACAGTATGTGTCACGACCACGGGCTCTGGCACGCGGCTGCTGCCACCGCCGCCTCCACAGGCTGCCAGCGTGAAGGCAAACAGCAAGATTAATATAATAGACGTAGTTCTCATGTAACTCTCCCTATTCAAAGTAGTAGACATCGGTTGCCGGCAACTTCATAAGTAACAGGCTATCTGCCAACGACGAGTTGACAAAGGCAATGTTAACTTGCAAAAAAGTAGCTTGCAAGTAAAACTTGCTATATGTATATAGATACCAATGTATGTGTATGCATACATTGGTAAGTACACATAATTACAGGCTAAACTGCGCTCAGTTGGCTGTTCTTTTGCTCCGGCCCTTTCGCTTTCAAGCCCGTTTTAGTAGAGTTGGCGCGCCCATGTGGCGTTGATAGGGTTGGACATCAATTCATCATGAAACTGAATAATTCGCTTTGTAAATAAAAGTGAAGCCCGTGCGGGTCAGCAAAGGTTTGGGTTTCCTCTGCTGCACAGGCTTGCTTTTACCTGACCCGCTAGGCGGGCCGACTTCTTTCTGTGACGGACATTGATCCTATTCACCCTGTAGAAGGTGACGGCCTGCACTTGACTGTTGCGGCAAAATCGAGCAGGCAGGCCATGCAGATCGGGAATGACATGCATCCATACTTTGCCATTTGTAGTTATATGCCAACAAAGGCGTCGGGCCTTTGTCATAACGCATAAGTAAAGCGATAGTCCTGACTATTCGCTAGAGAGGGGTAATTAAGCCCTCTTGGAATAAGCTATTGTATTGGGAATTATCTGCTTGACGCAAAGTGTGTTGATCTCCGTGGATGGAGTGGAGTATACAAGTTCTGCTATTGGCCTGGTGGGGTGGTAGGAGAATGATTACCAAGCGTTCCTGTACTTGCAAGTTTATAATGAAATGGAGATTTAGACTGGCCGATCCTGTGTTGGGAAAGTACTTCAAGGAAACTGATACTAAAAATGAGCACCTTGCTTAGTGATCGCGCAGGTAGACGGCTCGAAAATCTACCGGGAGTACGGCGCGACCTTCAACAACCAGTTCATCGTGATCGACAAGCACGGCGGTGTCGGCGAGCTGCAGATCACGGAAACGGTGCACGGCGAGTTCGACAACATCCCGGACCTGTTACGCGCCCTGGAGGGTATCAAGAATGACAGAAAGCAAACAGCAGATGCTGAAAAGGGTAGCAAGGAAGACGGAAATCAAGCGGCAGAAACAGAGACAGGACCCGTGGCCGAAGATGGCGATCGAGAAACAGTTCCTGAAACGGGTACCGGAGGACAAGTGGGACGGCCTGCCCTCGACCCTGGCGTATCTACAGCTGGAAAGCCCGAAGTACAAGGACCCGGACCGGCACCTGGAACGCGCGGAGAAGTTTCTGATGGGAAGCCTGATGGCGGGGAATTACGCCAAGGCGATAACGTATCTGAACTGGGGGGAAGAGAGGACCGTGGAGGACGTGATGAACAGGAAGCTGGAGAGCCCGGAACAGCTGATCTCGAACGCGCTGGACTTCGCGAGGACCATGTAACGGAGGTCGGAGAGGTCATCGAGGTATGGCGACCTTTATTGCGAAACGTTGTATCTGCAGTCAGACAGGGTGATATAGAGCGTGCAGCGAATGTAATTCACGAAAAGGAATACCGAGGTTTTACCGAAGAAGCAATAGAGAGCAGACTGCTTAATCGGCCACCAACCCACCCCCATCCCTTCCAAATAAGCACAGGGAATTTGACAACAAGCTCTGACCCCGTCTACTATCGAGTCTGTCATGACGTGTAAGTAGCTCTAGCCGGGTTACCTGCTGAATACAACAGCCTTGTACCGGAGGGACTAATTATCCCTCTTAGGCGAATACGTAGGAACTTCCTAATTCCTGGATACGTTGCAATGGCCTGGCACCCTAACGTCGGCATACAACAACAATCAGCTAGTCGTAAATGAGTGAAGAAACAGAGGCACTTGCCAAGCGGGCATACACAATGTCGTTAGTATAGTGTCCAACCACTTGAGGCCGGTTGATATTCATACCCTGCCATTTCCAGCCTTTAAGCCTGAATATCTCCTTGTAGAACTCATCTGGAAAGGTCTTGGCCCATGCTGCACGGGTAGAAGTCAGATATCGGTCCAGAATCTCCTGTAACGCTTGTTTGTCTCTAATTTCCTGATAGTTCGTGGCCTCATCAACAAGCGCAATAATTCCTACGTGGGCAGGAGCGAGACCTCAATACCTTAAACTAGGATATTTCGAATGTTTTTGAACTGCCTGACTTCTTTGGTCCAGGCTTCTCGACCCCATCGAAGAGCTAATCAAAGAGGTTGGTATCACACCAAGCTTCTTGGCCTTCTCTATGAACCGCTTGGACTGTTCGGGGTCATCCTGTTTGACTTTCTTCATTTATCTTCTTCTCTTCCCCTCCGCCCTATCCCACATCAAAGTAAGCCCAAGAATTACACCACCACAGAGGGCAAAAAAGATGAGCATTACAATAGTTGTTGTTAGACCTTGAAGCAGTGTGCCCTCCTTGTACATGGCCCAAACCGCTAGTACAGGGAAGGGGCCGACCATCCACCCAAAAAACCGCCAGTTGTCACACGCTGTAGGGGGATCATTTGTATTTCTCACTACAAGCCATCCCACGAGAAAATAGAGAATGACTATCAAGTAGACCCAATATGGCATCATCTTACTCCCTCCACTTGCTGAATAATAAACACGCCTTGGTTACTTCATGCAAGAGGGGTAAAATAGGGAATCCTAACTATCAAGCACATCTGGTGGATGTAATGTCAAAAATGTCAACTCAGGACACTCATAATTCATGCGTAGAGCTGCGGTCATCTGTTGAAGATACTGAACAGTCTGTGGAGAATGCCCAAGATGGTTCGGATCATCCACAACAAACTTCACCTTCTTCTCAAGTTGATCTAAAACCATGGGAGCGAAATCCATTCCTGTATGATCCTCACAGTTATGAAAAGTTAAAGCGAGCTGATGAAGCATCAGGCGGAAAGCTTCTTGCTTATCGGAAGAGGGATCCTCATCCTTAGAGTTATTTTGTTCCATCCTGCTTCTCCTTTGTTGTTGTTATTCATCGTACTTGTCCTCTGCATAGTATAGATTCTCAATGTAGTCAATAAACTTCTCCCACAGAACATCTGGATATCCAAGTGACAGGAGCATTACGTCTTCCACATCTTCCTCAGGCCAAATGATTTCCGTAAGGGCCTCTGCGTAATATCCATCTTCCACGCCTTTACATAGATAGTTCATCATGCCATCCACTGCATGGTCATGCCTTATCTCTTCCATCTTCTCGTGATACATCAAGTACGTAAGGGTTGTAGGCGTGTAAAGCAACAATCTGGTATAGGGCACAAACTGTGCGTCAATCGCCATTACCATCCACGGATCACGATCTGTCATATTTCCTCCTGATTATATTTGTAGTTTTGTTTTCAGGTATTCCATACCTCGATCTCCCTTGATGCGATTGCAGTTGCTACATAGCAACTGCAGGTTTTCAATATAGTCTGGTCCACCCTTAGTTTCTGCAATGATGTGATCCACTTCAAAATGCCTAGGCTCAAAATATGTGCCACACCCATTACAATTCCCGCTCTGTTCGAAGTACAACTTGGCTCGGTTCTCCTTGCAGTTGTAGGGTGGTATTTTGCCCAGATCGGTACGCTTTGGAATGTCCGTGCGGTGTATAGCTTTTCCAAATATCGCACTATCCATATAACGTTCAGCCTCACCAATATTCACTTCCGTTTTCAGGCGTGATTGAACCAGGGTGTAGGCTTTAGGACTGATATCAATTCCTACCCATTGTCGGCCTTCAATTTCACATGCGACACAGGTAGTGGCGCACCCGCAAAACGGATCAAGCACAACACTATGATTATCACAACTGGAACCGACCAAGTATTGCAGTAGTTCAATGGGTTTTTGGGTAGGATATCCAATACGTGCTTTTGCAGACGGTGCAATAGGCTGAATATCTGTAATTACATCATCAGGATGCTTTCCGAGCGGATTTAGCGATTGTTCTCCATAGTCTACCCCTCCTCTTACATTTCCAATGTAGTGTGCAAATCTATCTTGTGTAGTTTCAGCGTATGGCTGCCTGCAACTTTCGTATACCAGAAAATAATGTCATGTCTACGTGCTCTTGCTTGTTTTGGGACACCTGCTCCTCTGTAGTACCAAACAATTTCATTCATAAAATTATTGCGTCCAAATATGGCATCCATCACCAGCTTGAGATAATGGCTCATAGTCGGATCACAGTGTAGATAGATACTACCTGTGTCCTTAAGGATGCGATGCATTTCCAGAATACGGGCTGCCATGTATATCAGATAGGACTTGTCGCTTTTGGTCATGGCGGCCAGCAGGATTCGGTACAGAGCAGGATGCTTGGACTCGATAAGATTGACCCACTCCACATCAATATCTGTCAGCGTCCATGTATCCTTGAAGGCAGCCCCCGCAGCTTGACTACCAATAGGAGCTGCATAGTTGGCCTTGGAATTGAAAGGCGGATCCAGATAGATCAGATCGACCGAGGCACTGTTCATGCCTCGCATGACATTCAGGTTATCCTGTGTCCATATGGTTCGGTTCTTCCAGTTAATCGAAGGGTTGTTGTTTGACTTCATCGAGAAGAAGTGGTCTGTATTAAAATACTCTGCAAGTTATTGAAATACCGGTATTTTAAGAAAAGTATCTTACGTTAAATGGCTCACTCCCGAGGCCGGAATTTTCACGAACCCCCCGAATTAAATGTACTCAAGCATCCGTAGGCTGATTAGGTGCTGTATCTGGTCTGATTACATGAACAGCAAGCCAATGCCATACACCAGGCCAGATGCGGCTAAGTGCAAGCCAATTACGATGATGAAATCTCTCATACGTCCCTCTGGGTAATCACCATTGACAGGGACAGGTCATTGTCATCCACGTTGCAGGCATTGTTGACGCATGCTTGACCCTTACGCCAGACCGAATTTGTAGACCTCCTGCATTCACTGATCCGGATCCTCCAGTGTCCAGTTCATCGCTACGCTTATCGGTGTTTCTTCCCCTGACAGTATGGCCCTCACCGTCTTTGCGAAGGCCGTGCCTTCTTCTTCCTTTATCGTTAATACAGACTGTACTCCACTGCTTCTGATATCAACTCGCCCGGTGAATCCAGCGCCAGTTGCATCACCACGCTCAGTGGCTGGTCCTTCCAGATCACTACTGATATCGCCTTCGCGTACTTTCCCTCCGTCAACGCCCAGTGGAGCACCCTTAGTGTCCTGTCTATCGCGTCCCGGTCGTCCGAGTCGTAATTGATTTCCTCTTCCTCCAGGTACGTCAGTGTCGCCGGCCTGTCCGGATCCCCGTATTCCTTCACTACCTCCAACTGGCGGAACTGCGTCTCGATCGCCATCTTCGGCCAGGGATCCTTTTCCATCTTTTTCATCTGTGCCTGATTCATCTGTATGCTCCTTTCATTCGCGTATAGCCCCGTAAGCACCCATAAGGTTCCTTGTGGAATCATCCAGTCTTCCTGCCACAGCCCCTGTGTCATCCGTACCCACAGCATAGAAATTTGCATCAATGAATCCGTTCTCATCTATATAGGATGTGTCATGTCGCATAAGTGTGTAGCTAAAAAAGTACGTTTCACTACTGGCACTAAAACTTCCATCATCTTCTGCCATTCGAACATTGGAGAACGATGCCTCAAGCAAGTTAATATTCGCCAAGTCCATGCTTAACTCAGCTTCTCCAAAAACAGGCCGAAACTGTGTTGTATTCACAGCAATCAGATCACCACTCCATGTAGCCGTTCCCATACCCGTTACAGGGCCATTACTGGGTGTTCCGCTTATCATGCTTTCAATACGGATACGATCTTCAAGGACGTTATTAATCGATTGTTGACGACTGGCTTGCGTTGCAGGCACTTGTTCCGTAGTCAAGGTTCGGGTGACCCTGACACCAAATTCATTCAGGTTCGAGTTTGCATTTTGAACACTTGCCCATATCCCGAACACTTCATGGTCGGAAGGATCTTTCAGGGAATAGTGATGGGTAATACCATCGAAGTCCTGTTGTGCAGGTCCCACAGGGATAAGTTCTTCGTTATACGGTCCTCGATGACACATGATGCCTTCGCCATCACAGTCCCTGTGATACTCTACATAGTTTCCATTATCATCTATGACCCCTTGTCCACGGGCCTGATAATCAAAAATATGCCCAAATTCATGAGCCAGCACCTTGAATCCATCCACGGTCATTTCACCGTCTTCCGTAAAATAGTTATGACCAAACAGATCACCGAAATAATCCTGTGCCAGAACAAAGACTGGCTGAGTATCTGATCGGCCTTCAGGTGGAAACTGGGTGTCGCCGGAATGATTGGTGCAGGCTACGTTGCATCCGGTGGTAATGGTGTAGCCCGCTATGAAATCAATACTCACTTTACCATCTGTGCCAGGTTCAAGATGAGAAGCTCCCTGATGGTTGTTGCCTGGTTGTATCAGGCCATCAATTCTTCTACTCCATACCTTGAAGGCGCGACGCATCATGGGCATTAGATCATCCGGCAAGTCTGCATCAGGATTAATGTAGGGTGTCATATCCAAAACCCATGTATCAGGAGCATCCTTGCGATAATCAAATTTGCTTGATGTGGGGAGTTGTACTGCCTTGAATGACGACAAAGGATCTGTTGCGTCAGGATTTTGGTAAGTGCGTGATCCCAGAGGCATGGGGGGTTCAGGTTCAATGACTGGTGCTCTGGGACTTCCACCCCCTCCGCCACCACAGGCGGCAAGAAACATTAGCGATAAGATGGAAGCAAGTTCAGACCTTTTCATTGTAATTCGTCTAATTTCGTGAATGGCATTCAGGTAAAGGCACAAATACTCACAGCCAATTACCGCGTGTACTAGTCATCAGGTATCATTTCCGAATCTGTTCAGGAATATTTGATTCACTGAATTGAGCTGGCTACTTTATTTCGCTGTAACACTGCCTCCGAGCAGTGTCATTGCCCGTGATAAAACTGCAGGCGTGTGCTGCACCCATGCGATTCAGAGCCTCGGTTTCCATGGCCCGATATGCCCGTGACTGATCCGCGATGGCTTGCATTTGCTGTTGTTTTCTGAAATCAGCCATAGGGTCTTTATACGGCTGTGGCTGTGACCGTGTCGGGGGTGAATATAACTGTGTCTGTGACCGTGGCTGTGGCTGATAGGCCGGTACAAACTGTGAACCTGGTACGTATGGCTGAAAGTTATAGAGTGGCACATATCCCTCTGCATACGCCTGAGAACTAATCATTAACAGCAGGATGCCAATAAGTGTTGGAAGTGATTTCATGGCGAATTTCTCCCTTCTGCTTGTAGCAAGTTCCGACACAAGGTGTCGGGTCATTGCATACATCGCCAAGAATTTGGAGAGATCCTGCCTATTCGCCTCAGCAAGGATAGCTATTTCCTTACCAGTTAATAGGATATTGTATTTAGCAGGAGACCCGACCTAACGGGGCTCTTGGCTAATGTATGCTAGGCTTAGTATAACAGGGTTCACAATTCTGTGAACATTTGGCAGGATTTACGAAGAAAAATTGTTCTCAGCCTGATAGACCACAATGCTTTCCAGAGGCCTCAAAGGTGAGGGCAGGGTAGTCACCCAAAGGAAAAGGCCCCAAGAATTCGACAGGATTTTCGATGTAGTGCTGGCTTATCGGCCTGAAGCCAAGAGCAGATCATCTAAAATGTAAAACAACCGAATACCAGAAAGTAAAAATGAATTACCAGTGTTTGGGTTTTGAAATAACCCTTTTCCGAGTCTGAATTTCATCTGGAAGCTGTGAAGATGCCAGTTCGTCTTCTCTGATTCCGTGACGGGTCCAGTCTGCTATTTGTTTGAGGTCTGTACTTGGCTGCCTTCCCTTACCACGTATAGGTGCAACCACCCCTATGATTTTATTTGGCCAACGTGACTTAACTGCACGCAAGGCGGGTACTAAATCACTGTCATTTGAAAAAATGACTGCTTGATCACAAACATTATCCATCACATCACAAAGCAGATCGGTAGCAATCGCAACATCGGTTTGTTTTTCTTCTGGGACCCATACGGATAGCTTGTTGTCAAAGTCTACTGGCTCTTGGTATGCATAATATTTTCTGGGTTGTATACTGTATCTACCTTTGATTATTTCCAGTTTGGAATTTTGTGCTTCACTATGGGCTTGGAGGGACAACAGATAATCTTTTTGCGCTTTGTAGGAGTTGTCCTTACGAGGAGACAGTTTAACCTTGATTTCGGCCGTGTAATATTTGATTACTATCAGACTACAATCAGGGTTTTGTTGATGGCATAGTTGCTTGACCAGTTTAGAGAGGTCAAGCCAGCGATACGGTGTCCCTTTTAGGCTACCGAAATACAGGTTAAAGCCATCTATATAAGCTATTGTCTTTATTTGCAAGCCAAAAGTGCACTCTATAAGCGAAAAAACCGCCAGAAGGCGGTCTTTTCTCCCCAAGTTCCATTGACTCAACTTCGCAAGGGGGAGGTTATGTAGGTGACTATACAGAAGACAGGTTATTTTGACAAGTGAACTTCTCGTCAAGTAAAAAGTCAAGCAGTCAGTTCTCAAAAGCAATCTGCTTTTTCTAGACGCATTACAACCTCCTGCGATAGTATTACAACTACTGCAGGATCTGTTGCATATTGTTAAAGCCTGACGGGTACTCAGGCCACCGCTTGTATCGTGCTAAACCGGCGCGTCAAGAAAGTTCGGGAAGTCAAGTTGGTTTCCTGCAAACCCATCCGAATAATGACCGTCGCATTGCTAATATCCTAGAGTCAATAAACGATGCTACGTCTGGTGTACCCCTTATATCCCACGTAAAAGAGAACTAGAAATGGTAAAAGAACAAAGACCTGAATATTCCGATGCACTAGTCAGGCAGACTTTCAAGATAATTTCTCAAAATCTTAATCTTCTGCATCCAAATTACGCTGAAACAAGGAAACAAGCAGAACGGGATCTAGGCGCAGCTTTTTTGCATTTTTTAGACAATAATCCAGAATGGGGAAACGATTCAACAAGGACTCAACTTCTATACCTTGGGGTAACCCTAGGTCAGATAATTGATTCGAAGTTGGAGTGATTTCTTGACGCATAGCAACCTCCTGCGATAGTATTTATAACCATCGCAGGAGTCGCGTCCTAATTGTTGAAGCCTGGCTCCACCCAGGCCACCGCGCAACCAAGGCTCAATCCTCGACTGCGCCAGATCATTGTAGTATTCCTCCCCGCAATTTCAACAGGCCCGCAATTCCCAGTGCGCCTACTGTGCCCAGCACCTCCAAAAACCCACCGCAAACCGCCCAAAAATCGATTCTGAGCCACTTTTCCCGTCTCCACGCCCCCTCCTCCCACGCCCAAAACACACTTGATCCACGTCTAAGGCATAAAACCCGTTAATTCCCTCCACGGAGCTACCCGTGCCCAGGCACAACGGACAAAACCCCCCAGAACGCAAATCTGACCCCTTAGCGGCCATTTAACACCCCTCCCACCACTCAAAAGAAATCACATCGCACCTTTGTGGTGCTCACTCGTGACAGATCGTTTGATGTAGAATGCTCTCCTTTTGAGCACATGCAAGGAGAGTTTTAAAATGTGGAAGAAAATTGGAGAAATGTTTTTGGATCATGATGGTGGAGTTTCATCAATGCGTGTCATGTCTGTAGTGGCTTTAGTTGGGGGGTTAGCTGCATTTCTTTTACAGGTATCAGGCAAGGGAGATTGTTCAGTTGATTATGAACTTGTATACGTTACTTTGTTTGGTGCTGCTTTGGGAGGGAAAGCGGTTCAAAAGAAGTTTGAAAAAGGGGTTTAATCCTCAAACGCGCTTTTGATTGCTATAACAATCATTGGCCCAAAAAACAGGCCAAAAATCATTATTGTAATAACCCCATCTATTACTTGTTCCATCCCGTGATTATACTAGAAAATCAAATGATCTTTCATATGGTATGTATTTCTCTCTCAAAAAAAATTTGAAAATTTCAAAAAAAATAATTTTTTAAAATATATATCAGGTTGCCCACGAGGGGTCGCGGGTGGGGCGGCATCCATGGGGGGGTAGGGGGTCGCGCCTGGTCGAGCATTAGGCGTACCAATCCCCTTCATTTGCAGGCTCCCACGTTTTTTCTCGAACCTCGAAGCCCTTCCGAGCTGCCATGATTCACCTGCCAGCCTGAATTGTCAGTTCAAAGTCCTGATTTCTGCCCTTGCTCGACACTCAGACCTGCGATCTGGAGGGCACTGGGGATGAAATCGCCCGATCATGCACATTTTTATGTGTCTCTATGCCGAGTATTCATCCTTGCTTACCCAAAACTGAATCAATCGCCCTACGCATGCCATGTTCCAGGCTCAATGATGCAATCCGCATGGCCAACACTCCCGCCAGATTGATATTTGGCAAGCTTCCCTGCGCCAATGCCTCAAGGCCGTTTCCCGTGCGTTCAGAATTTGCAGGCTGGGCTGTCTTGAAAATTTGACCTGAAAACCTTGTTTGGTTGCTATTTCATCTACCGAGATATCTCTGTAACCGATTGATATATTATGAATATATATTCTCAATTATAAAAGTTGTCCCTATTATTGCCCCTATCTGCCAGCAATCAGCTACATAGGACATGTTACTAAGCGCTAACACCGAAATGTACAAATAAGCGGATCGCACAAAAGATATTCAAAGATATTCTGCGTATTGTGCGACTTCTGCGCTTAAGATAAAAAAATCAGGGATTCGGGTTGCATTCTCGTGATGATTTCTCTCTTAGCAAGTAGTCAGCTAAATCTTCTCAATGATCGGCCGAGTGAATTACCAGTTATGTCTGGTATGTGATAACCAGATTGAGGGTGTCTGGCACGCTCCAAGGATCCCCAATCCTAAGCTGTGATATAGAAATTACCTATCGTGCACAGGCCATACACAGTATTTACCTATTTTGACCCTCTCATGCACAAAAAACAAGGCATTTTGGATGCTCATACACACCCCATACACAATTATTTCCCGTTAGATCAATGACTTGCTATTTTTGTAATCGAAAAATACCAGTGCTTGGTTTTTATACCGTTTTATTTCGCGTGTATATACCGCATGTTTCCCTCCCAGTCAGCAGATCAGCAACCGCAATGAGGCGAGCCCTCGCGCGTAGGGGGTATGTTTTTAGCTTTTTGTTAATGGGACACTTTTTAAGCAAGTTATAACTATATGATGCATATACAATAAACAGTGTGCATGGGGTGTGCATGAAACAGCAAAACCTGTGCATGAACCTGCAAACGCTGTGCATGAAACAGCAAAACCTGTGCATGAACCTGCAAGTGCTGTGCACGAATCGGTATGAAAAATGTACAAACAGTACATTTATTGAGCGTTTACTAATATAAGAATTGTAATTTATGATTTTGGTTCCAGTCGATCAAACAAGGTAACTTTGTGTGTGTATTTTTTTCTTGTATTGTGTATTTTTTAACAGACTGCATAAATTTGCTGCGATCTGGGGTTTATGGGTGCACGAATCGGGTTGTATATGAGCACAGAATTGGTAGAAACCACGTGAGTATTTGTCAATTCCCTTAAATCTTTCTTTAAGCGCACAATACGCACAATACGCAAAACTCCAAGTAAGATTTGTCTAAATCTTAGAATTCTCACCCCTAACGCACAATACGCATAATACGCACAATCTCCCATGTCAGGCAGGCTGGTATCGGCCGTTTAATGTTGCTGAGCATGGGGTGATCACTCCAGTTACTTACTGGGTTCCTCTCTAAATCTAATTAATGATCTGTCCGTTTGGTGAACTGGCCGATCATGTGACGTTCAATTCCAGGCTATTTGGCCTGCATCAATAATACAAAAAATATTATCACTATTATTATTTAATGCTAGTAATTATGATTAATGTCTCATATAATGTGAATCATGTCCCATCCATTGACTCACGAGGAGACAGAAATGTTACTGAAATTCAATATAGAGGCGGTTCGCAATCAGTTCGAACACGCCAAACAATCTACCACGCACAAGCCTACCTTTGGCGAACAGATCGATGCTTTTGGCGATGATGCCTTCGGCATGGACTACGACGAGATAGTCAAGAAGCTTAACGAGCAAGGCAAGATCAAACCCGCATTGTGGCTCGTCAAGGACAACGGCATCTACATTATGAGCAATGGTGATGGCGACAATCGCCCCGATGTGGTCTACGCACAGGGATACAACCCGAACAAGGATGGCGATATGTGGGACAAGTGCCGTGATGCCATGGGAGGCGACGACTGCTGTGAACTGATCGACCATGACACGGTTGTGAAGCTGATCAGTGTCCCGAACGCCAAAATCCTTGGCATCAAGGTTACTGCAAACCAAATCGACTTCCGAGTTTACACATAAGACATTGCCAAAGGGACAGGGACGTCCCGTGTCGGGTGCTGATGCTGTACCCCTGATGAGCCTGGCAAGGCGAAACACACAAAAGAGACAGGAGGAAGATATGACTGATGAAGCAATATGCACGGGAGTGTTTGGGATTGAAAAGCACACCGTAGGCTACACGTGCTACAAGACGCAGGAAAACGCACACCTTGAAGGCAATTGCTCATTTGCTGAGTTTGTTGGGGGGTGTGTAGAAGAAGATCCAGCCGTTTTGGAAGCTATCAAGAAGGGTGAAACCTGTGGTCACATTTATTGCGGGTGGCGAGAAGAGCCTCACCCGCTTGTGGAATGTCAGGTTGACTGGGAAATCTTGAAGGAAGAGGAAGAGTACGACGAATTTCAGCGCGGAGTCGAAACCGTGTTGATTGAGTTTGTTAAAAGGGCTGATGAAGTCCTGGAAAACAAGGATGTTGCGTTGGAAATGGTTATCCCGATCAAGGATGTACAAAAGTTCAGGGATGCGGTCGACACTGCAAGGGACGTGCTATTTGGCTAGAGGCTAACCCTATTGCCCATTCATTGAGTGGGCAATCTGGTTACACCACTAAAGCCAATACAGGAGGCAACATGCAACAAGCACAAACAACAAGTGAACAGTACTTCGGAGGCGTGATTAGCTCATACACCAGAAAACAGGCTATTGAAGATGGTGTGCTGGTCGATGTGAGTGAGACTGCAAAAGAGGCGGGATTCAAGGTGCCCGTGGCACTCACACAGGCAGTCTATGAGGATTGCGTAGTCTGGGCCGACAAGGACGCGAAAAAGTACTATCAGGATGAATCGGGGAGGTTATGGGATATTTTCTCGGTAGCCAGATTCTACGCACGGGCACGACCGAACGCAGCTCTATTCTTTTTCCAAATCTATCGCCTACCCCGAGTCGGGCACGGAGGCAAGCGTCACATCACTCTAAAGTGCCTGATTCACGGGGGCGACAATGGTGAGCCTGTCATTACCATCATGCAACCCCAGGAGGATTGAACGACATGCAACACATAGATGCACGAGTCGTAGAGAGTGAGACTCGATTTCATATCGAAGCAATTTCCGACAAGGCTGAACAGTGGTTGGAAAAGAACATAGTGAAAATGCCATTGAAGCTAAGTTACACCTTTGACAAGGCTACTGGTTCAAGCATTCAACGGGAAATGCTGGAGGCAGGTATGACACTCCATGTTATTGAGGTGTCATACCAGAACTAGGTCAAACCGCATGGGTGTTCGCAAGAGTGCCCATGCTGGTTGTCCCTGGGCAATCAGGCATTAACAACGACAGGAGGCAGAAATGTACGACAACGATGTATCCGTATCATGGAGGCCTGATTTTGGGTGCAGATGGGAACGCATCAAAGGTGGGTTTGAAAGCACGGAAGAGGCGTGGCAATGGGTAGCCATGCAAACAGGCAAGTATGCAAGAGGAATGCACATGGTGGTGAATAACCCAGTCTTGAACGATCAAGGTCAGATCATCAGAAACAGCATGGTGCCCGCGTGAACGCGCTGGTTATGACCATATCCGTTGCCCTGATAGTGATTACCCTGCTGATTGCTCATCGTGCGGGTGAGCGTATCGCCTGGACGGTTCTGGCGGTCGCGATGTCTGTAATAGCAACAGTGGTGGTAGCAAATCACCCATATATATAAGGAGAAGGGTGCACGGACGCGCCCGAGCTGTAGGCCAGTGTGCACTGGTCCTGATGATTCCGAAAGGATGAAACAGCAATTCACAACAGGAGATAGCAGAATGAATGTTAATCAAAAAATAAGCGTTGATCTGGTCAAGTACCAGAAGGCCATGAATTTCAGTGCCAAAAAGGATGTGCGCTACTATCTGCTAGGGGTGTGCATCCAGCCATGCCCGATAGGTGGAACGATGATTGTTGCCACGGACGGGCATGTACTCGGAGCCTTCCACGATCCGAAGGGACAGTGTGATGATGAGGTAATCCTGAGTCTGGACAAGCGTGATCTTACCCAGTACATCAAGGAAGGTGCAGTACGTGCCACGATCGAGCGCAAGGATGAGAACCAGGTGGAGATCGCCTTGTTCAACAAACATCAGTGTGACTATCAACACGAGATCCGCAAGGCGTGGTATGGCAAGGATGTTGTCATTGATGGGCGCTTTCCGGAATGGCAACGGATTGTCCCGAGTGATCTGCCTGAAACAGATCAACCCCTATCCAACGGCGTGAGAGTGGGCAATCTGGATAAGTTCAGGTTCACAAAGGTCGCATCCAAAGAAGGCGCAGGTATCCGTATGTATCCCACTGACAAGGACAGTGCGGTACTTGTCTTTATCGACAATGAGCCAGACTTTGTAGGCGTGGTCATGCCTACGAAATGGGACCAAGAGAACAAGGGTTCATGGTGGTTTAAGCTTAAGAAACAACAAACACAGGAGGCATTGAAGGAAGCCGCGTGAGTAAAATGGGGACAAGGAAGTCCCCTGCTGTCTGCGGGTGTGTGCCCGTACTGATGTAGGCGAAAGCCAGAAACAGCAAACAGGAGACACAAATGAGTGATGACGAGAACAAGGTGCCTGAAGAAGATCAGCGTCCATTAACGCCAGAAGAGGCAGAAGTGCTTGAGAGGGCGATGCATCACACCAGTGTCGGCGAGCTGTCCGAAAAGATAGGTGTAAAGGTGGACACGGTGTTCTACGCCACGAACATGTACCAGGAGATGAACGTGAAACTGGAAGTCGCAACGAAGCTGGCCGAGAATATAATGAAGGAAAAGACTCAGGACAACATCAAGAAGCTGGATAAGCAGATCTCGACACTTATCAACCAGGTGCAACACGTTGAGGTTAAGTATGCATTGCTAGGTTTGTTGTATTTGAATTACCTAGAGGCTACCAAGAGTGCCGAGTACATGAAGAAGACAGAACGCAAGGAATACCAGCATTAGGGGCGAAAATGGCGATATCGGGCAAATTTACTGAAAATCGGCCTCCTAATTTGCGTTCTAAGGCACGATCTCAAGGTGAGTGGTACCTTAGTACCCCTGAAAACGGTATGTTTTTTAATCAATTAACAGGAATGGGAATATGGATAAAGTAGACGCAGTGATAAGATTCAGACCCTCATCCGCCCCCAGTGGCTCCAATGTCCGAGGCAAACTGAATGGAAGAACAGAAACTGAAATTCGATGCAGGCTTTAATAAATAGGGAGTACTTGTATTTTATAGGAGGTCAACATGGGTCGCAAAAAAAGTTACCCTGTGAGTGAATGGGCTCGACTGATTTACGATGAAGGACTATCTGTCCAGCAGGTGGCCCATAAATTTAACGTCAGCGCAAAGGTAGTCCGTATACGGATGTATCGTGCAGGGTATCCGAAAATGAGAGACTGGAAACGCAAGACGGGACCAGTCAGCAGGTTGCTTTCCGAGGCACAGATTACGGAGATCCGTCGCAAGCGCATGTTAGGAGTTAGCTGGCAGGAGCTGGGACATGAGCACGACATGGATGAACGCAGGATATGCGGTATCATGCGACATCAATGCCTACATCGAAATTGGGAATGGCCTATCCCCGTGCCAGGTGATTATTAGGAAGTAGGGATGAATGACAGGCTATACCTACTGTGGGTTATGTAGGGGGATGGGTCTTGGTATAATGTCTAGACGTGTTATTTGGATGTTAGCAACTTCTCTAGAATGGGGCCCGGATCTGGTGCTGGATACCTAAGCACCAGCCAGCACTCAAGGGTTTCATTGAAGGGAATTTCTGCATGAACACATCATAGGAGTAATAACTGTTATGCGAACTGCCATCTGTACGAGCTAGTGGATCCGTTCTGATCCTTTTAGAGACAGGGTTATTTGACTGTACACAACAGGAAAAGAAACGGATCAAGTAGCTCCAAATATTGCCGATATTCCCAAAAGTTTAACGTATAGCAAGTACCGGAATTTCAGAAAATTAAGACTATTTATGCCTCGAAAATTTAACCAACAACAGGTTGAGATTGTTCGCAAACGAAAAGGACTCACTAAACAAGACTTGTCAAGTTGGGCTGGATTGTCCAGAGAATCAGTATCGAGGCGCAGATTTAAAACACAGGAACCATTGGAGTGGACCGTTGGGCGTATAGCGAGTGCATTAGGTTATCCTTCCGAATTTTTCTATGGGGATGATCTTGATGAAGTGAACGTTGATTCTGCTAGTTTCAACAGTTCGCTAATATCTGCAAGAATTCGAAATACTCTTCTGGCATCAGGATCCATTGCCTTCCTGTTAGATGATTGGGCACAACAAAGACTGAATTTGCCGGATGTAGAAGCAGTTGATATAGGATTTGGTGGAGACCCAGAAACTGCAGCCAGAAAGCTCAGGCAAGAATGGGGTATTGGAGTAGAGCCAGTTCCACATCTGATTGAATTAATTGAGGCAAAGGGTGTAAGAGTATTTTCTATTCCTGAATATTTATTTTTGCCAGGTGGATATTCATGTTGGCGCGGTGATGTACCATACATTTTTCTTCACAAGTCTAGCGATTATGAATCCAGAAGATTCTGTACTGCACAACAATTGGGCTATCTCGTACTTCATAAACACTCTCGCCCAAACCACTACCGAAACGTCAAAAATTCAACTAAAGCATTTGCCTATGCTTTTTTAATGCCTAAAGAGGGCTTAGAAGAAGTGTTCCAAAAACATCAGCCACTAAATTTAATTCCCCAAAAAATTATGGATAGTAAGCAGCGCTGGGGGGTTTCCGTGGATGTGTTGGCATATCGATTACATCAATTGGGCTGTATTACTGATAGAACTTATCGTTCAGTTCCTTCTCGAATGACAGAGAGATATTTCACGAACTCGGACCAAAAAAGGATGCCAGAAGAAATGTCCAGTGTGTGGAGCAAGGCACTGGAGAGTCACTGGAAAAAACAAGGCTTAATTCATGACATTGCAAAAAAACTTCTGATACCTGTTGAAGAAATTGAGAGTTTGTTGCTCATTTCAAGTACTTCCGCACGAAAGCGCACATCAAAATCCTCGCGAAAAAACCCAGTTTCTCCTAACCGAAAGGCGCTTAAAGCAATTCTCCGCACTTGGATATGAAATACCTCTAACAAAGAGTAATCGACCTCTCGGGTAGAGGTCTGGCATTGCTGCATTTATCGTTACCCACCTCTCTTGTTACGCTGCTTTATGCGCACAGCGTATATACTGTATAAAACCAATTTGGCTTTAGTTGGACAATTGATTGATAGATTTTGCGTCTGACTGTTGGGGGCTGGTTATGGATGAACTTGAATACTGGCGATTCATAGATGAGTTTAGTGTAAATGAGGCTGTGCTGCTTAGTGTTGGTGTCAACCCATTATCAGTCAATATCGAAGATGTGTCGTTTAAACGCCACGAGTGCCATGAAAAGTACGTCTTACTAAAAAGAAAACTCACAGAAGCAATTAAATCCAGGTCGCCTAAGCGGTTAACAAGGATAGAGTATAATTTTACTTTAGAGGGAAGCACTGTCATATCTACTGCAGATTGGAACCGTACCAGAATTACAGCTCCAGTCCTTAAAGCTTGGCTTCGTGAAAATAAGATTCCTTCAGCATTCTTTTTCCCCGACTCATCAGATCTACCAGCTTGTCTAGATCAAGCACATGACCAACATCCTTCAAAACATGCTGCTTCAACTACTGATGCTGACACTAATCCAGCTTTGGAATTTCAAAAGGATGAACTGAAAAAACAATTAGGACAGATGACAATAGCCTTCCAGGCACTTGAAACAGAAATGGAATCGATCAAAGCAGAACGTGACGCCTTAAAGAAAGAATTATCTAAACCTGGTGAGAAATCAAGAAGAGCTTATTTGAATATTATTGCTGCATTGCTCAGCTATATTAACGGCAAATGTCCTGATGTAGATCCGCACCAGTCTTTTAAGAGTGAAGCAAAACTGATAAATACTCTGAGATCTTTCTACTGCGGGTATCCCGGGATGTCAGAGAGCAATCTTAAACATTTGTTTCCCGAAGCCAAGCGCTCACTTGGGGATGAATAATAGTGCAAGTGCACTATTATTTGTAAATGTGCACTGGATTTAAATAATCGAACAGCAATAATAACCTGCATGATTCTACAGGCATGCAGGAGCACTTAATATGGCCCAAAAGATTTTACGACTTCCAGATGTAAAAGCCCGAACAGGGCTTTCCCGCAGCTCGATATACCTTCGAATATCAGATGGGGAGTTTCCGAAGGCCATATCCTTAGGCGGCAGAGCTGTGGGTTGGATTGAAAGTGATATTGAAAAATGGATCGATAATAGGATCTACGAAAGCCATCAACTCTCAAGCTAACCCAAGGCTTCTGTAATGATTCTGAAAAGGGCGGGTCGCACTGGCTGGTACCAAGAAACGACCCTGACCATTTCACAGCTCAACTTGAATTCTGTCAATTGTCTTGCCTGTGTTAAAGCACCAACTGTAACGCGGTCAGCGTTGAACATGTTGTTTATCGGCGAATTGACCGAATTGCTCATCCGTGAGAACTGGTTATGAACGATACCACAACGCAATTCCGTGATGCAATACGGTCTACAAGCATGGAACCGCCTGAAGACATCAAGTCAGGCACGTTTCATCGCTTTCCAGGAATCGGCAAGGGCAAAGGCAACACCGCCGGATGGTGTGTGTTGTTCCCAAGTGGTTATAGCGGTGCTTTTGGTGATTGGTCTTCAGGGTTAAGAAAGAACTGGCGGGCAAAATCGGACAAGCCGCTAACCGAGGCTGAGAAAGCAGAATACAAACGCCATATTGAAGAGGCAAAGAAACGTGCAACAGCTGAAAAAAAACGACAGCAAATCAACACAGCAAGAAAAGCGAAATCTATTTGGGAAAAAGCACAGCCTGCAAACAGCAAACATCCCTACTTGATCAGGAAAGGCATTCGCCCTTGTGCTGCACGGGAGTATAAGGGTTTACTTGTCATGCCCGTCATGTTTGAGGGGAAAATCGTCTCACTGCAATTTATTGCTCGAGATGGACGAAAGCGATTCTTGAGAGGCGGTCTGGTTACAGGTGGTCATTGTGCTGTAGACAAAGCTCAGGACACGAAAACTATCTGTATCGCCGAAGGCTTTGCTACTGCAGCTACCGTTCACGAGGCTACTGGTTTTCTCACGATTATTGCATTCTGCGCAAGGAGTCTAGAAACAGTCGCCAAATATGTCAGGCAGAAAATACCTGAATCATCGATTGTGATCTGCGCAGATGACGATATTGACACTGAAGGCAACCCTGGCATAACTGAAGCAAACAAGGCTGCACGGGCTGTGGGGGCAAAGGTTGCCATTCCAAAATTCGGAGATCAGCGGCCTGATGGAGCATCAGATTTTAATGATCTGGCGAAACTGAAGAACGGAAGAGAGGCTGTCAAGCAAGCAATCAATGCAGCTTCGGTACCTATCAGCAACAGTGACACTGAGGAGAGTGACTGGCTTAAGCTTGTGTCGCTGGATGCCCCCGATCTGCCTTGCCTCGAACGGGAGTGCCTGCCTGCCTGGGCTGGGGAATATGCCCGCGCTGTCGCTGCTGCTACTGAGACACCGCTGGAGTTGGCCGTAGGAATGATCTTGGCTACCTGTGGTACAGCATGTGCCCGACGCATGAAAGTACACGTAAAACAGGGATATTCAGAACCCTGCAATCTGTGGATCGTGGTGGCTCTACCGCCTGGCGAGCGCAAGAGCAGTGTCCAATCCGCTGCTACTAAGCCACTGATCGAATGGGAGAATGATCAAGCTGCGAACATGGAAGAGGACATTATTCGTGCCACCAGCGAGCACAAGTCGATGGAAGCACGCATCAAGGAACTTCGCAGCCGGGCGGCCAAAGAGAAGAAGTTAGACAAGGCTAAAGACTTGATGAAACAAGTCGCTGATTACGAAGTTGAACTGCCAGAGATTCCCTCAGTGCCACGGCTGTGGACATCTGATTCAACACCGGAAAGATTGGCTATATTAATGGCTGAAAATAACGAATGCATGGGATGGATGTCATCAGAAGGGGGTGTTTTTGACCTGCTCGAGGGAAGATACTCAAGGGGCATTCCCAATCTGGACCTTGTACTGCAAGCTCATAGCGCCGATCCAAGCACGACTGATCGAAGTTCCCGACCGACTGTTAGGTTGCAATATCCACGCTTGAGCGTTGGGTTAAGCCCGCAACCTGATGTTCTGAAGGGATTGGCCAGCAAGCCCGGATTTCGCGGTCGAGGCCTATTGGGGCGGTTTCTTTACTTTCTACCTCGCTCTCCGTTGGGCAATCGAACTCATGATGGCCCACCTGTACCTGACAAGGTAAAGGAGGCCTATATGGAGGGCATTCGTACAATGCTGAATTGGGAGGCTGACTTCGATGAAAATAAAAATATGCGCCCTCACGTAGTGCAGATGAGTGACGAATCACGTGACTTGTACCGTGAATTTGCCTTGAATATTGAGATCAAGATGAGAGCAGGAGGAGAATTGGAGCACTTCACAGATTGGGGCGGTAAGGTTCCTGGTGTCGCCGTTCGTTTAGCTGGTGTACTGCACGGCATTAAACATGCCAAGGGCAAACCGTGGGAGGTTGAAATCGCCGCTGAAACGATGGAAGCCGCACTCGAAATAATTGCAGTATCCACCAAGCACAGCCTGGTTGCACTGGACATGATGGGGGCCGATCAGACAGTCGCCGCAGCCCGCCAAGTGTGGGACTGGGTCAAGCGAAACAGGCTATCAGGTTTTACCGAACGGGAGGCTTTTAATGCCCATCGCAGTACTTTCCCTCGTATGAAATATTTGAAAAGTGCCTTGGGAGTACTGGTTGAACGGGGATACGTTAAGATCATAACACCTTCAAAAGATGGGGCAGGTCGTCCACGGTCTCCAGTTGTGATTGTTCGCCCTGAGCTTGTGGAATCTTGGAAATGAGCTGGCGTGAAATTCTTGGAGTAGCAGATACTGCCGACAATTCCAGATCTCACGACCTGCACAAATGCTCTGTGCAACCCAAGTCTAAGAATGAATTGGATGTCACAGAAAATCCAAAGCCCGTAGCAAAATTATCTCTGAATGAGGAAAGTCGAATTCATGCATGGCTAGCATATATTGAAGAAACAGATCCTGTTATTATTAATGAGTATTTGAGTATGTGTCGTAATGATCTGAAACACAGAGAATACTTTTTGATGCGGTCGAAGGAAGTACCAAAATCAGGTAGCAATTTATGAAAAGGTTATTACACGATCCACTCGCTCAGGCGTTGAGTGCAAAGCTTGCAATGTAGTTAGTCATACAAATGCAAAGAGGAGGTTGAAATGGCTGTAAAAGTGATTCTGGAAGTCCAAACGAAGCCCGGAACGGGGGATGAATTGGTTGCATTACTCCGGTCCATCTTGCCGGAGACGCGCGCGTATGAGGGCTGTACAGGTGCCGATGCACTGCAAAACAGCGACGATTCCGATAACGTGGCGGTCGTGGAGACGTGGGATTCACGCGAACTACGAAAAGTATCTGGCCTGGCAGCGGGAGAGAGGGACCAGCGACCGACTCAAGGAAGCACTTACGAAGCCGCCGAGCATTCGCCTTTTCAATGTGGCCGATGCCTGAGTCTTGATCACGGAAAATACGGCCCAACGCTTGCTTTTATAGATTTTAAGAATAAAGCGAAGCTTTTTTGCTTCGGGCTTCCTGTAGCACCTTGTCTAGGGTGGTGGCAAGGGGCAGTGAAGGTCATGCGTAGAGCAATCTTGAAGTACACGTGCTGGCAACTAAATACCGTATCCTGCAGTTCCTTGATTTAGTGCCGTGCAGTTGCCGGCCGATAGCGTATTCATGGCGATCCTCTTCCCTCGAGATTTCAAGATTGCACGCTATGATACGCTTGCTAAACACGCATTGTAGCGACCTTGCAGGTCTATTTTGAAAATCCGGTTGACAATTAATAAACTCCCAAAGTATTGATAATAATGGGGTTATCGGCTTCGAACCGCTGCCACAGCCCATTTTATGGGGCAACAATAAGGGCAACTAAAATCATTACATATTAATAATTTATATATATCATATAGTTATTAATGTTATTCGGTAGTTACCGGGCCCACCATGTTTATCAATAAGATATAAGTTTACTGTTTTCAATCCCTGTGTCATTCGGTACAACTCGGTACACCTCTACTGGAATGGACCCATGGCAACAATGACTAAGACCCCCTCGAACACCTGGAGGGCGATGATCCGCAAGCGCAGCTGGCCGACCGCCATCAAGACCTTCCGCACCAGGCGTTCTGCAATTCTGAAAACAAAAAGCCTAGTTCACACTCAACTTTTCTCTTAATCCAATTACTCCCACTTGTCTCTAACAGGTCGAGGACCGATCACAGACAAGAGCCTTCTGCCTCGGCCAGCAGGGATGCGTTGCCGCCGGCTGCCGTTGTGTCGACACATACATGCCGTTCAACTACATAGCGTTCACCCGCCGCAGTCTCGCTGATCAGCGGCAGAATCGGACCTGGGCGCCGGGCCAGTGCCATCCGCAATGTCGCCAAGACGTTATAATCGGCGCAGCAGGCAACGGCGGCGATACCGTCGAGCGTCGACAGCGTTTCCGGAGCAAGCTGTCCGTCCAGGACCGACACTCGGGAATCATTGCTCCAGGAGGCAAACGCCGCCTGCGCGTCGTCGGCAATAATAATGGCAGCATTTCCGGCATCGAGGGCAGCTGCGAGCTGCACCCCCGCCGCTTCCACGCCGGGACCCAGGCACAGCACTACTCCGCGCGGCGCAAAAGCAAGCCGGTTTGATTCACCGGTCGGGCCCGGGAGATCCAACGGTACAAATTGGAAATGCCCGTCATGTCCGCTTTCTCCCTGCTGAAGCTGATCGGCGTCCGCTGCATCATCCTGACGGTAGTTGCGGACACTCCCGATTGCGCCGAAGCGGCCGGTTGCAGCGCCCGCCCCCGCACCGAGGCGATGCCGATACAACTTGAGGCCCCGTGCAACTTTGGAAACCGCTCGCTGGAGCTGTCCGTTGTCGACCACCGCACCTCCCGGAACGCCGCTAGCCGCAGAGGCATTGGCAATCAGTCGCCGCACATAGTGTGGGCCACCCGCCTTTGGCCCGGTCCCGCTTTCGCCCTCGCCGCCGAAGGGCTGCGAACCCACAATTGCACCGATCTGGTTACGATTGACATAAATATTTCCGGCGCGCACACGGTCGACGACATGCTGTACGCGATCCTCGATGCGCGTGTGCAGTCCGAAGGTGAGACCGTATCCGGCTGCATTGACGGCGTCGAGGACGGAGTCGATATCTTCTGCGGCGTAAGTCGCGACGTGCAGCACTGGTCCGAAGATCTCTTCACCAAGCGTCTCGATACCCTCCACCCGCAATACAGCCGGCGGCACGAACCGGCCCGTGCCCGACCCCGGCGCACGCTTCACCAGCCGGCCTTCACATTCGGCGTCTTTGCAGTAGTCTTCAATGCGATCCCGCGCCTCGTCATCGATAACCGGTCCGATGTCAGTGGCGAGATCCCAGGGATCGCCGATGCGCAGTTCGTCAATCGCGCCGTACAGCATCTCGAGGATCCGTTCCTCGACTTCTCGCTGGACATAGAGGATGCGCAGCGCGGAACAGCGCTGGCCGGCGCTCTGGAAAGCGGAAGCGACAATGTCACGCACCGCCTGCTCGGGCTGCGCGGTGGAATCGATGATCATCGCATTCAGGCCGCCTGTCTCGGCGATCAGTGGTGCGTCGGGTGCAAGGTGCTCCGCCATCGCAAGATTGATGTGTCGCGCGGTCCCGGTCGAACCGGTGAAGCAAACACCATCGATACGCGGGTCAGACACCAGCACCGCCCCCACCCTCACGCCGTCGCCGGGCAACAACTGCAACACATCCCTCGGAATACCGGCCTCGTGCATCAAGGCGAGCGCGCGCGCCGCGATCAGCGGCGTTTTTTCGGACGGCTTTGCGATGACAGCGTTACCGGCAGCCAGCGCGGCGAGTATTTGCCCGGAGAAGATTGCGAGCGGAAAGTTCCACGGAGAAATACAGGCAATGACCCCGCGCGCGGGGCATTCGCCGGTACCACATTCCCGGATCGCCTCATTTGCATAAAAGCGGGCGAAGTCGCATGCCTCGCGCACTTCCCCGACACCGTCGGGCAGGGTCTTGCCCGCCTCCCGCGCCACCAGTGCAAACAGTTCCGGAGCGTGCATCTCGTAAAGATCGGCCACGCGGCGCACGCGATCCGCCCGGTCCTTGACCCCCAACGAAGTCCAGGCCGTTGCACCGTTGCGGGCCACCTCTATTGCCGCCACGATATCCGCTGGTACCGATTCCGTGACATAGCCTACGATATCGTCGGGACGGGCCGGATTCCGAACTCCCCGACACTCCGCTCCGGTGTGCAATCCCGCGACGGATGGCCCCGCCTCCCACCTGGCGGATCGGAACCGCTCGCGTTCGTCATTGATCGCGGCCAGCTGCACTGGATCGGTAAGATCCCAACCCTTCGAGTTTCGGCGTTCGGGTAGAAATATGTCCGCGGGTGCGGCGATGCGTGAATTAGCAACCGAGTTGCCGAGCCGCTCGGCCACCGTCATCGGGTCCTGAGCGATTTCCTCCGGCGTCACGTTTGGGTCGACAACCTGTTTCACAAACGAACTGTTGGCACCGTTTTCAAGCAGGCGCCGGACAAGATAAGGGAGCAGATCATGATAGGCACCAACCGGTGCATAAACCCGGCACCGGACGCCGTGCGCCGTGCGCACCGCCTCGTGCAGGGCTTCACCCATCCCGTGCAGACGCTGGAACTCGAAAAGCGAAGTATCATCGGCCATGTGCAGCACTGCTGCAATGGTGTGCGCGTTATGGGTTGCGAACTGTGGATAGATGCGGTCTGTCATGCCGAGAAGCTTGCGTGTGCAGGCAAGATAGGAAACATCGGTACCCGCCTTGCGGGTGAAGACCGGGAAACCGTCAAGGCCAAGGGTCTGTGCGCGCTTGATCTCACTGTCCCAGTACGCGCCCTTGACGAGCCGAACCATGATGCGGCGTTCCAGTTGCCCTGCCAGTTCATAGAGCCAGTCGACAACGTAGGGCGCCCGCTTGCCGTAGGCCTGCACCACGACCCCAAAACCGTCCCAGCCGGCAAGCGCGGGATCCACCAGCACGGCTTCGACGACGTCTAGCGAAAGGTCGAGCCGGTCCGCCTCTTCGGCATCCACGTTCAGGCCAATGCCAGCTGACTTGGCAAGCAGGGCGAGCGAATGCAGGCGCTCGACCAGCTCGGTCAGCACCCGGTCCCGTTGCCCGAACTCGTAACGCGCATGCAAGGCAGAAAGCTTGACCGATACGCCCGACCGCTCGCAAATACCTGTCAAACCATCCTGGTTGACGAGGGCAGCTATCGAGTCGGAGTAGTCAAGGTGGTACCGGCGTGCCTGCGCCTCGGTAAGGGCCGCCTCGCCCAGCATGTCATACGAATAGTTGTAGCCTTTTGCCTCCATTGCTGCAGCCCGCGCCCGCGCCTCGTCCATATCGCGCCCGAGCACGAAGTGCTGCTCGAGCTCGCGCATCGCATGGGCAACCGCAACGCGGATGACCGGTTCGCCGAGGCGCTTGACGGCCTGATGGAGCACTCCGGCCAGCCCGCCTTGTACGTTGCCGAGCACCTTGCCGGTCAGGAGCAGGGCCCAGGTTGTAGCGTTGACCATCAGTGAGGCTGAATGACCGAGGTGAGCTGCCCAGTCCGACGCACCGATCTTGTCTTCGATCAGTGCGTCGACGGTTTCCGTATCCGGAACCCGCAGGAGCGCCTCGGCCAGGCACATGAGTGCCACACCCTCGCGGCTCGACAGTCCGTACTCAACGAGAAAGCCTTGCATAAGCGAGGTTCCGGCATTTGCCCGTACGCTGTGAACCAGCTCGACTGCACGCGCAACGATCACGTCCCTATCAGTTCCGGTGAGCCCGGCGGCGGTAATACTTTCGCGTACCGCGCCGGCTTCCTCCACGAGGGTTGCCGCACGCATTGACGCCCGAATTTCCGACAGTCGCTGTGGCTGGTGGATCATGAGCGCGGGTAAACCGGTAGCTTACTGGTTATGCGGGAGCAAGTGACATTCAGTACGGTTAACATAAATCATGTTGATTCAACAGCTTAACTTAGCCAGACCCAGGTAGTGAAAACTTGAAGACGTACTGAAGATGTTCTGAAAATCCAATTATATGCACTATCGCAGCATACAGATTAATGCTGTTTCCATTGCTGTAACTATATACCAAGATTTGGCCGGGAAGGGACATAACATGCCCACCAGTTCCCATGCGCTGGAGAAACCTTGCATTACGGAATACCAGCCCGAACGGCGGCGCGGAACATTCCCTGAATCACCTGTCCCCGTGCATGCTCGAAAACCCGGCCCGCAGCATATTGCCCTCATCGACTCTCAGCTGATGCGGCATAATGCCTGCAACCGGCTCGAGTCTCGCACGGAAACTGAGCAGAACTTGAAGCGCCTGTACGGGCATGTTAGGGTCGGGGCTTGTTATGCATTGCACCCAGAATGCTTGGCGCTACCTGATTCAGGCAGCGGGTGGAAATCGAAGTCAATGGAGGGGGTTGCCGGGCGGCTGGTGTATCAAGCCGGGCCTGACCGAACCTCTCGAACCAGGGAGGACCTATGCAAAGCGGCTCCGACTTTTCGGGCATCAATGAGGCCAAGCACAGGATGGATCATATCTATGATCACTGTGACCCGCGGCTTTACTGCTCCACACTTGAACACCTGAACTACTCCATCCCTGACAACGCCAAGCCGATTTGCCAGGCGCTGATAGAACAGCTTCGCAAGCGCCTGAATCGTGACACCGTTCACGTCATCGATCTGGGTTGCTCATACGGGGTCAATGCCGCCTTGCTGAAGTATGACCTGTCGATGGAGGATTTGTATGCGCGCTGGGATATCGATCGCAGGGGAGACGATTCGTGCAAGGAGATTATCCAGTCAGAACAGGAATTTTTCGAAAACCTGGATCAAGCGGACAAACTGGAGATTACCGGGATTGATCCGGCCCGGAATGCGATCAACTTCGCCGAAGAAACGGGGCTGGTGGATACGGGACTTGCCGTGGACCTTGAGTCAGAGCCCTTTCCCGAACCAGTCGAGCAAGGCCTGGCCTCCGCTGATCTGCTGATGTCCACCGGTTGCGTGGGGTACGTGACGGAGAAAAGTTTTGATCGCCTGATGCCGGCGATCTCCCGGGAACAGCCCGCATGGATCGCCAATTTCGTGCTTCGGATTTTTCCCTATCAACCGATACAGAATTGCCTGGAAACATGGGGATACGAGACAGAAAAGCTTGAGGACAAAACCTTCTTGCAACGCAAGGTGGCTTCTACCGATGAGCAGGAAAAGATCATCAGGCAACTCAAGGATCGCAATATCGATCCTTCAGGACAGGAAGCGGACGGAAACCTCATGGCCGAGTTTTACCTGTCACGGCCCACTGAAGAGGTCAGGCAGCAGCCGCTCCATCAACTCCTCCAGCCTTAGCGCACGACAACCTGTCGGCTGAAATCCGCTGTGAACCCAGCGTGCCCTAACGGTGTCTAACCAATAGGGAACACGGTACCGGTCAGGGGATGAGTGGTTTTTCATGCCCGGGTCCATAGGGATCGCCTGACAGGCCGTCAGTATGTTCCCGAAAACCGGCGCACAGCCAGGCTTCATACCCGCAACTAGCGGTGCTACCCTGACTGACAGCCAAAATACAACCCGACACAGGAATACGCATTATGAATGTAAAATCTGTTGCACTGTCAGCGCTGCTGGTGCTGATCCCCGCTATATCTGCTGCAGGCTTGTCCGGTGGCGGAGGCGGAATGGGCCTGGAAGACGGTCTTTTCTGGGGGGCTGACCTGGACCGCAATGAACGCCTGGACCCATCCGAGGCCAAGGCAGTGTACAACCTGTCTGAACCCGAAATTTTCAGCCGGTTTGATGAAAACGGAAATGGCTCGATCAGCCGGGTCGAGTTTTCGGAATTCATGCAGCACTCGCCATGGACCGACCCGTTCGTCCATCCCGCCAACGCCGAATAAGCACCCAGGGCCTTCGTTCAGCTCCCGATCTCTCTCCCCTGGTCATGCGTTACCGCGATCACGGCGGGACGTGGCGGCAGACGCTCATCAAAGTCTGGCCAGCGGGTTGAGGGACGGTCAAAACTGGATCGTTCACCCGGATGCTGCACGGAACAAAACATCGTCTTGTAGTCAGGCGTAAAACAGGGACTGCAAATCTCTGCACCTCTCGGGGCACGCAGGAAGTGCCTGGGCAGCGCGCGGTCCGGACCCTGTGTGACACTCACCCAGATGCCATCGGCGATGCCCTCGTCGTTAAAACCGTCGGTGGCAATCCAGAGATTGCCAGCACGGTCGAATGAACAGTTGTCCGGATTCGAGAACCACCCGTTCCCGGTCACGCCGGCGTGATACCGGGCCCCGTCCGCCTCGTTTCCCGGATTCCCCGCAAGCATGAAGGTCTCCCATCTGTACTCCCGGGCACTGTGATCGTTGTGCGGTGCGATCAGCTCGAGAATATGGCCATGCCGGTTGGAGGCCCGCGGATTGGCGCGGTCCACCCCATGCATGGTTCGCCGGGTGTTGTTGGTGAGCACGGCAAAAACATGTCCCGTAACCGGGCTGACCTTGATCTCTTCGGGACGGTCCATGGGCGTGGCCCCCGCCAGGTCGGCGGCCCGGCGCATATCGAGTACCACATCGGCCGGGCTGGCAAACCCGTTGGCAGGCACGTGCATCCCGGTGCCCCACACCATGGGGTTCCAGATGACTGTGCCTGACTCGGTGAACTCGGCTACCGACAGCTCCCCCCTGTCCAGCAAGGACAGGTTGTGCGCCCGGTCGCCGGGGCGGTACTGGTCCCGGCTGACGAAACGGTAGATGTATTCAAATCTCTGGTCATCCCCCATGTACACGACCACGCGCCCGTCATGATTGATGACGATCCCGCAACCTTCATGCTTGCATCGTCCGAGGGCCGTTCGTTTGACCGGCATGAACGCCGGATCGTAGGGATCGATCTCAACGATCCATCCGGCATGCAGGCCCGCCTGCGGGTGCCGGTCCAGGTCCCAGTGTTCATGGAACCTGCCCCAGGCGGAACGGGCCGATTTCGTGCCCCGCAGGCCAAACCGCTTGTAGTTCTTGCGTTCGTCGGTCTTTCGCGCGTGCCCCATGAAATAGGACTGGACATTCTCTTCTGCCGTCAGCACGGTCCCCCAGGGGGTGCGACACCCCGCGCAGTTCCCGAAGGTTCCCAGACTCTGCAGGCCTTGGGGCGAGAAGGCTGTCCGGACTCTGCGGTCCCGCAGTGCCGGGCCGGAGAGGCGCATCACGGTCAGCGGTGTGATGCGGCGGTTGTACCCGGACTCGCGATGGACCCGCCAGGCATGACCCTGTTTGCGGACTTCCACCACCGACAGGCCATGGGCCTGCATCTCGGTATCTACCTGGGAGCGGGTCAGGTCGAACGCATCGGGCGACCCCGGATGCATCATTGAACTGCTCACGAACTCATGGTTCACCACCAGCAGGCCGGAAACCGAGGAATCGGTACCGCGGGGCAGGGGCATCCAGGCGAGAAAATCGTTGTTGTACCCGAATTGCCTGGCCTGGGATTCGGGGCTCTGGTCGAAAGGATCGAATGCCGGCGCGTCCGCAAACAGCGGATCCCCCCAGCGCAGCAGCGCCTGGTACGAATAGCCTTGCGCCACATGCAGCGCCTCATCCAGGCCATGCGCCAGCTCGTCGAACACGGGACGTGCAGAAGCAGCGCTGGCATGCGCAAAATCCTGCAGCGAGACGTGCAGGCCGAGCAGGGCTGCACCCTGCAGCATGGTGCGCCGGCTGATCCGCTTATCAAGAATTTCGCTGAAAGCGGTGCCTGTGTGCTCCCTTATTGCGGGAATGTCGTCTGGATCGAATCCGGATGCCTGTGCCATGGTGCCCATCTTCTCAATGCATGTATTCCAGCCTCACAGGATACCCTGCAATCATTGCAAAACCGTGAAGAGATTCCACAAACCATGCGGAGGGCTGCAGACTTGCCTGGCAGAAATTCCCGAGTCCTCCAGGGCCCTGCTTCGTTGCCCGGGGTCAGCCGGACCGGACATTGCAGGGAAGGTCCGGAAATGTACTCGCCACACCCGCATGGCACAGCGTCCCGGCATGCACGTTCAGGGCATTGCGCTGGCCCGCATCCTGTTCCAGGAAGGCGTCCAGCCCAAGGTTTGCAAGCTTTCGAACATACGGCAGGGTGGCATTGCACAGGGCCTGGCTGCTGGTGCGCCCGACTGCACCCGGGATATTCGTCACGCAGTAATGGACAATATCATCGATGACGTACACCGGGTCGTGGTGAGTGGTCGGGCGGCTGGTCTCGAAACAGCCGCCCTGGTCGATGGATACATCCACCAGGGCGGCACCGCGCTTCATCTGCGCGAGCATGTCCCGCCGGATCAGCCTCGGTGCGCGCGCCCCCGGAATCAGCAATGCGCCGATCACCAGGTCCGCCTGCAGGGCGAACTGGCGCACCGCGTGCGGGTCGGAATAGATGGTCGTGACATTGTCCGGCATGACCTCGTCGATGTGCCTGAGTTTCTCGATGTCGATATCCATGATCGTGACATTCGCCCCCAGCCCTGCGGCCACACGCGCGGCATTGGACCCGACCACGCCCGCTCCCAGGACCAGCACGTCGGCAGGCGCCACGCCGGCCACTCCGCCGAGCAGGATGCCGCGCCCCATCACCGGTTTTTCCAGGCATTTCGCACCCTCCTGGATCGACATCTTGCCAGCCACCTCGCTCATGGGTTTCAGCAGCGGCAGGTCACCGCGTGCATCGGTCAGTGTCTCATAGGCCAGCGCCGTGATACGCTGGTGCAGGCAGGTTTCCGTCAGGATCCTGGAGCCCGCAAAGTGGAAGTACCCGAACACGATCAGGGACGCCGGATACTGCTCCAGTTCCCGGGGCTGGGGCTCCTTGACCTTGACCAGCACTTCGCATTCCTCCAGGATCGTGTCCACCGAGTCGACCACGTTCGCACCCGCTTCCCGGTACTCCTCGTCACGGTACCCGCTGCCCCGCCCGGCCCGGGTCTCGATGAACACCTCGTGGCCATCCTCCACCAGCAGGTGTGCGCCCACCGGCAGCAGCGAGACGCGGTATTCGTCAGCCTTGATCTCCTTGGGGATACCGATCTTCATCAGGGACTCAGTCCAGAACCAGTTTCCAGATGTCTTCCAGGACCGCCTTCAGATGTGCGCAGAATCGCGCGGCATCCGCACCGTTGATCACGCGGTGGTCGTAGGAAAGCGACAGGGGCAGCAGTTTGCGCGACGCGGTGCCGCCGTCCGTGTGCACATCCTGCACGATCATCGTGGACAGGCCCAGTATGGCCACCTCAGGAGGGTTGATGATCGGTGTGAAGGCCTGTCCGCCCAGATTTCCCAGGCTGGAGACCGTCATGCTGGCACCTGCCATCTGCGCGGCCGTCAGCTTGCGCTCACGTGCCTTCGCGGCAAGTTCCTCCAGCTCACGTGCAACCTGGACCAGCGTCTTGCGCTCGACATCGCGCAACACGGGCACCAGCAGGCCATGCGGAGTGTCCACCGCAATGCCGATGTGAAAGAATTTTTTCAGGACCAACTGCTCGCCAGCCGGGTCAAGGGAGGCATTGAAGAGGGGATATCGTGCTAGCGTGGCCGCCAGCGCCTTGATCACGAATGCCAGCGGGGTGAGCCGCACGCCCTGGGCCTGCACCACATCACCCAGCTGCCTGCGGTAGCGTTCCAGCCCGGTCACGTCGGCCTGGTCGAAATGGGTCACGTGCGGAATCGAGCGCCAGGAATCCAGCAGATTTTGTGCCGTGCGCCGCTGTACGCCGGTCACGGGCCGGACCTCGGTCTCGCCGTATCCGGAAAAATCAGGCAGGGCACCCGATGCGGCCTGTGAGCCGGCATCCCCCTTGTGCAAACGGCTACGGACATGCTGGCGGATGTCCTGTTTCAGGATGCGCGAATGTCGGCCGCTGCCCTGCACGCCGTCCAGCTCTACCCCCAGTTCACGCGCATACCGGTACACGCCCGGACTGGCATAGTCACGCCCGGTACGCCCCGAATCCGCCGGGCGGGCCAGCGGCTCCACCGTATCCTCCGCCTGTTCCGGCTGCTCCGGGACGGCAGGTTTCGGCACATCCGCCCCGGCGGCGGGCGGACCGTCCGGCAGCGATGCGGCCTGCACTTCAAGGACCAGCAGGAGATCACCCAGCGCGACCTTGTCACCGGGCTGTACACTGATTTTCCCGACCTGCCCGGCATGCGGGGAAGGGAACTCGACCAGGGCCTTGTCCGTCTCCAGGGCCACCAGCGGCTGCTCCGCCTCGACCCGGTCACCTTGGCGCACCAGGACCTCCACCACATCGACCGGCTCGCCATCCTCGATGTCCGTGACCCGGATTTCCGCAAGCGTGTCCATCGGGTATCAGGAATGAACCGGATCCGGTTTTTCAGGATCAAGTGTGTATTTCTCGAGGGCGGCGCGAACCTGCGAGCGGTCCAGGGTGCCCTGTTCAGCCAGCGCGTGCAGGGCCGCCACGACGATATGTTCCGCATCGACCTCGAAAAACCTGCGCAGCTGCCTACGCGTATCGCTACGTCCGAACCCGTCGGTCCCCAGCACCACATAGCGTGATTTCACGTATGGGCGGATCTGGTCGGCATAGGCCTTCATGTAATCCGATGCACCGACCACGGGTGCATCGCAGTCCTGCAGGCATTGTTCGACATAGGCCGTCCTGGCCGGCTCCTCGGGGTGCAGCATGTTCCAGCGGTGGACTTCCATGCCCTGCCTGCGCAGGCGGTTGAAGCTCGTGACACTCCAGATCTCGGCAACAATGCCGAAATCCGCATGCAGCAGTTCGCCCGCCCGGATCACTTCACGCAGGATTGCGCCGGCACCCAGCAGGCGTACCTGCACTTCGGGCCCGTCCGCAGCCTGCAGCCGGTACATGCCCTCGATGATTCCCTGGCTGCAGTGTTCAGGCATGGCAGGCTGCACACAGTTCTCGTTGTTGACCGTGATGTAGTAGTACCAGTCCAGCTGCTGTACGTACATTGCATCCATGGCATGGTGCACGATCACGGCCAGTTCGTACGCGAATGCCGGGTCGTAGGCCCTGCAGTTGGGGATGGTGGATGCCAGGATGTGGCTGTGCCCGTCCTGGTGCTGCAGGCCTTCGCCGGCAAGCGTGGTGCGTCCCGAGGTACCCCCGATCAGGAATCCGCGGGCCCGGCTGTCACCGGCCGCCCAGGCCAGGTCGCCGACGCGCTGGAAGCCGAACATGGAATAGAAGATGTAAAAGGGGATCATCGGCATGTTGTGATAACTGTACGAGGTGGCGGCCGCAATCCAGGAAGACATCGCGCCGGCTTCAGTGATCCCTTCCTCCAGGATCTGCCCGGCGCGGTCCTCGCGGTAGAACATCACCTGGTCGGCATCGACCGGATCGTACAGCTGGCCCTGGTGGGCATAGATCCCGAGGCTGCGAAACAGCCCTTCCATGCCGAACGTGCGCGCCTCGTCCGGCACGATCGGAACGATGTGCTGGGCCAGGGCCTGGTCCCGGGTCAGTGTGAACAGGATCCGCACGAAGGCCATCGTCGTGGAGTATTCGCGGCCTTTGCTGCCCTCCAGCAGATCGCGGAAAGTCTCGATCGGTGGAATCGGAAGCTCGATCCGGGGGCTTTCGCGTCTCGGCAGCTGGCCCTGCAGCTTTTCGCGCAGCTTCCCCAGGTACCGCATTTCCGGGCTGTCCTCGGGAGGCTTGTAGAACGGGATGTCTTCGAGTTCCTCGTCGCGCACCGGGATGCGGTAGCGATCCCTGAACGCAGCCAGCGATTCCCGCGCCGGTTTTTTCAGCTGGTGGGCGATGTTCAGGCTTTCACCGCTCTTGCCGAGCCCGTAGCCTTTCACCGTCTTGGCCAGTATCACCGTCGGCTGACCCGGGTGGCGCACCGCTTTAGCATAGGCCGCATAGACCTTCTGCTGATCATGGCCGCCCCGGTTCAGGCGCCAGATGTCATCGTCGGTCATGTGCTCGGTCATTTTCTCCAGCTCGGGATACCTGCCGAAGAAATGCTCCCGCACATAGGCGCCGCCCTTGGCCCGGTAATTCTGGTAGTCCCCGTCGACCGCTTCCTCCATGCGCTTGCGCAGGATGCCGTCCCGGTCCCGGGCCAGCAGGGGATCCCAGTTGCCCCCCCAGAGGACCTTGATGACGTTCCAGCCTGCACCGCGGAAATTCCCCTCCAGTTCCTGGATGATCTTGCTGTTGCCACGCACCGGGCCGTCGAGGCGCTGCAGGTTGCAGTTGACGACGAAAATCAGGTTGTCGAGTTCCTCGCGGGCCGCCAGGGAAATCGCACCCAGCGATTCCGGCTCGTCCATCTCCCCATCCCCGGTGAACACCCAGACCTTGCGGTCACCCTTGTCGATGATGCCGCGATCGTGCAGGTACGCCATGAAACGAGCCTGGTAGATACCCATGATCGGGGCCAGGCCCATGGACACGGTCGGGAACTGCCAGAAGTCCGGCATCAGCCAGGGATGCGGGTAGGACGACAGGCCCTGACCCTGGGTCTCCCTGCGAAAATGCAGCAGCTGCTCCTCGCTCAGGTGCCCCTCCAAGTAGGCCCGTGCATAGATGCCAGGGGCGGCGTGCCCCTGGAAATAGACCAGGTCACCTGCGAAATCATCGCTTGCAGGACGGAAGAAGTGATTGAATCCCACGCTGATCAGCGTGGCTGCCGAGGCGTAGGTGGAGATATGCCCGCCGAGCTCGGGGAATTTCTTATTGGCCTTCACTACCATGGCCAGCGCATTCCAGCGTTCCAGGGACCGTACGCGATGTTCCATCCGCGGGTCTCCCGGCAGGCGTTCCTCGTCCTCCACGGAGATGGTGTTCACATAGGCCGTGGTGTTGCGAAACGGCAGGTTCACGCCCGCGATGCGCGCACTGTGAATGAGTTGCTCGATGATGTGGTGAGCCCGGGCCGCACCGTCTCGTTCCAGGATTGCCTGCATGGCATCCAGCCATTCCCGGGTCTCCTGCGGATCGATGTCAGACATACGCGATGCCTCCCGGCCTGCTCATCCCGGGGCACCCCAGATCTTGTGTGTACGGCTCGAACATGACAATTTAGGCTATACTAGTACCTTGGACAATATGTGTAATTGTAGACTGCATGCACGGGTGGTGCGAACGCTGCGGGTAACTTTATAACAATGTTGCACCCCGCAACCAGACCCGGGCGGACCGAAATCCGTATCTCGTTGCACCCCACATGGACATTGGAACATTATGCCCGATTCAATCAGCACAGATCTTGGCCTTGCGATGACCGGAGGCGGTGCGCGCGCGGCCTACCAGGTCGGAGTATTGCGCTATATCTGCAAGCATTTCGACGACTTCCACCCGCCCATCATCACCGGTGTCTCGGCCGGAGCCATCAATGCGGTGTACCTCGCGGCCTACTCCGGGCGTTTCGATGAGGCGGTCGAGCATCTCACCGACCTGTGGATACATCTGACTGCCGACAAGGTCTTTCGTACCGACAGCCGCTATTTCCTGGCCAATTTCCTGCGCTGGGGCCTGCGCCTGGTGCTCGGAGGCAAACGGGTCGGCGGGCGCAGACCCAGCCTGCTGGACAACGCCCCGCTGCGCCGGATGCTGGAAAAAAGGCTGAATTCGAAATCCACCGAGCCTATCGCCGGGATCCGGCAAAACATCGAGCAGGGCCGTTTGCGCGTACTCGGGATCACCGGGACGAACTACGGTACCGGCATCTCGACCACCTGGGTGCAGGGCCATGTGGGCGAGCACTGGAGACGTCCCAGACGGCGCAGTGAAAATGCACAGATCACCATCGAGCACGTAATGGCTTCCACCGCCCTGCCGCTGGTATTCCCTGCCGTCAAAATCGATGATGGCTGGCACGGGGACGGCGGCATCCGGTCCATTGCCCCCCTGTCGCCGGCCATGCACCTGGGGGCCAAGCGCATCATTGCGATCTCCACCCGTTTCCAGGGCAGGCAGACCAGCCCGGAGGAATCCGTCATATCCGGGTACGTGCCGGTCGCGCAAATTGCCGGCATCCTGCTGGACTCGATGTTCCTGGACCTGCTCGACTACGATGCCGCCAACATGAACCGGATCAATGAAGTCTATGATGAAATCAGTGCCGCATCGCGGGCACACTACAAGAAGGCCCGGGTACTGATCCTGCGTCCCAGCGAAGACCTCGGAAAACTTGCCAGCGAGTACGAGATCACCCTGCCGCAACCCTTCAGGTATCTCACACGCGGGCTGGGCACCCGCGACACGGAAAGCCCGGACTCGCTGTCCCTGCTGATGTTCCAGCCCGACTACCTGCGCTACCTGATCGATCTGGGCGAACGCGATGCGCGCCGGCACGCGGGGCAGATCGCAGAATTCCTGAACTTGGGAAAAGCTGCCAACTCCTCCTGGCATCCTGACCGGCGTGCGGTCATGCTGAGCGAACAGGACGCCTGATGCCGGCACGTGGCTCCATCACCTGCGAGTTCCCGGCGGACCCGTGCCCGGGAGGGCCCGGCCCGACAGGGTGCGGCACGCGAAACCGTCCATGCCCGAGATGAGTGACAACCCTCCAGGTTCTTTGGTCGTACAGGTCAACGGCACGCCCATGCTTGAATACGACCGCAGCCAGCCGCTGTCTGCAAGGCAGCGTGAATCACTTGGGCGAATCGACGGGAAACTGGACCAGGGGATCCTGCTGAACGAGCAGTTTGTCTCCCGGCCGAGCCGGGAGCAGCGGGTGGAGTACGTGGCGGCCAATCTGGTTGCTGCATTGCTGGAAGATGAGGAAGGGGTCGCCGCAGCCAGCTGCGCGTACCTGGCGATGGTCTTGCCCGAACTCAAGCAGGTCAGGGCGATCGAGCGCGACGGGGCCGTGGCGGTCGAACTGGTCTTTGACCGGGAATACCAGAAAGAGGAGCAGATGAACTTCGTGCCGCTGGACAAGCTGAAGGCCCGGCACTGACAGGGGCAATGCCTAGCGGCGCATGGCCTCGAAAAACTCCTCGTTGGTTTTCGTGCTCTGCATGCGGCCCAGCATGAAGTCCATGGCCTCGATCTCGTCCATCGGATGCAGGAACTTGCGCAGCACCCAGATCTTCTGCAACTCGTCCCGGTCGGTGATCAGTTCCTCGCGGCGCGTGCCGGAGCGGTTGATGTTGATGGCCGGGAACACGCGCTTTTCCGCGATGCGCCGGTCCATGTGGATTTCCATGTTGCCCGTGCCCTTGAACTCCTCGTAAATGACCTCGTCCATCTTCGAGCCCGTCTCCACCAGGGCCGTGGCGATGATCGTCAGGCTGCCGCCCTCCTCGATGTTGCGTGCGGCACCGAAAAAGCGTTTCGGGCGCTGCAGGGCATTGGCATCGACCCCCCCTGTCAGGACCTTCCCGGAGGCGGGAGCGACGGTGTTGTAGGCCCGTGCCAGGCGGGTGATGGAATCCAGCAGGATCACCACGTCGCGCTTGTGTTCGACCAGTCGCTTGGCCTTCTCGATCACCATCTCTGCGACCTGCACGGGCCGGGCGGGCGGCGCGGCGCAGGTGGAGGAGCACACC
>JAPONM010000027.1 GCA_026713925.1 Gammaproteobacteria bacterium
GGCTCTTGAAATGTATATTGAATAAATTGGTGCCGGAGAGGTGATTCGAACACCCGACCTACTGATTACGAATCAGTTGCTCTTATTTTTTTCGGATATTCGGTTTGATACCAACAATAGACTCTCTGATTGCCATCCATATTTGCTGCACTGTCTTTTTTAGCATATCGCCATCTTTGGCCAAAAATTTAATTATCATCCCGCAATTATTGGGTAAACGTGATGCACCGCCATATATATCTTTGTTTTGTTTCATAAAATTTTGCAACAACTCTAGCAAATGTTGACGGGCATTAGAGCGGTCAATTAGGTAAATTGTACTCATTCCAATATATATATGCCTTTTACTCAAAAAATTCTTTGAATTCATCCAGTATGTATCCTTTGCGAGCAGTTCATTCTCTTCGGAATATACTTGTAGAGAACTGTTTAGCTGCTTAAAGATTTGTTTATCGTTTTTTAAAAAATGTAGCAAAAATGAATCTGTTATAACCGCAGTGCTGCTGAGATCTGCGAAAACATTAGTTTTTGAGTTTAATTTTGATTCTGGAAAAAGTATCAACGGGTCAGACATGTACTCCATGTAGGAATTCCCGGTGACATTGACATCAACCGTTTGATACGCCATGCCCTTGGGCATTCCATGCACAATGGTCGAAGCCTGGGTCGTAATATGGCTATATGAATTTGAATTGGCTACTACACCTGTTACGAGGCTATCATCTTCATATATCCCCCCTGATGCTGACTGGATATATATGTTAGCCATTCCGGGGGGATCATTTTCAAAATATTGAGCTTTGCATATGTGAAAAGGATAAGATGCATACTGATTTTTCAGATAAGTTTTCCCATTCTGGCCCGTGGAAAACTCGAGTGACAATTTACCCATGCATTTTTATGTTTTAACTAAACAGCACGTTATTGATTATATGATCTGCAACTTCTTGTATGCCCGCACCAGTTTTACAATTTGTTAGTGCGAGAGGTTTGCCGTCTCTTACTTCTTGTCCTTCTTTGACCATCAAATTTATATCTGCACCAACATAAGGAGCTAAGTCGACTTTATTAATAACTAGCAAATCTGATTGCACGATACCAGGCCCTCTTTTGCGAGGAATGTCATCTCCTTCAGAAGTGTCAATTACAAACATCCAGTAATCTACAAGATCTAGAGAAAAAGTAGATGCCAGGTTATCTCCACCACTTTCTATCAATACAACTTCTAGGTTTTCAAACTTTCTCTCCAGCAGTTCTGCGGCCTGCATATTTAAGGTGGGATCTTCTCGAATGACAGTATGTGGACAAGCGCCTGCTTCTACCGCTACTACTCGTTCCGATGCAAGTAGCCCAGATTGTTGCAAGCGCTTAGCATCCTCTCGAGTGACCAAATCATTAGTGATAACAGCAATTTCATTTCCACGGTTACTAAATATTGGAATCAATTGCTCTATTAAGGCTGTTTTCCCGGAGCCGACTGGCCCGCCAATGCCAACACGCGCAGGACCGTTACTAAGTGTCTGTCTGTTCATCGCAGCATGTAGCGTTGAGTTAATGGAAGGGTCTTGGCAGGTTCGCATGTTGCAAGATCTCCATCGACAAATACCTCAAACGTTTCAGGGTTAACAGTTATTTTTGGACAGGAACTGTTATGTAACATGTGTCCTTTATTAAGTTTTCGGGTTCCTTGTGCAGCTAAGTTTATCTTTTGGAGCTTTAGTTTTTCTCCTACACCTGCATCTATTGCAGACTGGTTGACAAAGTTTACACTCAAGTCTTGCTTGGCGTTACCAAATGCTCCCCATTGTGGCCGCATGATCATTGGCTCACAGGTCATTAACGATGCAGCGCTGTCACCCATCGCAGAATAGATGATAAATCCACCTTTCACTATCAGTTCGGGCTTAATGCCAAAGAATGCAGGTTTCCATAACACTATATCTGCTATCTTCCCTTTTTCTAGGGAACCGATGTACTGATCTATTCCAAATGTGCGCGCTGCGTTAATTGTGTATTTGGCTATATAACGTTTTATCCTTTCATTATCACCACGCGCTGTAGTTTCTTCGGAAAGACGTCCGCGCTGGTCCTTCATTTTGCTTGCAAGTTGCCAAGTGCGGCATATAACTTCATTGATTCTTCCCATACCCTGGCTGTCTGAGCCCAGCATGGAAATGGCCCCAAGGTCATGAAGCACATCTTCTGCCGCAATGGTTTGTGCACGAATACGGCTTTCAGCAAATGCGACATCTTCCGGAATTGCAGGGTTTAAATGGTGACAAACCATTGTCATATCTAGATGCTCATCAAAAGTATTGACAGTGTATGGATTTGTTGGGTTAGTTGAGGAAGGCAAGCAATTGTATTCTCCAGCAACTCGAATGATGTCGGGTGCATGCCCACCTCCCGCACCCTCTGTGTGATACATGTGAATAGTTCGGCCATTGATAGCAGCCAAGGTGTTTTCAACAAAGCCACTTTCATTTAACGTGTCTGTGTGTAGCTGGACTTGAAAATCGAGGTCATCTGCAACAGAAAGACAAGTATCGATTACTGCTGGCATCGCGCCCCAATCCTCATGAATCTTTAGACCAATACTGCCTCCCTTTAACTGATCAATCAAAGATCTAGGCTTTGATGAGTTGCCACGTCCTAAAAAACCAAAATTGATTGGCCATTGCTCTGAAGCTTGTAACATCTTGCCAACATTCCAAGCGCCGCCACAATCAATGCCAACAGTTATTGGGCCCAGTGACCCTCCAATCATTGTAGTAATACCGGAACTGATCGCATGCTCGCATAACTGTGCACTATCAAAATGTACATGCACGTCGATGCCTCCTGGTGTTGCAATTAATCCCTCTGCATCGCGCACAGTTGTCGCTGCACCACAGATAAGGTTGTGGTCTACATTATCCATCACGGCAGGGTTTCCGGCTTTTCCGACTCCTGCAACTAGATTTTCTTTAATCCCGATGTCGGCTTTTACAATTCCTAGGACAGGGTCAATAATCAGGGCATTACTGATCAGCATATCTAGAGAACCAGCAGCACTGTCGTAACCAGGTGTTAGTCCTAGGCCATCGCGTAATGTCTTACCGCCGCCATGCAAGCATTCATCGCCAAAAACAGCATAGTCATGTTCTACTTCTGCCAAAAGTGAAGTATCGCCAAGACGTACTGCGTCTCCTGTTGTAGGGCCGTACATTGAGGCATATTCTTTTCTTGATACTTCAATCATTATTAAGCTCCTTTGAATCTTCGAACTTTTGCTTGAATAAGTGCTTCTTTTTTTACAATTTCATTAGATGTTGAGCCATTAGTTAAGCTATTTAAGCCGTACACTTCACCTGTTCCACCAAATTCAACCAGTTGCACCTCTTTGCTTTCTCCGGGTTCAAATCGTACAGCTGTTCCCGCTGGAATATCTAAATGCTTTCCAAATGCATCTTTCCGATTAAAATCTAGTTCGGAATTCACTTCAAAAAAGTGGAAATGACTACCAATCTGTACTGGGCGATCCCCGGTATTTAACACTTTTAGCCTGATTGAGTGCTTGTTAGCGTTAATTTGTACATTTCCGTCCCCAGGAATTATTTCTCCAGGATACGTGTTATCTTCAATTTTGGTTTTACCTGGACGGATAGGCTCATGCACAGTGACCAGCTTGGTTCCATCAGGGAAAATTGCCTCAACTTGCAGCATATGCATCATCTCGCCTACACCAGGCATAACATCATCTGTACTTAACAATTTTGAGCCGTAGCTGATTAGTTTTGCAACGCTACGACCTTCTCTTGCACCTTCAAGAATTTCATCAGCAATAATGGCTGTTGCTTCGGGGTGATTTAACAGGAGTCCTTTTTTTCTTCTCTTTCTCGCAATTTCAGCAGCTGTATATATTGTTAAACGCTCTAGTTCAGTTGGTGTTAGCAGCATAGATTTTCTCCAGAAGATTGGATCATTAATTAGTTTGCGAAAAGCCTTGTATCAGAGTTTTCATGGCGCATAGATGCGATGTCTGAAAAAGGCGTGAATCCATGAATCTCTTCTACATCTGGTATGGGCCAAGTCAAGATTTCGGAAATTAATTCACGAAGTTTTATAAGGCTCTGCTGGCAATCAATATGGCTTATCAGACCAAGACGCAAAGCTGCACTGAGTACCGAAATACAGAAATTGTAGGCCGATAACATCAGTACTGGAGTTTTAGACAAGCCGATTGAATTCCAAATCAGTCCTTGAGCTATCGGCAAATGTCCATACGCATGATTTTTTTGGATCAAAGTTTGGTATTGCTGTGCGACTGGATTATTTAGCTTGCTGTATGTAGCCAATAAAGCTGACCCTAACCTTTTTGATCCTTCTCTTAGTTCACTTGAAAAAGTCATGCATTCCACCAGATTGTCGACAGGGATGACTGTTTCGAAATCGTTTGCACGATCAAAGCAATGAGCCAGCACAACACGTTCAAATGATCCCCATCTATATAGAAGTTGACACTCGATAAAGCTTTCAACTCCACTTATCGAGGTAATAACTTTGTCATTCTTTAGCATTTCCAGTCCCCAGGAAAAAGAAATGGCGCCAGAAGGGAAAAAACTATCTCCATGTTGAAGAAGTATAAGAATCTGGTCATCTTCAATCATGGTTGGCTCGCACAATCTTTCCCTGTATAAAGAAATCTTTTAAACGATCAAGGTAAATGTCTTCCGGGCTTTCAAGTGCTATATGAAGGCACTCGTCTTTAAACTTAACTCGCCAATGCATATTGCCAGCAAAGTAACCAAGTTCAATGGCACTTGGGATATCATTCGGCTTGAGAGAAAGCCATCGATCTTTGGACATTTTCACTACTATGGCGCGATCGCTTTCAAGCAGTAAAACCGCACCATTGGTTAATCTCGTTTCCCGGGAAATAGAAATCGCGCAATCTGTGCCACGGTCCGTTTTCACACGAAAGCGCCGGCGCTGTAAATTAGGGTGGTCCAGAACAATGTATTCGACTTTGTTCTGGTGAGACAAATCGTGAAGTCGACTCGATAGTTTCGAGTCATGTGAATGTCCGAGAACATCAGTTATCTGGATCATGTGGATGTAGCTTTTACTTTTTGCTGGTCACGATGTTTATCCATAGGGAGCCAACTTGTACTGATAGCTAGGGGATAAAGCTTGCAATCAGTAAAATGTCGTGGCTGCATTCAAATCCCTTTACTAAACATTCCGGTTTTGTTGAAGTCTTTAAGATGTATTTTTGTCTTCGTTCGTGTCCGTGTTTTTCATTCACCTATTAAGTACTTGGCAGTCGGGGCATGCTGGCCTAAATTATTGAAATTGAAACACCTAACCCCGCAATTATGAGTTAACAATCCAGTGTGGCCTGTCTTTCCCACTGGCTGAGATGACTTGTATAGTCGTGCCACTCCATCATCTTCAATTTAATATAGGAATCTATGACCTCTACACCAAGCTCATTTTTTAATGTTTTATTCTTCTCAAGTAACCTCAGTGCATCCAATAGGGTCGCCGGCAGTTTTTTAGCGGAACGCAATTTATCACCTTCTTCGTACATATTAATAAAGCTAGGTTTTCCAGGGTCACGTTTATTTTTAATTCCATCCAGTCCTGCTGCAATCACTGCAGCTTGTGCTAGATAAGGATTAGTAGCACCATCCATTAGACGCAGCTCGAATCGGCCGTCATCAGGAACACGAATCATGTGGGTGCGATTGTTCCCTGAGTAGGTTACTGCATTGGGTGACCATGTTGCACCCGAAGCAGTCCTTGATGCATCAATCCTCTTATAACTGTTCACTGCAGGGTTGAATATTGCACAAAGTGAAACGGCATGCTCCATGATACCGCCCAGGAAGTGGTAAGCCAGTTTTGATAAGCCAAGCTTGTCAGCCTTGTTTAAGAACAGGTTTTTTTCTCCTGTTCTACTCCAAACAGAAACATGCGTATGGCACCCGTTACCTGTTAGGTTTGGGAATGGTTTAGGCATGAATGTTGCCCGCATGCCATGATTTTCAGCGATAGTTTTTGTCATGTATTTAAAAAATACATGACGGTCTGCAGTGGTTAGTACATCGTTATAGTCCCAGTTCATTTCGAACTGGCCATTAGCATCTTCATGATCATTTTGATACGGCCCCCAGCCCAGTTTCAGCATACAGTCGCAGATTTCCTTTACTACTGGATAACGACGCATTAAGGCCTGTTGGTCATAGCAAGGCTTGGACTGGGTATCAAAGGGATCCGATAGAGAATTTCCTTCCTGGTTAATCAGAAAATATTCACATTCAACGCCCGTTTTTACCCGGTAGCCCTTCTGTCGAGCTTTCGCAACTTGCCTTTTTAATGCAATTCTTGGAGAAGCCTCAACTTCTTTGCCGTCCATCCACAGGTCGGACGCTAACCATCCAACTTCAGGTTTCCAAGGCAGTTGAATCAAGCTGTCGGGGTCAGGCACTCCAAACATATCAGGGTCTGCAGGCGTCATGTCCAGCCATGCTGCAAATCCAGCAAACCCGGCTCCATCTTTTTGCATACTTTTTATTGCACGGGCGGGTACCAGTTTTGCGCGCAAAACACCAAACAAATCCACAAAGCTAACAAGAAAGTATTTGATTCCTTTGTTTTTGGCGATTTGAGCTAGATCTTTTGCCATGTGTGTTCTCCAAAGGTGGGGTTCTAGTATCCGGCTTTGATGAAATGAATAATTTTTTTAATATTTATTATGTTATACAAACTATTAGGAATCATTGAGGGTATCATCTACTAATGGTTTAGGGAATTGGAGATCATCAATTGGCTATATGCAGTTGACATCCAGGCAGATGCTTGCGCGTGGTAAGCGATGCATGCCGTACGGGTGCAATACGTGATAAGGGGAGTGCCAGATGGCACCAGTTCAACAAATATTTTGTTCCGGTATCACGCAAAAAACTTTCTATAGCAAAAGATGCCCCCAGACTACTCATCATCTTAAAATGTTCTGAGACATCAATCAGGTCCAGTAATGGGTTTTTTGGTTCTTGAAGAATGTGACAGTAGATACATTCTACATTCCAAGCTCAATTGACACCCAGCATCCTATGTATATTGATTCAGCAAAAATCGAAGATATTCCCCAATTGTGTATTCTTCTTGAAGTACTGTTTTCTCAAGAAGCTGAATTCAAGCCCGACACTGATCTGCAAGGCCAGGGGTTAAGAAAGATAATTTCCAGTCCAGCTATCGGGGAAATTGTCGTAGCCCGTGAAACAGGCAGTATTATCGGTATGGCTAGTCTTCTGTACACGGTATCAACCGCACTTGGGGGACCTGTAGCTATACTTGAGGATATGGTTGTGTTACCGCAAGCACGTGGGGCAGGTGTGGGGTCAGGTCTGGTAAATTGCTGTCTGGAAATCGCCAGGCTAAAGGGTTGCAAACGCATAACTCTACTTACTGACCACAACAACTTTGAAGCACACAGGTTTTATCAGCAACATGGATTCACTCGTTCATCAATGGTTACTTTCAGGAAATCGATTTTTTAGTCTAGTCGTGAAGTCAAAATATGTGGCTTCTGAGAATTTATTTTATCTGTGTGCAAGTTGTATGGCCGCTTTTTCATTCCGGATTGGCCTTGCAAATGGCTAGGATTAAATAGCACCGAAGCTGCGCGCGAATATATATTGTTGGATATTAAATAAACAGATTATTTCCATAGACTAGGCGCCTGTCATTTCGGACCCGGGTTTAGTCCCACTAATCTTGCGAGAAGAGCCTAATATATGGATATTAAATTTACAGCATTCGTGCTGGTGTGCTTGCTTATACCGGTATCAGCCACTGCGACCAACGGTTATTTTTCTTATGGCACGGGGCTTAAAAACCGTGCTCTTGCGGGAGCAGGAGTCGCTTTTCCACAAGATGCTATGGCCAGTGCCACTAATCCGGCAGGCATGGCTTTCATCGGTAATCGTTTTGATATGGGTGCCGTATTGTTTAAACCGGATCGTGGTTACTCGGCTGGCCAAAGCCAGTTGAATGGGAGTATGGGGGCTTTTACCGTAGGGCCAGATTCCGAAAACAGTGGTGATGGTACGTTTGTCATTCCAAGCTTCGGAATGAATTACATGCTTAGCGAGCGTGATGCAGTTGGCATATCGGTATATGGAAACGGTGGGTTAAACACTGCATATGATCGTGGCAGTGCGTCTTTTGACCCCTTGAACAGGAATGGTAAGGGGGTCGTTTCCCCTGGGACTTTTGGTGCCGGTTCCGCAGGTGTAGATTTGATACAGATCTTTTTCAATTTTTCTTACGCACATAAATTCACAGAAAACGTTTCGGTAGGCATCAGCCCGTTACTCACTGTTCAAAGTTTTCGTAGTAATGGTCTTGATACATTTGCGCCGTTTACAAAAACGTTTGCGGCAAGCGGTGGTTCACGTCTACCCGATAAGTTAACTCAAAATGGACAGGAATACTCACTTGGTGGGGGTATTCAGATCGGTTTGCTAGCAAAAGATGTTATCGGAACTGCCGATCTGGGGATTTCTTATCGATCAAAAATATACATGGAAAAATTTGATGACTACGCAGATCTGTTTGCAGAAGCTGGTGACTTTGACATTCCCTCCACTCTGTGGGCAGGGTTTGCAGTCCAGGTAACAGAAAATACTACACTGGTGGCAGATTACCAGAGGATTTGGTATGACGACAGTGGTGCAATTAGTAACGGTATGCAACGCTTGTTTGATTGCCCTACATTGGGTGGTTCAGACTTGGAAAGCTGCTTGGGTGGTGATCATGGTGCAGGATTTGGCTGGGACAACATGGACATATTCAAAGTTGGGCTGCAATGGCAGGTGCGGTCCAATGTCATCGCGCGATTTGGCTATAGCCATAGCAGTCAGCCGGTTGGCAGTGACCAGGTGTTATTCAATATTTTGGCACCCGGTGTAGTTGAAGATCACATAACAATTGGCGCGACAGTTACTACTCGAATGGGTGAGGTGAGTGTGGGGGCTATGCATGCATTTGACAACTCGGTAGATGGGCCGAATCCTTTTGATCCTACTCAGACAGTACGTGTGAGTATGGAACAGTTTGAGGTCGGGGTAAGTTGGTCTAAAAAGTTTTAGGGGCTTGCAGAGGAAACAAGAATTTTCTACCAATTCCTTTCTTGAGTATTATCAATATCTTGCACTGTGTATCTGATTCAGTACGTACTGAGGCCTTGCATGAATTTGTTCCGGTTTTTGAGGGCGTATTATTGGTCTGCACTGGTTTGGTGTGTACGTGAAACCGGAGTGGCATTACAAAAGGTCGCGTGCTCGGTGCGCAGCTCTGCTGCTGGGGCAGGCTCATCACTTTCGACGACGGTAACCCGAACTTCCAGTATGGATTCACCATCACTGAAATAAGTTCCTTGGGTCGGTGCTGCGTCAGCATAGTCACGGCCTACGGCAATGCGAATATGCCGGTGGTCGGCAAGTGTATTGTTGGTTGGGTCAATTCCAACCCAGCCTAAATCAGGAAGCAGGAACTCTCCCCAAGAGTGGCTCGCACCGGCAGGAATCTGTTCACCAGGTGACCCTTCTAGGTGAAGGTATCCTGATACGTAGCGGCTTGGAATCCCCCATGAGCGGGCAACGGCAATCATCACGTGTGTGTAGTCTTGGCACACTCCCTGACCAGTCTCTAGGATGTGCTCAATAGGCGAGTCTGCTTCTGTACATCCTTGTTCGTAGCGGAATGTGGCATGAAGTATAGATGCAGTTTCTAGTAGTGAAGAAAGAGGGGAAGTGCCACGAAAGATACCATTTGCTGCAGCAAATGCTTCCAAGGCCGGGCAAGTGTACACAAAACGGCTGGGATTTAAATACTCCCAGCAGCGAACCGGGTCTGCAATTTCAATAAGCCTGTTCCAGGTGTCCTTTTCCTTATGACTCGCAACTGATGGCATTTCACATGTTGCAACCTGCGCCCGCGAGTGCAAGATTATTTGCTTGTGTTCACGGTGAATATTGAATAGATGACAGGTGTTGCCAAAGACATCTTCAAATGAGCTAGGCGTAGCTACAGGATCTGTATGGAGACTGAATTCCAGCACCCGTTGTTCATTGTCTTCCCTCGGATGCAGGCGCAGCAACATCACGCACCCATACGCAGATTTTCTGTAGTGAAATTTGGAGAGATGCTCGACCAGAAATTTTCGAGGCTTCGACGCGTTCATAGCCTAGGGCTGTCTTCAATCTCGTAATCGAAGTAAGTGGCCTCAATATTCTCATGGAGACGAAGGCAGGAATTACGAATTATCTGCAGTGTGTTTCTTGTGGCATTGTCATTATCAGGATCACGGTTTGGCCAATCGTAATCAATGTGTGCGGACATGCGTCCTCCCAGGCGACCCGCATCGACCGCAGGACGGTGTACAGAGATAGCATCAAGTGCACATGAAATTTGTGACAGTGCATAGCGGATCGAATGCGAGAGCAGAGGATCGGAGACAAGAAAATTGACAACATTGATTGGCTGGTATTCGAGCGAATATTGATGGCTATAGGCAACTCGTGCCTCACAGATCTGCAAAAGTGAACACCAGTCAGACTCGATATGAGGCTCGCCAGTCGGGAAAGTAGCTATGTGCGCATCTACGAGTGTTGCAAGGAGCTGCGCCCGTTCGACGAAACGGCCAAGCTGTAGGAAGTGCCAGCCGTTGTCACGGTACATGATACCGTCGGCGATTCCCGAAAACGTTCGAATTGTATCTTCAGTGCGTAGATAGAACTCGCCTGGCCGATCGTTCCAAATGTCCTCAATCTCGGTATTTCTCAGTTCTAGATAAGCTAGGTTGAGGCAGTACCACATGTCCTTGCCGATGACGTTGCGAATCTGACGTGCGTTCTCGCGTGCTGCTGCGATGCAGTTCCTGATTGCATCAGGATTATTAGGCTCAAATGTCAGGTCGTCTGCAAGCGTATAGGAATCTGCGAGCATGAAGCCTTCGTCGTCTAGGTTTGATTCCAGGCTACCACCTATCGGTTTGCGGTCAAGACCGGCATACAGCCGCCGCCAAGTGCGGTCAATGTCCTCGACAGGCCGGTCTTCCAGTGCTTTGAGCTGATCAGCAAGTAAACGACAGCCATGTTCTGCTCGCTCGAGGTATCGACCGATCCAATACAGTCCTTGAGCATTGCGTGACAGCATGTTGTTATGGAGAAAGTACCCAAAGGTCCTTGCCACCACCACCTTGACTTGAATTGACGACCAAAGAGCCAGGGGTTAGGGCAACTCTGCAAAATGCACCAGGAGCCAGTCGTGTTTCGCATCCATGCAACACAAACGGTCGCAGGTCGACATGGCGCGGCGCAGCACCACGGCTTGTCAGGCAAGGTGCGCAGGAAAGGTTAAGGGTAGGTTGGGAGACAAAATTTGCTGGGTTCTTGCGAATCTCTTCCGCATATGCGGCACGCTCGGCAGGTGTCGCGTGAGGTCCGACCAGCATTCCATAGCCACCTGAGCCACCGACCATCTTGACAACAAGGTGTTCAAGGTTGTCCAGTGTGTATTCAAGACCATCAGGTTCGCGGCAAAGATACGTTTTGACATTGCCAAGCAGCGGTTCCTCGTTCAGGTAGTAACGGATCATGCTTGGGACGTACGGGTAAACACTCTTGTCATCAGCCACTCCGGTACCCGGTGCATTGGCAATTACGACATTTCCTAGCCTGTATGCGTAGAACAAACCGGGTACGCCAAGCTGTGAGTCAGGCCGAAACGCAAGTGGGTCAAGGAAATCGTCATCGACCCTGCGATAGATCACATCTACACGCTGCAGCCCGCCAGTTGTCCGCATGTAGACAAACCCGTTATGGACAAGCAGGTCTTTGCCTTGTACAAGTTCTATCCCCATTTCACGTGCAAGAAACATGTGCTCGTAAAAAGCTGAGTTGTAAATGCCCGGGGTCAGAAGAACGATGCAGGGATCGAGGATGCCAGGCGGTGCCAGTTCAGTCAGGGTCTGGCGAAGCAGAGAGCCATAATTTTCAATACTGCGCACACGATGCTGGCGGAACAGGTTGCGGAAGCTTGTTTTCAGTGCCCTGCGGTTGGCCAGCATGTATGAAACCCCGGACGGTACACGCAGATTGTCTTCCAAAACAAGGAATCCATCATGTGTTCGTACGAGATCTGTGCCGCAGAGCGAGACATAGGTGCCATGCGGCACGCGCACTCCACGCATCTGGATGCGAAACTGAGGACGGCTGTATACGAGATCGGTTGGTAGAATTTCATCGGAAAGAATCCGTGCGGGTCCGTAAATGTCTGCCAGGAAGAGATTCAGAGCTTTGAGCCGCTGCCGTAGGCCCCGTTCAATGAGATCCCATGTCTGTGCATCGAGAATTCTTGGAAGTAAATCAATTGGGATGATTCGTTCTTGTGCACCTTCCTCTTCGTAGACGGAGAAGGTGATTCCCTCCTGCAAAAATGACCGTTCAGCACGCTCCTGCATCGCCGTGATGCTTGCATGTGACATAGTGTCAAGTGCTTCCCAGAGTTTTCGGCAATGATCATGAGGTTCGTCGCTGGATTTGAACATCTCGTCATAGTAAGAGGAGTCAATTTTATAGCCGGAAAAGAAACTTTCCTCAGCCATTGGATTATGACTCTGTGCAGGCAGGGTTGACCTCGGCAGTTCCTTGTTCATTTTCCCAACTCGAAAGGGTTTTTTCCTGGTCAATTATACCTTACCGTGAAACAGCGGTCATACAAGGTCGTTGCCACAAATGCTGCACTTCAGAAAATGAATAGTTGCCTGCATCTAAATCCGGATCAGTAGATGGATCGTGTTTGGAATCACATCTGAGGCAAATTCATGTTAAGGCCCAAAGTTGCTCAGAAACCATTCTATGTCTAGTGTTTGAAATCTGAACCTTCACCTTCTTTGTATAGTTGTCTTCAGCGTATAGTGCTTAATGTAGTATATGGTGCAGGCTGCATGTAAGGTCCACCGGTTTTGAGCTTGTGGCACAAATGGTCTGCAAGCTGAAATCGGGCAGATTCCCTGTGCCTGCTGTATACAGTCGTGAAAGATTTTCTAGCGTGAATACATTGATATACCTCAAAAACAGATAGATCCGGAAATTCACCACGGTCATTATTTTGCAAGAATCCTCCAGTTGCTTTGTGATTTACGCTGGAATTGGTTTGCAGACCATGATGAAGTATGATCGATGTGCTGCTGGCCTGATTGTGCGACTGCGCGTCAAGAAATGCTGTTGTCACAAATGGATCAAACCCGTTCAACAGTATGATGAATTTGTGGCCAAGGTGTCTAAACTTATATGGTTATAGCATACCAATATCGGCATCCTGCAAAGATGTCTATATACTCATTGCGCAACTGAACTGACTCTCGATTGAAGCCAAACTTGATTCAATGTTAAAACCCTTCGAACTTTTCATTGGTTCACGCTATTTGCGTGCAAAACGGCGCAATCACTTTATTTCATTTATATCACTGATTTCCTTACTGGGCATCGCTCTTAGCATTGTTGTGCTCATAACTGTGCTGTCTGTCATGAACGGCTTTCAGTATGAGGTTAAGCATCGAATTCTGGGTATGACATCGCATGCCACAGCTTTAGAGAGGGATGGAATACTTCGAGATTGGCAAGGCTTGCAAACAATGCTGAAAGGCAATTCTGCAATCAAGGGATCAGCACCTTTTGTTCAGGGTCAGGGGATGGCAGTCAGAGGCAAGCTGGTGAATGGGGTTTTGTTGAATGGGGTTGATCCTGACCTTGAAGTAAATGTTTCGCGTATTGGTGAATTTGTGCAGGATGCTGATCTTGGAGAACTTCGGGCAGGGGAATTCAGCATTCTGCTGGGAGAGGACCTGGCCAAATATTTGGGTGTACAAGCAGGTGAGAAGATTACTGTCATTACACCGGAGGCGACAGTAACACCGGCAGGGATTCTGCCGCGACTCAGACGTTTCACGGTGGTAGGCAGCTATTCGGTCGGCATTCCACAATATGACCGGAATACTGCTGCCATCCATATCGAAGATGCGAAACGCCTGTTTCAACTTGGAGACTCGGTGTCTGGTTTGCGCCTGAGATTTGATGATCTGTTCGATGCGCCTGTAATCACCAGAGAGCTCCGTGAACAATTAGGGAGTGAGTACTGGGTAACTGACTGGACTCATCATAACCGAAACTTTTTCCGTGCTTTGAAAATAGAAAAAATAATGATGGCAATTATATTGTCACTGCTGGTGCTGATTGCCGCATTTAATATCGTTACTGCCCTTGTCATGGTAGTCACTGAAAAGCAAAGTGATATCGCTATACTGCGAACTCTCGGGGCTTCACCGAAAAGCATTATGGGTATTTTTGTCGTCCAAGGTACAGTGATTGGTCTTGCCGGGACTGCATTGGGTGCTGTGTGTGGAATCATGCTGGCCTCGAATCTGGAAGGCATAGTCAGCAAGATTGAATCCTTTTTCGGTATGAAGTTTATGACTGATGGTTTTTATCCTATCGACGATCTTCCCTCTCACCTTAACACTGCTGACGTAATCATGGTGTGTGCAGTTGCATTTATGCTGACTGTATTTGCCACGATTTATCCTGCATGGAAGGCTTCGCGTACCCAGCCGGCAGAAGCATTGCGCTATGAGTAGTCCATATGGCTCAAGTGTTACAGTGTAAATCGATCGTCAGAACTTTTGCCAGCGGGCCTTTACGTGTGGAAGTGCTCAAGGGAGTTGACCTGAGTGTTGATGCTGGCAGCAGGCAGGCAATTATCGGCGTATCAGGCAGCGGCAAGAGTACCCTGATGCACCTGCTGGGCGGCCTGGACGTTCCTGATTCCGGAACCGTGCAAGTGTGCGGTAAGGAGATGTCTGGACTTTCGGATGCGGAGCGAGGACGTATACGCAATCAGTCATTGGGGTTTATTTACCAGTTCCATCACCTGTTGCCCGAGTTTACCGCAGTGGAAAATGTGGCGATGCCTTTGTTGTTGCGCCGCGGACCTAACGAAAAAGCTCTTGATCAGGCAAGAGAATTCTTATCCAGGGTAGGCCTTTCAGGACGAATGAGACACAAGCCTGCTGAGTTGTCCGGTGGCGAAAGGCAGCGTGTGGCAATTGCCAGGGCCTTGGTCACTCGGCCTCGGATAATCCTTGCAGACGAGCCTACCGGCAATCTTGATCGCAAAAATGTAGTACAGGTACAGGAGTTGCTGTTGAAGATGAGTCAGGAGCTCGACACGGCATTTATTGTCGTTACACATGACCATACCGTGGTCGAGTCTATGGATGTTACCTATCAACTCGAGGATGGCAAATTATTTGCTGCCTGATCCTCCCATTTCCAGCACCCTGATATTTCCAGCAGATATGATCAAAGGCGCTTCCGGGCAAAGCAGTTGGCATACCTACCGCAGGTTGCTGGGCTATACATTTTCAAAGTGGCAATACTTGTTACTGGGCTCAGTCGCCCTGCTAGTGTTTTCGGGGATGGATGCACTCATCGTCTACTTGCTCGGGCCCTTTGTAGACGGGGCCTTTGTGGATAACAGCTATGATGAAATCAAATGGATCCCGGTTGCATTGCTGTTTGTCATAGTTTTTCGGGGAATTGCAAATTTTGTAGGCACCTACTTTATAGGCTATGTCGGGGCTCATGTAATCAAGATCCTGCGCCAGCAAATGTTCAATCGGTTGCAATACCTGCCTGCCCAGTATTTTGATCATCAGGTCACTGGGAGCTTATTGTCAAAATTTTCCTATGACGTTGAACTTGTCATCGGGGCTGCATCTAAAAGCCTGCGCAGCCTGATAGAAGACACTTCAAAAATTATTTTCCTGCTGGCGGTAATGCTGATAAATAACTGGAAACTGACACTTATATTTTTGGTTGTAGCTCCCATCATTGCACTGGTAGTGGGCTATACGAGCAAGTTGTTCAGGAAATACAGTACTCGCATGCAAAGGTCGGTAGGCAAAATCACAAATATTGTAGAGGAAAGTATCGTCGGTCATCGGATTGTAAAAATTTTCGGTGGACAGGAGTATGAAATTAACAAGTTCAGGCATACGAATGAGCGGTACATCCGTAACAATCTTAGAAAGGTCATGACCAAGGCTGCCAGCACACCCGTAATCCAGATGCTGGTAGGTTTTGTTCTGGTTGTGGTTCTGGCTATAGCTGCCCGTCCTGCCTTTGCATCAGGGGAGTCTGCAGGAGAGTTCATGGCATTCATCATTGCAATGATATGGATTCTGACGCCGGCAAGAAAGCTAACGCTCGTGAACGAAATTTTGCAAACTGGAATTGCTGCAAGTGAAAGCATATTTGAACTCATTGATTCAGAAAAAGAACAGGAAAATTTGGGGAACAGGCTGACAAGATGTAGAGGTAAAATTGAGTATAAAGATGTGTGTTTCAAGTATCCCTCCAGAAAAGACAAGGCTTTGGAAGGCATCAGCTTGACTATAGAGCCAGGTGAGACGGTAGCCTTTGTTGGCAAGTCTGGCAGCGGTAAAAGTACGATCGTAAATGTACTGCCAAGATTTTACGATGTGGACAAGGGGGAAATATTGTTAGACGGGATCAGCATAAAAGAACTGTCTCTTGTATCCTTGCGTGAGCAGATTGCCCTCGTGAGTCAGGAAGTAGTTCTGTTTAACGATACGGTTGCAAACAATATTGCGTATGCAAGAAATGTTGAATCTAATGACCCGGGAGTCGTTGAAGCTGCGAGTGTAGCCCGAGTTTTGGAGTTTACTGAAAAACTGCCTGAGGGGCTGGATACCCTGGTTGGAGAAAATGGAGTGTTGTTGTCTGGAGGCCAACGCCAGCGGATTGCAATTGCGAGAGCGTTATTGAAAGATGCCCCTGTTCTGATTTTGGATGAAGCAACTTCTTCTCTGGACACCGAGTCAGAGAAACTTATACAGGCTGCACTGGAAGTTTTGCAGAAAAACAGAACTACCTTGATAATTGCACACCGTTTATCGACTATCGAAAAAGCGGACCGAGTCGTAGTGATGGATAAGGGGAGTATTGCAGAAATGGGCAGGCATCAGGAGTTACTTGAGCATAATCGGGCCTATGCTGACCTTTACAAACTGCAATTTCGCCCGTCCTCCATGGCACCTGATGCATAGCAGATAAAGGGTTTGTTTTGTCTGGTTTGAGGCTTGATCCGGAAAATCTCTGGTATTCAAAAAACCTCCTTTCAACTGGGTTGCTGCCACTGTCATGGCTGTTCAGGGCTATTGTTACGGTCAGAAGATTCTACTACCGTGTATATCATTACAGGCGTACACTGCCGTCTGTATTTATCCTCGTAGTTGGCAACCTCACAGTAGGTGGTACGGGTAAAACCCCTTTTTTAATCTGGCTTGCAAGGCAATGCAGGGGCCATGGGCTGAAAGTGGGTATCATTACCCGGGGATACAAAAAGCACCAGGCCGGAAAGATCCTTGAGGCTCTGCCTCACAGCTTGTCAAAAGAAGTAGGGGATGAGGCCCTGTTGCTGGTGCAAAAGACTGCTTGTCCAGTAATTGTGGCAGCCAACCGCATGCAGGCTGTTGGGTTGCTTTTAAGCAAATACAGGCCGGATGTGATTTTGTCAGATGATGGTTTACAGCATTACAAACTACCGCGCAACGTTGAGATTGCCATCGTAGATGGTGCCAGGCAGTTTGGAAATGGCAGGTGCCTGCCGGCAGGTCCATTGCGTGAACCGGTTTCTCGAATCCAGGAGTGTGACTTGGTGGTAAGCAATGGCCGGAATGACAATTACAAGTACAGTTTTGAAACGGTGCCTGAAAGTGCGGTCTCACTTGGCCCGGATACAGTGCGCAGGCCTTTGCAGGATTTCATGGATTGTACGGTGCATGCCGTAGCGGGTCTTGGGAATCCTGCACGGTTTTTCAGGATGCTGGAAAATGCCGGTATTCGCATTATCAGGCACGTTTTCCCGGATCATCATGCCTATGTGGAAGCTGACTTGGAGTTCGGAGATAATAAACCGATACTCATGACCGAGAAAGATGCCGTGAAATGCAAACTATTTGTTGACAGAAACATCTGGTATCTACCCATAATAGTTCAGCCGAGCCCACTACTGGAACAGCGTATCTCTACTCTTATAGAAGGAATCCCGCGTGCAAATGCAGTTACTTGATATTCTGGTTTGTCCAGTCACCAAAGGGCCGTTGAAATACGACAAGGAAAGACAGGAACTCATATCTACTTCTGCACATCTTGCCTATCCGGTTCGTGATGGTATTCCAGTGATGCTGGAACATGAAGCCAGGACCATCACTGATGAGGAGTACGAAAAATACAAGGACATGTAGCGCTGGCACCTATTGGCACATTCCTGCATAGGCAGCGCCAAGGCTGATGGAATTCAAAGTAGTTATTCCAGCTCATTATGCATCCACTCGCTTGCCTGGGAAAGTGTTGCTGGAAGTTCGAGGCAGACCAATCATTGAATATGTTTACGAGAATGCATGTAATAGCGGGGCCGGACAGGTGGTAGTCGCAACAGATGATCGGCGCATTGCAGATGCTGCAAGGATGTTTGGTGCAGAAGTATGCCTTACCTCGAATCAGCATGTATCAGGCACGGACAGGATTGCGGAGGTTACACAAAAATATGCCTGGAGCGATGACACCGTGATTGTCAATCTGCAAGGTGATGAGCCCATGATGCCTGGCAAAAATATTCACCAGGTTGCCGCCAACCTTTATCATCATCCTGCTGTCAGCATTGCAACCCTGTGTGCAGTTTTGGACAGTGGGCATGAAATACAAAATACAAACATAGTCAAAGTAATATATGACGAGCATCATATTGCTATCGGTTTCACTAGGGACGTGCAAACTTTTGATCCGTCCTGCAGTCATACTGTGTATCGCCATCTGGGCATCTACGCCTATCGTGCGGGGTATTTGCGAAAATTCACGCAATGGCCCAGGTCCAGACTGGAAAAGCAGGAATCACTGGAACAGATGCGGGCCTTTGAACATGGGGACCTTATCCATGTGGAGCTGTGCAAGTCTGTCCCGGGAATCGGGGTGGACACGCAAGAAGATTATGAAACACTTTTGGACTTAATGTGATTCGTTCAGTCAGCCAGTTCTCAAATGTTTGAAAATTTGCAGATCTTTAGTAACATTCAGCGCCGGATCCAATAAGCATAAGGCTTTTAGCAGTAAATGCCGCATCGATATGATTGATATTGAACATTTAAGTAAAAAGTTTGGCCATTCAGTTGCAGTCAACGATATATCGTTCTCGGTCGGCTCTGGAGAGGTGCTCGGCTTTCTGGGCCCAAATGGTGCTGGCAAGTCCACTACCATGAAAATGATTACAGGGTTTCTTGCACCGAGTTCCGGGGTGATCCGGGTTTGCGAGTACGATGTCAGCAGGCAGCCCCTGGAGGTTAAAAGGAGGATAGGCTATCTGCCAGAGGGTGCATCTAGCTACGGGGAAATGACGCCATTTCAGTATCTGGAATTCATAGCCAGGGTACGTGGACTGAAAGGCCGCCACAAGGCAGAACGCAAGAAGGAAGTTATCGAACGCCTGCACCTTGAAAAAGTGCTGAATCAATCCATCGAAACCTTGTCCAAGGGGTTCAAAAAAAGGGTAGGGCTGGCACAGGCAATTTTGCATGACCCGGAGGTGCTGATTTTGGATGAACCCACAGATGGACTGGATCCCAACCAGAAACATGAAGTCCGAGAATTTATTGAGAGCATTGCTTCAGAGAAAGTAATTGTGATCTCTACTCATATTCTGGATGAGGTGGATGCAATCTGTAGTCGTGCGATCATTATCGATGATGGCAGGATTTTGGTAGATGACACCCCGGATGGACTTCGCAGCAGATCTTCCAGCAACCGGCTTGACGATGTATTTCGTGAGATTACCCGGGCCAGTCTGACATGAATAATGTAATCACGATATTCAGACGAGAACTGGGCAGTTATTTTGCAACGCCGGTCGCATATGTGTTTATTGTGATATTCCTGATCATGAGCGGTGCCCTGACTTTCTATCTGGGCCATCTGTATGAGCGTGGCCAGGCGGACCTGAATCCATTTTTCCAGTTCCACCCCTGGTTGTACCTGTTTCTTGTACCAGCCATCGCCATGCGCCTGTGGGCGGAAGAGCGCAAAACTGGAAGCATTGAACTGCTGATGACTCTTCCAGTCTCTACGGGTCAGGCCGTTGTCGGAAAATTTCTTGCTGCATGGGTGTTCATTGGCATTGCTGTGGCACTGACATTTCCTCTATGGATTACTGTGAATTATCTGGGGAACCCTGATAACGGGGTGATTTTCACGGCGTATCTGGGAAGTTATCTGATGGCAGGGGGATTTCTCGCCATTGGAGCCTGCATTTCTGCAGCCACCCGGAATCAGGTGATTGCATTCATTATTACAGTGGTCATCTGCTTTGTTTTTCTGCTGGCCGGCTCTCCGTTAGTCCTGAATTTCTTCAAGGCATGGATTCCCCAGAATATAGTCGATGCATTGTCCTCACTGAGCTTCCTGACCCACTATGCTTCGATTGCCAGAGGTGTTATTGACGTACGGGATGTAATCTATTTTGTCTCGTTGATCGGTTGCTGGCTGTATGCCAATGCACTGGTGGTAGACATGAAAAAAACGGATTAACGATCATGGCAGTACAAGCTACACGATCAATTACGTCAGCAGGGCTGCTTGGAGTGGCAGCGTTGTTCCTCGTGATCAATATGCTAAGCAGTGTTCTGTTCACGTCCATGCGTGCAGACCTGACTGAAAACAGGCTGTACACATTGACGGAAGGCACACGCAATATCCTGGCTGGTATCCAAGAACCCATTACTCTTTATCTGTTTTATTCTGACAAGGCCAGTGAAGATGTCCCGCAGTTGCGCACGTATGCCACACGTGTCAGGGAGCTGCTCCAGGAATATATGTCCCTGTCACAAGGCAAGGTCGTGCTCAATATTGTTGATCCTTTACCATATTCCGAGCAGGAAGACCGTGCCTCGTCACTAGGACTTCAGGGTGTCCCTCTCGGTAATACCGGTGAAAAAGTATATTTTGGCCTGGCAGCAAGCAATGCAGTCGGCGACTCGGAAACCATCAAGTTTTTTCAACCCCAGCGTGAACAGTTTCTTGAGTACGACATCTCCCGTTTGATTTATAACCTTTCCAGTCCGGAAAAACCCGTGGCGGGTATTCACACACTGCTTCCTGTATTTGGCGGGTTTGATATTGAAACTGCCAGGATGACAACAGAATGGGCAATGATTTCCCAGTTACGACAATCGTTCCTGCTCAAACAACTTGATGTGGCCTCGGGAGAAATTGATGGCGAAATTGACATTTTGATGGTGATACACCCTAAGAATCTCAGTGAGGCTGCACTGTATTCGATCGATCAGTTCATCATGCGCGGTGGCAAGGCCGTATTTTTTGTAGACCCTCATTCAGAGGTCGATACGCCTGTACGTCAGGAAGGTTCGCCTCTGGAAGTGGAAGGCGGTCGCAGTTCAAACGTAAAGAAACTGTTTGATGCATGGGGGATTGAGTACGATCCTGCATACGTTGTGCTGGATCGCAGGAATGCGCTCACCGTGAGTGCGGGTGACCAAGGGCAGATCCGGCATTACGCATTGCTGGCCGTAGGCAGCGAGGGCTTGAGCAGCGAAGATGTGGTCTCTTCTGAACTGGAGCTGGTTAGTGTGGGGGTTGCAGGCCATATAGGAGTCAGGGATAACGCAGCCGTCAGACTTATGCCAATCGTTACTTCCAGCACGGATGCTACCCTTGTGGAAGCTACACAGTTTCGCTTTTTGCCCGATTTGAACCAGCTGTCGACCAACTTCGAGCCAACTGGCGAGTCGTATACGCTGATAGGCCGTATACAGGGGGCCCTGGATTCGGCATTTCCTGAGGGCCTGCCGGTTGAGGATGCAAATGGACATGCAGACCGCGAGGGGCGGCATGTTGCAAGCACTAAAGAAGATGCCAACCTTGTGATCGTTGCAGACACGGATACCCTGGGGGACAGCATGTGGGTGCAGGTTCAGGAATTTTTTGGGCAGAAAATATTTAACTCTTGGGCTGATAACAGCGCCTTGTTCGCCAATATACTGGATAATTTGGCCGGCAGTTCCGACCTGATCAGTATCCGCGGCCGTGAGACTTCATCGCGTCCATTCGTGAAAGTCAATGAATTACGGCTTGCAGCGGATCAGAAATTCCGCGCGACGGAAGAATCCTTGCAGACAAGATTGAAGGAAACTGAAGAGAGGCTGATAACCCTTCAGAAACAGCGTGATGACGCCAATGCCCTGGTGCTTTCGCCAGAACAAGAAGCAGAAATTCAAAAGTTTCAGCAGGAAAAACTCAATATACGCAAGCAGTTACGACAAGTTCGTCATAATCTGAATTTGGATATTGAACGACTCGGCACCACATTGAAATTCATAAACATTGGTCTGGTGCCAATTATTATATCCCTCCTGGCTTTCACACTGTCCATCGTGCGCAGCAGAAAAAAAAGGCATGCCTTAGGCATATGAGTCTGAAATCACTGGTCATACTGGCCCTGGTCATAATTGTCGGCGGCGTATCGTATTACTACATTGCTGCTGGCTCAAAAGACAGTGTCAGCGATGAGGATATCTGGCTGATACCGGGTCTTGCACAGAACCTCGGTCAGGTCACGAAATTGACCGTACACGGTCCTGGAAATAACCTGCTTGCCGAGATCAGCAAATCTGATCATCATTGGGTCGTTGCAAACCGGGATCACTATGAAGCTGATATAGCGGTAGTCCGCAATGCATTCGATACCCTGGCCAATGCCCGGCTGATCGAGAAAAAGACAGCCAAACCAAATAATTACGGCATGATTGGGGTAGAAGATATCTCTGATGCCCTTGCACAGGGGATACAGTTTGCGGTTTCTGGACTTGACGAGCCAGTCGTTGTGGTCGTCGGTAAAGAAGGCAGCCTCCAGAATACACAGTTTGTCAGGCGGGCTGGAGACACACAAAGCTGGCTGCTAGACAGGAAGCTGGCTCTGAACCGCGATGGCGCCTGGTGGTTGCGAAAAGATATCATGGATATCCTTCCTGAGCAGATTAGAAGTATCCGAATCAGTCACAAGGATGGTAGTGAAGTTTTAATTGAGAGCAAAAGCCAGGAGGGCTATGAATTTGCCTTAGGACAGCCAATACCGAAAGGCAAGAAGGTATCTGAATCGGAGTTGTACCAAGTAGCCAATGCCCTGTCGTCGTTGCAGCTTCGGGACGTTGCTTCTTTGCAATCATTCAAGGAAGAAATCCTGCCATCTGCCATTACGACGTTCAGGATGTATGACGGATTGCGGGTGGTTGTCACTACCTTCTCAAAAGGAAAAGAGACCTACGTCAAGCTGGGTATTGCATTTGATGATGCTGATGGCCTTGTGCAATCCGACTCAGCCAAGGTAGAGGAATTTGTACAGAAGACAAGATCAAGGACAGAAGGCTGGGCTTTTATACTACCTTCCATCACACAGGATGCGATGGTAAAGCGACTGGATGATATTCTGTTACGGGACGATATGTAATCCTGTTCAGGAATTTTTTGCCAACTTCGGGGCAAGTCCTGTATAGCTGGCTGGTGTCAGAGAAAGCAAGTTGTCTTTTTCATGGTCTGGCAGGTCCAGAGAGCGAATGAACCCTTCTATTTTGTCACGATCCAGTGCCTTGCCACGTGAAAACTCCTTGAGTTTCTCATAAGCTCCTTCGATTTTGTATTTCCGCATCACTGTCTGGATCGGCTCTGCCAGGATCTGAAGGTTGGCATCAAGGTCTTCCTGCATTTGGTCCTGATTGACTTCAAGCTTTGACAAGCCTTTTGACAGCGAACGATAACCAATTTCGCAGTGTGCCGCAGCAACCCCGAGATTGCGCAATACAGTTGAATCACTTAGATCCCGCTGCCAGCGTGAGATCGGAAGTTTTGAAGAAAAGTGGCTGAGCAACGCATTGGCAATGCCAAAATTACCCTCGGCATTTTCAAAATCGATCGGGTTGACTTTATGTGGCATAGCAGATGAACCAACTTCATCCTTGACTATTTTCTGTCTGAAATAGCCTATGGATATGTAGGCCCACAAATCTCTTGAGAGGTCAATCAGTATAGTGTTGATTCTGTGCAGTGCATCACAGTACTCGGCAATGCAATCATGGGGTTCCGCCTGTGCCGTATAACGGTTCCAGGTCAAGCCAAAATTTTCAGCAAACTCTGCTGCAAGGGTTTCCCAGTCCACATCGGGATAGGCGGCACAATGTGCATTGTAGTTGCCTGAGGCTCCATTCATTTTTCCAGACAACTGCACTGCCTTGAAGCCATCTCGTTGCGCCTGTATGCGGGCTTGTACATTAGCAAATTCTTTGCCCAAGGTGGTGGGTGAAGCTGGTTGTCCATGTGTTCGTGAAAGCATCGTGGTATCAGCCCAGTCATGCGCATGGTTTTGCAGGCTTGAAACAAGTTTTTCGATGCTTGGCATCAGCACTTTGGTGCGGATGTCACTCAGCATCAATGAGTAAGCCATGCTGTTGATATCCTCAGACGTACAGGCAAAGTGAATGAATTCGGTTATACCTTGCAACTCCAGATGTGCAGCAAATTTCTCCTTAAGATAATACTCAACGGCTTTAACGTCATGGTTGGTACTGGCCTCAATATCCTTGATCTTCTGTGCTTCATTTTCCGTGAACCCTGTGACCACGTTGTCCAAAAATCGGCAGGCTGAAGGGGATAAGGGGTTTGCCTCAGGGATTCCAGCACTTGAGGAAAGATGCTTTAGCCACTCTATCTCAACCACGAGACGGTATTTGAAAAGCCCATATTCGCTGGCAATATCCTGCAACACAAATGTCTTGTTTGCGTAACGACCGTCAACCGGGGAAATTGCAGTAAGCGGACTGACAGCACTCATTATTTTAAAATTCGCAAACCGATTAATAAGCAGTACAATCACACATTATACTACAGCCCCCTTGCTGCCGCCCTGGAAAACAATTCACAATTTTTAACTTATAGCTAGGAAGAATCAGTGAAAGATTTAAAGTATCGTATCGAAAAAGACAGCATGGGTGAGCTCAAGGTACCGGCAGATGCCTTGTATGGTGCCCAGACACAAAGAGCGATTGAGAACTTCCCTATAAGTGACCTCACTCTTCCTAGACCCTTTATACATGCACTAGGCCTGATCAAGGCAGCCTGCGCCCAGGCAAACGCTGAACTGGGACTGCTTGCCAACAATACAGAGACTGCAATCACGCAAGCCTGCATGTCCGTTGCAGCTGGTGAATATGACCAGCATTTTCCTGTGGATGTATTTCAGACTGGATCAGGCACCAGCACCAACATGAATGCAAATGAAGTTATTGCTCATCTTGCCAGTTCACTTGCAGACTCGGATGTGCATCCTAATGACCATGTCAATATGAGCCAGAGCTCAAATGATGTCATTCCTACCGCTATTCACGTGAGTGCCTGTCTGCAGATTGATCAGGTACTCAAGCCAGCCCTTGTGCATCTGGTTAACGTGTTGCTGCAAAAGGCGGAACATGACGGGCATGTCAAGACAGGCCGTACGCATTTGATGGATGCTATGCCGGTTACTTTAGAACAGGAGCTGGCAGCCTGGGCACAACAGGTTACGTATTCCGTTGAGCGCATGGACCATACCCTTATACGCCTGCGTCAGCTGGCTCAGGGAGGTACGGCAGTGGGCAGCGGGGTTAATGCAGACCCAAGGTTCGGCGACATGGTTGCCAGCCAGCTTGTCAGCCTCACGGGATTTCCCTTTGAATCCAAGCCAAATAAATTTGAAGGATTGAGTTGCCAGGACAGCGCAGTTGAAATGAGTGGACAACTTAAAACGCTGGCAGTAAGCCTGATGAAGATTTCCAATGATCTCAGGTGGATGAACTCGGGTCCGCTGGCAGGTCTTGGTGAAATCGCATTGCCTTCTTTGCAGCCCGGGAGCAGCATCATGCCTGGCAAGGTTAACCCGGTTATTCCGGAGGCAGTCACTATGGTATGTGCCCAAGTCATGGGCAATGATACGACCATTGCGATCGCAGGTCAGGCAGGTAATTTCCAGTTAAACGTGATGCTTCCCGTGATTGCCTACAACTTGCTGCAAAGCATCGAACTGTTGGCCAGTGCTTCCCGTGTGTTGGCTGACAAGGCCATTGAAGGCTTCAAAGTCAATGACAAGGCACTGCAAGGTGCATTGTCCAGGAACCCGATTCTCGTTACGGCAATGACCCGCATTGTCGGGTATGAAAAAGGTGCGGCGATAGCCAAGGCTGCTTATGCATCTGGCAGGCCTGTACTGGAAGTGGCAAGGGAAATGACCGATCTGGACGATGCACAGCTTAAAAGGCTTCTGGACCCTTCCCGATTGACCCGGGGCGGTGTGCAGGAGTAAACAGCCTTCTGTTGACCGTGCAACGATTATTTATGCTGCCAGTTGACGCAGCACGTAGTGCAGGATGCCACCGTTTCGATAATATTCGATCTCTTGTGGTGTATCGATGCGGACCACAGCCTGAAAGGATTTTTCAGTACCGTCCTTATCGACTGCCGTGACGGTAACAAGTTTGACAGAACCGTTTTGCAAGTCACTTATGCTGTACAGTTCCATGCCCGTAAGCCCGAGGCTTTCAGCATTTTCCCCTGAATTGTACTGCAATGGAAGAACACCCATGCCCACCAGGTTGGAGCGGTGAATGCGCTCGTAGCTTTCGGCTATTACCGCACTTACACCAAGGAGGCGCGGCCCCTTGGCTGCCCAGTCTCTCGATGAACCTGAACCATATTCCTTGCCAGCCAGAATGATGACCGGGATGTGCTCTTTTTTATAGCGCATGGCGGCATCGTAGATCGAAGTCTGCTCACCGGTAGGCACATGAATCGTCACGCCCCCTTCTGAGCCTGGAGCCAGCCTGTTTCGCAAACGTATATTTGCAAATGTACCGCGCATCATGACATTGTGATTCCCTCTTCGCGACCCGTAAGAGTTGAAATCAGCCGGGCTGACCCCCTGGCTCTGAAGGTATTGTCCGGCAGGGCTGTCCGGGGCAATGGCGCCGGCAGGAGAAATATGATCTGTGGTGACTGAATCACCCAGGGACGCCAGCACGTGTGCCCCACGTATGTCTTTGACATTTCCTGCAGTCAGGGTCATGTCTTCAAAGTAGGGAGGGTTGGCAATATAGGTCGAGTCTTCCCAGGCAAAGAACCGGCTTTGACTTGCTTCCAGGCTGTTCCAGTTGTTTCCACCATCGTATATGTTGTCGTAACAGCGCAGATATTGCTCTGTGGACAGGAAATTTCCCACGGTATCAGCAATTTCCCGCTGGCTTGGCCAGATATCTTTCAGGAAAACGGGGTTTCCGTCCGTGTTTTCGCCAAGGGGTTCGTTGTATATATCGGTGTCCATGCGGCCCGCAAGTGCATAGACGACCACAAGGGGCGGAGAAGCGAGATAATTCATGCGAACCATGGCATGCACACGCCCCTCAAAGTTGCGATTGCCTGATAATACCGAGGCTGTGATCAAGTGATGGTCCTGGATGGCACTGGATACAGGTTCAGGAAGGGGGCCGGAGTTGCCAATGCAGGTGGTACAGCCATAGCCAACATTGTGAAATCCGAGTTTTTCAAGATCTTCCATCACACCTGCATTTTCCAGGTATTCGGTCACAACACGTGAACCCGGCGCCAGCGAGGTCTTGACCCAGGGTTTTACCTTAAGGCCCAGTTGCACAGCTTTTTTTGCGACCAGTCCTGCGCCCAGCATGGCACCGGGATTGGAAGTATTGGTGCATGAAGTGATGGCGGCAATCACTACAGCGCCATCCGCCAAGGTCAGTTTCTCGCCATTGATCTGAATTTCTGTGCTGCCTTTGCTTTCTATACTGCGTTCTTCCTGCAAGGCTTGCTTGTCGCGCATGAACGTGGTCTTGGAGTCCTTCAGCGCAATGCGGTCCTGTGGGCGTCTGGGTCCTGCAAGACTGGGCACTACTTCTTCCAGATTCAGGGCAATTGACTCGCTGTAGACGGATGTGTGCGTTCCATCCCGCCACATCCCGGTCGATTGCGCATAGGCCTCGACCAGCGCAATCTGGCTTTCATCACGACCGGTCAGTTTCAGGTAACGGATAGTCTCCTGATCGATAGGAAAAATTCCGCAAGTTGCTCCATATTCAGGCGCCATGTTGGCAATTGTGGCACGGTCTGCCAGGGGCAAGTCGCTTAGCCCATCACCGTAGAACTCGACGAACTTTCCGACTACGCCATGCTTGCGAAGCATTTCGACGACAACCAGAACAAGGTCCGTGGCTGTAGAGCCTTCCGGTAACCGGCCGTCCAGCCTGAACCCGACCACTTTGGGGAGCAACATGGAAATGGGCTGATCCAGCATGGAGGCCTCGGCCTCAATGCCACCGACTCCCCATCCGAGCACTCCTACGCCATTGATCATGGTGGTGTGAGAGTCCGTACCGACTACAGTATCCGGGTAGGCCTGCAATGTACCCGCATTGTGTCTTGAGAAAATTACGCGTGCCAGGTATTCAAGGTTTACCTGATGAACAATGCCCAGGTCCGGAGGTACGACCTTGAAATTGGAAAATGCGTTTTGTCCCCACTTCAGAAATTTGTAGCGCTCGCGGTTGCGGCTGAACTCCAGGGCTGCATTAAGACCGAATGCTTCGTTCGAGCCAAAATGATCCACCTGGACAGAGTGGTCGATGACCAGTTCCGCAGGTTGCAGAGGGTTAATTTTGTCCGGGTCACCGCCCAGAGCCAGCATGGCATCGCGCATCGCAGCCAAATCCACCACGGCAGGTACCCCTGTAAAATCCTGCATCAGGACGCGTGCAGGCCGAAATGCAATTTCATTTTTGGGTTCAGATGTGGCGTCCCAGTACAGAACTGCTTCGATGTCTTTTTGGGTCACAGTGTGACCGTCTTCATGTCGAAGCAGGTTCTCCAGCAATACCTTGAGCGAATAGGGGAGGTGTGCAGCACCGGGCAGCCTGCTTACATCAAAAATCTCATAGCTGTTTCCATGCACGGTCAGGCTGGACCGGGTATCAAAACTGTTGTTCATGCGGGCTCCTTGCGCAGTCAGAATGGATTGTTTTCGGGATTTAAGAGCTACGATTATCAGGCATTCATGAACTGCATGTAACTGCCTGCAAGTGATAACTTTAACCCTAACAGCCTTGTTGCAACGTGGCAATGTTTCTGAGGATAGAAGTCCTTCCGAATAACAGTGCCCAGCGTCTTCCATGGGCCTGGCGCCAGAGCACAACAGCACGAATGCCTGCCAGCAAGAGAGCTCGGATTGTGTTTGCACAGTGTTCCCTTTGCAAATAGTCCGGATCGCCTTCGATGATGATTTTAGGGCCCAGGGGACTGATATGGGTTTGATAAAGCCTTGCGAGGTCCTGCACGAGTTCTTGCTCTGGTTCGTCCCTGGAAGCATGCAGGGCTGCAATGTGCCGGATATCATTGCTGAGTGCAGCAGTGACTTGGGGGTTGGCCTGGAGCCTGCTTTCCAGGTACATAAGGCTGACCGCATGCCGGGTGCGCTCGATCACTTGCGGGTCATGGCGTTTTTCAAGGGTCTCCAGAAGCGTATGCAGGCCGAGTTGAAGATGTTGTGGAAGGCCAAATACATCCATGAAGTCATTCACGTCAAGTTTAAGGACGCTTGCCAGTGAGGCCGGCAGGCAAGAATGTGTAGAGTCGCCTTGCCAGGCAACTTGCTGGACCAGCGCAAGTGCCTGGTACAGGCCAGCGAGGGCGATTGTCTGGTTGGTGGTTACTTTGAACATGAGAAATAGTCCGTATTCCGGGTTCTAGGACTTGCGTGCCTCGATGATGCCTCCTCCCAGGCATGTGTCCTGTTCGTAGAATACCACGCTCTGTCCAGGGGCCACTGCCCACTGGGGCCTGACAAATGAAATCTTGTAGCCTGTATCCTGGTACGGCTGGACTGAGCAAGCTTGGTCAGATTGACGGTAACGGATTTTTGCGCCCAGGTTTTTCGTGTTGCCGGGAGGTTGACCTGCAATCCAGTGGATAGTCTGGGTCAGGATTGTAGAATGGAATAATGCAGCATGTTGCTGGCCCTGTGCCACGAACAGACTATTGGTGTGAATGTCCTTGTCAGCCACATACCATGGTTCTTCAGGCAGGTTGGCTTGACCCCCGATTCCGAGTCCCTGGCGCTGGCCAATCGTGTAAAACATGACACCTTCATGCTCGCCTATGACATCCCCATCCGTCGTCATGATAGGACCTGGCCGTGCAGGGATATATTCCTTGAGAAAGTCCCTGAACTTGCGTTCGCCGATGAAACAGATGCCTGTACTGTCTTTTTTGTCGTGCACAGTAAAGCCCTGTTCCCTGGCAATGGCGCGTACTTCAGACTTTTTTATTTTCCCCAACGGGAACAGTGATCTTTCAAGTTGCCCCTGGTCCAGGGTGTGCAGAAAATAACTCTGGTCTTTGTCACCATCACGGGCTTTTTTCAGGCACATCGAGTCAGGGCCAGTTTCGCAGCGCACATAATGCCCCGTGGCAATGTAATCTGTCTTCAAGTCCAGTGCATAATCCAGGAAAGCCCTGAATTTGATTTCCCGGTTGCAAATGATATCCGGGTTGGGGGTGCGTCCAGCCTGGTATTCATCCACGAGATTGCTGAATACACGGTCCCAGTATTCGGATGAAAAATTGATTGTGTGCAAGGGAATGTCAAGCTTGTTGCATACCTGCTGTGCATCCGCAAGGTCTGCGGCTGCTGCGCAGTATTTTTCATCGTCATCTTCTTCCCAGTTCTTCATGAACAGGCCTTCAACTTCAAAGCCCTGTCTGTTCAAGAGCCAGGCTGCTACGGATGAGTCGACACCACCGGACATGCCTACGATTACCTTGGTCAAGTCCGTGACCCTCTGGTCAGGGTCCGGGCATCACCAGTACTGCCGGATGTTGCGGATGATGTCCAGGTCATAACGTTTGCCATCGAGGTAGTCCTGTATACTGTGCGTGACCATAGTGCTTCGGAGCCTGTGCTCGGGCAGGGAGAGAATCGAATCGGCACTGTACCAGCCCGCATGCAGGATACCCTCATCAAGTTCGTCGCTGATGCGCTCCTCACTGCACTGTCCACACAAGGTAAATCGCAAGAAGGTTTCGTCATTGTGTGGATGCTTCCAGCAATATACTCCCACCAGTGCATCCGGATAAAACTCCCATCCTGTCTCTTCAAGGGTTTCTCTTCTGGCTGCTTCAATCAAAGTTTCACCTGGCTCCCAATGCCCGGCAGGTTGATTGAAAACAGTGTGCTCTTCTACCTGTTCTTGAACAAGAAGGTATTTTTGCTGGCGTTCAATGACTGCAGCAACTGTAACATGAGGGTGCCAGTTCATAGGCGTAGCGCATGCGAATTTATCATACTAGGAATTCGTAACTATATAATAAATAGAGGTATTAAATGGCCTCGTCAAATGTTTATTGCGTCGCAATATGCCGATGGGTTATATTTTTGATGGACTTTATAACGTGCCGTTGCCTCAGGCGCGCAGACTTCGTATCGTGCACACAGTGTATAGCAGTTTTGCACCTGTCCAGACTGACATATGTAGCCTGAACCGTATCAGATGCAAGGGCGCACCGGTTATACTAATTGCCCCGAAAGCGTTCATTGTCGAGTATGGCTGAGCAAGATCAAATCCTTCACGATGAAAAAGTGGCTGTCAAGGATGCGAAGACCCGCACGCCACCGATGTACAAAGTGGTATTATTGAATGATGATTACACCCCCATGGAGTTTGTAGTACATATCCTGGAGAACTTCTTTAAGATGAACCGGGAAAAGGCTACTCGCATCATGCTGCATGTGCATACACGGGGAAAAGGTATTTGTGGAGTTTATACACGCGATGTGGCAGAAACCAAGGTGGCTCAAGTCAATGAATATTCGCGTATGAATAATCACCCTCTATTGTGTGCAATGGAAGAAACGTGACCGGCAATGCTAAATAAAGAGCTTGAATTTACATTGAACCTTGCCTTTAAGGAGGCACGTGAAAAACGTCATGAGTTCATGACTGTAGAACACCTGTTGCTTGCCTTGACACAAAATCCAACGGCAGCAAAGGTACTTCGTGCATGTGGAACTGATCTGTCGAAGCTCGCCCGCGAACTGTCAGAATTCATTCATAACAACACCCCCCTGCTGCCTGGTGAGGACGACCGTGATACGCAGCCGACGCTGGGGTTTCAGCGTGTATTGCAGCGTGCAGTATTCCACGTACAGTCATCCGGCCGGAAAGATGCAGAAGTAACCGGTGCCAACGTGCTGGTTGCCATTTTCAGTGAGCAGGAGTCACATGCTGTATATCTGCTGGGTCAGCATGACATAGCGCGCTTGGATGTAGTGAATTACATCGCCCATGGTATCTCGAAGGTATCGTCTGACTCAGACAGTGAGGTGACAGTAGACACAGATGCCGAGCTAAAAAGGGATACGCAAGGCCCAAGGCCACTTGATTGCTATGCGGTCAACCTCAACAAGCTTGCAGAAGATGGAAAGATTGATCCGTTGATCGGGCGGGAAAATGAAATTGAACGTGCTACTCAGATTTTGTGTCGCCGCAGAAAAAACAACCCGCTGATGGTTGGGGAAGCCGGTGTGGGTAAGACGGCAATTGTCGAAGGTTTAGCTAAAAAGATTGTGGATCAGGAAGTGCCGGATATCCTGAAAGGTTACACAATATATGCGCTGGACTTGGGGGGACTGGTTGCAGGCACAAAGTATCGGGGTGATTTTGAAAAACGGTTGAAGGGCGTTCTGCAACAACTTCAAGAAGAACAGAATACTATTCTGTTTATTGATGAAATCCATACTGTCATTGGTGCGGGCTCTGCATCAGGAGGGGTCATGGATGCTTCCAACCTGATCAAGCCCATGCTGGGCTCGGGCGAACTGAAATGTATCGGTTCGACGACATATCAAGAGTTCCGGGGTGTGTTTGAGAAAGACCGGGCCCTGGCACGACGCTTCCAGACCATAGATATAGAGGAGCCTAGTGTTGAGGAGACTTACCAGATATTGAAGGGTCTGCGCAGTCGATTTGAGAAGCATCATGGTGTTCGGTATGCCGAAAAGGCATTGCGTGCGGCGGCCGAACTGGCGGCAAAATATATCAATGACCGTCATTTGCCGGATAAGGCTATTGATGTCATTGATGAAGCTGGTGCAAACATGAACCTCAAGCCCAAGTCTGCACGTAAGAAGATGATTACCATCAAGCAAATTGAAGACATTGTTTCCAAAATTGCACGAATTCCACCCAAGCATGTGACGGCTAGTGACACGGCAGTTCTCAAAAACCTGGAACGCAACCTGAAGCTGGTAGTATTCGGACAGGATACTGCAATTGGTTCCCTGTCGACGGCAATCAAAATGTCGCGCTCCGGGATTGGGAATGAAAACAAACCCATAGGCTGTTTCCTGTTTGCTGGACCTACAGGTGTCGGTAAAACTGAAGTGGCCAGGCAGCTGTCAATCATTTTGGGGGTTGAACTGCTGCGATTTGACATGTCTGAATATATGGAGCGTCATACTGTTTCACGCCTCATCGGTGCGCCGCCAGGGTATGTCGGGTTTGACCAGGGTGGTCTTTTGACCGATGCGGTGTTGAAATCTCCTCATTGTGTGCTGCTGCTGGATGAGGTGGAAAAGGCTCATATGGACGTATTCAATTTATTACTGCAGGTAATGGATCATGGCGTGCTGACTGATACAAACGGCAGAAAAGTGGATTTTCGCAATGTTATTCTGGTGATGACGACTAATGCTGGCGCTGCGGAGATGAACCGGGCAAGTGTGGGCTTTACAATTCAGGATCATCAAGCTGACGGCATGGAAATCATAAAACGTACATTTACTCCTGAATTCAGGAATCGTCTGGATGCAATCATCCAGTTTGAAGCTCTGGACAAGGGTACTGTGTTACATATCGTAGACAAGTTTATCGCGCAACTTGAGGCTCAACTTGAGGCGAAGAAGATCGAAATTAGAGTTGAACCTGCCGCCAAGGCCTGGATCGCAAGGCTTGGATATGATGTAAGAATGGGTGCGCGTCCAATGGAACGGGTCATACAGGAACATGTCAAGAAACCCCTTGCCGAGGAAATACTTTTTGGATGCCTGGAGAATGGCGGGAAAGTAATCGTGCGTGCCAATGAAGACGAGCTGGAGATTGAGTATCTGGAAAAGGTTCTGAATTAAAGACTAGGGGATCCTATTTGCCTCGATAGGTTATTCTTCCTTTGCTGAGATCATACGGTGTCATTTCAACGGTAACCCTGTCACCCGTCAAAATCTTGATATAGTGTTTGCGCATCCGTCCTGAGATGTGTGCTGTTACGATGTGGCCGTTTTCCAATTCGACCCGAAACATTGTGTTTGGCAGGGTTTCAATTACAGTACCTTCCATTTCAATATGGTCTTCTTTTGGCATGCTGCTCCTTGGAAAGTCATTATGGGGTGCTCATTATCGTGCAACAAAAAAATAAAACAAGAGCTATACATTATTTAGTACAATCATTACTCAGGTTCTCCCCCTCAAAATACTATGGAATTCGCGTATATATTTCCTGGACAGGGATCACAGTCAATCGGCATGATGGAGAATTTGAGTACACGATATCCGGAAGTCAGACAGACATTTGAACAGGGTTCGGATACCTTGCAACAGGATTTATGGAAGCTGGTCTCATCCGGACCTGAATCAGAACTCAACCTTACTGAAATTACGCAGCCTGTCATGCTGTGCGCTTGCGTGGCAGTGTACAGGATATTTCATGCTCACTTTTCTGACACACCACTGCTGACAGCAGGTCACAGCTTTGGAGAGTATTCGGCTCTTACCTGTGCAGGAGCATTGAAGTTTGAAGCAGCTCTTTCCCTTGCAAGGTACCGGGGACATGTCATGCAGCAGGCAGTTCCTGAGGGACAGGGCGCAATGGCAGCAGTCTTGGGCTTGGAAGCACGTGTTCTTGATGAACTGTGCAAACAGTCCTCGCAGGAACGGGAAATCGTGGAGGCGGTAAACTTTAATGCACCCGGGCAGACGGTCGTTGCGGGTAGCCAAGGTGCTGTTTCCAGGGTGTTGGAAGCCGCAAGGCAGGCCGGGGCCAAACGATCTGTTTTGTTGCCATTGAGTGTCCCGTCCCACAGTACATTGATGAAGCCAGCGGCGGAGAAACTGCGTATGTATCTGCATAATGTTGCAGTAACCCCGCCCAAGGTCGCGGTAGTTCAAAATGCTGATGTCCAGGTGTACGACAGTGAAGCCGATATCAAGGATGCCTTGTGTCGACAGCTGTTCAGCCCGGTGCGTTGGGTCGAAACTGTCGAGTATATGATCGCAAAAGGGGTCAGGGCACTGGTTGAGTTGGGTCCCGGTAAGGTGCTAACCAGCTTCAGCAAGCGTATCGACCGGACCGTGCCGAGCTATTGCATAAGTGATCTCAAAAGCCTGGACCAGGCTCTGGAGCAGTTGAATGCGATGAGCACCATGGAGCTCGCATGAGCCGCCAGGTCGCACTGGTTACTGGTGCTAGCCGCGGAATTGGCAAGGCCATCCTGCATGCGTTGGGAGCACAGGGATTTGAGGCAGTAGGAACTGCAACCACGGAGGAGGGTGCCGATAGCATTGATACCGGACTGGCAAAAGCGAATCTGAACGGCAAGGGACTGAAACTTGATGTGACGCAGACAGAATCAGTCACTGCCTTGCTTGAGGAAATCAGAAGTCGCTTCTCAGCACCATACATACTCGTCAACAATGCTGCAGTCACCCAAGATAATTTGCTGGTACGGATGAAGGAGCAAGAGTGGCACACCGTCATTGATACTAATCTGTCCTCGGTTTACCGGCTTACGCGCGCCTGTCTGCGGGACATGATGAAAAAACGCAGTGGGAGAATCGTCAATATTACCTCTGTCACGGCATTATCCGGGAACTTGGGTCAAGCCAATTATGTAGCAGCCAAGGCTGGGGTAATCGGCTTTACCAAATGCCTTGCCTTGGAAGTAGCCTCCCGTGGGATCACAGTAAACGCTGTAGCACCAGGATTTATCGATACGGACATGACCGCAAAACTCGGTGAGGCCCAGCGCACAAACCTGGTCGAAAAGATTCCCCTCGGCCAAATGGGAAGCGTACAGGATGTTGCTCACGCTGTGAGTTTTCTGGTTTCTTCCGGTGCCCGGTACATCACGGGTGAGACGATTCATGTAAACGGCGGTTTATATATGTCCTAAAAATATGGCCATAGTTATATAATTTCTTAAGATAATTCTTTAAGTAATTAAATTTTATATGAATATATTTTTTATGACTTCATGCATGGATGGGAAGGCTGGCTCAATGCGTGTTAACAATGGCGTGGAGATATTCTTTTCAATACAATATCCGTCTCTTGGCCGGACTAAGCCTGTAAATATTTTGTAAAGAGGAAGCAACCGTATGAGTAACATTGAAGAAAGAGTTCGGAAGATTATTGTCGAACAGTTAGGTGTGGGCGAAAATGAAGTTTCTGATGACGCATCATTTGTAGATGATCTGGGTGCGGACTCTTTGGATACAGTTGAACTGGTAATGGCTCTGGAAGAGGAATTTGAATGCGAGATCCCCGATGAAGAAGCAGAGAAAATAACTACTGTGAAACAGGCTATCGACTACGTCAATTTGCATCAATAGTCTCAGCGCATAATGAGCAGCGCAGGCAAGCATGGGCTACTCCGTTTTCGGCCCAACCTTTTAAGATAAGAATATGGTAACTCGGCGGCGTATAGCAGTGACCGGGCTGGGGATAGTCTCGCCAGTCGGTTCAACGACAGACAGGGCATGGGAAAACATTGTTGCGGGTCAAAGCGGAATTTCCAGAATCGATTGCTTTGATGCCAGTGCATTTGCCGTGCAAATTGCAGGACAAGCCAGGGACTTCAGTGCTGATGACTACCTGTCCAAGAAGGAACAGCGCAAGATGGACCCGTTCATTCACTATGGAATTGGTGCAGGGGTCCAGGCAGTCAAGGATTCTGGTTTTGAAGTTACAGAAGAGAATGCGGATCGAGTGGGAGTTGCGATTGGCAGCGGTATAGGCGGGTTGCCAGGAATTGAGAAAAGTAATGAAGCCTATCTGAAATCTGGTCCCAGGAAGGTTTCACCGTTTTTTGTGCCCAGCAATATCATCAACATGGTCTCGGGGAACTTGTCCATTATGCTGGGCTACCGGGGCCCGAATATCTCAATAGTTTCAGCCTGTTCAACTGGCACCCACAATATTGGCGATGCTGCCAGAATGATTGCTTATGGCGATGCCGATATTATGGTAGCCGGGGGCGCAGAGATGGCTACCTGTCCACTGGGAATCGGGGGATTTGCTGCAGCCAGGGCACTGTGTTCTTCACATAATGATGATCCCGAAACAGCCAGTCGTCCATTCGATCTGGACCGTGATGGCTTTGTACTAGGGGACGGGGCAGGGGTGCTGATGCTAGAGGAGTTCGAGCATGCTAAGTCACGTTCTGCGAGAATATACTGCGAGTTGGTTGGGTATGGGATGAACAGCGATGCCTACCACATGACCTCTCCCGCGAAAGGTGGTCTCGGTGCAACGAAATGCATGCTGAATGCCTTGAAAGATGCCAAGCTTGAAACCACAGACGTGGATTACATTAATGCCCACGGAACTTCTACTCCTGCTGGTGATCTCGCTGAAACCGATGCGATTAAATTTGCGTTTGGCGATCATGCCCGACAGCTTGCCGTCAGTTCTACTAAATCCATGACAGGACACCTGCTGGGAGCAGCAGGGGGGGTTGAAGCCTTGTTTAGTGTTTTGGCTGTGTACCATGGAATTCTGCCTCCTACAATCAACTATGACACACCGGATCCTGAATGCGATCTGGATTATGTGCCAAATGAAGCGCGCAGCAGGCAGGTAAATGTGGCTATATCCAATTCATTTGGTTTCGGTGGGACCAATGCAACCGTTGTTTTTAAAAAGGTCTGATGCCCGGGGTTTCCAGGGGCGCATTGGATCGCAGCAGCTTGAATGATTCTATGCCATGTGTCCGGACGTGCAGACACCTGCAATCTTGGTTAACGGACAGGCAAGTGAGTATATTTCAAGCCTGGACCGAGGCCTGCTTTACGGAGATGGCTTGTTTGAAACTATAGCAGTCAGGCAGGGCCAGCCGCAGTTTTGGGATGAACATCTTGAACGCTTGAAGCAGGGGTGCAGGGTGCTGGGCCTGGCAAGTCCGGACTGCATGCTGTTAAGCAGGGAAGTCGCCCAGCTGATCAATGCCGACAAGCAATGCGTCATCAAGGTAATCATCACGCGTGGTGTGGGCGAAAGAGGGTATAGGCCCGGCCATCAGTCACCGACCCGGATTGTGCAGAAATTCCCTTGGCCAGACTTTCCAGCCGGCTTTACAGACCCTGGTATTGACGTAACCCTGTGTAATTTCCGTTTATCACTGCAGTCCAGGCTTGCACAGATCAAGCATCTCAACCGTCTAGAACAGGTGCTTGCTCGCAGCGAATGGGATAATGAATACCAAGAGGGACTGGTTTGTGATACCCAGGATCATATCATTGAGGCCACTGCCAGCAATGTATTCTTCGAGAAAGGTGACGAGCTTATTACCCCGGATCTGAAAAGGTGTGGGGTTGCCGGAATATTGCGCCGACAAGTTATTAACTACTGCTATCATCATGATATCGAGCTTACGATTAGGGATTTTAGCCTGAAGGAAGTATCTGGTATTGAGGCGATGTTTGTATGTAACAGTATTGCGGGGATCTGGCCTGTAAAGCGATTCGACACAACACTGTTTTCCAGGTCTGCCATGACGGATAGACTGATGTCAGTCTTTAATAACTGATGGTCAAGTCCATGCGGACCATCAGTTCACTCACAGCCATTATATTAATGGCCTTTATCGTCGCAACAGTCTACTTTAAAAACTATGCTGACTCCCCACTATCCGAAAAGTATAGAGATGTGAATCTGGTAATTGTTCCAGGCATGAGCTTCAAGGATGTGACCCGGGAGCTTTATGAACATGGCTTGATCGAAGAAAAATGGAACTGGCGAATTTATGCCCGATTGAGTGGAACTACACATAAGATCAAGGCTGGGGAATATTCGCTTTCAGCTACCCTGACACCGCATCAACTGCTCAAAAATCTCGTGCGGGGGGATACCAAACAGTTTTCCATGACCGTCATCGAGGGGTCAACCTTCAAGCAGCTTTGGGATTCAGTTAAAAAGAATGACAAGATCACACAGACCCTTAGTTCACCTGATGAATTGTTAGAAAAACTGAACCTGGAAGATCATAACCCAGAGGGATGGTTTTATCCGGATACCTACCATTTCTCACGAGGAATCACTGATTTGCAGTTTTTCAGGCATATTCATCAGCATATGCGCAGGGTGCTGGATGAAGAATGGGCAAACAGAAAAAAGGGACTTCCAGTTCACTCGCCTAAAGAGGCCCTGATTCTGGCTTCAATTATAGAAAAGGAAACCAGTGCTGATCATGAACGTGTGATGGTAGCTGCAGTTTTTTCCAACCGCTTGGCGCGTGGCATGCGTCTGCAGGCGGATCCGACGGTGATCTATGGTATGGGGGAGGCATTTGACGGGAATATCAGCCGCAAGGACCTGGGAAAGGACACACCGTATAACACCTATGTCCACAAGGGTTTGCCTCCTACGCCGATCGCATTGCCAGGCCGCGCATCTATTGCTGCCGCATTGAATCCGGCTGATAATGAAATGGTCTACTTTGTCTCCAAACGTGACGGTACGCATCATTTTTCTTCAACCTATAAGGAACATCGCGCCGCAGTAATCAAATATCAGCTCAAGGGCTGCAAGGATTGTTATGGGGCAGGCAGCGGGAGCTGATTGGCAGGCCACCTTATGATGAGCGGCGCTGCAAAAAATCTTCAGGGTAAATTCATTACTTTCGAGGGCACGGAAGGCACAGGAAAGTCTACCCAAATCCAGTTATTGCAAGAGTACCTGCGCTCACAAAGTGTCAAGGCAGTTGTTACCCGTGAGCCAGGCGGCACCAAGGTGGGGGAGCAGGTGAGAAGTCTTCTGCTGGAGTCCACTGCAGTGCCTGTTGATTCTGGCACAGAACTTTTATTGATGTTTGCGGCCCGAGCCCAGCACCTCGAAGAAGTGATCTATCCGGCACTGGAGGAGGGTAAATGGGTGTTGTGCGACCGGTTTACAGATGCCAGCTATGCCTATCAGGGCGGAGGACGAGGGATTGCTGATTCTGAAATTCACAAAATTGAATCTGTAGTACATGAGGATCTTAAGCCAGACTTGACTATTTTGCTTACATGTACGTTGAGGACAGCGATGCAGCGTGTAAGCAAGCGGGGTGATAAAGACCGCTTTGAAAGGGAGCCTGCAAGATTTTTCGAACGTGTGCAGGATGCCTATTTGAGGCTGGCTGAGAATTACCCTGGCCGCTTTGAAGTGATTGATGCGGAGCAGGGGGTTGAGGAAGTCGCGTCCATGATCGAACATGTTGTCAAGACCAGATTTTTGCTGCAAGAACCGGGCAGGATGCGTCCATGATTTTTCCTTGGCAAAAAGACTCTTGGCAAAAGTATGTAGAGTATTTGAGGTGCAAGAGATTGATCCATGCCATTCTTGTATCTGGCCCTCCTGCAATTGGCAAGATGGAGTTCTGCCTGTCTTATATACAGCGGATGAATTGTTTGGCCCCGGTAGCTCACCAGCTTCCATGCGGGGTTTGCGAGAGCTGCCATTTAATCAGTGTGAGAACTCATCCGGATGTACGCCTGGTCAACGTGGACAAAGGCGAGGGGGCCGAGAGGTTCGAGCAGATCAAAGTGGATGATATACGCAAGGTTAGCCAGTTCATGTCATTGAGTTGCCAGTATGGCAGGTACAAGACTGTCTGTATTAATCAGGCAGACAGGATGAATATCAATGCTGCGAATGCACTATTGAAAACTTTGGAAGAACCGCCTTCCGGTTCTGTTCTGTTTCTTGTCAGTGATCGTGCTGACTGTCTGCCTGCAACAGTAAAAAGCCGTTGCCAGATATGGAACTTTGCTGTGCCAGATTCCGAACTTGCATTGCAATGGTTGCAGGAGAAGGCAGACAACCCGTCGTGGCAGAGTTTGCTGGCAGCTTCTGGAGGCCGGCCATTGCTTGCCTGGGAGTTACATAACAGCGGCTTGGGTGACATGCGCACTGCGTTTTTTGATCACATAAGCAAATTTGTCAAAGGTCAGGAGTCTGTCACTGAAGTTTCGAGAAGATTTCAAAATGAAAGCACGGAAAAAGTTGCAAGCTGGCTACAGTCATGGTGCGGGGATTTAATCCGTTATCGCTTTAATAAAAGCTCTAACACCTTTGAGAATATGGATATGATTAAATGCCTTCGTGACATAGCTGGACAAATGGACCTGCAGGCCATGCTGGACTGCATGGAACGGCTTGCAGAAGCCCGGCGCATTGCCAGAGCTCCTCTGAATCGACGCCTGCTGATTGAAGATATGTTGATTCAGTGTCAACGGGCTCTGCGAAGCCCGGTTCATTGAGATTGGAAGCTCAACTGTCACGCCTGCGCATTTCCGCCTGGTTCCCAAGAGTACATTACCTGTTAAGAGGCAGATGTGCCCATCTCATATAGCTCATTATTGTATGATGTCAGGTACTGTTCTTTTATATAATGTACTGGAAGCACACTGATTACTCTCGGGTCAATGGATAAAAGCAAGCTTTATTTATCGGGTGGTGAGCAGATTAACAGCGCTAGTGTTTCGTACATCGAATCCCTTTACGAAGAGTATTTGAGCAGCCCAGAGTCGGTTCCTGTCTACTGGCAAAAGGTTTTCGGGGGAACACCTGAAACAAAATCCCGCGGTTCTCAAACGCCTGCACCCTCGCATGGACATGAGGCCGACACGGCAATCAAGTCAACTTTCCAGGCTGCTGACCGGGATCCTGACGAAATGCTGCGACTGATTGATGCTGTTGAACGGATGACTGAACAACGCGATCAGTTGAATCAGAAACAGGTCAGTGTGATTCGGCTGATAAGTGCATATCGGTACCTGGGTCATCGGCAGGCCGACATCGATCCGTTGAACCTGACAGTGCGCCCTGATATTCCCGAACTTAATCCCGAGTATCACGGATTGAGCCGCACAGACATGGATACAGTTTTTGAAACGGGTGGGATTGCAGGTATTAAGCTTGCCTCGTTAAGAGAGATCCTGAGCATGCTGTCAGTGACGTATTGCGGTACGATAGGCTCTGAGTTCAAACACATCACATCCCTTGAGCAAAAGGAATGGATACAGCAGCGTCTCGAACAATTTTATTTTTCCCCTGATCTGTCAGATAAGCGCAAGAGAAGAATTCTAGAAATTCTGATTGCAGCGAAATCCCTGGAAGTATACCTGCATAAAAAATACGTTGGTCAAAAGCGCTTCTCTCTAGAAGGCGGACTCAGTTTTATTCCTATCCTGGACGAGGTAATAAAACGTTCTGGACGTCACCATGTTAAAGAAGTAATTCTGGGCATGGCACATCGTGGACGAATCAATGTACTTGTAAACATTCTGGGAAAGAGTCCGGAAGAACTGTTTCAGGAATTTGAAGACAAGCTTGATCCGACACATGGTTCAGGGGATGTAAAGTATCACAAGGGCTTTTCATCGGATCTTGCAACCCCGCACGGGCCTGTTCATACGGTGCTTGCCTTTAACCCTTCACACTTGGAAGCGATCAACCCGGTAGTGGCGGGTTCGGTACGTGCTCGACAGGAGCGTCGAGGAGACCTGAAACGTCATCAGGTGATTCCAGTGCTGATTCATGGTGATGCTGCATTTGCTGGACAGGGGGTAGTGATGGAGACGCTGAACCTTTCCAAGACACGTGGCTATTCCACTGGTGGAACCATTCATGTGGTGGTAAACAATCAGATCGGGTTTACGACCAGCGACCCGCTTGATTCCAGGTCCACACTGTATTGCACTGATGTTGCGAAGGTTGTGCAGGCTCCCATATTTCATGTAAATGGTGATGATCCGGAAGCCGCAGTGTATGCGGCCAAGCTTGCAGTTGATTTCCGTATGGAATTCAATTGTGATGTAGTTATCGACATGGTCTGCTACCGACAGCATGGGCACAACGAAGCAGATGAGCCCTCTGTTACTCAACCGCTCATGTACCAGAGTATTCACAACCAGGATGGCGTGACCAAGCTCTATGCAAAACAGCTGGTACAAAATAAAACAATCTCCCCTTCCAGAGTCAAGGCACTAGAAACTAAATACCTGAACAAGCTGCAAAAAGGCGAACGGGTTTGCGGGCCGATTTCCGACGAGGTGGACAGGGATCATGTGGTCAGCTACAAACCCTATATAGGTACCCGTTGGCGCGAAGAATCCAACACAGGGATCAGTGAAGAGAGAATCAGGTTTCTCACGCAAAGAATTACCAATGTACCTGAAGGCTTTGCGCTACACCGCATTGTTCAAAAAATCGTCAAGTCACGTGAACAGATGGGAAACGGCAAGTTGCCAGCGGACTGGGGATTTGGAGAAACCCTTGCTTATGCTTCCCTTCTAGAAGATGGTTTTGCGGTGCGTCTGTCCGGGCAGGACTGTGTCCGGGGTACCTTTTTTCATCGACACGCTGGATTTGTTGACCAGGTTACAGGTAAGGTTCACATCCCTTTGCAGCATGTCGCAGAAGACCAGCCACAATTCCTGCCTATCAACTCCCTGCTTTCTGAAGAGGCAGTGCTCGGATATGAAGTGGGATACAGCACGGCAGAACCACGGAGCCTGGTAATCTGGGAAGCACAGTTTGGAGATTTTGCCAATAATGCTCAGGTCTACGTGGACCAGTTTCTGAGTTCTTCAGAAGCAAAATGGCAACGCTATTGCGGTCTGGTCATGCTGCTGCCTCATGGGTATGATGGCCAAGGGCCTGAACATTCCTCTGCAAGGTTGGAACGATATCTGCAGTTGTGTGCAGAAGAAAATCTTCAAGTGTGTATGCCGAGTTCGCCTGCCCAGATATTCCATCTGCTGCGCAGGCAAATGGTTCGTCCTTACCGCAAGCCACTGATAGTCATGACTCCAAAAAACATTTTGCGTGATATTGATGCATCTTCAAAAATACATGAGTTCAGCAGGGGGGGATATCAGCTGGTAGTTGATGATATCGATGATCTGAATGTGTCCGATGTCACGAAAATAATATTTTGTGCAGGTAAGCTGTTCTACGACTTGTTACGTGCACGCCGCAGCCACAAAGCCGCAAATGCTGCTATTGTTCGCATTGAACAGCTGTATCCGTTCCCGCTTGAAGAAGTGAAGCAGATTATCAGCAAATATACCGGTGCCCGTGAAATCGTCTGGGCTCAGGAAGAGCCCCGTAACCAAGGGGCATGGTATTACATGCAGTCAAGACGGCATCTAACAGCATGCCTGCGCGAGAATCAAAAGCTTTATTATGCAGGCAGGCCCTACTCTGCATCTCCTGCAACGGGGTCTTTGCATGTTCATCGCAGGCAGCAACTGGCTTTGGTCAATGATGCGCTGGGAGTTACTGACCAAGTTTTCCAGAAGCCATCCTTGAGGGCTGTCTGAAAATAATTCGTGTGTGGATAATTGAGGTGGCAGCATGAAAGTGGATATCACGGTCCCGGAACTGGCTGAATCTATTACTGAGGCAGTGATCGGCGAATGGCTCAAGAAACCCGGTGACTGGATACAGGAAGGAGAACAACTTGTAGATATTGAAACCGATAAGGTCATTCTGGAAATCACGGCTCCAGGAAGTGGTGAACTTGCCTCAATTCGTAAGCAAACCAATGAGCAGGTACAGAGCAACGAAGTCATTGCCGTACTGGATACAAGTAAAAAAGGCAGCAAAGCGTCTTCTGCGCCTGCGAAACAGTCAAAAGACAAAGCTGAACCTCAAGAGACTGCATCACCCGCTGCCGGTGAGGCTGTTTCCGAGTCACATGCACCACCCGTAGCAACTGCACCTGCTAAAACAAGTCCGGCAGTGAGAAAGCTGGCTGCAGATCATGGAATTGATATCAGGAGTATCCGTGGCACTGGAAAAGGCGGACGAGTCACGAAACAAGATGTCGAGGCGCATACCCATACTCCCAAAGCAGAGGCAGATCCTGTACCGAAGAGGGTTGCTGCTCCTCAAGCCGTGCCAAGTGCTAAGGGGGCACGGAAAGAGAAAAGGCTGCCGATGACCAACTTGCGCAAGACCATTGCTAAACGGTTAGTCAGCGCGCAGCAGCAAAGTGCGATGCTGACGACCTTTAATGAAGCTAACATGAGCAATATTATTGACTTGCGACAGAAATATAAGCAAGACTTTGAGAAAACACATGGCGTCAAGCTAGGCTTCATGTCCTTTTTTATCAAGGCGTGCATTGAAGCGTTAAGAGAGTTTCCTATCATCAACGCCTCTTTAGACGGAGAAGATATTGTATATCACGATTACTTTGATGTCGGTGTTGCGGTCAGCACACAGCGAGGGCTGATCGTTCCTGTTATTCGTGATGCAGACCAGCTTACGTTTGCGGAGATTGAAAGCAGGATTGCCGATTTTGCTTCCAGGGCACGCGATAACAAGGTCACTGTTGAAGAACTTACAGGTGGCACCTTTACTATTACCAACGGGGGGATTTTTGGGTCAATGATGTCAACACCCATTATCAACCCGCCGCAAAGTGCAATACTTGGCATGCATTCCATACAGCCCCGCCCGGTTGTACAAAATGATGAAATTGGTATAGCACCCATGATGTATCTTGCTTTGAGCTATGATCATCGAACAATCGATGGCAAGGAGGCCGTGCAGTTTTTAGTGCGCGTCAAAGATACCATTGAAGATCCTGCACGACTTCTGCTTCAAGCTTGATTGGAGAATTTCGCATGCAGCAGTATGAAGTTATTGTTGTAGGTGCTGGGCCTGCCGGTTATGTATGTGCGATACGCTGTGCGCAACTGGGACTTAAAGTGGCGTGTATTGACAAAAGGGTCGATACAAGGGGCAAGCCAAAACTGGGTGGTACTTGCCTGAATGTAGGCTGTATCCCCTCCAAGGCATTACTTGATTCGACACATCATGTCCAGTTCATCAATGAACAGGCGGGTACGCATGGCCTAAAAGTCTCCGGCCTTGAGGTGGATGTTCCTGCAATGCAGAAACGTAAAGATCATGTTGTTCGGACCCTGGTGGGCGGAGTGGCCAGCCTGCTCAAGAAAAACAAAGTCGATGTGATTTCCGGTACTGCCGGGTTTATAGCTCCACAGAAGATTCGTGTGGATCATGCGGGGGGAGCTTCTCAGGATCTGCAAGGCAAGCATATCGTGATTGCTAGTGGGTCAGAGCCCGTTGATATTCAAGCTGCGCCGGTGGATGGTGACTGTATTGTCGATTCAACAGGTGCATTGGAGTTTCATGAGGTTCCGCTAAGACTGGGCATTATCGGGGCAGGTGTCATAGGGCTGGAGATGGGCAGTGTTTGGAGTCGTTTAGGGTCTGAAGTGGTCATTTTAGAAGCACTCCCAGAATTTCTGGCTATGGCTGATCAGGCCGTCAGCAAGGAAGCATTCAAGATTTTGGTCAAGCAGGGGCTCGATATAAGGCTGAACTGCAAGGTTCAGGAAGCGCGGACAAGCAGTGACAAAGTTCAGGTGGTGTACAGCACGGGCAACACAGAACAGTCACTGGAGGTGGACAAACTCATTGTTGCTGTTGGACGCAGGCCCCATACCGAAGGACTCAACCTGGATGACCTGGGTATTAAAACAGACCAGAAGGGCTTTATTGAGGTTGACTCTCACTGGGAGACATCTGTCAAAGGTGTCTATGCTATAGGCGACGTGATTGGTGGTGCCATGCTGGCACACAAGGGATCGGAAGAAGGAGTTGCACTGGCTGAACTGCTGGCAGACCAGTCTGCACATGTAAGTTACGAATCCATTCCATGGGTAATTTACACGTGGCCTGAAATTGCCTGGGCAGGCAGGACAGAACGACAATGCAAGGAATCCGGTATTGACTATCGTACTGGCGTATTTCCATTCATGGCGCTGGGCCGTGCACATGCGATGGGTCATGCTGAAGGCATGTTTAAAATTGTAGGGGATGCGAGCACCGACCGGATTCTGGGAGTTCACATTCTGGGTCCGAATGCTTCGGAACTAATCAGCGAAGCAGTCGTGGCTATGGAGTCTGAGCTGTATACGGAAGACCTTGCACGCATGATACATGCTCATCCAAGTCTAGCAGAAGGCATGCATGAGGCTGCATTGGCAGTAGGCGGGCGCGCCATCCATTTCTAGACACAATTACGTGATCAGGTAACAGCATCAATCCGTGCTTTCCTAGGGTCAGTGTTCTATCTGCAATGGCAGGTATGGCAGGTCTTGTTGCGTCCAGCCATGCCCAAGGCGCCCTTAGTTTCCAAGCAGTCAGAAAGCCTGTTTACTGTAATTTCAGAGGCTGTCGACAAGTATGAAGTATCTTGCTTGTACAACTTCTGCTACAGGCAACAGATGAACCTGCAAGTGAATAGGATATGGTCCGCCCACCACGGTTTCATAATTTGCTGGTACATCTGGGTCTGAAAATCGCGGGCTGTGTTGTCATGGGGCAGTTGATTTGCCGGCAAGGCTGAAAAAAATTGACTCTGGCTCGATTAAGCTTGGCTGGATTGTGGCCCGGCATGGCCATGCATTTCCAGGCACAACAGTCTGGTTATATACGCGACGAATTCCACTTGGGATCAGGGTCTGATATTTGATCCTTGGTGTACAGCCGGCCGACCTTGCCGGGTTCGTGTGAGAGAGGATGCCTATACCTGGAAACAGCATCCTCTCGGTGGGAACTGGGAGCAGTTGCACTGCAAGTTGTGATGCAAGAATGCGAATATTTCGTGAATATATAGACACTTCTGAGCTTTTAGTGCATTATTGCGCATGCGGTCGACTGTCATTGCAGGCGACACGCGTAAAGAAATTTATAATGCATGGTTACCGGTTTTCATGAAGGTTTTGCAGCGGGTTTGATATAATATCAAATCGTCATTCTATTCGTATTCGTATCTAAAGCAATTTTCTTGATCGACTATTCTCCAGGGTTTTTGCATTTTAGTTAGTCATGCGAGCTGTATAAGCACTGCTGTTTTACCAGAAAATACCTAATCATCATTAATGAAATCGAGTGCCAGAATTCGGCAGTGTTCGTAAATGGCACACATGCTCAGGAGAAAGAATGAATATTTATATTGGAAATTTGCCATACAGCATCTCTGAAGATGAGTTGCGAGAGTTGTTTGCAGTTCACGGTGAAGTGTCGAGTGCGAGCATTATCATGGACAGGGAATCAGGCCGCTCGAAAGGCTTTGGTTTCATTGAAATGCCGGATAAGGCTCAGGGCGAGAGTGCAATCAATGCATTGAATGAATCTAATGTGCAGGGACGTAATGTCAGAGTGAATGAAGCGCGTCCGCGCCCAGACAGAAATCGTCGTTAGTTGCATGGTCTGGCTGGGTTGGCTAATCGCCTGCCGACCTGAACTCGGGATATAGCTCCTCCCAGCCAAGGTCCGGTTTGAACCGGCCTCCAAACTGCTTTTGTAGGGTACCTAACGTCTCAAGCAGTGTCATGGCTCCCCTTGAGTCAATGTATTGCATCGGGCCTCCTCGAAATGGGGCAAATCCCGTACCAAAAATAATTCCCGCGTCAAGGAAATCCTTGTCCGCCACGATTTTTTCCCGAAGGCATGCAATGGATTCATTGAGTATTCTCAGCACCAAGCGGTCCTGTATGGTTTCATCGTCACCGTTCGATGATCTGCGTGCATTTGATGGTTTTTTCCCTTGTTTCCATGTGTAAAATCCTTGTCCGGACTTTCTGCCCAGTTTTCCTTCCTGAACCATAGATCTGAAAGATTCGGGGACACCAAATCCGTATGCCTGGTCTAGGCACTCAGCAACATGCAAGCCGATATCCAGTCCAACAGTGTCGGCAAGTTCCAGCGGGCCCATGGGCATGCCGAATCTAGTCGCAGCTTGATCAATCGCAGTTACTGAAGTGCCCGCTTCCCTTAGCAGGCCTGCTTCTACGATATACGGCGTGAGAATCCGGTTGACGAGAAATCCTGGCGCACTTTTTACTGGTAAAGGCAATTTGTCAATCTGCCTGGCAAAATTGATGGCACGCTGCCGGATTTCCGGGTCTGTGTGGACACCATTTACAATTTCAATCAACGGCATTTTTGTGACTGGATTGAAAAAGTGTATGCCAATCAGGCGTTGTGGGTCTGTGAGTGAGTCGCAAAGCTTTTCTATCTCAATGCTGGATGTGTTGGTGGCCAGCAGGGCATCACTTTTTATCCTGGGTTCGATTGAAGCGAATAGCTGTTGCTTGGCTTCCCTGTTTTCAAATACAGCTTCAATAATCACATCGGCCTTGCCAAGTCCATTGCCCTGAATATCAGGAATATAGCGGTCCATTGCAGACCTGATGGACAGCCGGTTTCCAAGATGCTTCTTAAAGTACTTCCATGCACGCATTCTAGCTTGAGCCAGGCTTTCTGGCCGGATATCCTGGAGGGTAACGGTCAGGCCCTTGTGTACGCACCAGGCCGCAATGTCGCCACCCATCACACCCGCGCCAATTACATGCACGTGCCTTGCAGGAGTTGACTCGTTGTTGGCAAGGCTTTTGAGTTTTTTGGACAACATGAATGTCCGTATGAGGTTTCTTGAAGTATCGGTCACGCTGAGTTTTGCTACAGAACTCGCTTCGTGTTGCAGCATTTGTTCTTCTGTGCCGTAATGCTTGTCCCAGTGCCAGACCATGGCATACGGAGCCGGATAATGTTCGGGCTGTGCTTTTCTGGCAATTTGCTTGCGCATTCTGGCTGCAATGACAGTGCGTGCCGGGCGACTGTTGAGCAGTCTTGCAAACCTTGAGACCCGGTGTTTTGAAGGCAGGCTCATCAGTAGCTGACGTGCCGCATTTTCCATCTGTCGCTCAGGTACGATGTGATCGATCAGGCCGATATTATTTGCACGTCGTGTATTGATACTGCGTCCTGTCAGCATCAGGTCCATGGCAATGAGCGGATTGACGTGTCGCAGGACCCGGACAGTTCCCCCGTACCCTGGATGAATACCCAGCTTTACTTCGGGGAAGGAAAAACGTGTGCCCGGGTCATCCAGTGCTACCCGGTAATCACACGCCAGTGCAAGCTCCAGCCCGCCCCCGATACAGAACCCGTTGATGGCAGCAACGGTAGGGCAGGGCAAATGGTCAAGCTGATCCATAATCCCTTGACCGAACCTGATTTTTTCCAGCGCCTGCTGTGAGCTGGGTATTTCGGTAAATTCATTTATATCGGCTCCTGCAATGAATCCTCTGCCCTTTCCTGAAATCACAACCAGTCCTGAAGGCGGTTTGTCTGCCAGCTGGTCCAGGATTTGATGGAGCTCGCCAAGAACCTTCTCAGACAAGATATTTGTGCGGCTTCCGGCAACGTCCAGCCTGAGCCAGGCCAGGTTGCTGTTGTCGTGACAGACGGTCCAGTTAAGATATTGTGTGGACATGGGATTCAGCTCACTGAAGGCTTTCCACAAGCATGGCACCGCCTTGACCACCGCCGATGCAAAGCGTGGCCACACCCAGTTTTGCATGGTTGCGCCGCAGCACTTTCAGGAGATGGTGCACGATTCGTGCGCCACTGGCACCCACTGGATGGCCGATGCTGATCGCACCTCCGTCTACATTGAGTCGTTCATGAGGGATTTCTCCGAAGGCCTTGTCCAGGCCTAGCTCGGTCTGGCAGTACTTGTCATCCTTGCATGCTGCCATACAGGCCAGCACCTGCGCAGCAAAGGCCTCGTTGAGCTCCCAGTAATCAATGTCCGCAATACTCATGTTCAGCTTGAACAGCATGGCCGCGGTAGCGTGTACGGGACCAAGCCCCATTTGTGCCGGATCCAGTGCTGCCCAGTCAGACGCTATAATGCGTCCAATAGGTGACAGGTTGTGTTTTTTGACTGCAGCTTCGCTCGCCAGGATCACCCAGGCTGCACCGTCAGTGATTTGTGCGCTGTTGCCTGCTGTGACACTGCCAAATTTTTTGTCAAACACAGGTTTCAGACGTGCCAGCTTGTCGAGACTTGAATCTGGTCTCGCTCCGTCATCTTGGCTGTAAAAATTTCCTTTGCTGTCATAGATCGTTTCAATTTCTTCCAGGTATTTGCTTTTTTGTGCATGCATAAGACGTTGATGGCTTGTTACAGCATAGTTGTCCATCTCGGCCCTGGTGATCCCGAATCGATGCACAAGGTTTTCGGCAGTTTGTCCCATGGACAGGCCGATTACGGGGTCAGCCAAGCCTTTGAGCAAGCCAATGACCGGAACAAAGAAACCGGGTCTGAGTTTTGCCAGGGTGTAGATTATTTGCCATGCGGATTTTGAACGGTTCATATCTGCCAGCCAGTCCACCATATGACGGTTGTACAGTACCGGTGAATGACTCATGGCTTCGGTTCCCCCAGCCAGGACCAGGTTCGAGCGCCCAAGCAGCAGGTCTGTGAATGCAGAATCAATTGCCTGCATTCCCGATGCACAATTCCGTTGTACGCTCCAGGCAGGGACCCTGTGGCCACAGCCCAGGCGCAAAGCGATGATGCGTGCGATATTTGCTTCATCAGCGCCGGGTGCTACTGCGCCTACGATCACCTCATCCAGATCTTCCGGCCCGAAGGGTTGGCGCAAAAGCAGAGGCTGGGCAGCGCTGACCGCCAGATCAGATGCCCGGAACGGACCTGGGCGTCCCTGCGACTTTAGGAATGGCGAGCGGCAGCCATCGATGATGTAGACTGTGGGCTTAGTCATGCGGTACGTGCCAGAAGGCTTTTCGAGGGGGGCTGATCATACATTTTTGCAGGTCAAGTCGAGTGCGTGGTCAATATCATCTCGGCGTGTGTAAAAATGGGGTGAGAACCGTATACCTCCACACCGATGTGCACACAGCACGCCTGAATTCAGCAGATATCTGAACACCTCACCGTTGTCGACACCAGGTCGCTGCAGGGTAAGGATGCCGGAACGTCTGGACAGGTCCATATCACTGACCACTTTAAGGCCGTTTTCCTTACATTTTTCAAATAGATAAGAAATATTTGAAGATATCATCTCATATATGGTTCTGATTCCGGTCTCAAGAAGCAGTCGCAGGCTCGCATGCATTGCATGGATGCCCAGATTATTCAGGCTGCCACACTCGAAACGCCGTGAATCCACAGCGGGCTGCCACTCAAGGGCCTCATAGTCGCCTGCATTCTTCAGCATGTGCCACCCGAACTGGTTGAGGTACAACTGGTCACGCACCTCAGGATTGCAGTAAAACAGGCCGATTCCTTCCGGTCCCAGCAGCCATTTGTGGCTATCCGCTATGACAAAATCGGCAGGGGTCTGGGTCAAGTCAAAAGGCATCGCTCCCAGCAATTGTATGGCATCCACGCAGAGCAGAATCTTTCGGGCTTGGCAAAACTCGCTGATTCTGGCGAGGTCCATGCGCAGGCCAGTGTCATACTGAACAGCGCTTACGGAAATCAGGCGTGTAGCGTTGTCCACTTGCTTGAACAGGGCGTCTTCAGGTATTGGTGTCTGGGTCAGGTCTGCACATCTCGCTTCAACGCCAAATCGCTTGTGCAATGATTGCCAAAGGATCCGGTTGGAAGGGAACTCCTGTTGCGCGAACACGATGTTTTCATGCGCCCGCCAAGGGATCCCGTAAGCTACCATCGAAAGGCCCTCGGACGTATTTTTGATCAGGGCTATGTCGTTGGCATTATTTGCGTGGATCAGTTGTTGACATGCCTGGCGCAATCTGGATTCTGTTTCCTTCCACTTTGAAATATATTCAGTGCCGTGAGTAGTATTTTCGCTGGCAAATGCTGCTACAGCCTTTGCAGTGCATGCAGGCCATGGGGCAACCCCGGCATGGTTAAGGTGTATAAGCCCGGGTCGATGCGGGAATTCATGTGCCCAATTGCGCTGCATGCGTTAGAGTAGCATGAAATAAATATTCCCTATAAGTTGCAATGACCACCCGTTCCTCAGATTTAAGACGAAGAGACTTGGCCTCGATCTGGCACCCGTCCACACAGATGAAGGATCATGAATTCCTCCCCGTCCTTCCCATCAAGAGTGCAAAAGGTGTTTGGCTGGAAGATTTTGATAGCAATCGCTATCTTGATGCAATCAGCTCTTGGTGGGTCAATGTATTTGGCCACTGCAACGAGAGGATCAACCTGGCTGTTCACCAGCAACTTGAACGAATCGAACATGTAATGCTTGCCGGGTGTTCACACGAGCCGGTCATCCGTTTGTCTGAGCAACTTATCGAAATAACCCCTGTGCCATTGACAAAATGCTTTTATGCAGACAACGGCTCCTCTGCCATTGAAGTTGCAATAAAAATGAGCTTTCACTACTGGCAAAACATAGGTGAGAAACAAAAGAACCGGTTTGTAAATCTCAGTAACTCCTATCATGGCGAGACGATCGGTGCATTGTCCATGGGGGATGTGCCGTTATTCAGGCAAGTCTATGAGCCACTGCTGCTCGATACCATCACTGCACCGAGCCCGGACAGTTTTAATCGAGAACCTGGAGAGACTGCGTCTGATTATGCCAGACGCATGTTTTCGCACATGGAGGAGATTCTGCGAAACCATCATAAAGAGGTGTGTGCGGTAATTGTAGAACCTCTGGTTCAATGTGCAGGGGGGATGCGTATGTATGCTCCAGAGTACCTGAGCCTGTTACGCAAGTCCTGTGATGCTTACGGCGTACATCTTATTGCAGATGAAATTGCTGTAGGATTTGGTCGTACGGGCACGATGTTTGCCTGTGAGCAGGCCGGAATTGCTCCTGATTTCATGTGCCTGTCCAAGGCGCTGACCGGCGGTTACCTGCCTTTGTCAGTAGTGCTGACTACGGATCAAATTTACGACGCGTTTTATGGTGAATATGCGAGTCTAAATGCATTTTTGCATTCGCATAGCTATACAGGAAATGCGCTTGGTTGTGCGGCGGGACTTGCTACACTCGATATTTTCAGGGAAGACGATGTGATCATGGCCAACCGGGAACTGAGTCAGGAATTTTCCAGGCAGTCTGCAAGGTTTGCCGGCCATCCGAATGTGGGTGATGTCAGGCAATGCGGGATGATAACAGCCATTGAACTGGTAAAGGACAAAGCTACAAAGGAGCCTTTCCCCTGGCAGGAGAGACGAGGTCTGAAAGTATATCAATATGGTTTGAAAAACGGAGTCCTGCTCAGGCCTTTGGGCAATGTGATATATTTCATGCCACCTTATGTGATCACTGCAGAGGAAATCCGAATGATGGTCGATGTAGCCGAACGTGGAATTGAGCACGCCGTGAAAAGCTAGGCGTTCAAGACCACATTCATCTAGGAAACACCTTTGATGATGGGTAAAGTTTTGCGCCAAGGAGACTTCGAACATCATGAGACAATCACTGCATGATGCGAGTACCATGAAAAAATTTGCTTTTCTGGCAGTTCTGTACTTCACCTTGATGGCGCCCGTACAGGCTGAACGTTATCGGCTGGCCTCAGAAGCGGAATCAATTGTCGGACAATTGACCATTGTCAGCACCCGGCATGAGGATACCTTTTTGGATCTGGCCCGAAAGTTCGAACTTGGTTTCCAGGACCTGGTCCTTGCCAATCCTTCTATAGACCCGTGGTTGCCAGGTGAAGGTACGCAGGTGCTACTCCCTACGCAATACATTTTGCCAGGCCAGAAACGGGATGGCCTAGTGCTGAACTTGGCTGAAATGCGCTTGTACTACTATCCGGAAAATTCACAGGGTGCGCCTCGATACGTGTACACCTATCCGATCAGCATCGGACGACAGGGTTGGGACACGCCGCAAGCCAGAACGCGCGTCATTAGGAAAAAGAAAAATCCGACCTGGTATCCACCGGAGTCCATCCGCAGTGAATATGAACAGAAAGGAAAAGTTCTGGAAGAAGCTGTCCCCCCTGGTCCCGATAATCCATTAGGCAAGTTTGCCTTGTATACGGCCCTGCCAGGATATGTAATCCATGGTACGAATGAGCCCAGAGGAATCGGGATGAAGGTAACGCATGGGTGTATACGGTTACATCCCGATGATATAGAAGACCTTTTTAGCCGGGTCTCGGTTGACACGCCAGTTACCATTATCAACCAGCCTTATAAGCTTGCCTGGCATCAGGACAGGCTATACGCAGAGATGCATCCTTACGGTGGGGATGAAACCGGTTCGTATGATTTGACCCGGTTTGTGCGCGCAATTATACGTGTTACTGAAAGCAGCCAGGACTATAAAGTTAACTGGGAAGAGGTCAACCGGCTGGCGGAGCGCAAGTCCGGCCTGCCGACGGTTGTCGGTGTGCGACGATAGCTGATTCGCTGGCTTTTCCGAACCAACAGCTGTCTTAAGAAGTATGAAAGGGCTCGCGTGCGAGCCCTTTCTGTCATACAGCTTTGGTTACTTTGACTTCATAGAGTCATGAAACATGCGATTCATGCGGCGAGAGTTTGCATCGCAGCAGGCTATGGCATCATACGCAGATTGCAGGGCTTCATCTGCAGTCTCCTGGGCAGAACCTGCAGCCGTTTGAGCTGTAAATGCCATGTCCTTGGCGGTCGCAGCATCGTAAGCAGCTGTATTTGCAGTGCGCATTGCCTCTTCGGCTACAGCGCGCAATTCTGCGATAGGATCAGGTGGGGGTTCAGGCGCAGGTGTGACTTGGCATCCTGTGGTGAAACCAACTGCTAAAGCGAAGGCTGCAGGATAAAGAAGTTTCTTTGCTAGCATATTTTTGACTCCGAAATTATTAAAATTGATCTTCACGATCTGCTGTTACTAGACGTATGCCACAACACTCAGTATCTCCCTGTTGAGGGTCACAAGATCATTCAAGGCCCCTGCTGCAGCAAGACAGACGGATGTATTGTAAGGAAAAACGTTATAATTACCAAGTAATAAATTATGAATCCGAAGTGAAATTCTGTCTGCAAAATAAATGGATTGACTGACTACGGCCATTCAGGGTCAGGGAAATGAACTCAGTGAGCATTTGGCCGTCATCGGGATGGGCCAGAATATACCACTTTGAGATGCAACACGGGACACAGTAATACCATGGGAATTTGCCGTGTAGTCAATTTTTGATCGTATTGGCTGGTCTGTCTGCTGAAAACTGCCCAAACATGATCCATGCCAATGAACTCAGGCTGGGTATCTGGTTTTGCGTCAAGCTGGAAGCAGTCATGGTCTAACTGAAGATATTGCTGTTAAGGCTGTGATTTGGTTGTATGATTTGCACATTGAACTCATGAATCAAGTACCATATTCGCTCAGCACACATCGATGTTGTAACGCTATGATCCAACAAAGACGCAAGTGCGTGCTTCGGGGCAGAGTTCTGGATATTGTCAAGTTCCGACAAAGTGGACAGTGTGCCATCACAAGCCGCTTGTTCGATCGTATGCAACTTCAATGTCTCCGAAAAAGCTTAAGTATCCCCCTAGAACCAACTTTCCAGTAATTGACAGGCGTGAAATCATTCCGTGTAAAAGCACAACATTTGTTGGCAGCAGCAAATATAGAAATCGGTGGCAAGCGTGAATGGGACATACAAGTTCACGACGACCGGTTATTTCAGCGTGTATTTGCCAAAGGTCCTTTGGGGCTTGGTGAATCGTACATGGATGAATGGTGGGATGTGGATTCTCTGGACCAGTTTTTTTATAAGATCTTGTCAGCTAATCTTGACTCTAAAGTCAGGGACCCAAGGATAATTTTGCTCGTCCTGCAATCAAAGCTGTTCAATTTGCAAAGCATGCAACGCGCATTCCAGGTGGGCCAGGCACATTACGATATAGGCAATGACCTGTTTGAGTTGATGCTCGACAAGCGCCTGACGTACACCTGCGGGTACTGGAAAAAAGCTGCAGACCTTGACCATGCCCAGGAAGACAAGCTGGATTTGGTGTGTCGCAAGATTGGACTGAGTGCCGGTCAGCGAATTCTAGATATCGGCTGTGGATGGGGCAGTTTTTTGAAATTTGCGGCTGAACATTATGGGGCTGAATCTGTGGGGGTCACAATTTCCAAGGAACAGGCCGAATTTGCAAGCCAAAGCTGTGGGGGGCTACCGATCGAAATCAGGCTTCAGGACTATCGTCAACTTAATGAAAAATTTGATCACATCATTTCATTGGGTATGTTTGAACATGTGGGCCCCAAGAACTATAGGAAATACATGCAGGTGGCCTCACGCTGCCTGAAGGAAGAGGGAATGTTCCTGTTGCAGACAATTGGGGCACCGAAGACTCGCCATTCGCCCAACCCATGGATTAACAAATATATTTTCCCGAATGGTCTGCTTCCGTCTATGAGAGACATCAGTTTAGCTGTGGAGAAGTATTTCATATTGGAGGATTTCCATAATTTTGGGGCTGACTATGACAAGACATTGATGGCTTGGTTTCATAACTTTGATTCCAACTGGGAAAAGCTCAGCAGAAAATACGGCACGCGTTTTTATCGAATGTGGAAGTATTACCTGTTAAGTTGTGCCGGGGCTTTCCGGGCCCGGGACATTCAATTGTGGCAATTGGTGTTCAGCAAAAATGGGGTTTCTGGCGGCTATACCCCGGTTACCTGATTAACCTCGATTTCGGCTCATCATGGAAATTTCATCTAAGCCGGTAGGTTTGCCAATATTAATTACCTTGGCGGCGTTTGTGGTCGTGGTGGCAGGTGTGCGCGCCGCAGAGGCAGTAGTCGTTCCGTTCCTTTTGTCTGTTTTCATTGCAATCATCAGCGCTCCAGCCCTGCAGTGGTTGGAAATTAAACGGGTACCCCGCTGGTTAGCCATGTTCATCGTATTAGGCGGAATAATTGTGGTATTCACGCTGCTATCGATCCTGATTGGCTCTTCCGTCAAAGGCTTCTCCGAGGACCTGCCGTACTATCAGCAGCGCCTGTCCGGTCTGCTCGCGCAGTTCAATGCGTGGGTGGGCCTGCATGGTGGCAGTGTCTCGACAGACACCATGATCAGCTATATAAACCCGGGTGCAGCCATGCAGTTGGTTGCTGATATGCTGAATGGGCTGGGTTCTGTTTTCGGAAACATATTCCTGATTCTGTTAACGGTTGTGTTCATATTGTTCGAGGCTTCATCCGTGCCACGAAAATTGCGGGCTGGGTTGCCCAATGCAGATAAATCACTCGGTGTATTCTCAGCGATAGCCAACAATGTCAACCGTTACCTGGCGATCAAGACGATTACCAGTCTTGCTACCGGCAGTGCAGTAGCCCTTGCCCTGGCTGTTATCGGTGTAGACTATCCGCTGCTTTGGGGAATTATTGCGTTTCTGTTCAATTACATTCCCAGTATAGGTTCCTTTATTGCGGCAGTTCCTGCAATATTGCTGGCACTCATTCAGTTGGGTGCAGGTGCAGCTTTCATTGCCACTGCAGTATACGTTGTCATCAATGTTCTGATTGGCAATGTGGCTGAACCAAAATTGATGGGGCGCCAGGTCGGGCTGTCGACACTGGTGGTATTTTTATCAATGGTCTTTTGGGGATGGGTTTTTGGGCCAGTTGGCATGTTTTTGTCTGTGCCGTTGACCATGACGGCCAAGCTTGCCCTGGAGAGTGGCCCAAGGACAAGGTGGCTTGCTGTCTTGCTGGGCAACGATGCAGTACTGCACAAATAGAGAGGTTTAGCTTTGGATCGATACAGAAAAATGTTTAAGGCAGCTGATTCTCCGTATCTGGTTCCAGATAACGGGAACTTTACCGTTAATTCTGCTCCCACAAAGCCTCCCATAGTCACCCGTGATTCAAAATTCTATAAGAAGAAACTGGACAAAGTTATCAAGGAGTTGCAGGTTCTGCAGCCTATCCTGTATGCACAAGGCCAACATGCCGTGCTTTTGATATTTCAGGCGATGGATGCTGCGGGAAAGGATTCCACAATCCGCGCGGTCATGACAGGCATCAACCCGGCAGGCTGCAAGGTCTATCCATTCAAACAGCCTTCAGACCGGGAACTTGCGCATGACTTCTTGTGGCGTACGTACGCATGTTTTCCCGAGAAAGGACGAATTGGTATTTTCAACCGCAGCTACTACGAAGAGGTACTCGTTGTGCGTGTACATCCTGAAATGCTTGCACGCCAGAATCTTCCCCGCAGTGTCGACCTGGAAACACTATGGCAGGAACGCTATGAGTCCATTAATGACGTGGAGAAACACCTGGCGCGAAATGGCACAGTGATCCTGAAATTCTGGTTGAACGTATCAAATGAAGAGCAAAAAACAAGGTTTCTGCGCCGGGTCAACAAAAAAGAAAAACACTGGAAATGGTCACCCTCGGATTTGCAGGAACGGGAATACTGGCAGGACTACATGGCTGCCTATGAACAAATGGTAAGGACAACTTCCAAGCCCTGGGCCCCATGGTATGTGATCCCGGCAGATGACAAGCCATTCATGCGTTACAGCGTTGCCGAGATCATAATGAACTCCCTGCAGAGTCTTGACCTGAAATATCCCGCTGTGGACAGCAGGGCAGGTGAGCACCTTGCACGGGCGCGCAAGCACTTGTTAGCCGAATGAGGTTTAGCCTGGCGGCCAGTGGAAAGGTCGACCTGCAAGCAAATGGATGTGTAGATGGAATACAGTCTGTCCTGCCTGCTCGCCGTTGTTGATTACTACCCGGTAGGCATCGCCAAACCCCAGGTTTTCTGCAATCTCTCTGGTTTTCAGCAGCAGGTGACCAAGCAGGGCCTGGTCTTCGTCAGTGGTGTCCGCAAGTCTGGCAATCGGCGTTTTGGGAATAACGAGTATATGAGTCGGCGCCTGCGGACTGACATCGTGAAATGCAAGGCAAAGGTCATCTTCGAATACAATTTCGGCAGGGATTTCCCTGCTGATGATTTTGGCAAAGATCGTATCACTCATGGTGAGTTGCCTGAAGTGCTGGGCGATGCTGAATGGCCAGACACATTGTCTGTGCAGCTGCGATAGTCATAGCATGACTTTAGCAGATAATGCGTTACAGCGTCATTTCACCGATGCAGTGTACTTTATGAACCAATTACTAGAGGTGGCTTATTGGCTTTTGCCCGAATCCAGTTTAATGAATTCAGTACTTTGGGTATGGCAACCAGTTTGCGCTCAAGTTTGTATTTGCCAGGGAAATCCGTTAAAAACAGGCCGATCAAGATTGTGAGGATACCCTGGCCTGGCAGGGCCACCATGACCAGGCCCAATACGATCAGGATGCAACCGGAAATGTTCTTGACTACAGCCAGGGACAGTAGAGCCAGGGGCCTGTCTTTGGAATCGCTAGATGTATGTCTTTCATTGTAAAAGTAGTCACAGGGAATTTTTGTGACCAGCCAGGGGATGACAGCGATGCTTGTAATGAAAAGGGCGAGGGAACCCCAAACCAGGATTGTAAATACATATTTATATTCAAGTAAAAATTCCAGCATATCAAAATGGGTGTGTGGATATAGCCTTATGAGACGTATTTGCTAGGCTTGGTTCTGGCGCTCTATTTGACATATTGGCGAGTCAGAGTGAGCAGGCAACGAGGCTCACGATTAAACTGTGAATACTATGATGGAAGAAATCATGAAAATAGAAAAGAGATTTTTGTCGCATGTTCCAGGGGCCAGGCAGTCGTGGCTCTGATGCTTTCACTTGCTGCAGTCGCAGTGCCAAGAGGTTGCTGAGCAAGGCGAGATTGTTGTGGCAGGAAGCCGGTTTGGTGAGCAAAGTGTTGCGAACTCTCCAGTTCCAGTGGATGCTGTGAGCGGGGAGGAGTTGTTGCGAACCGGGCAGAATGAACTGGGACGTACGATTCAGGCTCACATTCCCTCATTCAAATTTAGTACATGGATTTTATTCTGAACCAAATTGGTGGTACTGGAAGACTGATTCAAGTTGGAAACCTGATTCCAAAACAGGGCAAGCGTATAGTCTGATTCTAGTTCAGGGCAAAAGAGATCGGCACAGACACCTCGAGAGTATCTGAGCTAATGTTTTTAGGTATCGCGGGAAAGGGTGTGGCGCGCCTGATCAGTTTTTTTACCTCAATATCCAATGCTTTAGATCCAGAACTTCGAGTAATCTCGTAGTGTTTGAGACTGCCATCCCTGTTCAGGGTGAATGACAGGACCACCGTTCCCTGATCACCGCGGCGGCGTGCACGCGACGGGTATTTTTTCAAACGCTCCAGCCTGTCCAGGATCAGCCGATAATAGCCTGGCTCTCCCGTCTGGGTTCCCGGTCGCGGGGCTGCAGCAGGAGTGCCCTTTGATGGCGGTATGTCGCCGGGTACCTGTTGTGGCGCAGGTTGGGGTGCCTGTTGCGGTGCCTGCCTTGACGGTGGTTCCGCTGGCGTGACAAACGGATTCTCGACGGGCCGCTCAAATTCAGGGGTCACTACCTTGGGCTGTTTTACCTTTGGCGTAGCGGCTTCAGGCTTGGGTTTGGGCTTGGGCTTAGGTTTGGGCTTGGGCTTAGGTTTGGGCTTGGGTTCAGGTTTTGCCTGCACGATTTCAGGGGCAGGCGGTTTGGCTGGAGGCCTGGTTTCCTTGGGTGGAGCAGGTATGAAAGGTTCGAGCTTGACCTGTTTCGGAGGCAAGGCGAGCGTTGTCAGGTCAATCGTGTATTGTTCAAACGGGTGTTCGGATTCAGCGGAATAGCCGGTGAGATTCACGTTCAGGACTGCATACATGTGGGCTAGCACAGCCAGGCTGAGCACGCTGAACCAGTGCTTGATCCCGATTTCCATGTCCCGATGTGCGAAGGCTATATTTTTAGGGTTAGCAACTGGAAATTTTCGTAGCCGGCATTCTTGATTATTTCCATGATTTCAAAGACTTTCTGCATGTGAACCTTTTGGTCGGCCTTGATCTGGACCGATGCTTCAGGGTTATTCGATATCGCTTGCTGAATCAGCTGCTGGAAACGCTGCATTGAAATGATCTTTCCATCATGGGCAAGCTCGCCTTCCTCGTCCAGCAGGATTTGCACGGGCTCATCAGTGAACTGCTTGTCGCTGATGGATTCCGGCGGGCGCACTTCCAGCAACTCAGGTTCCGTGAAAATTCCACCGAGGATCAGGAAGATGAGCAACAGAAAGATGACGTTGATCAGTGGCAAGACACTTTCAAAATCCTGGGACTTTTCCGATTCTGTAAGTGTCATTGCAGGTCCCCGGCCAGGTCACGCAGGAATGAAATATTGTTAGGTGCCAGAGGCACGAGTTCATCCAGAACGAAAACCGTATCCTGCAAGGCTGTCCTGTCATCTGGCTGGATAAAAAAGATGTGTTTTTGATTTTCATCGAGCTTGTTGCGCGCAAGCCCGGCCAGCTGGGTGAAGTTGATTTCCTTCTCGTCAAATCTCAGCTCCCCGTTACCCGAAATTTGCACGATGGAACTCGTCTGTTCCGTATCCACTGCGTTTTCATCCTGGGCCACGCTGAGGCTGACGATGGAAAACTGGGCAAAGTCGGTCACCAGCATAAAAAATACCAGCAGGATGAACACCACATCGATCAGCGGTGTAAGGCTGATCAGGTTGCGTTTTTTTTGTGCTGCAGCGATTTGCATCATCAGGTGGCAGGGGCAGGGCTGCCGTCGGCGGTACTGGTTTTTTGCACCAGCTCATCGCCGGTAAATACCCGGGTCGCGGTATCTTCCATACGATGTCTGATCCGGTCGATGACACGATCAAAATAGTTCACCATCAATACGGCAGGGATGGCTATGGACAGGCCCAGTGCAGTGGTCAGCAGGGCCTCCCAGATCCCCCCCGACAGGATGGAGGGGTCCACCTTGCTGCCGGCCAGTTCCAGTTCACGAAAGACCTTGATCATGCCAAGCACGGTTCCAAGCAATCCTAGCAAAGGGCTCAATACAGCGATGACTTCCAGGATGCGCAGATAGCTTCTGAGTTTCTCAAGCTGTGCGCGGGCAACGCGCAGCGTTTCCTCGCGCGCATTTTCGACGGAAAATTCCAGCCTTGTCTGAAGCTGGGTAAAGGCAGTATGCAGGACTTTTGCAACGGGGTGGTTTCGGCTCTGAACCGAGTCTATGGCTTTTTCCCGTTCATTGCCGTGCCACAGTTGTAAGGCAGTTTCCACGAACCTGGACGATCCCAGGCGAAGTGCCAGAAACTGCCAGATTTTCAGCAGGAATACCGCGGTCCCGATGACAGAAAATATCAAAAGAACCAGAACGACCGGCCCACCCAGGTTTAATAACAACTCAAAGGAACTTTGCAGTGCATTCATTTTAATGGCTTATCCTATTCTTGTGAAAGTTGACAGGCATTCCGGCTTTCTGCATGCATCGGGATCTTCGCACAGGCTGTAGCCCTGCAAGCGCGAACGTGTCTTCTTGTCATTTTAAGATGCAGCAAGGCGGTGATTGCATGTTTCACGGTGAAGTTTTGCGGCATTAAGTTTGCCATACCTTGTCCGTTATTTCATATATCGGACCGTTCAAAGGGCAGTAGCGTACTCATTCAGCCGGCACAGGGTGTTTGCCAGTTTCATCTGCTCGACCGTTTGGCACGAGATTTCGAGCAGCCTGGGATTTGCAACGACAACTGCAAGGCACTGGGCACGGGAGATTGCCACGTTCAGGCGGTTTTTGCTGTACAGGAACTCAACGTTTCGGGGCAGGTCTTCAGCGCTTGAAGTCACCATGGAAATGAACACGATGGGAGCTTCCTGGCCCTGGAACTTGTCTACTGTCGCGACTCTTGCGTTGCCCGGCAGCAGGGAGCGCAGGTGATTCACCTGCACGTTATAGGGCGTGATGACAAGTATGTCATCTTCGCTGATTGGCCGGGTGCAGCCGGTTTGGTCCCGCAAGGGCTGGCCCAGCAACTGCTGGCCCAGCAACTGCTGGTACCGGGTCTGGATGATCCGGCCCTCTTCAGCACTTTTCTGGGAACAGCCCTGATGCTCGGCGGCAATCATGACAATCCCTTCATTGGGCAAATCTGTGTCGCGCAGATCCAGGCTTTGCCGAGCAGTGTTTTCATGAGGCATCAGATGTCCATCGTAGAATGCATCGGAAATGAAGCGGCAGATATTCGGGTTTAACCTGTATGTCCGGTCCAGGAATATGCCGCGCTCGGGCGCAATGGTGGAGTGCTCCCCTAAAAGGAATTCCAGTACTGAAAGACCGGCTTCACCCGGGTGTATGCCCTGAATCGGTTGTCCCAGCTGCATTTGATCTCCAACCAGAACAATGTTTCTTGCCGATGTGGCCATCGCGACAACGTTGGCAGTTGAAACCTGCCCGGCTTCGTCAATGAACAGATAATCGAGCAGTCCCTGCATATGCTGATGGGAAAACAGCCAGGCGGTACCTGCAAACAGGCTTGCACCAAGGTCGATGTTGTCTGTCCTGGTTTCGTTGAAAATGAACTGTCCATTGAAAAATGTATCATCATTACCGCGGGTTGCTTTCTTGACACCATGAAAATGCACGCCTTTTCCTGCAGCAATGTCCTCTACGTGCTTAAGTAGATGATGGATGGCCTTGTGGGAATTCGAGGTAATCCCGATTTTTTTGCCGTGCCGGATCAGTTCCACAATGATATGACCGCTGATGTAGGTTTTGCCTGAGCCGGGTGGGCCCTGGATAAAAAGGTAGCTGTTGTCCAGACCTGCTACGGCCTGCAGCGCCGCGGCCTGTACATTCTGCGATGCAGCAACTGGTTCTCCGGGTGCCTTGCCACGGATGCGCGGCAGTTGGCGGTTCAACAGGTCGGCAGCTGCGTGGGCCTGGCCAGGATTACTGCTCACACGCTCGGCGTACCGGTACATGGCGGAACGAATGCCCTGGCTGTTGATCGGGCCGGGTGGACCTGCGGAAAAACGGGACGGCAATGGGTCCATGCTTGTGCTACACCTGATTCGAGCAATGCAGCGTTTTTCATCCAGCTCGACAATCGTCCCCGCAGGTTTCATGCTGGCTGCGTTGACAACGGAGTTGCCGGCTCTCAGCTTGTATTCCTGGGGCGGGAATCTGAAGGTGTGGATGAAAGAGTATCCATCGACTTCCGGGTGTCCGATCCGCTGCAGGCCACCCAGGCACTCGGTGTCATCAACCAGTTCATCCTCGAACTTGTTTTGCCGCTCAAATCGGCTCCACCACTGGGGCTTGGCCTCGCGGCTGTGGAATTCCAGGAGATGGGACAGCCGCCTGAAAATGGCAGGTGATTCATTCTTTTGCCTGTCCAGGCGAGTGAGAAGCTCTTCGTGGCTGATTTCCCGGTCCTTGCGCTGCGCTTCGGTGGCCTGTGCATGTTCAGGCAGTTCTCCGAACCAGGGTGTGTCATCGGGTTTAAGTGCCAGAAGCCAGTTGCGCAGCAGGCGGGTGGAGATGCAGTCGGTTTTATTGTACTCGGCAATTTCCTGTAACAACGCGTCCTCACCGGTTTCACGCCATTGGTTGTACACGATGACGCTGTCCGTTGCAGTGGCAACCGTATCGTTCCGCCCGTCCATATAGAAGGCCTCAAGGTTCTTGATGGAATACCCTGGCTCGGATGTGCGGATACCTTCGCGTACGACCTGATACAGGTCGACAAATTTCTGTGCCCGGAGCAAATCGTCCAGTTGCTCCTCGCAGGTCGCATACCGTCCGCCCAGGCGTTTCAGGGCGGTCGTCTCGTAATGGCCGTAGTGGTAGATATGCGCGTTCGTATATTTTTCAAGATGTTGTGAAAGGAAACCCATAAAATGCTTGAAAGCGGCTTTTTCCTCCTCATGGGTGTGTGCCCAGAACAGCTTGAAAGGCTCTTTGCTGTCCGGCTTGTAATGCACTCCGAACAGGTATTCAAGCCCGCCAGGGTGCAGGGGGTTACCCTCCATGTCGAAGAACAGGTCCCCTTCATCTGGTATCGGAATCCGCGCAAAGCCCCTGTCTGCAGGACATGGAACAATCTCGAAGGAGTCCTTGCCCGTGGCGGTCTTGTCTGCCTGGAGCGAGGCTTGCGAGCGAAGGCGCAGGAAGGCATCACGGTTCAGGTCAGGGACCTTCATGTCTGAGGGAGTGGTCGCCAGTTGTGCTGCGGTTTCAATACCGGCCTTGTGAAGTTTGTTGATCTGGGAACGCCGTATGCCGGCAATCCGGCTCAGGTGGTCGTCTGTCTCCCAGCGAGAGGTGCAGTGGTCCTGCCACGGGCAGAAAGTGCAATGGGCACAGGGCTCCGGGTAGGGATCTTGGGGCAGGTTCCGGACATAGGTTTCGAAACGCTGCCTGGCACGGGTGTAGTAGGCAAAGAAATCGGAAACCTTGAAGCTGTGCTTTTCGCCGGCCCCTGAAAACAGGTGCATGCTGGCCGGGTGCAAGCCCTGTATCCCTGCCAGCAGCTCGGAGTAGGTGCATAGCTGTATGATGTGCTTGGGTCTTGCCGACTGGGCCAGCTTGGTGTCCAGCACTTCGTAGCTATGATTGCCCAGTCCCGATGGCGTGTCACACTTGAGCAAAAAGTCCGCATGGCCGCGCCAGGGCTCCTGCAGGAAAGACGCCTGGTAGATGACTTCCGAACCGCTGTACATGGCCTCAACCGTTAATTCGACGCGTTCCTCCAGGCTTCTGTCTCCAGGAATTTCCCTGATGTTCATCCCTTTGGTTTTCAGATGCTGCAGATAAGCAGCTTCATGTTCCAGGCCTTTTTGCCTCAGCAGACGCTCGACAGGGCTCCCTTTTTTCCTGTCCAGCTTTTCCGTCAGGCTTTTGATGTCAAGCAGGCTGGCGTGGTGGCATTCCAGGAAGGTAACGAGGTCCGATGGTGAATAACGGAATTGACCCGTACTGAGTTGTTGCATAACCAAAGCCTTGCTGCGGATTGACTGGGTCCCGGATATTCAAACGAGGTCGAAGGTGCAGTCAGTCTGTGCTTCGCCTGTAATGTTCGGGCTGGTAATACCAGACAGGCACTTGGGCCGACTGCCGGAGGCGGACTCATGTCAAATATCGCCAGAGGGCGGGGTGGAGTGTGCAGTGGTTTTGGCTATCCAGTCAAGAGTACCGGGGCCTACATGTTCGCGGCTTGTTGCATCGGGCAGCTATGGATTTCGGCATCCAGCTGCAGCGTGCAGGCATCTTCAGGACGGGGGGAATTCTTTATCGCAGAATCTATGATCGACTGTGCCTCCGACCGGCAGATTTCACAACTGGTTCCTACCCCGAGTGCCTCACCCACTGCATCAAGGTCTCCGCAGCCTTGACAGACTGCCGCGACGATTTCTGCTTCCTTCACTGCATGGCATAAACAAACGTACATGGTGAGTAGATTATAAACAAGAATGATACTTAGTTGCAACAACGAACGATAATAATTCTTATTATTTGTCCAGGCCCGATAGCCGATTCACCGTGACCGGCCAATCTGTACATTAAGCTGTGCTTGTTGCATACTGATATTCAGAGAATATTTGAGTATCAGATGAAGCCAGAGAACGCAGAAATTGTTTCGTACCTGAACCGTGTGCTGAAAAACGAGCTGACGGCGATCAACCAGTATTTCCTGCATGCAAAGGTGTTCAGGGACTGGGGGTTGCACCGCATCGCCGAGCATGAGCGCGCGGAATCCATTGACGAGATGAAACACGCGGACCAGCTTATCGAGCGGATTCTGTTTCTTGAGGGGCTGCCCAACATGCAGGACATTGGAAAGCTTTATGTGGGCGAGAACCCGAAGGAAATCCTGGAATGTGACTTGAGGCTGGAAATGGAAGCGATTCCGGTGCTTCGCGAGTCGATCTCGTATTCGGAATCCATCAGCGACTTTGTCAGCCGCGAGCTTTTCGAAGAAATTCTTGAGTCTGAGGAAGGGCATGTGGACTGGCTGGAAACCCAGCTCGATCTCATCGGCAAGGTTGGAATCGAGAACTACCTCCAGGAACAAATGCACGAATAAGTGCCGGGTGCAAATCGAGAACATTCAGCTTGCATCGGGTTGTTGAGTCCTGGACATTTTCCAGTACCGGGTTCTCCAGGAAGCCGGGACATGTCAACAGCTTCATAACTTCGACTGTGCACGATTACAGGCACAGTATCCGTATCGCCCCCTGGTGGTGTTTCCTGTTTTACCCCAAGGGACTGGCTTGCCAGTGAAAGCGGGAGTGTCATTCCCCCCCGGGCAGCCATGACGAAAAAAGAAAGCGCTGAGGAGACCGGGGTGGTTGAGCAGCAGACTGCTTCCCGGTCGGATATCTTTGATGCCCTGAAACGCGGGGCCACCGTCGTTACCGGAAACAAGAGGCTGGCAACCGACGTGCGCGAGACATTCGAGTACGCCATGGCTGCTGCAGGGCTTGAAGCCTGGCCAACCCCGCATGTGATTCCGTGGCCTGCCTGGCTGCAAAGCGTCTGGGAAGAGGTCATGGTTTCGGGAGTCCTGCCGGATTCCGGGGTCCTGCTCACCCCGCACCAGGAACAGCGCGTATGGGAAGACATCATCACTTACAGCATGTCACGGGAGCCATTGCAGCAGGTTTCCGGAACCGTGCGGCTGGTGCAGGAGGCATGGAGGCTGGTTCATTCATGGCAGTTGCCGCTGACAGGGGATGAATTCCTTTACAACCGTGACAGCACCGCATTTTCGGGATGGGCGGCAGCCTTTGAATCCCGGTGCCGGGATGAGGGCTGGATACCGGCCGATCACCTTGCTGACAGGATCAGGGACTGCGCGGAGGCCAGGGCACCGGCCGGGCCGGAAGAACTGGTGCTGATCGGTTTCGATATCCTGACTCCCCAGCAGCAGTCCCTGTTACAGGCAATGCTTGCATCGGGCTGCACGGTACGCTGGCTCAGGCCTGCGAACAGGGGAAGCCGCGCAGCACGGGTCGCCTGTGCCGATGTTCGCCACGAGGCAGCCAGCATGGCCCGATGGGTGCGTACGCGGCTCGAAGAGGATCCTGCGGTACGGATTGGCGTGGTGGTCCCGGAGTTCACTGCGAAACGGGACCTTGTCATCCATGCACTGGATGAGGTCCTGGTGCCCCAGGTGGTACGGCCAGGGTCTTATTCCACTGCCAGGCCCTACAATCTTTCACTTGGAATTCCATTGAGCAGATACCCTGCCATAAGCACGGCTTTGAGGCTGCTCGGTCTGCTGGAACCGGTGATTCCCCTGGAAGAGGCATGCAGGCTGCTGCGTTCACCGTTTATTGCCGGGTGGGAGCAGGAAGCGAGTGCCAGGGCGATGCTGGACGGCCGGTTGCGGGAAGCATGCGAGCCTGATGTGGAACTCAAGACATTGCGCTACCACGCATCGCAAACAGGAAAACCCCATGCATGTCCGGTGCTTGTGGAACGTCTCGATGTCTGGACCCGGGCTGCCTGGGATTGCCCGCGCACGGACCGCCCGGGGCAGTGGTCCAGACGGTTCACGGGACTGCTGGATGCGATCGGGTGGCCGCAGGGACGTTCCCTGTCAAGCGAGGAGTACCAGAGCATCGAGGCATGGCGGGAACTCCTGAGTGCTTTTGCCGCACTGGACCCGGTGACAGGCCCAATGAGCGCGGCGGCGGCACTCGCCTGCCTGAGGCGCATGTCCGGGGAACGGACCTTCCAGCCCCGGACCGGTATCGTGCCGGTGCAGGTGCTGGGTGTGGTCCAGTCCAGCTGGCTCCAGTTTGACTGCCTGTGGGTGATGGGCCTGCATGACGGCATCTGGCCTGCATCGCCCCGACCCAACCCGTTTGTCCCGCTGCCCCTGCAGCGAAAATCCGGGTTGCCGCACTCCAGTGAAGCCCTCGAACTGCAGGCGGCACAGGCAGTCACCGGCAGGATGCTGGCGGGTGCGCCCGAGGTGGTGGTGAGTCACCCGCAGCGAAACGCAGACGAGACACTGAGACCGAGTCCCCTGATTGCCCATCTTCCGGTTGCAGATCCAGAATTCCTGCAGCTGTGGCCGGCTCCGGCATGGAGGGATGCGGTGCACGCGAGCGCAAGGCTGACCGGGCTGGAAGAGGTGCCCGTGCCCCTTCAGGATTGCGCGCGGGCGAGAGGTGGAAGCGCTGTTTTCAAGCTCCAGGCGGCATGCCCCTTTCGTGCCTTTGCGGAACTTCGCCTTGGCGCACGCGCATTGCGCCAGGCGGCTCTCGGGCTGAATGCCATGACACGCGGCTTGCTGGTGCACCGCATCCTTGAAAAGGTATGGGGCGAACTGGACTCCAGCGGGCAGCTCGCTGCCATGGATGCCGGGCGGCTCGGGGACCTGGTCCACAGGATGGTGGACGAGGCCATCACCGAGATTGCCAGGCGGCATCCCCGGAGCTTTCACGGGTCTTTCCGGGAAATCGAGTCTGAGCGGTTGTGTGGGCAGGTGCTCGAATGGCTGGAGCAGGAGAAGAAACGTGCGCCGTTTCGGGTCGTTGAGAGGGAAGGGGAGCACGAGGCGACCGTTGGAGGCATCCGGGTTCGGCTGAAGATTGACCGCATGGACGAGCTGGAGGACGGCCGCAGGGTCGTCATTGATTACAAGACCGGGGCGGTCAGCGCCAGCCAGTGGTTTGGCGAGAGGCCTGATGAGCCGCAACTGCCGCTCTACAGCATTGCGGTCGAAGGGGATCTTGCAGGTCTGCTGTTCGCCCAGGTGAAGGCAGGCACCATGGCATTCAGGGGGGTTGTTGAGGGCAAGGGGCTCATTGCCGGGGTGAAGTCCTGGGAACAGCTGGCCGGGACACGGGATGCAGGCTCCTGGCAGGAGGTGCTGCAGAGGTGGCGCGCAACGATGGACCGGCTGGGCGAGGCCTACCATGCAGGGCATGCGCGGGTGGACCCGAAGCATCATCCGGCCACGTGCACGCACTGTACGCTCGGGCCCCTGTGCCGCATTCATGAACTGAATTCACCCGGCAGCGAGGCCCATGGTCCGGAGGCTCCCCATGAATAGGTGGCAGGGAATAAAGGACCGCAGGGCGCGCCTTCGCGCACTCGACCCGTCCGCATCGTTCATTGTGCAGGCGCCTGCCGGCTCGGGGAAAACCGAGTTGCTGATGCAGCGCTTTCTCATGCTTCTCGCACGCGTTGAGGCCCCGGAGGAGATCATCGCGATTACCTTCACCCGCAAGGCTGCCGGTGAAATGCGCCAGCGGATCATACAGGCCCTGGAGTCCGCCAGACGCCGGGCAGATCCCGAGAAAGAGCATGAGCGGCGCACCCGGGAACTCGCTGGCAAGGCCCTGGACCGGGATGCGGAGAAAGGCTGGCAGCTGCTGGACAATCCTGCGCGCCTGCGTATCCAGACGATTGATTCCCTCTGCATGGCGCTGGCACGCCAGATGCCCGTGCTTTCCGGGTTTGGATCGGTGCCTGCGATCACCGAAAATGCGCAGTCCCTGTATCGTGAGGCAGCAAGAAACACTGTCCTGGAGCTGGAATCGGGGGGCAGCTGGTCAGATGCTGTCATGCATCTGGTGCGATGCCTGGACAACCGGCTGGACAGGCTGGAGGAACTGATTGCGACCATGCTTGGGCACCGGGACCAGTGGCTGCGCCATATTGCCAGTCCGGATGAACCCAGGCTGGAACGGGGGAAGCTCGAGGCGGCGATCGCCCGGGTGGTCACCGGTGCCTTGCGTGGACTGAACAAGCGGTTCCCCCGCAGCCAGGTCCCGGAACTGGTCAGCGTGGCCCGCTTTGCCGCCGGGCACCTGCCGCATGAAAGCGGCTCTTCCATTGCCCGCTGCCTTGATCTTGCCGGGTTGCCCGGTTCGGGGCTGAAGCATCGCGGACAGTGGGAAGGGATTGCCGAGCTGCTGCTGACGCGGGGTGGCGCCTGGCGCGCACGGGTCACCCGGGACCAGGGCTTTCCTCCCCAGGGCGATGCCGCAAGCCAGGGCGAGAAGGAACGGTTTCGCGAAATGAAGCAGCGCATGGAGGCGCTGCTGCAGTCGCTGGAAAGCGAGGATACATTCCGCCAGCAACTGGCCCTGTTGTCGCAATTGCCACCCTGCACCTATGCCGATGAGGACTGGGCAACTTTGCAGGCATTGGTGCAGCTGTTGCGCATCGCATCGGCGCACCTGGAGCTGGTGTTCACCGAGCGGGGACAGATCGACTTCACTGCGCTCGCACAGGCTGCCATCATGGCTTTGGGCGGGACCGATGCGCCGACGGACCTCGCACTGGCTCTGGACTACCGCATACAGCACCTGCTGGTGGACGAATTCCAGGACACATCGTTCAGCCACTACCGTTTGCTCGGACACCTGACGACCGGCTGGCAGCGCGGGGACGGGCGCACCCTGTTCGTCGTCGGTGACCCCATGCAATCCATCTACCGTTTCCGCGAAGCGGAAGTGGGACTGTTTTTTGTCGCCAGGGACAGGGGGATTGGACCGGTGCCGCTTGAATTCCTGAACCTTGGCGTCAATTTCCGGTCACAGCAGGGAATCGTTGACTGGATCAATGAGCATTTCGAGAAGGTGCTGCCGGAGCATGACAGTTTCAATGAAGGTGCCGTGTCTTTTTCGAACTCGGTATCCTTTCACCCGAAACTGGAGGCACAGGCCGTGACCGTCTGCCCGTCGTATGAGTGGGATGACACTTCGGAGGCGCGCAAGGTGGTGTCGATCGTGGAACAGGCCAGGGCAGAGTCTCCGCACGGCACGATTGCAATTCTTGTACGGGCCCGTACCCACCTGGGGGAAATCACGCAGCAGTTGCGCAAGGCAGGGCACCGGTTTCAGGCTGTGGAGATCGACAGGCTGACCAATCGCCCGGTTATCCAGGACCTGCTGGCATTGACCCGGGCACTGAGCCATCTGCACGACCGGATTGCCTGGCTTGCGGTGCTTCGTGCCCCGTATTGCGGGCTGACACTTGCCGACCTGCATGCCCTGGCGGGAGATCGCCCGGACAGGACGGTGATTGATCTGCTCCACGATGAGCAGCTTGTCGTACAACTGAGCCGAGACGGCCAGAGCCGCATTGCCCGGGTATTGCCGGTGCTGGATACGGCATTGCAGGAGCAGGCCCGCTGCTCCGTCAGGAATACGGTGGAGGGAACATGGACCGCCCTTGGCGGCCCGGCCTGCCTGCCTGACCGGTCAGGGCTTGAGAACGCGGAGGTTTTTTTCCGGCTGCTCGAGGAAATCGGCGGGGAACGGGAGGTGCCGGATACTGCTGAGTTCTGTGAGCAAGTTGAACGACTGTTTGCCCTGCCAGATGCGCAAGCAGACGGTACGCTACAGCTGATGACGATCCACAAGGCGAAAGGGCTGGAATTCGACACCGTGATCCTGCCTGGACTGGGGCGCATACCGAAGCACGATGAAGAGAAACTGCTGCACTGGCTGGAATATGGCCGGGAATCAGGGGGCAGCGAGCTTCTCCTTGCTCCGATCAGCCCGTACGGCCAGGAAAAAGGCCAGCTCGCCTCCTATCTGAAACGCCTGGACGGTATCAAGGGAAATTTTGAAGACGGACGGCTGCTTTATGTCGCGGCTACCCGGGCCAGGCGCCGCCTGTACCTTCTGGGACATGCCAGGCTCCAGGAGCAAGGCGGTATGCAACCAGCCCCCAGGCCGCTGAAAAACTCCCTGCTGGCATGCCTGTGGCCAGCAGTGGAAGACAGCTTTCAGTCAAGTCTTGCAGGACAGCACGATTCTGAAGCGCGAATGCCGGAGATGGCAGTCCAGCCGGAAATCCGGACTGTTGCGCGAACCCGGCTGGCCCTGGACTGGGCATTGCCGCCCCCTGTGCAGCCGGTTCTGGCGGCAGGTCCAGCTGCAGGATCATCCGATGATGAACGAAAGGCGATCAAGTTTGACTGGGCAGGCGAGACCGCGATGCATATTGGTACGGTTGTCCATCGCCTGTTTCAGCATATTGGTTCAAGGGGCATTGAACAGGTCCGCCCGGGCGAACTGCATCGCCTTGAGCAGGCTGGCTACAGGATGCTGAAGCGTCTGGCCGTGCAGAAGGACCAGCTTGGTGGTGCATTTGAAGTGGTGTGCTCAGCCCTGAGGGCAGTGTTGGACGATGATCGAGGGCGATGGATCTTGAGTGGTACGCACCGCAAGGCAGGCACCGAGCTTGCGTTGAGTTGTGCGGAAGACGGCAAGATCGAACATATTATTATTGACCGCACTTTTGTGGACCAGCAGGGGGTACGCTGGATCATCGATTACAAGGCAAGCTCACATGGAGGCAAGATTGACGAGTTCCTGGACCAGGAGCAGAAGCGCTACAGGGAGCAACTGGAACGTTACGCACGTGTCATGAGGAAAATGGAAGGAAACCCGATCAGGCTGGGCCTTTACTTTCCGCTTTTGAATGGATGGCGGGAGTGGGAATTTTCTGCAGGGTCAGCCGGTCATTCTGAATAGATGGAAGCGAGGGGCAAGCGATCCCCGGTATCTGTAAATTTGGGCACACCGGATCAGAAGTCTGTTTGGAAGTCAATGATATAAGTGTTTATATTCAATATATTACTGACTATATTTAATTTTATATATCAGTATATAATGAAGAATTATCCTGCCAGGATGAGTCGCCTCGTATTCTGGACAGGTTTGACTCGGAAACGGGGAATACAGTATTGCTGCCCCGATAGTATTCCAGGCCATTGGCCTGGGCATGAACCCCCCGAAAGCGAAGCATGATGCCGGCACATTTTCCGTGAACGCCGTGGCTGTGCAATAATCATTAGCCGGTGTGATGCTACGTGCCGTGTAGCTTGCCGTATGACATGAACCGCAATTTGACAGTCGCATGCAAATCCAGTCCAACTGCTGCTTTCCTGCACAAATGTGCAGAAATACCGTCCCTTGTGTGCCAGCCACCTCCAATGAAGCCACCTAGCGACCCTGTTAATCTTGATGCTTGGCGAAACCCCGTAGGGGTAACGGTTCCCGATGACGAACTGGATTTCCTGCTGGTACCGGACCGGGTTGAGGCAGCAGTATGCCTCGAGCTTGCCCGGCAGGTACATGGGTACCAGTGCAGAATGCAAGGGAAACAGGGTGAAATCAATTCGGCGCTCATGGTTGCCATGGGCGGGCTGCTGCCCGGGATATTGCTTTACGACTACTTGGTCGGAGGGCGCCACGAGCGCACTTCGAAAATTCGGTTCGGTACTGTCAGGGTAGCAAATTACACAGGACCTGGTGAGCGCCATGGTCAGCCCCAGGTGCTGGATGAGGTTTCCATGCCGGTCCAGGGTCAGACTGTACTGATCATCGATGACCTGGGAGACAGTGGCGATACCCTGCGGTTTCTTTCAGAGCATGTCCTGGACAAGGGAGCCGAAAAAACCCTGATTCTCACGCTGTACATGAAACCGGATGCCATGCAGGCCTGGGCGGTGGATTTCTTCTTCGGGGAGATCTCACAGAATACCTGGATCATTACTCCCAGGGAACGGGTCGAGACCCTGATGAAACGTGTACCGGTATGGAAGCAGCGGGGTGCGAGCGAGCAGGAGTGCCGGCGCAGGCTGTGCGACCTGATCGGGTACAGCGCCCAGGAAGTTGACTACTACCTCCCGATTGCCTATGCAAAAGGCTGATTCAAGATTTCTGCTCCAGGACTGGCCGGGACGCGGTGCATGGCAGACTCCATGGCACCTGATCCCTGGACCGGGCAGGCAAGACCTTGTATTTTGTCAAGAACCTGCTTTAACCCATTATTTAATAAAATGATAAACTGGTGAATCGTAAACGTGGCTGTTGATCCAGGTGTTGTGTCTGCACAGGGTATAGGTGCAGTACACAGTGTCACACCCACCCCGTCTTTGCTGGAGGTAACCTGAAAAATGGAGGCGCTCAATCTCTTCGACCACCCGTTACGTGGCACCCCTTTCGGTTTGGCCCTGGACCTGTGCGTACTGCTCGCAGCTGCTGCATGGCTGCTTTCAGTCATTACTCGTGAATATTCCTGGGTAGACCGGATTTGGCCGATTTGCCCGGCGGTGTACTGTATCCTGGTTGCAGGTGCAAGCGATTTTGATTCAGGGCGGATCAATCTCATGACGGCACTTGTCTTCCTTTGGGGGGCGCGATTGACATTCAACTATGCCCGCAAGGGCGGGTTCAGTAAGGGCGGCGAGGATTACCGCTGGGTTGTCATTCGTGAGCGAGCCGGGCCGGTCGGGTTTCAGGTGCTGAACATCGCTTTTATCGCGCCGGGGCAAATGCTGCTGGTCTGGCTGTTCACCTCGCCAATTCACCAGGCCTGGCTGTGGAGCGCCACGCCGCTGAACTGGCTTGATGCAATTGCGGCTGCCGTGTTCCTGGTGCTGTTTATCGTCGAGGCCATCGCCGACGAACAGATGTGGAGGTTTCAGCAGGACAAGAAACGGCGTATTGCTGCAGGAGAAGATGCAGTCCAGCCATTCATCACAACCGGCCTTTTCAGCTATTGCCGGCACCCCAATTACTTTTGTGAAATCGCCATGTGGTGGGTTATTTACCTGTTTGCTGTCACGGCTTCCGGCATGTGGCTGCACTGGACGGGTCTTGGATGTATCTTGCTAACACTGTTGTTCATCATGTCAGTACGGCTCACTGAGTCCATTTCGGTATCAAAGTACCCCGGATACCGCGAGTATCAGGACTCTACACCTGCACTGATTCCAGTGCCGAAAATCGGCCGCACAAAGTTGTTGAGTTAAGCCTTGGGGTCTGTCAAGTCCAGCGGATAGAGTTTGGTTTCATAGGCCTCGACAAGTGTAACCAGCACATCCAGTCTTTCCCCGTCCGGCGAATCAGGAGCAGCCGTCATCAGCCTTTTAATCTCTTCAAGTGCCGTGTGGTAATCGGTGTCTGTTTCAACAGACCTGATGTCCATGGTTTTTGCCTCCTTTATCAAATAGGTTAAGCATCAATTTTGCCGGACTAATCGTGAGTGCCACTCTGGAATTCGAGCAGTTTTTCCCATAGTTCCTGCGCATCGCAGATGACCTTTGGGGTCGCATACAAGTTCGGGTGTATTTGTTCTGGCAAATAGCCCGTGGGTTTGAATGTTTGCTTTCCTACAACCCAAGAGGCTTCCTGTCGCCTATCTCCGAGATAGTCTCCCACTGACTTCGGGTCTATACCTAGCAGATCTGCAACTGCACTGTACGTGCAGCGGACTTCTTCATCGTTAAGAAATTCAAGAACTTCTCTTATGATCTTTTTTCTGTCCATCTCTTTCTAAATTGCCAGTACTGATATTCCAAATTGGTATTTAGCTGCTGGTACTGCCTGCCAGTTTCTACTAAGTTGGTAGAATAATACCAATTCAATGAATAATTGGCATTTAGCAAAATTGTGAAAAACTCAGTGACGCCGCCAGGCATGCCAGCATTTATAAACAGTTTAGCTGATGAAAATCCTAGACGACTTGCTGGTCTACCGAAAAGCTGATCATGCAAAGAACACTTCTTTTATAAATGGTCGCGGGTCGATGACAAGTTATAGCCCTGAAGGTCTTGCCTGTTTATGGGAATCCGGCGCACGCGAATGTGAAGCCCAGGCCTGCAAGCTTGAAGCGACTGTCCGGAAATGGAAAACCAGGGACAACACCCGTGCTGTGACAATGGTTGCCCATGAATGGCAAACTGTGGCTGAAGACCTTGAAGGCTGTGCCCGCTCCATTGAAAAACATTATCTCAGTGACTTGCTGGCCGAAGTCCAAAGCAGGAGAGGCGAGACTTTTGAATGGTTAAATAAGGCTCATGACAATGAAACTGCGGTCCGTTCCCGAGAAGCTTGCGAAGCGGCTACACGCAAGATAGAGGCAAAAGCACAAAAATGGAAGGGCAAGGTCGATGATTTAAGAGCCAGTGCCCAGTTATGGAAAGACAAGGCAAGTGCCCTGCTGGGTGATCCTAAAGCCCAAGCCAGGCTCCATGAAGCTGAAGCACGTGAATGGGAGGAGAAGGCCTCGGAGCTGAAGGCCGGTGCACAAAAGCTGAGGGCGACTGTGGATAAATGGGCAGAGAAAGCACAGGAACTGGAAGACCAGTCTCGTGAAGCTGCAGCCAAAGCCGGTGATCTTCGTAACAGCAATTGATTTCATTCGACACTGATAGATGCAAGGGCAGGTGCAATTAACTCATTCCTCTGTTCCAGCTAACTTGACCTGCTGAACTGGAAAGTGATAGATCCATGCAGCTTATTTTTACAAGTCGTTTGTGGGGTCAAGCCGTGGATCATCTGATACTCCTGGACGAACAGGGTGCCAGGTATACTAAAATTTGATGGCAGGCAAATTATGTTGATTCTGGTGCAACGTATACATGGGGGCATCGGTCGGCTTGAAGTCATTTCCACGCTTTGTGTTAACACAGCTAGTTGGCACAATCGAAACAATTAGGTTAAAATTCACATCGGCTTAGGTGTCTTTAACAGCCCCTTCCCATCAATCGTCTAAACATAAAGGACAGGGTGTCATGCGTATTGGATTCTCCGTTTACTGCACCGTCTTGGCAGGCATTCTTGCCACAACGTTTTTCGTTCCCAGTGCATCCGCTCAGGAGGATGGCGCAGTACTGCTTGAAGAAATCGTCGTTATCGGATCCCGGAGTCAGCAGCCGCGCTCCGTAGCGGATTCTCCCGTTCCGGTAGATGTTATCTCCGGTGAGGAGTTCAGGAGGCTCGGCAACACTGCGGATGCAACCGATAATCTGCTGAAAACGGTTCCGTCGTTTAACGCGACTACCGCAACCGGCGATTCGGACAGCTTTTCCAGGCCGGTGTCGTTACGCGGCATGGCGCAAGACCAAATTTTGTTGCTTGTCAACGGGAAACGCAGGCACCGTTCCTCTGTCATCGCGGAATTCGCTCCAGCTGCGGGAGCGGGGGCCCAGGGACCGAACATCGGGATGATTCCGCCCATTGCTGCCGAGAGCATCGAGGTTCTTCGCGACGGTGCCGCGGCACAATATGGGGCTGACGCCATCGCGGGGGTCATCAACTTCCGGCTGAAAGATGCTTCCGAAGGTGGAGAGGTCCGGTTCCAGTATGGGCAATTCTACGAAGGTGAAAACAGCGCCAGACTGGAAAGCAACGTGGGTATTTCGCTGGGCCCCAATGGTTTTGCCAATCTCAGCATTGATTACGCGGACAACGATGGCCTGTCTCGTGGATTCCAGCGTCCAGATGCGCAGGAGTTGATTGACCAGGGGGTGATAGGCGTGGGAGCGGATTCTCCCTTTGGCGATGGTTATGCACAGAGTTGGGGTCGTCCGGAAACCAGGAACCTGTTGCTGTTCATTAACAGCGGTTACGAGCTATCGGAGGATAGCGAAGCGTACTTGTTCGGTAACTATGCGGACACGTCGGGACGGTTTCGCTTCTTTTACCGCCCTCCCGACCATCGCACACGCACTCTCTGGCTGGCGGAGCGGGGTTACACGGGATCCGTACTGGAAACCGGGTATACGCCCTACCTGGACGGTGAACAGACGGACTACAGCCTGGTGGGAGGAATACGCGGCTACCTTCCCGGCGATTATTCATACGATGTAAGCGCTGCAATCGGTTTCAATGAACTGGACCATTATCTGCATAACGCGGTGAGTTACGCGATTGACCCGGAGCCGAACAACATCGGGAAACGATCATTCTATATCGGCGCGTACGAGCAGGAGGAACTCAATCTCAACGCGGATTTCACGAAACAGCTGACCGACTGGCTACACCTCGCTTTTGGCGCGGAATGGCGGGAAGAGACCTGGCGGCAGCGCCAGGGCGAACCCGATTCGTATCAAGGCGAGTATGAAGGAGGATTTGGTACTTCTCCGGCGGGGATGCAAGGATTCCGGCCGGAAGACTCGGGCAGCTGGTCAAGGGACAACACCTCGCTGTACACGGAGTTGGAGCAGGACGCCGGCGACCGGCTGTTACTGCAGTACGCGCTTCGGTACGAGGACTATTCGGATTTTGGTAACGTCCTGGTCGGAAAGGTCGCTGCCCGTTTCGATGTTACGGATACGGTGTTGTTTCGTGGATCCTTGTCCACCGGCTTCCATGCTCCGACACCCGGCCAGTCGCACTTCCAGAGAGAGACGACCACGTTTGACTGTCCAGAGGCTGGCGGTGTATTCATAGGGGACTGCATTCTCGGGACCGTCCAGCCGGGCAGTGAAGCGGCGATAGCGCTGGGCGGCGGTCCTCTCGAGGAGGAAGAATCGATAAATTTCACGGTAGGAGCGAGTGTAGATTTGGGCATGTTCGGTAACGTGACGATCGACCTCTACCGCATTGAAGTGGACGACCGGATTTACAAGGTCACGCCACCGGCCGGAGTTTACACCGATGCTGACGGAAACGTGACCCAGAATATCGCCGCTGCTACAAGCTACTCGGCTGCGTCGTTTTTCACGAACGTTCTGGACGTGCGCTCGTCTGGACTTGACTTGGTCCTGACGAAAGACATTCATTGGAATGACAGCGTACAGTCGAATGTAACGTTCGCCTATAATTACAATGACTTCAGCGTTGAAGGACAGGATGAGATCAACGGCCAGAAGCTTGTCAGTGACAACCAGGTAGCTAGAATTGAACGCAGCTATCCGCGGCATCGATTTGTGGCCGGCATCGACACGGCGTATAGGAATTGGGATTTTCTGGTCAGAGCCAACTACTTCGGAAAACATTACGATGTGGACAGGGGGGATATCACGCAAGGGACGTCATCCCCGATTGACCCGGTCGTATTCTTCGATGTCGAGCTTGGTTATCAAGTCAGCGAATCTATGAAGTTCGTGGCTGGCGGTTCGAACATCTTCGACGAGTATGTTGATCGGGTCGATCCTGACCGGTACGCGAATAGATACGCCAACGGATTACAGTATCCGCGCCGGGCGGCACCGAATTATGAGGGTGGTTCCTGGTATCTTCGGACGCAGTACACGTTTTAGATCAGTCTCCAAACACCGGTTTCCGCGGGGTGTCGCCTCTTCGCCGCTGGCGGCGCCAGCTTCCACGATCGCTGGCGTCCGCCGCCCCGAGCGAAGAACGCCGCGGTATGCACCTGGCATCGGGCGGCCAGACGGACACGCCGTACCGCGCCATGGTGCAGCCAGCAACTGATGTCGATGTCGAAGACCCGGCGCAGTCGCTGCGCCCAATTGATCAGCATGCGGATGGGAACCCCGGTCATGCTCCGACCGCAGATTAGGAAATGCGTTGTCGTTTGCCCTACAATGAATTGCCTGTATGAAAAATATAAAGAACATTTTCCGCACCCTCGAAAAAAAAATGGAACAGTCGCGTTGGTTTGAAAATGACTGGGAGATCTATAACACGGGTAGTTACCTGCAACTCTATAAGGCCAACTGGCACAATGAGAATCAGTCCGGTGTACATTTTGAGACGTATATTGAAGCTGCCCAGATTAAGCAAAAGGCGTTCCCAGTCAGCATGCATGCCGAAGCAGATTGCCCATCGCAGTCATGCTTTATCCAGAAATTCCTGGAATTAGAGGGAGATCGCATTCAGCGTTGGAAGGGATATAAGACAGTCGGTGAGGGGTATAGTGTTTGTCAGCGGAAACTTCCGCTCAATTTCAAGAATCTAGAAGAACGGCTTCTTGGAGAGTTCAACCGGCTTCGGCAGCTTGAAGCCGGAATTGATCAGATATTGCGTACACTTTGAGGCGCTTAGGTAGCCGACTTCCATGCCATCGGACGCGGGTGGAGAATCCTAATGCGAGTTACTCAAAGATATCCCTGCTTTCACCAACGCTGCGTTACAGGAAATATACTGCACAGAAAATGCTGTGCATTAGGGTTTATTGGAAGCTATCGGATGTTAACGGAAGTCTCAGTGGTGGAGGCGGCGGGAATCGAACCCGCGTCCGCAAATTCTACGCCGTTGGTACTACATGCTTAGTATCGCCTTTGTTTTAACATTCACTGCCCGGCGAACGGGGAGAGCAAACGCGATCCTGAAAAAGTTTGATGGATCCGCTTCAGGCAGGCTTCACCACGAGCTTGCTAAGGTTACACCCGGGTCCTGTCCCGCAAGCTGAACAGGTCGGATGGCATTAGTCTGTGGTTTAGGCAGCTAGTGCGTAGTTGTCATCGTTTGCAACTATAGGTTTGCAGCGTATTTTACGAGGCCAGCTACATCCTCGACATGCACCTCGGGTTTCGTAATCCACGTCGAAACCAGGTCGCCCCCAGAGAGACATGTAAAAGTATATACTGAATCTATCCTGTTTGGCACGCATCTACAGATATTTTCAGCTTGACTAAATTGCGTGATAGGGTTCCCGGTTTTCGTTATGATTCACGCATTCATCTATCCTGGGAAAGGACATTTCGGTTAAATGCTGATTTTTGAAGGCGGCAGTGCATTATCCGATTTCAGGGCTCGAAGTCTCAGCCACCAGCTGAAATGCATTTTTTCCGGGATTGAAGGCTTTACTGCCCGGTTCTATCACTTCATTGACACGGCAGGCACGCTCAGTCCGGCCGAAAACGACCGTCTCAATGCATTGCTCTCCTATGCGCCTGCACCCCGTGAGGCAGGCAATGACTATCAGGTTCTTGTCATCCCGCGTCCCGGGACCATCTCGCCCTGGTCATCCAAGGCCACGGACATTGCCTGTAACTGTGCTCTCGACAAGGTCAGGCGCATTGAGCGGGGGACCCTGTTCCAGTTTGCCCTGATCAAGGAACTCGATAGCCAGGAGCAAAACCGCATTGCGCAGCATTTACATGACCGTATGACGGAGTCCGTTGTATTTTCCGTACAGGAGGCTGCATCGCTATTTGCGCAAGAGTCCGCAAGGGGCCTTGTGCGGCTGGATTTCAAGAGGAATCCTAAAGCCGTGCTGCAGCAGGCCGACCGGGAAATGGGTCTGGCGCTTGCAGACGATGAAATCGATTACCTGGTCGAACATTACCGGGAGTTGGGGAGGGTCCCGACGGATGTCGAGCTGATGATGTTTGCCCAGGCCAACTCGGAACACTGCCGGCACAAGATCTTCAATGCCTCCTGGACTGTCGATAACGAGCCGCAACAACACAGCCTGTTCGGGATGATTCGTGAGACGTCCAGGCATGCGTCGCAAAACCTGCTTTCCGCCTACCGTGACAATGCGGCAGTCATCCGGGGGCATCGTGCCACCCGGTTTCTGTCCAACCCTGAAACAAACCGGTATGAGCAGGTCGCCGAAGATGTGCACCTTCTGATGAAGGTGGAGACACACAATCATCCGACTGCCATTTCACCGTTCCCGGGTGCGGCAACGGGTTCGGGAGGTGAAATCAGGGATGAGGGTGCGGTAGGCTGTGGAGGGCGCCCCAAGGCAGGATTATGCGGCTTTTCCGTATCGAACCTCAGGCTGCCCGAAAGGCCGCAGCCCTGGGAACATGAGTACGGCAAGCCGGACTGGATGGCCACCCCGCTGGAGATCATGATCGAGGGGCCGGTCGGTGCGGCTTCTTTCAACAATGAATTCGGGCGCCCCAATATTCTCGGGTACTTTCGCACCCTGGAGATCGATGTATCGCCTGCCCGGGACCATCCGGATGTGTGGGGGTACCACAAGCCGATCATGCTTGCGGGTGGGCTGGGTAATGTACGTGCCATGCATGTCAAGAAAAAGAAGTTTGCGCAAGGCACGCCAATCGTGGTGCTCGGTGGTCCGGCCATGCTGATAGGCCTGGGAGGCGGTGCGGCTTCTTCAATGTCAAGCGGCAAAAGTACGCAGGCGCTGGATTTTGCCTCCGTACAACGTGGCAATGCCGAGATGCAGCGGCGCTGCCAGGAAGTCATTGAACGCTGTACAGCCCATGGAGCAGGCAATCCGATCCTGTCTGTCCATGACGTGGGAGCAGGGGGGCTGTCCAATGCGATTCCCGAGTTGCTGGATGGTGCGGGACAGGGGGGAGAATTTGAATTGCGTGACATTCCGAACGATGAACCGGGGATGTCACCCAAGGAGATCTGGTGCAACGAAGCCCAGGAGCGCTATGTACTGGCTGTCGAGCGGGACAAGCTCGAACATTTCATCGAAATCTGTACACGTGAGCGCTGTCCGTACGCCGTGGCAGGCTTCAGTACAGCGAGACGTCAACTCATTGTGAAAGACCGTCTCCTGGATGATGTGCCCATCGATCTTCCGATGAGCATGCTGTTCGGTAAAACCCCCGGGATGCATCGTGAGGCGGAGGCGGCCAGGCCCCGAAAGCCACAGCCGCCGGTGCATGACCCTGCAGTGGATGAGGCCGTGCGGAGAATCCTGCAATGCCCTGCAGTGGCTGCCAAGAACTTCCTGATTACCATAGGGGACCGTACGGTCACCGGGATGGTGGCCCGGGATCCGTTCGTCGGGCCCTGGCAGGTTGCTGTATCGGATGTAGCCGTGACCTGCAGTGACTTCCAGGGGTATGCGGGAGAGGCCATGGCGGTCGGTGAACGCCCGCCCGTTGCCTTGCTTTGTGCCCCTGCATCCGGGCGGCTGGCCGTGGGAGAAGCCATCACCAATATTCTGGCTGCAGACGTAAGGCAGCTTGCAGACATCAGCCTGTCCGCCAACTGGATGGCGGCTGCCGGCCATCCAGGTGCCGATGCTGAGCTGTATGCAACGGTCGAGGCCGTGGCCAGGGAACTTTGCCCTGCGCTGGGGATTGCCATTCCCGTGGGCAAGGACTCGCTGTCGATGAAAAGCATGTGGACGGACGGTTCGGGTGAGAAGTCCGTAACCGCCCCGTTGTCCCTGATCATTTCTGCATTCGCGCCGGTGACGGATGTGCGCCGGACCCTGACCCCGGTACTCAATACAGGGACGGAAGATACCCTGCTGCTCCTGGTGGACCTTGGCAAATCCCAGAATCGTCTCGGTGGGTCCGCCTTTTGCCAGGTATTCTCCCGGGTCGGCACCGTGCCTGCCGACCTGGACGATGCCGCAGACCTGGTGAACCTGTTTCATGCGGTGACTGCACTGAAACGGCTGGAACTTGTGCAGGCGTATCATGACCGTTCGGACGGGGGCCTGTTTTGCACGCTGTGCGAGATGAGCTTCGCCAGCCACGTGGGCCTGGATATTCACCTGGACACCCTCGGGCCTGACCCGGTGGCAAGCCTGTTCTCGGAGGAGCTTGGAGCCGTCATCCAGGTTGCCAGGCGTGACAGTGACAGGGTTCTTTCCGTACTGGCGCAACATCACCTGGCAGACTGCACGCACGTGGTTGCCAAGCCGAATTCGTCCGGCAAGATAGTGGTTTCTCATGGGGGGCAGGTTCTCTATCAGGCCGGGCGCAGCGCATTGCAGGGGCTGTGGATGCAGACCAGCCATGCGATCCAGGCATTGCGGGATAACCCCGAGTGTGCGCAGCAGGAACTGGACTCGATTCTTGACCCTGAGAACCCGGGGCTGTCTGTACGGTTGACCTTCGATCAGCAGGACGCGGAGAATCCGCCGTCCATCCATGCCGGCACGCGCCCGAACGTGGCCATCCTGCGTGAACAGGGTGTCAATGGCCACATGGAGATGGCGGCAGCGTTTGAGCGTGCAGGATTCAGTTGCGTGGACGTGCACATGAGCGACCTGGATTCGGGCAGGCAGGGGCTGGACGGGTTCCAGGGCCTCGTGGCCTGCGGCGGATTCTCATATGGCGATGTGCTGGGTGCCGGGGGCGGCTGGGCCAAGTCAATCCTGTTCAATACCCGGCTCAGGGATATGCTGACAGCATTTTTTGAACGTGAGGACGTGTTTGCCCTGGGCGTGTGCAACGGCTGCCAGATGTTCGCACAGCTGAGCGAGCTGATCCCGGGAACGCAAAACTGGCCACGGTTTGCCCACAATACCTCGGGCCAGTTTGAAGCACGGCAAGTGATGGTGGAGGTGATGCCGTCACCCTCGATATTTTTCCAGGGCATGCAGGGGTCCTGTTTGCCCATTGTTGTCGCGCATGGGGAAGGCAAGGCCAGTTTTCGTACCGGCGCACTGGATGCACTTCTGGAACACCGGATGGTATCCATGAAATACATTGACAATAATCTGCAAGCCACTGATATGTATCCTTATAACCCTAACGGTTCTCCCCATGGAGCCACGGCCTTTTGCAGCCAGGATGGCCGGGTTACAATCATGATGCCCCATCCGGAAAGGCTGTTCCGTACGGTTCAGTATTCCTGGCATCCCGAAGGGTGGCCCGAAGACGGCCCCTGGATGCAAATGTTCAGGAATGCGCGAGCAGCCCTGGAGTAGCCTGCATGAGGTGGCTTGGGGCAGTACGATAACCTGTTGAACTATGGCTAAAACCTGTGTCTTTCTTGGCGAGGAGCTGGCGAAATACGGATTCCCGGATGGTCATCCGTTCAGCTCGGACCGGCATGCAGCGTACCAGGATGCACTGCAATCCTCAGGCCTGCTGGACCGGTGCTGTGTCCGCAACCCGCACCCGGCAACGGTCGAGGAGCTCGAGCGATTCCATAGCCAGGCATACATCGCCAGGGTCCGGAGTCATTCCGAGTCAGGCCGCGGTTACCTGGATGCGGGCGATACCCCGGCATTTCCGGGTGTGTACGAAGCGGCTGCGACCGTCGCAGGTACGACCCTTGCGGCGGTAGAGGCTGTCATGGAAGGGGAGTGCAGGCATGCGTTCAATCCGATTGGCGGATTGCATCATGCTCGACGGGATGCGGCCAGTGGCTTTTGCGTGTTTAACGATATCGGCATTGCCATCGAACACTTGGTTTCCGTCCACGGGTTGAACCAGATCCTGTATGTCGATATTGACGCCCACCATGGGGACGGGGTGTATTACTCGTTTGAAGGCGATGAGCGGGTGGTTTTTCTGGACTTTCACCAGCACAGCAGAACCCTCTATCCCGGTACCGGCAAGGCGTTCGAGACGGGCACCGGGCCTGCACAAGGCACGAAACTGAACGTGGAAATGCTACCGGGCAGCAGCGATGAGGCATTCCTCGCCCAATGGGAGCAGGCTCGGGGTTTTATTGACCGGTTTGCCCCGGAGTTCGTCTTGCTGCAATGCGGGGTGGACAGCATGAGCGGGGACCCGATCACGGATCTTCACTACAGCCACAAGGTACACGAATTCGTGACGAATCAGTTGATACGCCATGCCGAATTGCATTGTCAAGGCAGGCTGGTTGCCATGGGAGGCGGGGGCTACAGCCTGGAAAATATCTCGAAAGGCTGGTCATCCGTGACCGCATCCATGGTGAACGCCTGACCAGGGTACCCATATCTTGCGGTTCTGGCCCATTATTTGGGCTATAATCCTGTAGTTACACCGCATTAAAAGAAATATCCGAGCAGGAGAAAGAGTAATGTTCACAGCAGACATGACCGTTGCAAGTTTTGACAGGGAACTCAAGGAAGCGATCCAGTCAGAGATTCGCCGACAGGAAGAACATGTGGAGCTGATTGCTTCAGAAAACTACGCCAGCCCACGCGTCATGGAGGCACAGGGCAGTGTGCTCACCAATAAATATGCAGAAGGGTATCCTGCCAAGCGCTATTACGGGGGCTGTGAATACGTCGACATTGCCGAGCAGCTTGCGATCGACCGGGTCAAGCAGCTGTTCAGTGCGGATTATGCCAACGTGCAGCCTCATTCAGGCTCCCAGGCCAATGCCGCAGTATACCTTGCACTGCTTGCCCCGCACGACACCATCATGGGCCTGGCTCTGCCCCATGGCGGGCACCTGACACATGGCTGCCCGGTCAACTTTTCCGGAAAGGTCTTCAATGCGGTTCAATACGGCCTCAACCCGGACACGGGTGAAGTGGATTATGACCAGGTAGAGCAGCTGGCCAAAGAACATAAGCCGAAAATGATCATTGCCGGGTTTTCCGCATATTCCAGGGTCTGGGACTGGCAGCGTTTCCGCGACATATGTGATGAAGTGGGAGCCTATTTGGTCGTGGACATGGCCCATGTTGCAGGACTGATCGCAACCGGCCTGTATCCTAATCCTGTGCCTGTAGCAGATGTTGTCACGTCGACGACCCACAAGACCCTGCGCGGACCGCGTGGCGGGATCATCCTGGCGCGTGAAAACGAGGAGATTACAAAAAAACTGAATTCCATGGTTTTCCCGGGCACACAGGGCGGGCCGCTGATGCACGTGATTGCCGCCAAGGCCGTGGCATTCCTGGAAGCCCTGCAGCCGGAATTCAAGACATACCAGCAGCAGGTGTTGAACAATGCAAGGGTCATGGCAAAACAGTTCATGGAGCGCGGGTACAAGATTGTCTCAGGGGGCACGGATGATCACTTGTTTCTGGTTGACCTGATTGACAAGGGAATTACCGGTAAAGCGGCTGATGCCGCATTGGGGAAAGCCAATATTACGGTCAACAAGAATACCGTGCCGAATGACCCGCAATCCCCGTTTGTGACCAGCGGACTGAGAATTGGCAGTCCGGCTGCTACCACCCGCGGGTTCAAGGAGCCGGAGTGCCAGGAACTTGTCAACTGGATGTGTGACATCCTGGATGATCTGGACAATGCACAGACTGTGGAGCGGGTGAAGCATCAGGTGCTGGATTTGTGCAAGCGTTTTCCGGTCTACCAGGCCAGTGCGGAGCAGCAGGCCGTGGCCTAGCTGTCAGCCGCCCGAACATCCCCTGGCCGCAAGATGCACTGCCCCTTTTGCCGTTTCGAAGATACGAAAGTCATTGACTCGAGGCTGGCCAGGGAAGGGGACCAGGTTCGGCGCAGGAGGGAGTGCCTGCAGTGCAAGGAACGCTTTACCACCTATGAAGCTGCGGAACGCAGTCTCCCCAGGATCGTCAAACGCGATGGAAGACGTGAGCCCTTTGATGAGGAGAAGCTTCGCAAGGGACTTATATTAGCCTGCGAGAAAAGGCCTGTCGCGACCGAGACACTGGATTCGGTCATCAGCAGGATAACCCGTAAAGCTCTGGCACTGGGCAAACGCGAGGTGAATGCCGGCAGTATCGGCGACTGGGCCATGCAGGAACTGCGCTCGATCGATCAGGTTGCCTATGTCCGCTTTGCTTCCGTGTACCGGAGTTTTGAAGATGTTCGTGCCTTCAAGGACCTGATCGAGCGTGTAGAACAGGACCTGGCGCCGGAAATGCGCAAGGGCCAGCTGCCGCTGATGATTGGAGAGCCTGACTGAAGGCATGCATTGACTGTCGGCTGCAAAACACCATGCCATCCGAATTGAATGACCATGCCTGTATGGCACAGGCAATTCGCCTTGCGAAAAAGGGTCTCTACACTGCCCGCGTGAATCCGCGCGTGGGGTGTGTCGTCATGAAGGAAGGCCGTATGGTCGGGCAGGGATATCATGCCTTAGCAGGGCAGCCCCATGCAGAAATTAATGCTCTGAGAAATGCGTCTGAAAGCGTTGAAAACAGTACAGTTTATGTGACGCTTGAGCCTTGTGCGCACCAGGGGAAAACGCCTCCTTGCGTGGAATCCCTGGTTTCAGCACGGGTCAGGCGTGTAGTAGCGGCCATCCTGGACCCCAACCCGCTAGTCAATGGCAAGGGACTGGCCTATCTCAACCACAATGGCGTGGAGACACACTGCAATGTCCTGGAACAAGATGCGCTTGAAATCAACAAGGGCTTTATACTGAGAATGCGCACCGGCAGGCCGTATGTGACGGTAAAGTCTGCTGTCAGCCTGGACGGTAAAACGGCTCTTGCCAACGGCAGGAGTAAATGGATTACCGGTCAGTCTGCCCGCCTGGATGTGCAGAAACTGCGTGCAAGAAGTTGTGCAATCTTGTCCGGCATTGGCACGGTTCTGGCCGATGACCCTCTGCTCACTGTCCGTCTTCCTGCAGAACACCTGGGACTGGATGAGGCGCCAGAGCAGCCGCTGCGTGTGATTCTGGATACGGACCTCAGTATTCCCGAGTCTGCCAGGGTACTGCAAGCTCCCGGAAAAGCTGTTGTGTATACAGGATCGAAGGATATTCAAAAAATTGACAGGTTGCGAAGTAAACATATAGATGTCGTTATCCAGGGATCGGGCTCACTTGAGCTCGCTGAGGTGTTGCATGACCTGGGACAGCGCGGGATCAATGAGGTGCTCGTGGAGGCCGGTGCTACAGTCGTCGGCAGTTTGCTGGACCACGGTCTGGTTGATGAGATGGTGATTTACCTGGCTCCACATCTTATTGGAGATACGGGCCGGGCCCTTGCAAGACTGCCTCTGATTACCGATATGCAGAACAGGCTGGCAATGCAAATTGATGATATTTCAGTTATCGGACAGGACATACGGCTTAAGGCCAGACCCGCCAGGACTGCTGAGGAATAGGATTTCTGAATACACCCAATAACTTCAGTATAAGCTAACATTCATTTTGCAATGGCCTTGCCTGTAACCTCGTATACTATGACGTTGGAAGATTGATATGTTTACCGGAATAATAGAGGAGGTGGGCAGAGCCCATAAGCTGAAAGAGGAAGAGGATGTCCATCGCTACCGGATTGACTCGACTGTCTTGTTTACCAATGAAATTAAAATAGGTGACAGCATTTCGATAAACGGGGTCTGTCTGACTGCATATGGCATACAGGATGCATCGTTTCAAGTGGACGTATCTGAAGAGACCCGCCGCTGTACTACATTCAGCGGCACATCCCGGCATGACCGGGTGAATCTGGAGCGCGCGGTCACTCCATCCACCCGTCTGGGAGGACATTTTGTCAGCGGTCACATAGACGGGATGGGTGCACTTGAGTCGCGTGAGGATAGTGAAAACGAATCGGTTATGTGGATATCAGTGCCTCCAGGCCTGTCACGATACATTGCACCCAAAGGGTCTGTATGTGTTGATGGAGTAAGCCTGACTGTCAACCAGGTCAAGGCAGACCGGTACTGTGTGACGGTCATTCCACATACACTGGATCATACCACCCTGGGGCAGATTCAGCCTGGAGACAAAGTAAATCTGGAAGTGGACTTGGTCGCCCGCTATCTGGAGCGGTTACTGCAGTGCAAGGAGTAATGATGCGGGAAAGCTACACCAAAGGGACCAATTATTCGGGACGGGGTACGCGCATAGGTATTGTGTCTGCGCGTTTCAATGGCAGGATTGTTGAGGCTATGCGGGCATCCGCGCAAACGACACTGCTTGGGCACGATGTAGCCGAGGCTGATGTCATCTGCAGACACGTTCCGGGCGCCTTTGAACTTCCCCTTGCATGCAAGGCCATGGCTGTGACAGGTGATTTTGACGGCCTGATTGCACTGGGCTGCGTAATTCGCGGAGATACACCGCATTTTGAGTACGTATGTCAGGGGTGTACCACGGGGATACAGGAAGTCAGCTTGCAGTCCGGCATTCCCATTGCTTTTGGACTGCTGACAACTGACACGCTGAATCAGGCTTTACAGCGCAGTACAGGAGACAATAACAAAGGTCATGATGCAGCCCTGTGTGTGCTGGAGATGATCAATGTGCTGCGGACAATCCGGACAGGAGAATGAGCAAGGCACTGCAGCATAAACGCCACTGGTCGAGGCGGTTTGCTTTGCAGTCCCTGTATCAGTGGCAGTTGGCAGGACACGGCGTGGACGAGCTCATGGCACAATTTGCCATGGATGAGAACTGGCATAAAGTGGACAAGGAATATTTCGATGAATTGTTACGGGAGTCCATCGGTAACGCTGAAACGCTGACAGGCATTTTTGCATCGTGTGTCAACGGATCCATTGAACGTATTGACCCGGTTGAGAAGGCTATCCTGTTGTACGCCACATACGAGATACTCAATAAGTCCGATGTGCCTCGTGACGTGGTAATTTCTGAAGCAGTCATCTTGTGCAAGAAATTTGGTTCAGCAGGCGGGTACAAGCTTGTAAACGGCATACTGGACAAGGTTGCAAAGGATGCAAAGGGCTGAACCAACTTTCTAAAACTGTACTCATCCAGAGATATTTTGTCAGAACAAGCAATTATCGCCCGTTATTTCTCAAGGCATTCAGCAGGTGGCAGTGTCGAGGTGGGCATCGGCGACGATGGTGCAGTGGTCAGGCCTCCTGAAAATTCCAGGCTTGTTATCACATCCGATACCCTGAATGAAGGGATCCATTTTGAATCCGGCTGCCTGCCGGAGCATTTGGGCCACAAAGCGCTGGCAGTAAGCTTGAGTGATCTTGCTGCAATGGGTGCAGCACCACTGTGGGCGACACTGAACCTGTCCCTGCTGGAGACTGAGCACGATTGGCTTGAAGGGTTTTCCCGGGGACTGTTTGCGCTTGCAGATCGGTATGGAGTAAGGATTGTCGGGGGAGATTTGGCCCGAGGCCCCCTGTCCATATCAGTGCAGGCTATTGGATATCTGGAGTCGGGTAGCATGCTGACACGCTCGAACGCCATGCCAGGTGATCTGATCTGCGTTTCAGGAACAATTGGAGATGCGGCATTGGGGTTGAGACTGCGCAGCTGCGCTCAAGGGCATGACATATCTGGGGCTGATCAAGAGTATTTTGCCTTGCGCCTGGACCGGCCTGAACCAAGGGTAGACATAGGTTTGGGTATTCGGGTTTGCGCAAGTGCAGCCATTGATGTTTCTGATGGTCTATTGCGTGATGTACAGCAGGTAGCGTCTATGAGCAAAGTGGGCGCATGCATCAATATAGAGCAGATTCCGCTTTCTGAAGCCATGCAAAAACAGTTGAAAACAGATAAAGACTGGAATGTAGTGCTTTCTGGTGGAGAAGACTATGAACTCGTTTTTACAGTACATCCTGAACATCGAGCCACAATTCATGAGATAAGTGAAAAAACTGGTTGTCCAATTTCTCTTATCGGGCAAATCACCCGGGGCAGCGGTATAGAGTTGCTGAGGGCAGGTCGCGGGTTCCCAATGCCTGGCCAGTTGGGTTTCGATCATTTTGTATGATGAGTGACAATGCCGAAGGACATAAAAAACATTGTATTGGGCAGCCCCGTACACATTTTCTCTTTTGGATTCGGAGCCGGCCTGTCACCTATAGCCCCAGGGACAGTCGGAACCTTGTTTGCGATTCCGGTTTACCTGGTATTGGCCTCATTCAATACAGTGATTTATGTTTCCTGTCTTGTGGTCCTGTTTGTTGCCGGCTGCCTGGCCTGCAAACAGACTGCCGATGCATTGGGGGTACATGATCATCCGGGGATTGTCATTGACGAGATTGCCGGGTATTTGACAGCCATGCTGTTTGTACCCAATGCATGGTACTGGGTGCTGGCAGGATTTTTACTGTTCCGTACCTTTGATATCTGGAAACCGTGGCCTGTTTCGCTGGCAGATCGTCACGTTACAGGAGGCCTGGGGATAATGCTGGATGATCTGCTGGCAGCCCTCTACAGCTTGCTATGCTTGCATTTCCTGGTCTGGATAATGCCAGGCTAAGCCACTGCTCATACTCTTTACGAATCTCATATCCATGTACAATAAACAGGCCGCTGCCTTGTAGTTCACCCGGAATTTACTGTCACATGATCATACGTACCCGCTTTGCTCCGAGTCCGACCGGCCATTTGCATTTAGGGGGTGTGAGGACGGCACTGTTTAACTGGCTCTATGCCAAGCACCATCAGGGTGAGTATCTGTTGCGGATAGAGGATACCGACCGAAAGCGCTCCTCAGGCGAGTATACCGAAGACATCCTTTCCAGCTTGGCCTGGCTGGGTGTGGAGTCTGACCTCGAACCCGTGTTTCAGTCTTCACGTATGAAACGCTACGATGAAGTTATCCAGCAGTTGCTCGATGAGAAACTTGCCTATTACTGCTACTGTTCCAAGGAACGCTTGGATGAACTGCGCCGTGAGCAAATTAGAAACAAGCAAAAGCCACGCTACGATGGCTTTTGCAAATCCCGTGCAGGGAATATCCCTGCAGGTTCAAGGCCCGTCGTGCGCTTTATGAATCCAGCTGAAGGAAGCGTGCGAATTGAGGACCAGGTGCATGGCACGATAGAGGTGCAAAACAGCGAACTTGATGACCTGGTGTTAGCTCGTTCGGATGGTTCGCCTACCTACCATTTATCTGTAGTGGTGGATGACATGGATTTTGCAATTACGCATGTGATTCGAGGAGACGATCACCTGAGTAATACTCCCCGGCAGGTTAATATTCTCAAGGCTCTTGACAAACCTGTGCCTACATATGCACATATTCCTCTTATACACGGGAAGGACGGCAAGCGATTATCTAAAAGACACGGTGCTATGGCGATCCAGCAATATCGGAGGGGCGGTTTCCTGGCCCAGGCATTGGTGAACTATCTTGTCAGGCTGGGGTGGTCTCATGGAAACCAGGAAATATTTTCAAGCGAGGAAATGATCAAGTATTTTGGCTTGTCCACAATCCAGTCTTCACCTGCAATATTTGACATGGAAAAGCTCCTTTGGGTGAACCACCAGTATATGAAGAGCGCTTCTGGAGAGGAAATGCAGGATGAACTGGAAAAGTATTTCTGTTCCAAAGGAGTACGTGTTGATGACAAGCCTGGTTTGCCAGCATTGTTTGATGTACAGAAAGAACGCACTAAGACGTTACTTGAGATGTATGATGCAAGCCTTTATTTCTATAAGGATATCGGTAGCTACGATATACAGGCAGCGGAAAAATATTTTACAGATGATGGTGTCAGGATCCTGCAGGTCCTGAAAAGCAGGTTAAGCTTGGTTGATGTCTGGACTGCAGAAAAAATCAAGGCTGCAATCAAATCGGCTGGTAAGGACCTGGAATTAAAATTGGGCCAAATTGCCCCGCCCCTTAGACTGGCTGTCACTGGACAGTCGATGTCACCGTCTATCGATATTACGCTGGAACTGCTTGGAGCGGACAAGACCTTGCATCGAATTAACCAGGCAATTGAGCACATAGGGGTCACGAAATAGATTAAGATTCTGATAAGAGTGGGGCTATAGCTCAGCTGGGAGAGCGCTACAATGGCATTGTAGAGGTCGGCGGTTCGATCCCGCCTAGCTCCACCAATACTAAATCGTGCATACACGATATCGTTCGTGTAGTGCCCTACAACTTGATTCCGATTGGCTCGCATAATTTCCCATTCCAAGCCCTTAAGCTTGTATATTTCTGTGTAAAATTCATTAGGGAATCGCTTGGCCCAGCGCGCTTCTAACGGGCGCAAATACTTGTCCAGGGCTTCGTTTAGCCCACCTCTTGACCTTTCTTTCTGATAGCCAGTAACGTCATCTATCAGTGCTTTGTCAGGCCCCCTGGGTATGGACCAGGTTATGAGGGAGAGTTGAAGCGATTGGTACTTCCTCAAAAACTGGTCCGGACTTTATGCGAAATTCTGACTCATATTAGGCTGTTCCTTCGCCTCGTTCTGGTGCGCGCTAGTGAAACCTATCAGTATCTTATACCTAGGTTGACTATTGAATCATTCGTGACTATACATCTCCCACTATTAGTCAATCTTGACCGCCGAATTAGAATTCGGCGTGGTACTGGATAGAGACCCCAAGCAAACTCGAAAATTAATAGGAGCAAGATCATGCAGTTAGAATTTTCACCAAAGAACTACAGATGGAAAGTTACCAGCCAGGTAGTACTGATCACGATAGCTTTGCTAGTAATCTGGACACTTACCCATTTTTTCGGGGGTGGGATGATTGACAACGGGGAAGATGTTTTCACCCATAAGCTAGACATGCTGATCTTTACCCTATCGGGAATTTTTTCTGTGTTGCTCGCAATATGGGTGATCACCCTGCCGCTGGTTCGTAGATTTTTGCACCTGGATATTTTGATCACATTGGAAAACAAATGGCGCAAGTCCACTAAATGGCAACTGCAAGATAATGAGCCTGGAGCCGTGAATCCATACCAACTCACTGCGGAAGATATCGGGATTGGCAAAGCAGCCGCGATCAGCTCCGGCCTGAAAGTGGCCGGAACACTAATTGCCATAGCTGAGGTCGCAACACCACTGGGATAAGTGTGGATCACAAAAAAATATTTTGGACAGGCCTGACTGCCTGGGCCTGTGCAATAGTTGCGGTGTCTATCTTGGCAAGCACCCTTTATTTCAACAGTGCCTACGCATCACCCTGCCCGATCGAATGGGACTCTACCTTCCAGTCTGCAACTTCCATTTTCATGCCACAGAAACTGAAATCCGAGTGGAAGCTGGTCAAATCTTCTGCTCTGACAGAATCTGGATGTAAAGCCGATGTCTGCAGCAATGCACATGCCTGCGGGGTCCTGCAGATACTTCAAGGCACCTGGAACGACCTGCGGCTGAAGGAGAAGCGGGTAATAATCCATCACCTACCACCTGAGATTACAGACAAGGCAACCAAGGGATCCATATTCGATGCGAAGCTCAATATTTTCTACGGTACGAAATATCTAGGCTGGCTGGCCAGTCAGTGGCTTGGCAGAGATCGCTCCCCTGTCGAAGTATTCAAGCTGGCAGCGGCAGCATACAATGCAGGCATCGGGAATATTCTGAAAGCACAGGCCGCATGTGGAGGTGCGAGACTGTGGGAAGACATCAAACCATGCCTGCACAAGATCACTGGTCACAGGGCAAAGGAGACGATTGATTATATTGACAAAATATTCCAGTGGAGAGAGAAGCTGTAATGCCCTGTTTATTCGGTGTGTCAAGCCCTCTGGGTATGCACCAGGTACTGAGAGAGATCCGGAGCGATTCCAACCCGGGCTTCCGTTTCCATATCCTGACTCATCCCAAGGTTCTGAATTTTTTTGCTGGTCTGCAGAAACTCTCTGAAGCTGCATGAGCAAAACGATTCACGATTGGCAGGTTTAACTTGCAGTAAAATTTTTCAGATTAATTTTTTGAAAAAATATACTCCAGCTTCACCACTGCGCAGATCGGGGGTGAGGTTGATCCATGGTGGGGTAGGGGTCTCCCGCATTCAAACATTAGGTGTACGATCAAATTCCCCTACAGTTCAAACTGCACTCAGTAGTAAGTGTCGTATAACTGACGTTATCAGACACTTGAACTGAAGTAGTCTGCTTAACGGTAAACTGCTACTTCTAAAATTTCTGATTGTAGAATACCGGACACTACCGAGTACCTCTGTTTCCTGTCCTACCCTCCTAAACTTGGTCCAGTTTTAGGTGTAAAACTCTCATAAGGGGTTTAGATCAAAGGGGATCAACCTGCACAAGTGATTCAGTGAGTCGGAGATCATCAATTCACTGCGCGCGATCGAAGTCAAGATTAGCGTAGGCATGGGTCTGCCGCAGTCTTGGGGTCGGCGACAAGAGTTATTACCGCTGGTGCAAGCTGTACGGTAGCAAGGTGCATTACGGGCATGCAGGGTTTAGGGTAACTGCTGTATACCTTCATTACTGAACGGAATTTGGGAGACTTTTCGGTATTATGTGTAGGCTATGACTTTGCCATAGCACTTGACGCAAAAGCCCGGTTAGCGTAATTTCGCCGCTTTTGATGCAGGGATTGCCTTTCAAGGCAGAATTCTTAAATCGTCCCCATCGTCTAGAGGCCTAGGACATCGCCCTTTCACGGCGGCAACGGGGGTTCGAATCCCCCTGGGGACGCCATTGCTTGTTTTTGGCACTTTGCTTTTGGTCAATGTCCAGAAGATCATCAGATAATTTTGCTGAGCAAGATTTAATTCGTTCGGTAATTCAATCAAGTATCAGGAATACGGCTGGTTAAACAGCACAATACAGTATATTTGGGTTTCTTATGCTATTTTCCAAGGCTCAGTTCTGTATAAAGGTTGGAAACTGACCTATACTATTTACTGGTCGGTGGGAAAGATTTGCAAGTGTCACCGGAGGTTGAAATGCAGCAGAAAAGTACATCCAAACCTAAATCCCAGGCTGCCGAACAGTTCGACCAGGAAACGTTGAACCGCTGGTTTGATGAAAGACTGGAGCAAAAGCTTCGTGAGCGCGAAGAGGCCAAGACCCCGCAATTGTCACTGATTGCCACCAAGGGTACTTTGGATATGGCATATCCGCCATTTATTCTTGCATCGACTGCAGCTGCACTGGGCTGGGATGTTTCCTGCTTTTTTACTTTTTACGGGTTAAATCTGTTAAAAAAAGAGCTCAACCTTGCAGTGTCTCCGTTGGGAAATCCAGCAATGCCAATGAAAATGCCGGTTGGCCCTGATTGGTTCAAAAATGTGGAATGGAATATTCCGAATGCTCTGAGCAGCAACATCCCTGGCTTTGAAAGGTTTGCTACTTCGATGATGAAACGGACTATTGAGGAAAAAGGGGTCGCGAGTATTCAGGAACTGCGCACCTTGTCTATTGAGGCAGAGGTGAAGATGATTGGCTGCGAAATGACAGCTGATTTGTTTGGCTATGAGAAAAGCGAATTCATAGATGAGATGTCAGACTGGGTTGGTGCGGCTTCATTCCTGTCCGCTGCACAGGATTCCAACATCTGCTTGTTTATTTGAAGCACTATTTCCTTTGGGACGGCCTTAGCTGCTGGTTTGTATTGGTATCAGATATTATTTTTATATGTTATCTACAAAGTGGAGAATAACATGATGAAGCGAACATACCTTTTTGCATGGCTGGTTTTGGTCAGTATACCTCTGGCTTTGATGCATGAAGTTTCAACTGCAGCCGAGGATCCGGAAGTTACACGCACACGCCAGCATGTTGAAATGCTTGACGTCCTCTACAAAACAGCCATTGTCCTGATCACAGACAAGTATGTGACTGACCCTTCGATATTTTCAGGAGCAAGTGCGGCAAAAGCAATATTCGACACTATGAATGAGCATGGCTATCACGAAGTGCGCCTGGTTGGGCTAACAGATACCCTGATAAGTCCGGGTCTTAATAAACCAAAGGATGCTTTTGAAGAACAGGCCAAGCAGAAGCTGCTCAGTGGTGAGTCCACTCATGAGGAAGTAGTTACTCTTGAAGGCAAACGCTATCTGCGAAAGGCAACAGCCGTGCCTGTTGTTATGGAAAGGTGTGTCATGTGCCATGCCAATTTCAAGGGAAACGAAGGAGCCATTGGAACACTCGTGTATACCGTACCGCTTATAGAGTAGGGCACCTTTTGGTACTAGCAGAATACTGTGATAAATAAAAAAGGGGGCCATGCCCCCTTTTTTATTTGATTGGAGGCGCTGGAGTTAACTAAACATTTCCGCAGTCATGTTGTTGAACCAGCTGTAGGCATACTGCACTTCACGTCTAAGAGCTTCAGGCGTTGCATCGGAAGGAGTAAGGCCTCCACTGATTTTATCAATTTTCGAGCGGTCATCTGCAAGCTTGTATACGGCTACTACTGAAATTCCATAATCTGGCGCAATGATACTGTAGCAGGCATTTGCGTAGGAATTGAGGCCCGGCTCCTTGTCCTGCAGCTGATTGACTATGGCCATTGCACATACTTTTGCCTCCGTACCTGCTGCAAACCCTGATTTCGGCATGCCGGTTATTATCCCAGCATCACCAATAACATGAATATCCTTGTGTTTCTTCGATTCAAACGTACCCAAGTCTACAGGACACCAGCCAGATTCATCCGTCAAATCCGCATCCTGAGCAATCTGTGCCGCTTTCTGGGGCGGAATTATGTTGGCAACGGCAACCTTGTACTCATCAAAGTCAGTATTTACCTTCATCGCACTGGGATCAACCGAGGTCACACCACCGCCTGTATCAGCACCCGCAACCCACTCGATCATATCGCCGTAAACATTCTTGTAGCCCTGCATGAACAAGCCTTGCTTAGAGAACTTGTCCTTGGCATCAAGAATCAATATTTTGGATTTTGGCTTGTGATGTTTAAAGTAGTGTGCAATCTGTGCTGCACGCTCATAGGGTCCGGGAGGGCAGCGAAATGGATTTCCGGGAGGTGCCAGTAACACGACGCCGCCATCATCCATTGATTCCAGCTGCTTTCTCAAAAGGGCTGTTTGCGGGCCAGCAATCCACGCGTGCGGCATGACCTCAGCGGCTGCTTCATCATACCCTTCAATTGCTTCCCACTTGAGGGCGATGCCAGGTGACATGACCAGCCGGTCATATTCAAGAGTAGCGCCTCCTGCTGTAGTGACCTTGTGGGCAACAGGGTCAATCGCGACAGCTTTATCCTGTACGACCTTGATCCCATGATCAGCAAATTTGTCGTAACCAAACTTGATCGTCGAAATATCTCGGTCACCACCAATAACTTCATTACTCATAAAGCAGGTGTGATGGTGAGGTTTGGCTTCAATAACAGTGACATCGATGGATGAGTCACCCTTGGCAATATACTTGGCAGCAATCGTACCACCTACACCGCCACCAATTACAACGACTTTCTTTTTTGCAGACATGGCAATATGTGGAAAGCCAAACCCTGCAGTGCTCAGCGCTAATGTGCTGCCTGAGGCCTTAAGAAATTTCCTTCTGGTAAATCTTGACATTTTTTATCCTCCTGCAATCCAGAGCAACGCGTTATTCCTGATTCGCATAAAACTGAATGAGTTCAGCAACCGAATTCTCACCATGCATTTCGTGCACTTCTTTCATTTGCTTTTTCATCTTTTTAGGCATGGCCCGGTCACCACTGAAAAAATCAGCCATCGTATATTCAAGGTAGGGAATCCATTGTCCAGCTAGCACGCCAGCGTCATCTTCAGCTGAACGGCCTCCGTCTTCATGACATTTTTCACAGTGATTTTCATGAATAGATGCACCGGCCTGGGCCTGTTCTACATTGACATCCTGTTTTTGGGCTTTAAATGGCAATGCCGCAAAGTACTTGGCAATGGCCTTGATTTCTGCCTCTGTATAGCCTTTGGCAATTCGGTCCATGACGGTGGAGGTTCTTGCAAAGTACTCCACATCCTCAAGGTCCGGATCCGCCTCTATTACAGCATCGACCTTATCTTCATCATTGTCATATTTGTATGCCAGCATGGCACCTATCAAGTAAATTTCTGACATGCCTGAAATTGTAGGGGTTGCAGGCCCATCACTAATACCACTGGGCCCATGGCAGCCAAGGCATGTGTCGGAAAGCATAGATGGGCTTGCCATTTCTGATGCCAAGGAAATATTAAATGACAGCAAGCCAAATACACTTAGCAAAAGTGTCTGGCGGGCAATTGTATACAACATTCTTATCCTCCTGTCCCGGATATGCATGGCTTGTATTGTTGTGTAAAAGGCACAGAACCTTGGGTGCAGTCACATATAGTATCCAATTCGTCCGAATACTAACATAATTGATTGCTGGCTTTTAGATCTTCCTATTCCTGGTTCAGGGCAACTTTCTTTGCAGGTTTTTTAGGTAACGTGTGCGCTACACCCTTGTGGCAGTCAATGCAGGTTTTTCCACGCACCTCGGCATTTTTGTGCTTTTTTCGTGCTGAACGATCCTGTTCTTTCAAGTCCATGGCTGCAATGGTATGGCAGGACTTGCACTCACGTGAGTCTGTTGCCTTCATTCGCGCCCATACTGCATTTGCCATCTGCCATCGATGCTGCTCGAATTTCTCCTCGCTGTCGATTGTGCCAAGAATCTCATGCCATACGTCCTTGGCTGCGCGCAACTTGGCATACAGCTTGGGCCCAAGTGTGTGTGGAACATGGCAATCCGAACATTCCGTACGCACGCCAGACACATTGGAGTAATGCATGCTCTCCATCCACTCTTCCTGGACCCATTGCATGGAATGGCACGAAGTGCAGAATGTTGTACTGTTGGTCGCTTCCAGCGTGACAGAAGACAGGGCTGTAACAATTGCACCAACAATGAGCAAGACAATGGCAAGGACAATTTTCAAACGTTACCTCCCTGATAGACTAATTCCAAAATGAGCTAATGACAGAGCAAGCACTAAGGAAGTATACTCGCGCACTATATCAAAATTTTGGTGTTACAGGGACTTAATACTCATGAAGCATGCTGAAGTTATTCAGGTACTTGCAGTCTTATTAATCAGCTATTTTTTCTGTTTTGCTGCGTTAGCCAGCACAGAACAATCAAGCCAAATTGATACAGCAGATTCTGTGAAGGCTGAGGTATCGGCAACGGAAGATAAGATTCCTGTTGACGAGCCCAGTTCAACATCGCAGGCAGACCCAGTTGATGCCGTAATCCAGAACACTCCGGACCCTGAATCTGCTAATAGCAGCGATGACAAGGAGCTAGTTTTAAAGCAGCCATCCTCTTCACCGCTTCAAGACCAGCCAGCTGCGGCATCTGGCTCATATATGAACTTCTTTAACCCCATGTCCATGTTAAATCCTGCGTTTTACATGAGCATGATGTATCCGATGATGGGGATGATGGGTTCTATGATGAATCCTATGGGGATGATGGGATCAATGTTCAACTATCCGGTGGATGTAATGACGCACCCGTGGGCCATGGACATGATGATGCGTTCAATGGACCCCCATCTTATTTTCGGGATGTTCGGTCAGGCCAGCCAGGCCTATAAGGAGGGCAAGGTTCCAGACCGTCTTCCGGTTGTAACAATCCCTGGTTTTCCAACCCAAAACTATCAGAACTGGCCTAAAAATAAAGTGTCACCTGGGGTATCCCGTGAGGCCAAAAAAAATGCATTTCAAACTGCAATGGCAGTGAGCCCGCTTTCTATGCGTGACATGATCAGCATCATGACAGACAAAATTCCTGTTGATGAAGATGTTTCTTGGGACGATGCCGTTGAAGCGATGAAGCTTCGTGCCAATGAAGTTAATTTCAAGTTTGTAGGTTCAAGTCCACTGTGGAAGGAAATTGAAGCGGTTACCGGTCAGCCTTCGGCAAGGGTTGAAATGTTTCGTTTCTGTGATGCAGCGGTTGCACGCCAGATTTTAGACGAAGTTCCTGAGTTTATTATATTCCTGCCATGTCAGATTTCATTGATTGAGGATGGAGATGGCAAGCTCTGGGTGATGACAATGGACTGGAGTGTCGAATGGATGGATTTTGCCCAAAATCCTAATTCGCACCTGAGTAAAGACTTGCGCGAAGGTGCACTCAAAATACGTGAATCTATTTCCTACATCATGGAAGGTGCTGCAACCGGCGAATTTTAAACAACCTTTATAAATTTTAACTAGCCAGAAGGTAAATTATGTCATTCAAAAACGAGATCATTCAAAAGGCAATGATTGCCATTTTTCTTTTTACTGCATGCGTCGTCAGCATCCAGGCTGAGGAGGCTCAGCAGACTCAAGCTGCACCACCAGCTACGACTAACGCGTTGCAAAAATCAATGGATCCCAATGTCTGGATGCAAATGATGACATTGATGATGGACCCACAAAATTCGTCATCTATGGCAAGTTGTGCGCTTTGTCATGAAGCTCAAGATGTGGCCAGATACCAATCAACCTACGGGCCTATGATGGATGCAATGTGGCAGCCGTATAAGGCAATGATGAACCCACATATGATGAGTACCATGATGAATCCTAATACTTATATGAATCCCATGGGTTCCATGATGAACCCTGCCATGTATATGAACATGATGGGACCGATGATGGGGATGATGGGACCGATGATGGGTTCCATGATGAATCCTATGGGAATGATGAACCCTATGGGTTCCATGATGAACCCTGCCATGTACATGAACATGATGTATCCGATGATGGGGATGATGGGACCGATGATGGGTTCCATGATGAATCCTATGGGAATGATGAACCCTATGGGTTCCATGATGAATCCTATGGGGATGATGAATCCGATGCATGGGTATAATTCGCCTGGTGGGCAGGCAATGGATCCGCAACAACAAAAGCAATGGTTTGATCAGTGGGGAGATATGATGAAGAATTTTCTACCCAACTCTGGTTCACAGCCTGATCAGTAAAACCTGGAGGTTACTTGGCCTGTCTTGTGGCAAGCTTGTTGCCCCAGACAGGCTTGGGTGTCGCATCGTCAGTGTAAGTGCTGGTGACAAGATTCTGAGACCCGCAAACTTGTAAGCATATCTAGAATATTTTGGTAAGTGTTTAATTCTGCTTTATTGTTGTTTGGGTAGCTTGCTGGCCCTTGCCCAGCAAGTACCTGTCTTTGAATAATGGTTTATACTTTTTCAGAGTTGAAGATGATTTCGTTGCATGGGGCACAGGGCAGTAGTACAGCCTGCATTCTATGGCCACGTGGGTCCAGTTATGCATAAAGAGAACTATCTCAAAATCTTATGACCCTTAGTGTTTCGTTAAGAAAACATTTGAGTATAATTCCAAATGATACTGGCTCATGATTTAGTGAATTTACACAATGGACATTGTATAATTTACTGCTTTGATCGATCCGAGACTGGGCGCCATGGAAGAATTATCTAACCTTCATCTAGTAGCATTGCTGGGCTTCGTTATTGCTGTAATATTCGGATTTATTGGTAACAAAACCCATTTTTGCTCAATGGGCGCAATCAGTGACGTTATCAATATGGGCTCGAAAGGGCGCATGGGTGCTTGGTTTCTAGCTATTGGCGTTGCAATCCTTGGTGCACAGTTTTTATTTCTCCAAGGACTGGTAGATTTGAATGCATCGGTTTACCTTTCACCAAATTTATACATACTCAGTTACATCCTTGGCGGACTTTTATTCGGTATTGGCATGACACTGGCCGCTGGCTGCGGGCAGAGAAACCTGATCAGATTGGGCGGTGGGAACCTGAAAGCTCTGGTTGTCATCTTGGTTTTGGGGATTACTGCCTACATGACCATGCGCGGGCTTCTTGCGTTAATACGTCTGAACTGGGTCTATTCAGTTAATGCGGACCTGACGAACCAAGGTATCAATGACCAAAGTCTGGTCAGTTACATAGGAGCTCTATTGAATTTGGAAAATACGGTTTGGCTGAGGAGAATAGGGGGGTTTGCAATCGCCGCAGGCTTTATTGCCTATGCCTTTAAACACAAGGAATTCAGAAGAAGTTTCGATAACATTCTCGCAGGAATTGTGATCGGTGCATGCGTGATTGCTGCCTGGTATGTGACCGGCTATCTTGGCCAAGACGATTTCGATCCAGTTACGCCACAAGGCATGGCTTTTATCGGTCCTACTGGTAATGCTATCAGCTATTTAATGACTTTTACGGGTGCTCAAATTAACTTTGGAATTGCTGTTGCCTTGGGCATGATTGTAGGTTCCTTCCTCTATGCCGTAGCTTCTAACTCGTTCAGAATTGAAACATTCAGCAACAGGTCCGAAATGATCAGCCATTTAATCGGAGCTGTACTAATGGGCTTTGGAGGTGTTCTCTCCTTCGGGTGTACAATAGGGCAGGGAGTTACAGGTATGTCGACTTTGGCTATGGGATCGATTCTAGCCCTAAGTTCAATTATTTTTGGAAGCGCGCTGACAATGAAAGTCCAGTACCATATCCTGGATGAAAAGGGATTTTTCGATGCTTTGAGTATGTCATTGCTGGAATTGGTGCAACCCTGGAAGAAGCAAACCACATAGATTTTGCGCCAAGAGAGCGAGCGATCTTACTTGACAACTGCTTTGCCTGTTCCTGACTTACCCAGGTTATCGGTCCAGCTGATTTCTATTGTATCTCCAGGCTTGCCACCTTCAAACTCAAACGACCAATAAGGGTTCTTCGATATCCCAGTGCCCCATTCGGCTGAAATAATGACTTCGCCATTCAGTTCAGCCTGAACGTTCTTGATAAAGTGTGCCGGAACCAATTCCCCGGTATCTGCATCTTTTCGGCTGCCTGACTCCATGGGGTGGTACATAATGGTTTTTACTACTGTAATCCCATCTTTTACCTTCGCTTTAATTTTCATTTCTTTGGGCATTGCCATGATCCTTTACTTTAGATTTTTAGACGCAACCGCCTGCAGTTACCTTCACGGCACTTTTTGTGCTGTATAACTTGCCATCGGCCTTAACAATTGCCACGACATGTGAACTTTCACGCAGTTTAATGCGTGTCGAGACAAAAGGTTTTGACTTGCCGTGAAAATAAAATCTTGAAATCCAAGGTCTGGGGTTCTTATCCCCTAAAATGCTGATCCATTCTACATTTTCCAAGTCTGTTGATACTTTGACTGGAACAGTGGCCCCATTTTCTGCGATCTCAGGTGCTTGAAGCGAAACATGCCCATCAAGCAATTCCTGGTCACCTATCAGACCTTTCAGGGCCGGCAGGTATTCAGTTTCATCAAATGCTGCCGACGGCCATGCTGCCCATGTTTGAGAAAACAGTCCAGCACCCAAGAAAAAGGTACCTGAGTAAAGACTACGCTGGATAAAGATTCTTCTTGAAATAGCCATTGATTCACCTTCAGTTAAGTTTAGTCTCATACATCAGCCAGGTAGCATGCTGATGTAACAATCTGTTTGATTAATTAGACAGTATTTTACTATGTAAAATTCCAAATATGCTAATGTACGGCGTACATCTGTATTTTGCTGTATTTTTCCACGCCCAGCCTGTCAGCAGTATCGAATGCATAAAATGTGCTGCATGCAAGGGTTTCAGATAAGGTGCACCAGTCCGGCATGGAGAAAAGTCCGAGTAAGAACAGCAACTTACTTCAATCCAGTATGTATTCTTGAGCGAGTCGTTTATACAATTTACTGCCAACATGCAGGAGTCATGATGATATGACAAGCTATTTTGTTCTGTTGCTCATTCATGTCAGCACAGTCTTTATTTCGATTGTCGGATTCTTTATCCGAGGAGTCTGGATGATACAAACATCCCCTCGGCTGCAACAGCGCTGGGTCAAGATAGCGCCTCATATAAATGATACTGTCCTGCTTCTTTCGGGAATTGTGCTTGTGATTTTCACATCCCAATATCCAGGTCCTACTGCTTGGTTGAATGCAAAAATTATTGCCTTGATAGCCTATATTGTGCTGGGGACGATCGCGATTAACCGTGGAAAAACTCAGGGAGTGAAAATCACTGCATGGGTTCTGGCTTTAGCAACCTATGCCTATATCTTAATGGTTGCATACAGTAAGTCGGCGCTTCCCATTTAGCGAAGCTATTGAAGGGGACTATTATTGTGAAGAAGTAGTGCCTTGCCAGTATGTGCTGCTAAAAAGCGATAACTTTCATAGCCTGTAATAAATAAGCCCCGATCACAGGATCAGGGCTTAAGGTAAGGTATAGCTTCTACTCCAGTTCCTTGGAGTCAACTATACCTTGGGGCCTCCTGCAATTGTATCCTTACAATTTACTCCTTGATTTCGGATGCATCTGCTACAGCTGGCGCATAGAAAGACTTGAACATGTTTGTATACGAATTTGGATTGAACATCCATGCCGTGCTTTCCTGCTGCCACTTAGGATCCATAGCCGAGTAAACAGGCTGGTAAAACTGCGGATTCATCGCTGCAGTCATCCACTGTGTATAAAATGCAGGGTTCATGTACGAATACATGAACTGGTAAGTTTGCGGGTTCATAGAAGCTGTCATCCAGTTCATATATACCTGCGGGTTCATGAACTGTGCCATGGCGTTCATCAATTTGGCAGGATTACTGAAATTTGCGGTCCAGATACTCCACTGCTTAGGGTCCATAGAGCAGTTCATCATCGCCTGAGTAGTAGCGGGGTTGTTGACTGCTATCATGAATTCGTTGAATTTAACCGGATCAGCCATGGTTGCTGCCATTATCTCTGGGTCCGTGAATGCCGGATGAACTGTGCAGGACGAGACTTGGCCTTGTGAAGAACTGTCGGTTTTGGATAAATCACCAAAAACTGGTGTAATACTAAGTGCCAATAAGCTAGCTATGGCTGCGTAGGTGAGCTTGGATAGTTTCATAAGAGGATCCCCAATAACTTAATTTAACAATATAAGAATATACTAATATATTTTTACAGGAAGTGCATTAGAATATACTTATATGGTTATAAGTAATGATAAATCAATTAGTCTGACTTGATTGTTGATTCCGGCCCAGGCAAAACTGCCGAGAACGGTTCCATCATGACAAAATCCTGGACTGAAGATGGTATTTGCTGAAAGCTAACGAGCAGGTTAATTAAAGCTGCTACAAGCCACGTCGAGGCTACGAGCCCGATCATACGAGTATCTACTAGCTTCATGGCTATTCTCCGGTTACGTCAAATACTAGTGGGTGGGCAAAATTCATACCAGTCGTAACCTGTTGATTTCATATCCAGACAGGGGACTCGCTGCCATATTCTGATGCACTATGCACCGCTGTATGCCTTGGATCGTCAAAATTCTTGCTGAGGGCGCATTGGTAGTCCAAGCCTTAGCCCGTGTAATAGAGCATGATTCTTAATTTTCGCAAGCTTCGTTATTGGCTCAACTGGAACTGCTGGCTTTCTCATTAAATTATAGGTTCGCATAATGTATATTATGTTAAATTATAATATTTAATATAATCTTCGCACATAGACAGTGCTTAGTTCCCTACATTGAACCTGGGTTTGCCTATAAGTGGGGCATCATGCCCTGCTGGGTGTACAAGCTGTAGATTGGGATGTAGAAGGAGTAAATGGCTAGAGCGAGCTATATGCAGTAACCATATCGATCCAACGATTATAAAGTATTTCAGTCAGTTGTTGCATGATGCTTATACGCTGCTCATGATCCCGACTAATTTCTTCAGCACTTTGCACGCTAGCTGACAGTGGTGCTAAGTCATCACTATAAATTTCCAACCATTTTCTAAGCATGACCGCAGTAACTTCTACGTGCGGTATTGTCGCGATCATATTGTCAATAGTGAAAGCTTGATCTGGATAATGAGTCGATGAGTAGAGAGGAATACCTCCGGAGGGAATTGTCATTGCATCTTCATGCCAAAACATCACATCGATTGTCTCAGGCAAATGATGAAACCATTGCCTGCAAGTGTCATTATCAAAAAACTTGACAGCATGCCAGCCTATTTCTTTACTGGACATTGCAGAGATTTTCCCTCCTAGGGCCTTGCTTATCAACTGTGCGCCGAAGCAATGCCCGAATACCGGCAGCTTTCTTTGTGATGCGCTGCGTATAAGGTTTAACTCATCCCTGATCCATGTGAATGAATCATTTACGCTCATTGTGCCGCCTAAGAAAGCGAGGCCACCTATATTTGCAACGTCATCCGGGACAGAATCTCCTTGATCGATCGCAACAAGTTCATAATTGAGCCCCTTCTCTTTCAAGGTTTCTGCAAAGTGGCCTGTTCCGACCCAGCTATCGTGTCTGAAAATTCGTATAGGCTTCAAAACATTAATCCTATGAGAAGATGAAAGTACAGTATCTATGCCCTGCCCTCTCTGGTGTGCGCAACACAATCGAATGGAATTTAAAGGTCAAAGTCATGGAAATTGCTTAAATGAGCGTAGTCCTCTTTTTTTTGCTTGGGTCAAGAAAAGGAATTTCTGATGTTGTTGCTTTGCATAAGACTGTTTTTCCTTTTATTTCAACCCTGATGCCAGGCTTGGCAAGGTCTGGGATGAGCTGTGCCATTGCAATCGACTTTTTTATAACTGGCGAAAATACTGGAGCAGTGATCACACCAACCTTCTTCCCATCTTGCAAGACATCAGCTCCCACATCCACTGCTGTATTGCATTCTGCAATTATCCCAAATGTTTTAATTTTTTCCTTGCCTTCAGCTTGCAATACAGCCTCTTTCCCACGGTAGCTAGCTGCTTTAGTCTTGCTGACGGCAAAACCTAAGCCGACTTCCCAAGGAGTATTTTCTTCTGTCATGTCATATGGATAAAACAGTAGAGCAGCCTCAACACGAATGGCATCAATACAGTTAAATGAACAGGGCAAAATCCCTACCGTTTTGCCATTATCAAGGATTGCATCCCAGATAGGGACAATATCGTCAGCCTTGGCAAAGATTTCGTACCCACGCTCACCTGAATAGCCTGTCCGTGATATCAGGCACTGATGACCAAATAATAGAGCAGGCACGTGATGAAAATATCTCAGATTCTGTATATCAGAAGTCGTGTGTTGGTGAAGAAAGCCTGCCGATTTTGGTCCTTGCAGCGAAATGTCATGTAGATCATCATCAAAATTAACTGTGACCTTTTTGTCATGCGCTGACTTTTGTAATTGCTCCATGCCTGTACCGCCTCCATGCACCATGACCACATGATTTGGCGATATATGAAACATGATGCAGTCATCAGTAATACAGCCTTCCTCATTCAAGATAAGAGCGTATGTTGACCTGCCAGGGTATACAACTGACATATCACGCGTGCACACATGATTAATTACCGCTAGTGCATCTTGTCCTACAACATGGACTTTCTTTAGGCCAGATACATCGAAAAGGCCTGCGGCATTGCGTACAGCAAGATGTTCATCATTAATATCCTGATTGTATTCCCATGGCACATCCATTCCATTCCACTCACCGAGTGGTGAGCCCAGTGCCCGGTGACGGGATTCCAAGACTGAATGTCGCGTGACTGCCATAAGTTTCTCCTTAAAAGTTCAACTACTGTAAAGTGTAAAGGGTACTTGTTTTACTTGTAGAGACAAATTTGTTTGATACAAATTATCAAGACATGCTTGACATCATAAAAATGAAAGTCATCTCGGCCTCGAACTGATGGCCACAAGTTATATGGATTTGGTAACAAATATGTTTAGTCATGTACTGACAACCGATACAGTTAATACGATGGTCCTGCTACAATTCTTATTGTACTAAGCAAGCAATCAGGAGTGTTCAGACTACACAGTGTCAAACTGTATGTTCTCTGTACTCTTTCATTTAATATATATATCGAACTTGTTCCAAGCCAAGCACAATAAAGAGCAGCAAGACACCGGTCAGGATGTTTCCTGCCCAGCATTTTCAGATTACCCTGCTGAGCACAAACACCTTCATTTTCTTAATACTGTGCTACGTGATGTAGTTGAAAACCCAGGCTCTGAATCTCCATTTCTAGTACTGCTGAAAGAAATTGAATCCTTGACTTTGGCAGTTACAAGTGCCCTTTTTATCACTAAAGAATCTGGTGAAAATGAGCTTGTCGCTATTACGGATGAAATGGATCTAGATATGCTAAGTGATTACTTAAGTCGTACCACTATCAACTCAAACCACAGTGTATTACATACTCACAGCCAAACATCTGAAAGCAAATACAATGTAAAGGTAATTCAGTTGGGCGATAACAGTCAGAATCTTTATGGAACGCTTATACTCAAGATTCCAAAATCAGTTTCTGACAAGTTGTCTTCATCTGAAATGAAGTCAATAAAGCATGCATTGAGTGGGATTTTGTCAAGTTCACAGTACCTGGATGTGAGCAAGCGGCTCGCCCTGCATGAAGAGAGAGCATTAATTGCAAGAGAGCTGCACGATTCCCTTGCACAATCTCTCTCATACTTAAAAATTCAAGTGAGCCGTCTTCAGGCACTACTGAAAATTAGCCCTCTAACAAGTGAAGGAAACGTCAATGCAATAAATGGTATTGTTGAAGAATTGCGAACAAATCTTAATGTCTCTTATAAACAGTTAAGGGAACTGATCACTACATTCAGATTAGCACTGAAAAGCCGTGATCTAGCACATGCACTGGAAGACTCTGTAGAGGAATTTGAAAATCGCAGTAGTGTAGCAGTCAGTTTAGATAATCGACTATCACGTATGGACCTTGCGGTTGATGAGGAAATACATGTGCTGCAGATAATTCGTGAGGCAATCTCAAATGTCGTAAGGCATTCACAAGCTAGTCGAGCTGAAGTGTCCCTGAACATTTTAAGTCGTGGATTAATATGTATTAGCATTGATGATGATGGTATAGGCACGAAAAACATGCAGGTTAGGACACATCGTCATGGGTTGATTATCATGCAGCAGCGGGCACACGAACTAGGAGGAAAATTCCGCGTGGAAACCAGTCAGCTTGGAGGAACATGTATAACTGTGACTTTTCATACAAAAAACAAAAAGAATATCCGTCGGACTTAGGTCAAGACTCTAATGCAACCAGAATATTCTGTTCTGATCATTGATGATCATCCACTATTCCGCAAAGGTGTTGCGCAGCTCATTGATGGTATGGGTAATGAGTTCAAGTTAGTTGGTGAAGCGCAATCCGGGCAGGAAGGTATTGAACTCGCATTGAAACACAAACCAAATCTGATCCTGCTAGACCTGAATATGAATGGAATTGACGGTATTGAAACGCTGATCCAGTTAAAGAAGCATGGCGTGGAATCACGTGTGGTTGTATTGACTGTTTCCAATGCAGAAGAGGATCTAGTAGCCGCCCTGCGTAATGGTGCAGATGGATATCTGCTCAAGGACTTGGAACCGGAAGTATTGCAGTCAAAATTGCAAAGCGTCATGAGCGGTCGAATTGTACTTGATCAGAATTTATCCGAAAAACTTGCAAGCTCTGTCCGTAACGAACGAAATACCATCCCTGAAACGGAGAAAAGCGCATCGCTTACACACAGAGAAAAGGAAATTCTAGAATTAATTGCCAATGGTTGTAGCAATAAACTGATAGCACGCAAACTGGATATAAGTGATGGTACAGTAAAGGCTCATGTAAAAAATCTGTTGCGAAAACTCAACGTCCATTCAAGGCTGGAAGCAGCTGTATGGGCCTTGAATCATGGATTTGGCAAGTAGACGAAAGCCTGTTCAAAGGCGTGGGCATGTTAAATAATATTTCCACGCATCAAGACAAATGTTTGGTTGGCTTGTGGGCTACACCTTGGCATTACATCTGTGCATGATCAAACCGGGATATTAAACAATCTAAAGCAGATTGTTTTTGAAATTGATTATTCAGGAAAATGGCTTTACATCAGCCTGTCATGGACAAGCCTGACAGGTTATTCAGTCGCTGAAACACTAGGGACTCATATTCTTGATTGCGTACACCCTTCTGATAGGTCTAGTGTTGAAGAGTATTTGCACAGTCTATATTTACATGGGGAAAGGGAAATAGAGCCAGTCGCAGCACGTTTTCTTTGCAAGAATGGCAGGCCAGCGTTTATGGTTCTGAGGGGCAACACTGCTTTCGTAGTTGATAAAAACAACGATTCAAAAGGTGTTGTTGGTACACTTACCAACGTTACAGAAAGAATTCGCCAACATGAAGTACTGGAGGCAAAGTACCGGAGTTTATGTAATTTTGTCGACAGGTTTTCCGGCATGTTATACAGATGCCGTAATGACCAGGAATTAACGATTGAATATGCGAGCACTGGATGCTTGGAGTTGACTGGTTACAGTCGCGAGCAATTAGTGGAAAAAAATGAGATCTCGTATGCAAGTATCATACACCCTGATGACCGCCAAAGAATTTTTGAAACCATTCAATATAAATTACATTCAGGAAAACAGTACGAACTCACACACCGAATCATCACTGCAGCGGGTACAGAGCGGTGGGTTTTCAACAGCGGCAAGGGGAATTTCTCATCTAGTGGTGAATTACTATCATTCCAAGGGTTGCTGTTTGACTTTGATCGACAGAAAAAATTTCAGGAACGCAGTCTGCAACAGTCGCTTTACGACCCGGATACGAGGCTTCTGAATCGAATTTTATTCATCGATCGTCTGGAACATTCAATTGAAAAAATTAAGTGTCGAAATGGTTATGCATTCACAGTACTACTACTGAGTATTGATCAATATTCCCAGTTGTTTAATAGCCTAGGTGTTCAGAGTATTGAGCTAGTGATCACAGAAATAGGTCAACGTATTATTGAAACACTGAATTACCCTGTTTCCCTATGCAGGTTGCAGGAGGACCGATTTGGGATTCTTCTGGATTCATCCCAGTACAGTATCAAAAATATTAATACAATCATGAACCAGATTCAGGAACAGGTTCAGACTCCCTTAACTATAGAAGAAAATGAAGTATACGTTACTGCAAGCATCGGTGTAGTTGTTGGTAATCCAGACTATGATGACAAAGATAAAGTACTTGCAGAAGCCCAGAATGCATTAAGCCGGGCTATCAGCCTAGGTGGTGCGCGTTATGAAATGTCTGATTTGATTTCTCATGGCAAGGCTGCTTTACAGGCGCATATTGAAAAAGAACTCGAACAAGCACTAGAGCAAAATCAATTTCTTGTGCACTGGCAACCAATTGTCACTCTCAAAGACGGATTGCTGTCAGGACTCGAAGCTAGACTGGTTTGGCCGCATCCCATAAAGGGCCTGCTATATGCTGAACAGTTTGTACCTAATGCAGAAGAAACCCAACTGATTGCTCCCCTGTGGGAGTGGATGATAAATGATGTATGCAGACAAATTGAGAAATGGAATACCCTGGTATCTAAAATTCAGGGTATATCATTAAATATACAGGTTACTGGAGCAACCTTGCTTGATGCCGATTTAATTTTCAGGCTGTGTGAAAAGCTCTTGCTGGTTAAACCTGGTTTATGCAACCTAGTGGTAGGTGTTTCTGAAAATGTATTAAGTCATGTCCCACGAACCACAAACAGTCTACTGAAACCTGCGCAAAAAAAAGATATCAAGCTACTATTAGATGGCTATGGGTACACTAAGACATCCCTGCCCCTTCTACAGGATATGCCTATTGAATACGTCCGTTTAAGCCACTCAATTATAGATGATTGTGTGACAGATAATGGGAAATTTGTCCGTGCCATTGCTTCTCTCACTCATAATCTGGGTATAGAAATCGTGGCAAATGCAGTGCAGTCACAACAGCAACTGGAAATATTAAAAACTGCAAATATAGATTCAGCACAGGGAAATCATATTTCGAAGCCCGTTTCTGAAGACGACGTTATCCAAATGCTTTCTCAGGTCGTTGCCTCAAAGAATTGAAGTAGCTTGCAATTACCCTGCTGCGCAATCCAATTCAGGGAGTCCGCGCAGGGATATTTCAATCATCCCTTGCTATAGGAAAACCAGAAAAAGCTTGGCTAAACAGTTAAAATCATACCTGTATCGGTAATTTGCTGGTATACATTATGATCAAAGGTGTGCTTTTGGATTTAAGTGGGGTTCTGTATGTAGGAAGCCAACCTCTTCCAGGCGCCTTGGATGCTGTACAGCATCTAGTCAAGAGCGGTTTGCAGGTCCGTTATATTACAAACACTACACGCAGTCCGCGTAGTGCGATTTTGAAAAAACTAGCTGCGATGGATTTAGCAGTCGCCCGAGACGAAGTGTTTACTGCTGCTATAGCCTCACGTAATTACATTAAGAGAAAAAACCTCTCTCCATACTTGCTGGTACATACCAATCTTCTTCCGGAGTTTTCAGAATTTGACCAGAAACACTTTGATTCAGTCTTGCTAGGAGATGCCGGCACAGGCTTCACCTACGAAAAACTGAACATGGCATTTCGCCTATTGCTTGATGGGGCGCCTTTGTTCGCCATGGGAAACAACCGCTATTTTAAAGAAGAAGATGGTTTCAGTCTTGATGCGGGACCCTTTGTTCATGCACTCGAAAGCGCAAGTGGAGTCAGGGCAACCGTACTCGGGAAGCCTGCAAAAGAGTTCTTTCTGGAGGCCATACAGGAATTTTGTTGCTCACCTGGTGAGGTTGTAATGGTCGGTGATGATGTTGAAGCTGACATAAATGGTGCTAGTACAGCAGGCCTTCAGGCCATACTTGTAAAAACAGGTAAGTACCGAAGCAGCGACGACCAATGCATTTTTGATCCAAGTGTGCGTATCGCGGATGATATTTCACAGGCTGTAGGGTGGATTGCCTAACGAGGTCTAAACTCAGTATCGTTACTCAATAGGTAGTAAGCCTTTCGAGCAATTGACCAGCATCGAATCAAAACCAATTATCTCATAGCTTCTCCAACTTCAGGCTTGGACCCACAGCTATGCAGTACTATCTAAAGTAGCAAATTAATATAGGAATCCTTCATGCCATGGAATCTATTAAAATATGGTCTTGCTCCCAAATATCCGGCTCGCCGAGATATTCCTGCCCCACGTGATTTAAAAAAATCATACGATGTAATTATTATAGGAGCTGGAGGACACGGTTTATCCACTGCATACCATCTTGCCCGTTACCACGCTATTAACAACGTCGCCGTTCTGGACAAAGGATATGTAGGTGGCGGCAATACTGCACGCAATACTGCAGTGATACGCTCAAACTATATCTCACCCGAAGCTGTAGCATTTTACAAGGCATCTGTAGAGATGTTTAAAAACCTGTCCAACGAGCTGGGGTATAACCAGATGTATTCACAGCGTGGTCAGTTAACCCTTGCTCATTCTGATGCAAGTGTGCGCACATTTGCATTGCGCGCAGAAGTCAACAAGCATTTGGGGGTTCGATCTGAAATAGTGGATCGACAGCAAATCCGTGAAATCGTGCCTTGCCTGAATATGGACGAAAACATGCGTTTTCCGATCCAGGCTGGTCTGTGGCACCGTGATGGTAGTACAGCACGGCATGACGCTGTAGCTTGGGGATATGCAATGCGGGCAGCGCAAATGGGTGTTGAAATACATCAGCACACTGAAGTCACTGGCATCCAGGTTAATGCAGGTCGGGTCGTAGCAGTACAGACAGACAGAGGGACGGTCAAGTGCAACCATGCGGTCCAAGCTGTTGCAGGTATGAGTTCAGTAGTAGCGAAAATGGCTGGTATTCGGTTGCCTGTGCGAAGCTTTCCCTTGCAGGCCATGGTCACACACCCAGTCAAGCCTTTTCTAGACCCGCTGGTAAGTTCATCAGATTTACATGCCTATATTTCTCAGACTGCACGAGGTGAAATTGTCATAGGAGGCGGTTCAGATCCGTATGAGCTGTATTCGACACGTTCAACCCTAGATCTTAAGGAATCCCTTGTAGCTAACACACTTGAGCTGTTCCCTTGTATCGCCGAGCTGAAGCTGCTTCGTCAGTGGGCGGGCATCACAGACATGACGCCAGACTACAGCCCAGTCATGGGCACCAGCCCAGTAAAAAATTACTGGCTAGATGCAGGCTGGGGCACTTGGGGATTCAAGGCAACACCGATTTCAGGAAAGTGTATGGCAGAAACACTTGCTAACGAAAAAGCAGTGGAGCTTATACAGCCATTCAGACTTGAACGTTTCAAGACCTTCACGCTGTCCAATGAAGCAGGGGCCACAGCTGCAAGCCATTAGGAAATCATACATGAAAATTATGAAATGTCCTTTGAACGGACCACGAAATATATCCGAATTTATCTGTTTTGGTGAGGTTTCTAAAATGCCATGCCCAAAAAAGGTCAGTGATGATGAATGGGCAGATTTCATCTGGATGTCGAACAATTCAGCAGGTGTCGTTCAAGAATGGTGGTGCCATAGTGCAACAGCATACTGGTTCATTGCGGAACGCAATACAGTAACGGATGAAATCTTGAAAACCTATCCAGCCAGTGATGTCTTTACCGAGCGAATTGATTTCTGAATTCTAGGATTGTGAAAAATATTATATTTTAATAATGGAAACTTCACCCAATAGATTGCCACCTCCTCTCGGAATGTTGGTCAATCACGATAAGCCAGTAAGCTTCAGATTTGAAAGCAGCCAGTATACAGGCCTGGCTGGCGATACCATTGCGAGTGCTCTTGCTGCAAATGATACCTGGCTATTATCGCGTTCGTTCAAGTATCACCGCCCACGAGGTGTATTTTCAATGGCAGGGCTTGAGGCCAATACTTTGGTGCAGGTCGGATATGAGCCAAATGTAGCTGCTGACAAGCGTAAAATTACTTCAGGGCTCGAGGTAACTGGCCAAAATTATTCTGGCAGCCTTGCCAACGACCGGGCTGCAAAAATAGGCCTGGCAAGTAGATTTTTTCCTGTTGGGTTCTATTACAAAACATTTTTCCAGCCTAGCGGAGCATGGCAAAATTTCTGGGAGCCCATCATCCGAAAATATGCTGGACTCGGGCAAGTACATCTTGACACCCCGCGCAAGTATTATGATAAGAAATATCTGTTCTGTGACATTGCCGTAATCGGCGGCGGCCCGGCTGGTATGAGCGCCGCTTTGTCTGCAGCAAACTCTGGTGCAGAAGTACTTCTAGTTGAACAGGAAGCTGTACTTGGTGGCTCACTTAACTATGGCCGATTTGATACTGACGGCAAGCTGGCACCTGATCTTCGTGATGAATTTGTTGCCACAATCAACAATCATTCCAATATCGGGATCATGACCGACGCTGCCTGCAATGGGTGGTTTGCCGACAACTGGTTACCTATTATTCGTGGTCACCGCATGTATAAGTTACGCACTAAAGAATTGATCCTCGCTACAGGAAAAATGGAGCAGCCTGCAATTTTCCATAATAACGATCTTCCAGGTATTTTGCTGGGCACTGCTGCTCAACGACTGATCCGCTTATATGGTGTTCGTCCCGGCAGGCGCGCAGTAATCCTTACTGCCGGTGACGACGGCTATGCAATGGCACTTGATTTGCTGGAAAATGGTGTAAATGTCGTAGCCGTTGCTGATCTTCGTGAGTCGTTTGATGCAACACCAATGTATGAAAAAGTACGGTCATGCAATATACCTGTCCATATGGCGTGTACAGTTTTCGAAGCGCTTTCAGACAAGCATACGTGTCATTTACGAGCAGTAGAGCTCCGAAAGGTAGCTAGCAGGGGTCGTTGTGGAAACAAGGTGCAGTGTTATGACTGCGACCTGCTTTGCATATCAACAGGGTTTATGCCTGCCTATCAACTTGCATTGCAAGCTGGTGGCAGGCTTGTGCATGATGAAAGGTCTTCCATGTTTTCGATCACAGGGCTACCAGCTAGCATCCATTTAGCAGGTGCAGCCAATGGAGAAAATGAACTTGGAGCAGAAATTGAATCTGGTAGGCGTGCAGGGCGAGCCGCATCCAAAAAACTGGGGCTTACTGTATCGGGTCATGCGCTTCCTAAACAGGTATACCCTGCTTCCTACATCAGTACTAACCACCCTTGGCCCATTTTTCCGCATCCCCGTGGCAAGGAATTTTTGGACTTGGATGAGGATTTGCAGTATTTGGATATCGTGCACGCATGTCAGGATGGTTATACAGAACTCGAACTTGTCAAACGCTATTCGACGATCGGTATGGGACCTTCTCAAGGTCGGCACTCAGCGCTAGCAACTGCGCGTGTGGTTGCTAGTGCAACCCAACGTACTGTGTCAGAAGTTGGTGTCACGACTGCACGCCCCCCGCTTCATGCAGAAAAACTTGCAGTGATTGCGGGGCGCAGCTTCAAGCCGAAACGGCTTACTGCCATGCATAATCGTCATTTGGAATCAGGCGCACAGATGATAATAGCCGGTATGTGGTGGCGACCAGCCTATTACGGCAAGTCCCAGCATCGAAATCGGTGTATCTGTGAAGAAAACCTTGCTGTCCGTGACAACGTTGGTTTGATAGATGTTTCCACGCTAGGAGGGCTGGAAGTTCGAGGCCCAGATGCTGCGGAATTCCTTAACCGCATGTATACCTTTGCTTACTCTGGGCAAAAAACGGGTACATTACGATATCTACTGATGGCAAATACTGCGGGAACAATTATTGATGATGGAGTTGCTTGCAGGCTAGATAACGAGCATTTTTACATAACCGCAACAACTGGAGGTGTCGATAATGTCTTTAGAACGATGTTGTGGTGGAATGCGCAGTGGCGTCTTGATGTTGATGTCACAAATGTTACGGCAGCCTATGCAGGCGTGAATCTGGTTGGACCTAGGTCCCGAACAGTCTTGCAACAAGTATGCAGAGACATTGACCTCACCTCTAAAAGTTTTCCTTATTTAGCCGTTCGCTCAGCCACTGTAGCAGGTATTCCTGCACGCTTGCTTCGTGTAGGGTTTGTAGGTGAACTGGGCTATGAGATACATGTGCCATCTTTGCAAGGTGAGGCGCTTTGGGATGCCTTGCTGGATGCAGGACATTGTTATGGAATTAAGCCGGTAGGAATTGAAGCCCAACGTCTGCTGCGACTTGAGAAAGGTCACCTTATAGTCGGGCAAGACACTGATGCCACGACGACTCCCCAAGAGGTCTCCATGGCATGGGCAATTTCTAAACGAAAACCATTTTTTGTAGGTGGGCGATCTTTGCAGATTATTGAACGCCATCAGTCAAGCCGAAAGCTGGTAGGTTTTACCATTAAGGCTGAACAGGGTGATACGCCAGAAGAATCAAACTTGATTCTCGATGGCAATGCCATAGTCGGACATATTACTTCGGTAGGGTATTCCCCTACCCTAGACAGAATTGTCGGAATGGGGTATGCCAAGGCTGACACTGAACCAGGCACGTCGATTCACATCAAACTGAAGAGCGGAAAGCTGCAATTTGCGCAGGTCGTAGATATGCCATTTTATGATCCAGAAAACAAACGCCAGAATATGTAATCGGTTACGAATCATGACACAACAGGCAGACCCTACGAGCTTTAACATACGAAGCCCGCACTACAGAACCCTACTATCAGCTGGTGCACGATTTGGAAGCTATATGAATACCTCTTGTGTAATGGACTATGGGAGAAGCAGAAATTGGGAAGTCTCCCAGGCTAAGCAGCTAGGTTTGGTTGATTTAACTCCAATTCCAAGAACAGGTTTCAAAGGACAGGGAGTGATCCAGTGGATAAGTTCACAAGGTATGGAAATTGGTCAGCATAGTAACAAGGCCTACCCGCAACAAAATGGCATGCTGGTTGGGCGACTTGCTGATATTGAAGTAATTATATTAAATGGCTTGCAAAGCCGAACCAATCAATGTGAAAGTCTGGATGAGAAGCATGCGTGTGACCAGCCTGTAAGGTGTTACCTCGTACCCCGCTTCAATACATTGGCCTGGTTCATGGTTACCGGAGAAACTTCAGCTGAGGTATTTGCAAAAATTTGCGGTGTGGATTTGCGATTGAAAAATTTTTCTCGGGGAGCAATTGCTCAAACTTCTGTCGCGCGCATAAACAGTATTATCATTCGCCATGATTTGAAAGAAATACCTGCTTTCCATCTGCTGTTTGACAGCGCGTCAACTGAGTATATGTGGGCCTGCCTGATGGATGCTTATATGGAGTTCAAGGGCTCACCTGTTGGATATTCTGCTATTCGAGCTCTAGTGATGTAATGCCGTGACTGAATTCTGCATCCAGTGTGACCTACCGCGACTGCATAGCTAGTACAACTCCAATATCCATGATATATACCTCTTAAGGGGTACTTCGTATTAGCCATTGACGGCAACCAGCAGACAAGTAATCATTGCTATTAGGAGCAGTATATTACCTGTATCCTTGGCTGGTAACTAATAGACTGGTTCACTGGTTTAATGCATCAGCAGATGTTCTCAACGCATTCAGTGCGAAATGTTTGCAGTTGAAAACCTTGGAAGCTCGCATAACGCCTTATATTCAGGAGAACAGCATGTATTTGCGAAACACAATTGCCTTTATCATTCTCAGTTTAACCGTACTCGTCTATTCAATGACGGTTATTGCCAGTGATGAAGCTAAAATGAAAACGTTTAAGGGTGCTACTAGTATGGAACTTGCCTCTATGAATATCGAGGGCGTTAATGCATTTTTAGCTGATGTGGTTTCATCAAATGATTCTGATGCGCCAATTACGTGCGGTTTATTCAGAATGGAAAAAGGGAATTCGCTCCAGTACACGTATACCTATGATGAAGCAAAAATTATTGTTGAAGGTGAAATGACGATCGCTGAAGAAGGTGGAGAAACATTTCATGCTGTCGCCGGTGATGTAGTTTATTTTGACGAGGGTGCAACTATCACATTTTCATCAGATTCATCAGGGGTTGGATTTTATTGTGGTCAAAGAGCCCAAGATGAAGTTTAAACTATCATAATCGAGTAACGTCAAGCGAGAGGACATGAACATGAACTATAGAAGTAAGGCATTGCTAAGCTCTGCTTGCGCACTAGTACTGTTAGCCACACATTTAAATGCAGGAGATGAGGCTGACTATATAAAGGATTTAACACAAGGTGATCCGTATTACTACACAAGTGATCAGGCGATTGCTGAAGACGATGGGCAGTCTCTTTTAGTAGGAAAAGGTCGCCCGGAAACTACGCATTCGAGGATTCCTCACCTGCCAATCTACTCAGGATATATGAGTACGAACTATACCTATCGTTTTGTGAATGTCGTTGAGCAAACCATGACAATGATTGGAGAAGGAAAACACGGATTGTGGCGGGTACAAGACAATGGGATGGTACGAGAATATAGGAAGAAAGATGCACAGGGTCTAAAAGATGGAGCAGATTTGTTTGACGAAGGCAATATGGCCATCGTGGAGAGTGACTACGCGAGTTATATACCGGAAGAAAGCTGGGGTGGGTATAAGCATCCCCACCAAAGAGTCTCAGAAGAAGGTTATTTGAACTTTATCGATGTTCCTCTGCACCACCCTAAGTATAAAGGCAAATATACTGACCATGTAGCCATCGACTTACCACATTTCTATTGCACTATGTCTGCAAACCAGTATCCCTATGCGAGAAAGGCAATAGATTATGCATTTAATCAACCTGGTGCAAACCAGGTAGGCCCACTCGGAAAGAGAGCAGGCTTGGATGTCGATGAACTTTACACCAAAGTCTTACGTGTCAACTTGTTCCCTGATGCAAGGGCTTGGGTCAACGTTGGCGGTGAGGAAGAAAGCTCAGTTGACTGGCAAGCAGTTGACGTTAGCAAAACAAATGCAGAATTCTACTTGATTGAGCGCCCATTCTTTAACGAACCTTACTTGTTTATCACTGCAGTCTTTGACAACCCTGATAATCAGGACTTTCAGTATGTGCGTCCATCTGGTGATTATTTCCAGCATGTCAAGGAATTAGGTCAGGATGTCAAAACCGAAGTAACCTATGAGCCTCGATTCCATTTGGAGAATGGAACTATGGCTGCAGCAAAAGGTTTACCTTTATATGGTGTCCACCACCCTGATCGCGCAGCATTCGGCGGAGGTGGCGCATGCCCACTGAAGGGTGGAGATTGGAGTAACTATCCAAAAACTACAGGTGCAGCAGGCTGGCCTACCAATTATGAAGAGATTACACCGTTGTGTGATGGCGTATTGGTCGATATCAAATTTTTTGCGAACCTTGATGGACAGGAATGGACTGACCCGAGCAAATACTTAGCAAATGCCGGGCATGGTATGCAGGAAATGACGTATAAAATTCAGCCAGGGGAGTATGGTGTATACACCGATCCCTATAACATAGAAAAAGGTGAAAAGAACCCACATGCAAAAGATCTGAAGGGCGAAATAACCCTGAAATATCCTGCAGTGGAACAGCCGGTTACCCCAGCTCAATAGAAATCTATCAACATTCAGAAAGCCTCGGTTGAAATAAACCGGGGCTTTTTTGTGGATCAAGTCAGCTTACGATCTTTGGGGCACGGGTATTATTATATTGTTACATGTTCAGACAATTACTTCTTGCTACAGTCACAGCGTTATCCACATTTTACCTACTCGAGGCCAGTGCAAATCAGCAATCTTTGACCCCTGATGTTCTCCACGGAGAACGATTATTTCAGGAAACTCGATTTGCTCAGTACTTTTATGATTTTGTTACACGCGGTGGTGATATTAACGAGCCACTGGATCGAGGTGATCCCAAGCTAGAAAAGACATTTAGATTTTTCGGGCTACCACCCTATCAGATACCATTTACTACAAGCCCATTCAGAGGAAAATCTTACAGTTGCCGCACATGCCACATGGTGGATGAGCATAGCGACCAAAATGAACTTGGTATGCGTGCCTTAGCAGATTTTGCATCCAGAAGCCCCCTATCAAGCCGCAAAGATAGCCAGTTGGTTACTGTCCGAAACTCACCAGTTCTGGTAGGTTCACTTTCACACAGGGATAATTTTGTCCTTCACTATGACGGTGAATTTTCATCTGTACATGATTTGGTTGTTTCTACATTAACAGGGCGTAACTTGGGATGGCTACCTTCTGAACATGAGGTTGCTACTATGCATATCTGTAATGTTATACGGGATGACGATGGAACAGGTGAACTGGCAGAAAAATTTGGCGGTTTGTCATATGCAGAAGTTTTTTCAGGCCTATCAGACGCTAAACAATTACTTCCTGAAAAGTACTTGATCACTGCAAGCAAGCGTATCAAGGTATCGGAAAGCACCTGTTCTGAAATTGTGACTGGCGTTACCTATTTACTCGAGCGTTATTTGGGTAGCTTAAAGTTTTCTAGAAATTCATCCAATTACTCACCATATGATCGATTTTTAGCAATAAACGGGCTACCCGGTTACCCAAGCAGAGGTGAATCAGACGAAGCCTATAGCGGCAGATTGGTGTCACTGATCGAATCTTTCGGTAAAAATGGAAACTTGAAATTTGTAAAGTATAACCCCAACACAGATGACGGTAAGTTTAGGTACCATGACCAGCCATACCAGTTTACCGAACTGGAACTTCTCGGACTAAAAATATTCTTTAGCCAAAAGCCAACTCCCGAGCAAGGGGCTGGTAATTGCGGCTCTTGCCACCCTGCTCCGCATTTTACTGATTTCAGTCTACACAATATCGGAGTAACCCAAGTTGAGTATGAAGCAATTCACGGACAAGGCTCTTTCCAGAAACTGTACATTCCTACCCGAAAGATTCGTGACAAGGAAGCAAACGTCTATTTGCCAGCAACATCGGCGCATCCAGACAGAGTAGGAATTTTCCGAAAAGCTGCATCACAATCAAATGCAGTAGCAGCAGATTTGGGTGCTTGGAATATTTTCCTAAACGATGATTACCCAAGTCCACAAGAACAAATATACAACCAGCTTTGTAACGGTATACCTGCATGTGAAACGGCAGAACAGGCCTTGCAAAAAGCAATTGCAACGTTTAAAACCCCAACATTGAGGAACTTGGGTCACTCAGCGCCATATATGCATAATGGTCAAATAAGTGATCTGCATGCAACTGTCGGGTTTTATATTGCTTCTTCCAGGAGTGCCAAGTATGGCTTAATAAGGAATGCTGATAGTGAGTTAAGAAACATTCAGATTACATCTAAGGACATACAGCCACTTGTCAGCTTCATGATTTCACTGTATGAGGATTATTATTGATAGTCTCTTGATGTGTAATACTGGATTCTGCTGAAGTAACAGATCATATTGTAAGCCAGTCTTATTGCCACCCTTCCAGGCATTTAATCCTATAAACCGTTTCAGCTGAGTAAAACAAAATTTTATACAACAGCTGCAATTTGCCCATCAGTAATAGGCAAGAGATGGTTAATTTCTCCGTGACTGTGAAGCTGAAATTTGGTTTAGTCTTGCTTTTGAGCGCTTTTCGTCCGCACTGTATACCACGTTCTGGCATTCTCAATGTCTTTCTGATGCTCATTATTTTCGATACAGGTTTGCCAGATATGCCATATGATCCAAATCGCAACACCAATCAGAACTAGTACCCCTTCAGTGCCTACCATCGGATAAATAGCGCCTGCTTGGTCTAAATTTGCAAAACTTTCTACACCTGTTGACATGTGCTTGTTCCCATAGTTAGTTCAATTATTAATATTCGTTAGAAAATTCTAAATTTTTGTATCCTGCGCATTCTCTAGGTCTACCGCAGCCTGTTCGCTTTCTACAGTTGAACTGATATCGAGCCCTGCCAATTCGACTTTCTTAGGAATACGTAATAATCCAAATGTATCAAGAATTTTTGCAGCGATTAGACCTGGGAAAAATCCTAGGACAAAGAACATAATAATAGCACCTATTAATTGTCCCCATGGTGTAATGACTGCATACCCATCAAAGGGTGAGGCTGGATAACCCCACAATACAAAGCCACATACTAGTACACCGAAGAATCCTGCGTACCCATGAACTGCAACCGCCCCTACTGCATCATCAATTTTAAAGGTGCGCTCTACCCAATGGTGCAGATTGTATGCAATGAAAACACCGACGATGGAGATAACAAATGCCTGCATGGGATGATACAGGTCATTACCTGCAGAAGCTGCAATTAGCCCTGCAAGGCCCCCGGAGAATGTCCAAAACGGGTCACCTTTGGAGAATATATACCCGCCCAGCAAACCGCCAGATAATGCGATCAGAAAATTAAAAGTGATTGCAGACAATGTGGTCGGACCCAAATAGATATTCGTCGCGGTAAACATGGTTTTCCCTTCCACATCGAGCATATCGCTACCAAAGAAATCAATGATTGGTACGTTACAAGCTGCATAAAATCCCCAGAAACCAGTGTAGATTAAAAAGATTCCTACACACACAAGCCACGGGTTATGTGGAAGTATACTGCGCGAAGATCCGTCTTTTCGAAATTTTCCTATCCTGGGGCCCAGAATTAGCAGTACACCCAGCGCAAAGCCACCAGCAACAGCGTGAATAACGCCAGATGCATAAGCATCGTGGTAACCTAGCTTGTGCACCATCCACCCGTCCCAGTGCCAGCCCCAAGATGCATCTATAATCCAAAATACTGAACCAATCAGTACTGCCAGAATCCAAAATCCACTTGACTTAATCCGTTCAATCACAGAACCCGATACGATAGATGCAGCAGTCCATGAAAACAGCAAAAATGCAGCCCAAAAGACACCGTTTATACGTGCCCAGAATGCCGTGTCATCGGCACTTAATGCTTCCTGTACAGGAGGCCCACCCATGTGTGGGCCCATCAACTCACTCCATGGAGTAGCATGAGCTGCATTTTGTATGCCACCCATGATTCCTGGGCCGTACGGAAATGCGAAATAGATCCACCAACCAAAGAAAAAAAATGAGATTGTCACCAGAGGTATGATCATGATGTTTTTCATCAGGGTGTGTAAGTGGTTCTTGTGTCTTGAAGCACCCACTTCATACATACAAAAGCCCACATGGATTAAAAACATGAAAACTACTGTCACCCAGTAGTAGAATTCGGTAAAGACGACAGTAAGCGAGTTCAGTGCATCAGTCATTGATTCTCCCCTTGTATTTAGATCTTAACCGCCTCCTGCAGCCTAACCTTGTATATGTACGGCAAATTTCAAAACCATGATACTGTCTAATATAAGCAGTTCTGTGTTTTGTCAAAACTTTTCATAAGCTTTTCTTAATTCAACTAATGGATGATTAGGGGACATCTGAAATTTAACCAGCAGTTCTCGCGCAACCATGTCCCTGTCCTGTTGGTTATCAGGTAGCTCAATATTTTCCGGAATTGTGACCCAGCCATTAATATTGCGGTCGAAAACTGCTGGACGCTGCTCTTCATAGCCCATATGAACGTCTTCGAGCCAGTTTAGATCTTTCCAACCCATAACTTGCATGTATTTTTTAAGAAACGGCGTGATGTGGTTCAAATCTGGGACAAGATTGGCATCATACCTATAGCCGATATGCTGTCCGATCATTTTCTCACGTTCACTGCTAACACCATCATCTTTCAAAAAACGGTTAATATCATTAAGTTTGTTCATGATTTTTCCTAATTCAGTATCTAGTCATGTCTGGGTGACCAACGGTGAATTGTGTACCGGCCAACGGCACTTGAGCCATTGCTGAAGCTTCCATTGTCAATGCAGCCAAGTCTTCAGGCTCCAGTGAATGCACATTTGTTTTCGCACACGCCCTGGCAAATAACTGCGCTTCAATCGTCAGTGTGTGCAGGAAGTTATATACACGTTCAGCTGCCTCATCAGGGTTCAACCGTTCACGTAACTTAGGATCTTGTGTAGCAATGCCTACCGGGCAGCGGCCGGTATGGCAGTGATAGCAATAACCAGGCTGCACGCCTATTTCGCGGGGAAAGTCTGCTTCAGGAATATCTTTATTACAGTTCAGTGCTATCAGGGAGGCATGTCCAATAGCAACGGCGTCTGCGCCAAGGGCCAGCGCTTTTGCAAGGTCAGAACCGTTGCGAATACCTCCGGCATATACCAGCGAGATCTCACCTGTTTTGCCCAGATCATCAATTGCCTTCCGTGCCTGGCGAATTGCAGCAATCCCAGGAACTCCTGTATCTTCGGTTGCAAGGTGTGGCCCAGCACCGGTCCCACCTTCCATGCCGTCTATGTAGATAGAATCCGGGTCAGTTTTAACGGCCATGCGGACATCGTCATAGACGCGCGCGGCACCCAGTTTCAGCTGGACTGGTATCTCCCAGTTGGTGGCCTCACGAATTTCCTGAATCTTCAATGCAAGGTCATCTGGCCCTAGCCAGTCAGGGTGTCGGGCCGGTGAACGCTGGTCAATACCTGCGGGCAATGATCGCATCTCGGCAACTTGATCAGTCACTTTCTGCCCCATTAAGTGTCCGCCCATACCGACTTTACACCCTTGGCCGATAAATAATTCTACTGCATCGGCTATACGCAAGTGGTGAGGGTTGAATCCGTAACGCGACTGAATGCACTGGTAATACCATTTTACAGAATATCTGCGCTCATCTGGAATCATGCCGCCTTCACCTGAGCATGTTGCTGAACCCGCCATGGTTGCTCCGCGGGCTAGAGCAGTTTTAGCTTCATAGCTGAGTGCTCCAAAACTCATGCCTGTAATATAAATTGGAATATCCAGTTCCAATGGTCGTTTAGCACGTGGGCCAATAACTGTTTTGGTTAGACATTTCTCCCGATATCCTTCAATCACAAACCTAGTAAGAGTACCAGGCAGGAATGTCAGGTCATCCCAAGTCGGAATTTTTTTGAATAATGAAAATCCACGCATGCGGTAACGACCCAATTCAGATTTAATATGAATGTCATCAATGACATCTGGAGGAAACATAAAACTTGATCCCAGGTTATTGGGATCCCGGTCAAGATCAGGTTTTGTAGCGGCAGATGCCTTCTGGAGCATTGCCTGCTTATCTGGTGTTGCCATACGAACCTCTTTATGTGCTAAGTTTAAAGAACCAGTTTTTTCTCGGCTGGTTCAAGGTTGTCGTAATTCCAAAGCTGTTTACCGGATACAACCTTAGTAAAGCTGTCTATGCCATGCGGCATTTTCATGCCGTAGATTGAAAGTTTATGAGTCAGCCATTGTTTATCGATGTCAGTTAATTCGCCTTCAATTGCATCTATACCAAGGCTGTGAATTTCCCCAGCAATGAAAATCAGGCCATCGTACATTGAGTCACCTAGATTGGGCCCCGCATTCCCTAGCAATATCATGCGACCGCGCTGCATCATAAAACCAGTATTCATGCCGACATCTCCGCCCACAATTATCGTGCCGCCTTTCTGGTTAATTCCTGTACGACTACCAACATCGCCTTTGCACACCAAATCTCCACCCCGTAGTGCAGCCCCAAATGTCGAGCCTGCATTTTTTTCGACTACGATTGTTCCCGACATCATGTTTTCTGCGCAGGACCAGCCGACACGACCCTTGATATGTACATTGGGGCCATCAATCAGTCCACACCCGAAATAACCAAGACTGCCCTCAAATATAAGGTTCAGGCGGTTGAGGATACCCACCCCCAGGGAGTGTTTAGCACCTGGGTTTTTTACAGTAATCGTTCCGTATCCCTTCTGCATAAGATCCCTGAGCTTGATATTGATGGCAGAGATATCCATGTTGGCAGCGTCAAATTCGGCTTGCTGGTCGAAGTCCACTTCATATGAAGTTGGGTATGTAAAATTTTCTTCTTCGGAAGATGAAAAAAAGATTTGCTGGGTGCGCCCGGCAAGCTGTTCAGTATGCATGCCCATCTTGTCGGAAGGTTGTTTCAGTTGTGCCATACGCGTACCTCGCCTTCAATGGGATCCGTGGTGTCTATTTCATGCGGGAAAATACTGCGTATGGCAACTTCTTCAGATGCCATTGCAATAAAATCGTCACTTTCGTACAGCACTACAGGTTTTGCTGCCATGGTATCTTTAGCCATTCCCAAGGAATCATGTGTGGCGACCAGGTACGTAAAAACACCGTCAAGCTCGCCAACAGATCCATGCATTGCATCTTTCAAGGAAATACCCTGTTCAAGCTTGGCTGCGATGTAAACGGCAATCAACTCAGAGTCACAATCCGACTTGAAGCGATGTCCCTTATGTTCCAGGGCACGCCTTGAACTCCAATAGTTTGTTAGCTGGCCATTATGGACAACTGCAATATCATTATAAGGATATGCCCAATACGGATGTGCAGAACGAATATCGACATCTGATTCAGTAGCCATACGCGTATGCCCGATTGCATGAGTACCTTGAAATGAACCGAGGCTGTACTCTGAAGCGACTTCTTGTGCACTGCCTAAATCCTTGATAAGTTCCAGTGAACTTCCAAGTGAAAGGATTTCAACTCCCTTAATATCTTCGATGTAGTCAGCCAGCTTGCGCATATCACCGTAGTGATCAAATACACATCGATACGCGTATTCAGTTGCTTTTTCCATCGACTCCACATCTGCGCCAAGTTCCTGAAGCCGCAATTCAACCCCAGCCTTGCGTTCTTCAATCTTGCGATGAATATCAAAGCCGGTTTCCAATTCCTCACGCTCTGCAACCTTAAACCGGATAATATGTTTACTCTGACCTGTACTCCCATAAAGCGCAAAACCTGCCGAGTCAGGACCACGGTGATTTAGTGCATGTAACATTGAGGTCATTTGCTGTCCGATATTTGCGGAAGACCCCTTATGTATCACGCCAGCAATTCCACACATTAAATTTCTCCTGTTAAACCTTATGGCAGGTAATCTAGGTAGGTCTCCACATCCCAGCTAGTGACCGTATGATTGAACCGTTCCCACTCATCATTTTTGTAGTGGGTAAATACCTTGTACATTTCGCCAGGCAAAGCTGACTTAATTACTTCATCCTGGTCCAGTGCCTGCAGGGCTTCCCCCAAGGACATTGGTAGCTTTTGTACATCTTTGCCTTCTTTAATCGCTTCGTAGATATTGCGCTCCTCAGGCTCACCAGGATCCAAGTCGTTGACGATGCCATCATCAAACGCTTTCAGCAATGCAGCACCCATTAGGTATGGATTAACCATGGAATCGACAGAGCGGTATTCAAATCGACCTGGAGCAGAAACACGCAGGCCACAGGTGCGGTTCTGATACCCCCAGTCTGCGAAAACAGGTGCCCAAAAACCTGTATCCCACAACCGTCTGTAAGAATTGACCGTAGATGAACCAATGGCAGTCAACGCCTGCAGATGTGCCACCACTCCACCAATACACTGAAGCCCGATTGGTCCTGGCTTGCGTTGATCGATTCCAGGGTCCGGCATAAAGGTGTTCTCGCCATCTTGCAGATAGCTGAATACATCCTCCATACCACCCATGGGGTCTTGGTGCAGCATATTCACCATGGATTCTCCTCCTCTCCATAATGACACGTTATGATGGCATCCCGATGCCGATACACCCATGAACGGTTTTGTCATGAAACAAGCCACCAGATTTTGCTCACGTGCGACCTGTGCGCAGATCTGCCTGTATGTGGTCAAGCGGTCTGCATTGCGCATGACATCGTCAAACATCCAATTCAACTCAAGTTGACCGGGTGCGTCCTCATGATCACCCTGAATCATGTCATAGCCCATTTGCTCGGCATATTCAATCACTTTCATGGAAGCTGGGCGTAACTCTTCAAACTGGTCAATGTGGTAACAGTTTGGTTTGGTGACTCCGCCGTCTAAGTTCCCATTCTCGTCTTTCTTCAACCACATCATTTCAGGCTCGGTGCCCATGCGCATGTGCAGACCATTGTGCTTGGCTTTAAATTCATTGTGGAAAATCCGCAAATTACCGCGGCAGTCCGATGTCAAATGTGCTCCAGGGTATTCTTTTTCTTCGCGATTGCGGAAGCAGGTGCAAAAAACACGTGCTAATCGTTTATCCCACGGCAGTTGACAAAAGGTCTCTGGGTCAGGAATACCTACCAACTCAGATGCTTCCGGGCCGTATCCAATATAATTACCATGGCGATCTAGATACAGATTGGCAGTTGACCCATAGACGAGTTGAAATCCACTTTGCGCAATGCGCTCCCAATGATCAGCAGGTATGCCTTTGCCCACAATACGACCAGTAACCGATACAAATTGAAAGTAGATGTACTTAACTCCTAAGTCGTTGATCTTGTTGCGTACCTGCTTTACCAGGTCACTGCGCCCATCTGCATGGACGTGCCTTTCCAAATCTGTGGCCATCGCTTTCTCTCCTTCTCATGGGCTTGAAATTTCTTGCCTGCAAGTTTTTATAATTCTGAATCTAGCTCCATGGGTACGGACTGTTTGACACCGGATGCAGCCTTCCCTCCGTATAGCGGGAAAACCTGAATGGCTCAAGCAAGCACTGTTTTTTCCCAGTAATTTCCTCGGCAACTAGTTTTCCGATGCCAATCATTTTATACCCGTGATTGGAGTCAGCAATAATGTAACAGTTATCGTGAAAAACATCGAAAACAGGAAAGTTGTCCGGAGTAAATGCCCCGATTCCACCGGAAGCTTCTTTCTTATAGCTTGATAACTTACCTTCAAATCTTTTTTGGCAATGAGCCAAGGCCGAGACCCACGTTTCTACAAAGTCATCACCAACAATGTAGTCGGGTGAATTCGGCCCATATGGGTCGACGTTCACTTCATCAGGGTCTGCATCAATCTTCAATGGCATCAAGCCTCCCTGCACACCGCCAAAATTAAAATCCGGCTTGTAATAAATGCCCCATAATCTGTTTGTAATCAGTTTTCCGTTGAGGTCTGAAAATAGTGATGCGTCTGTATCCACGTGTATGACTGGCGGGAACTCACCTGAATTTGTCTTCTGCGTGGCAGGGTCAACACCCAATGTACCTTCCCGTAAAAACCAGAACACCCACATCGGCACATTGTCGTGTACCTTGCCATCAAGGTCCTTGACAACAATATATTTAGGCAATTCAAGCAATTCCCAGATATTCTTAATCCATGGTCCTGCACTAATAACTGTGTACTCACACGATATGACGCCCTGGCTTGTTTCTACTGCTTCAATTGAATTACTCGCAGCGTGTTTTCGAAATCCTGTTACACGAATACCAGAGAAGATACGTACGCCTTCGCCTTCAGCCTTTGCAGCAAGGGCTTTCATGCTGGGTAGATTATTTGCGTAACCACCGCGTTTTTCATGTAGAACCACAGCAATGTTTTTGGCTTGCCAGTCACTGAAAATGCCCCGCATATATTTGCTGCATTCTTTTTCGCCTTCTATTAATACAGATTCATATCCAATTTCATTTTGTTGCTTGGAAATACTAGCAACATCCGCATGCATGACTTCAGGAGCTGCTTGAATATAGCCAACTGGGTAATAGCTGAAAGCTTTTGGATCGCTTTCCCACACTTCCACGCTGTGTGCCATGATCTCCCGCATTGCCGGCTGGGAATAATTATTCCGAATCACGCCACATGCGATCCCGGAGGCACCTGCACCAACACTGCTTTTATCTAGAACTATGATATCTTGGCCATTCCCGATACCACGGGTTTTGAGTTGTACTGCAAGATGATAGGCTGTGCTGAGCCCATGTACTCCCGCACCCACGACTAGATACCTGACGTGCTTTGGAATACCCATCACTATAACTACATACTTGTAAAATTTTTGCAGTCCCAGTTTATATTGTAAATACTGTACGCGTTGGATAGTTACAGGCAATTGTCCTTAGGGCGTACCACCTAATGAGTAATCCACATGCCTGCAGGACCCTCAGTGGTTCGTTCTCCACTGCCTGATGATTCCAAACACGCTTACACCTATCCAGACAACGTCGATAATAAATACTGACATGTTGAAGTCATACATCAATGAAATGATGACAAAGAATGCACCTAGTGCATTCAGTATGGAGTATGTATAGCTTGCACTACCCATGCGTCCCAACTGAAGAAGAAGGTAGGTGATGATGATTAAGGCAACCCCTATATTGCCTATAACGTCATGCCACTGGTAATCCATACTTGTGATGAAAGCCGCTTATTGGTGGATACGCAAGATCATGAAGAAAATGTTCGA
>JAPONM010000028.1 GCA_026713925.1 Gammaproteobacteria bacterium
CACATGTCATTTTTTGAATACGAAAACTCACCTTATGTCATCAGGGAAGACATCAGGAAGGAACACCGCTCATTCTGGAACCGGCTTGCGGCTCCCGGCTCCTGGTGGAATGGGACCGAGCGGGTTGCAATAGCCAGGGCAGTCCGTAACGCCACATCATGTGGCCTTTGCCAGGAACGCATAAAATCACTGTATCCCCAGGGAAATCATGAGAGTAACAAGCATCTGCCGGCAAACGCTGTAGACGCGATACACAGAATCATTACTGATCAGGTACGCATCACCAGGAAATATGTAGATGGCAATGCGAAGCAGGGGCTATCCTTTGAAGCCTACGTTGAACTTCTCGGGCTGGTGGTTGCAGTATTCAGCATTGATGAATTTCATCGCGCCCTCGGAATTCCTCTGGAACCATTGCCGCTACCGGAATCAGGAGATCCAAGCCACTATCGGCCCATACGGGCGTTGCGGGACGTCGGGTTTGTTCCCATGCTTCCCGGAGACGGCGCGGTAGACAAAGAGGCCGATCTGTGGCCCGGAGACCGCACTGCCAATGTGTTGCGCGCACTGTCGCTGGTTCCGGATGCACTACGCGACTGGAAAAATCTGGCATCCGCCCAGTATCTGTCACTTACCGGAATGTCGAACTACATTGCCTGGGAAGACAGATCAATCAATCGAATGCAGATGGAACTTGTGGCGGGCCGTGTTTCTGCCGTCAACGAGTGCTTCTACTGAACCAGTGCCCATGCCACGATGCTCCGGGTGAGCGCGCAGACTACCAGCACAAACATCAATATCCAGGGTATCAACGGTGATGCCACAGCCGCGGAAACCGGCATTGAATTCGGCCGCGAACTCATGCAATTTGCAGAAGCAGTTGCAGGTCGAGATGACAGAAACCTTGAGACGGCACGGCAACAGTTACTGGATATTGCCGGTGAGTCCGTACTCGTTGATGCAGCCGGTGTGGCCGCCAACTTTCAACGAATGGTCCGAATTGCGGATGCCGCGGGTATCCCGATTGATGACATGCAGGAGGAAATGCGCAGGCAAATAAGGCAGGAACTTGACATTGCACGATTTCCAAGTGCCAGGAATTCCATGCCTTGACAGTACCTTTTTCCAGGGCAATCTCCTACAACCAATACAGTCATCTGCCATTACTTTCTGACTTGTGACCTGTGAATATCACATTGCGTCCAGGATGGGCGCGGAATATAGACTATTTGCAAATTCAAAAAATTAAAGAGGTACTCACACATGAATCAATTATCGGGTCCAAGAGAACTGACAGGAGATGAAATACACCAGGTTTCAGGTGGCCTTCTTCCTATCATTGCAGCATTAATTGCAGCAGCAAAATCCACTGCTGGACGAGTTGCGTTACAGCAAGCCGTGTCTTATGGTGCATCGGTTTATGGCGCATATCAGGCAGGGGCACATTTGAATTCTGGCTACTGATTCGAAAATATCGCCTGCTAAAAGCAAAGGGAGGATCCAGCATGTTATGGCAGCCATCAGTAAGAAGACGATGTCCTGAGTGCTACCGTGG
>JAPONM010000029.1 GCA_026713925.1 Gammaproteobacteria bacterium
TTTCTTTATGGCCTGCTTCGCCAATGCCCTCAAATTGGCCGAAGAGATCAAAGGCAGCAAAAGGGGGCTGCTCTGGGCTGTATTGCTAGCCATTGTCCTCACCTTGTCCAGTTCCATCTATCTGGTTATGGAAATGGCGTACGCTCACGGCGGCATCAATCTGCATAATTTTTTCTTCATCTTCGTCCCGCAGATGGCTTTCACCTATGTGGCCCCCAAGTTCGATAGCCCCGTACCTGCCAGCCTAGCGGGCTGGGCCTTCACTGGCTTGGGAGCCTTCTTGATGAGTCTGTTCACCTATATTCGCTACCGCTTCGTGTGGTGGCCGATCCATCCCCTAGGCTTTGCCACCGGCACATTTTACATTATGAACTGGGTGTGGTTTAGTATCTTTTTGGCTTGGCTATTCAAAACAATCGCCCTCAAATACGGGGGCGCAGCCGCCTATAGCCGGACTCGGCCCTTTTTTTTGGGGTTAATCCTAGGCCAAGTAGTGGTGGCGGGTATGTGGCTGGTGATTGACTACTTCACTGGTATGACGGGGAATGTCTTGGGCTACTTGTAAGCCCACGGCGAACGTCTATATCCTGAAAGACATGCGAAAAGATATCCAAGCAGGACACCCTGTCCTTCCAGATGGCGACGAGATGGGCGAGCGAGGTGTGACTTTCCGGTCTCTGCTAATCGGCTCACTCATGGCCCTTTTCATCGGCATCGTCCTGCCCTACACCAATATGATCATCAAGGGTTCGCTGCTGGCTCACAACCTCAATACACCGGCTGCCATCTTTGTCTTTTTTGTTTTTGTCGGCATTGTCAATGTGGTTCTGAGCTTCATCAGACGGCGGTATGCTCTCTCGCCTCCTGAGTTGGCCGTGGTCTATATCATGGCGATGCTGGCCACGGCCATCCCGACTATTGGTTTTTCCGAGTACTTACTGCCCATTGTCGCCGGAATCTACTACTATGCTTCGCCTGAAAATAAGTGGGAAGAGATCATCCACCCTTATGTGCCCAAGTGGATAGCCCCTCAAGACCCCGAGGCCATCAGGTATTTCTACGAAGGTTTGCCCCAGGGCCTCTCCGTGCCTTGGAACGTCTGGATTGAGCCTATTCTGTACTGGTGTCTGTTTATCATCGCCAGCTACTGGGTATCTATATGCCTGATGATCATTGTGCGTCGGCAGTGGATTGAACACGAAAAGTTGCTCTATCCGCTGGTGCAGGTCCCGCTCGCGATGATACAAGATGAAGAGCGAGGGGCAGGTAGCAATAACGAAAAGCGCTCTTGGGTCAAGCCTTTCTTCAAAAGTCCGGTCATGTGGATAGGCTTTTCCATCCCCTTCTTGTTGGGGTCTTACAGCGCCCTGTACAACTATTTTCCCTTCATCCCGGGCATGAGCCAGTTCAGCGACCAAGGTATCCTGACGGGCCAGTTTACCATCTTTAGGAATACGACCGTGCTCATCGTCATGTTCAATCTGGGCTTGGTCGGCTTTGCCTATCTGCTCAGCCGAGATGTGGCCCTGGGACTCTGGTTGTTTTTTCTGGTGTCCAATATCGAGCGGGGCGTCTTCAACATTCTGGGCATCCAGAGCGCCGAAAAGCTGAGCCGCTTTGCCAATTCCAGCGGCCCCTACTTAGCGCACCAAGCTATGGGGGCCATGATTGTGCTGGTACTGTCCGGCCTGTGGATGGGCAGAAGCCATCTCAAGGGTGTATTCAGCAAGGCTTTCAAAGGGAATGAGGAGATAGACGACAGAGACGAAATTTTGTCTTACCGAACCGCGGTCTGGGGTCTGCTCGTCGGCCTACTGATCATCAGTGCTTGGCTGTGGAAGTCGGGCCTCCCCCTGTGGGTTATCCCGGTTTTTCTCTTTGCGGTCTTTGTCGTCTTCATGGCCTTGACTCGGGCCGTAGTAGAAGGGGGAGTGGCAGTCATCCGCACGCCGCTGACTCCGGCGGATTTCGTCGTGTCGGGTCTGGGAACCAGCGTGCTGGGTGCCTCGGGCATCGTGGCTTTGGGCTTTACCTATGTGTGGGCGGCCAATATCCGCATCTTTTTTATGCCCTGTTTTGCCAACGCCTTAAAAATCGCCGAACTGCTCAAAGGGGATAGGAGGATGCTGATCTGGGGCGTGGCTCTGGCCGTGGTGATCGCCCTAGCCAGTTCTATATGGAGCGTCATGACGCTGTCCTACACCTATGGAGGCGTCAATCTCCACGGTTTCTGGTTTATTGGTGTACCCCGCAACGCGGCCAATTACATGGCCATCATCCTGTCCAACCCCACCTCCGCCCAAATAGGGGGCTGGTTGTTCACTGGCTTAGGAGCATTGGTTATGGGCCTTCTGGCCTATGTCAGGGCGCGGTTCGTGTGGTGGCCCGTGCATCCTCTGGGTTTCGCCACCAGTACTTTCTTTATTATGAACTATGTCTGGTTCAGTGTATTCGTAGCGTGGGCGATCAAATCGGTGGTGCTCAAATACGGAGGACCGGCGCTGTACAACAGCACCAAA
>JAPONM010000030.1 GCA_026713925.1 Gammaproteobacteria bacterium
CGTTCTCCACCAGTTTCGCCAGCGCCCACAGCAGGTTGGCTATATGTTGTGGAATAAACCCGGCCTGATGGCTCGCCACCTGCACCACCTGCGGCAACAGCGCCATCACCGCCCCGTAGGCCAGGTCGCTCTGATCCAGCTGGAGCCCGTTCTCCACAAGTTTCGCCAGCGCCCACAGCAGGTTGGCGACCCCTTGATTATCAAACTCCCCGAGTTGAGCCACGTTGCTCAACAAGGCCTCAGTTAAGGCGTTAATTGCCCGTATTAAATCTCTGTCTTTTGCCTGTCTGAGTGGGTAGAGCAACTGGATTGATGTCAAGCTGTGTACACAGGTGCTGGTGCTCCTGGCATCAAACTGGCTGGATTTAACAACCTCTGTTAAATGAATGATAAAAGGTTGTAATTGTTTTTTATCTTCCAGTCTCAGCTTACGCCCCTGAGTCGCTTTCCTGATCCGGGTGCAAAAGATGCTATGTTTTTTACCGTCGTATGATCTCCCAATTTTTTTTGCTACTTGTTTCAGCTCGCCTTGTTCAAACTTCTCCATCAGACTTGCTATTGTTTCAACTGCCCCGGTGCCCTGAGCCGCTACTGGCTTACTGTGTCCTCCAATGGCTCCGTCCAATCTTGGCGGAGGTCTGACATAAGCGACAGGCCTTTGACCTGCCCCACTGCTTACTGCTTCTCTGCTCGATTTGCCCTCCGTTCCTCCGGCAGGAGGTTGTTTCTTTTTTCCTCTCCCTCGGCCACTGGCTTGTCGCCCTGCTGGCTTGCTCTTTCTTATGTAGCCCCATATATGCCGGCCACCGAGCGCCGGAAGCGGAGGACCGAAAAGCTCCGGATAGAGTCGGTGCAACCAGCTTTCAAAGAACCGGGACAGTATCAACCAGTACTCTTGCTGGCTGATGCTGTGGCGATTGCCCTGCGAATCATACCAGTAGAAAATGACCTGCCCCTGCTGATCCGTTGTTTGATAAACATCCCAGGTATGATGATTCAAATACCGAGCCCAATCCAGCCTCAGGAAACCATCTGGCACACTGGTCTGGGAGAACTCAAAAGTGACTTTCTGCGAGCCATTCTCCCAGGTCAGGCAAGACTCAATATCACAAGGCTGCGGATACCGGTCGGTATCGGCCTCCGCCTTCGGAGGCCAGAGGGGACAGGGGTATGGAAGCAACAGGGGAGGTCGTTTTCTATCAACCACTTCCTCATCATGACTGACCATCAGGACACAGGCATCGGTTGGCAGGGAGCGGCAACCAGGAGGCAGCGGTATTGCGATTCCGGGAGCAGGTTCAAGGCAGAGTGAAATGTCAACCGGATATCCCTTATTGCTGGCCTTGACCGGAACCAGCTCCGGGAAATATTTCAGCCCGATGAGACCGGTATTGCCATACCCGGAATAACCAGTGAGAGGAAGGCCCGGTAATTGTGGAGCCGATCCACCGGCATAACCCTGCATCATCAAAGCCTGAAAACCCAGTGAACCAACAGCGGACTTGCAGGCCTGCGAAGCAGGCAATCCACAGGGTTCAAACAACAGGTTTTGACCAGGGCACCACAATGGTGACAGTAACAGGCCAATCAGACAAACCCCTGGACTGTTCATATTGGCAAGCAACCAGTGGAGCGACGAAATGCTTTGGATGCATTTCTTTTCCTACGACGAGATACCCCCGATATATCAGTCACTTTGATGATCAGGGGCAAAGGAAAAAGGGCTGATTTGTGGTGATATAAAGGGTTCTGTTGCAAAGTTTTCTAGAACCACAATATATAGTACTTATTCAATCGGTTCGCTTACACAATATATTGTGTTTTGTGAAAAACGTTGCAACGGGAACAAAACAAACTTTGTATGCACCTCACACAATGACCCAGATTTCGTTCTCAAGAATTAATTTTGATTCCACATGATGTTCAACTTTTCACCCATAATAAAGCCGTGGCATCCCCTGCAGGGGTTGTGTATGATGCGATACGGTCGCAGCTAAAAAAATAAATCGCCACGTCTCTTCAGACAGATAACAATTGCTGCACAGCCACTCTACATCGGTATTTAGAACGATAAACGAGGAACATCGTGACTGGTCAACCTTCCAAACGCGTTCAAATGGTTAAGCCATCCCCCACTCTCGCTGTTACCGCCCGCGCTGCGGAACTGAGAGCGGCAGGTAAAGATATTATTGGTCTGGGTGCCGGAGAGCCTGACTTCGATACCCCTGTTCACATCAAGAATGCAGCTCTGAGAGCTATAGCCGATGGCCAAAACAAGTACACACTCCGTCGACGGTACGGCTTGAACTGAAGCAAGCCGTTATTGACAAATTCAAGCGGGACAACG
>JAPONM010000031.1 GCA_026713925.1 Gammaproteobacteria bacterium
GTTAATCAAGTTTCTGGCCCTTCGGATTGGAGACAAGCGTGTTATCCGGCTGATCATCAAGTGGCTGAAGGCGGGTGTCATGGAAGGCCACCAATGGCAAGACGATCTGCGGGGAGTCCCACAGGGGGCCGTAGTGTCGCCCGTTTTGGCGAATATCTACCTGCACTATGTTCTTGACCTATGGTTTCACAAGCAGTGGCGTCCCAAACAGGCCAGCGGAGAAACCATCATCGTGCGCTATGCCGATGATTTTGTGGTTGGATTCCAGCACAAAGGAGACGCGGAGAGATTTCTTCGTGATCTAAAGGAAAGGTTGGATAAGTTCGCACTGGAACTACATCCGGACAAGACTCGTCTTATTGAGTTTGGACGATTTGCCTCTGCGAATCGTCAGAAACGTGGTTTGAGGCGACCTGAAACCTTCGACTTTCTCGGGTTCACGCATTATTGCAGGACCCGCAGGGATGGAAAGTTTGGTCTGGGCAGAAAGCCGGTAGCGAAGCGGGTTGTGCGCACATTGAAGCGCATCAAGGAAGAACTGTACAGGCGGATAAACCATGATATTTACGAGGTTGCGGCATGGCTGGGACAGGTGGCTAATGGTTGGCTCAACTATTATGCCGTTCCTACCAGCTCTCGATACCTCTACAGGTTCATGCGCCGTCTGCAACGGCTGTGGCTGAAGGTACTACGCCGTCGGTCGCAGAAGGACCGCTTCCCGTGGGAGAAGCTGGGTCGTGTCACGACACTGTTCTGGCCTTCGACCAAAATTCGACACCCTTGGCCGAGTGTGCGTTTTGCCGTCAAACATTCAAGGTAAGAGCCGTGTGCATTAGCATGCACGCACGGATCTGTGCGGGGGGAGCAGGGTAATCTGCTTCCCTACCGCGATCATACACGGCGCGCCAGGTCAGTTCTAGTGGTGACCTCGTCCTGGTGTAGAATCGCGCAGATCCGGGTAATGGCACTGGCCTCGCTGAGACAGCGTTTGATTTGACTTTGTGACTCCATCGCACCACTGTACACAGTGGCGGTGAGCTTGTCCAGCAAAACTTATGGGTATAGGGCAGGGCTAGTCTATCTCTAAAAATCGAGATAAATCGGA
>JAPONM010000032.1 GCA_026713925.1 Gammaproteobacteria bacterium
AGGGAAAACATCTCTTTTGAGCCTGCTAATGACACGGTCCGCATGTCCTGTACTCCAGTTCGGTTCATGCTTGGCAAACCATTCACAGGCCACAACCTCAAAACTGTTCGAGACAGATTCTACCCTGGCAGCCTTCTCCAGTTTGCGCAGCTCACTCGGGTCGAGTTGGTTGGCGATCTGCCGTCTGGCCGCTTCACGGCGCTCACGAGCATCTTTCAGGGAGACATCAGGATAAGTGCCTAGCGATATAAGCTTGTCCTTGCCGTCAAAGCGATATTTTAGGCGCCACCATTTCCCTCCGCTGGGGGAAATTTCTAGATAAAGCCCTCTGCCATCGAAAACCTTGCGGCTTTTTTCACCAGGCTTGGCATTGCGAATTGCAGTATTTGTTAGTGACATGGGGGCAACTCCTTTTTATAGGTTGTCAGTTGCCCCGAATATTGCCCCTATTTTAGGGTGGATGTCAATAGACCTTATGGCACTATAATAGACAATAAATTACGATATATCATTGAATTATATAACAAAGAAAGCCGTCCTAGGACGGCTTAGAATATCGGGATTATGGGTCGTATAGGATTCGAACCTATGACCATCGGGTTAAAAGCCCGGTGCTCTACCAACTGAGCTAACGACCCACAAGACGCGGTATCGTACATTAAATTTCAATTCACCTCTATGCGAAAAACTGCCTCGACATGGAATTCAGAAATATGCCGTGGGGTCATCGATGCCAGCCTCAGAAAATCCTTGCTTTCTAAAGCGGCAGGCATCACATGAACCACATGCACGTCCTTTCCTGTCTGCTAAATAACAAGAAATAGTGAGGGAATAATCTACCTCTAATTTACTGCCAAGACGGATGATTTCAGATTTTGACAACGAGATAAGTGGGGCATGTATTGTAAATTTCTGTCCTTCTACAGAAGCCTTGGTTGCCAAATTTGCCATGCTTTGATATGCCTCTATATACTCAGGCCTGCAATCAGGATAACCCGAATAATCTACAGCGTTCACGCCTATGAATATGTCCTGTACATGCAAGACTTCAGCCCAAGCAAGCGCGACAGAAAGGAATACCGTGTTACGTGCAGGCACATACGTGATGGGTACACCCTGGGTAGGACGATTAGGAACATCCACCGCATTATCCGTAAGCGCTGAACCCTTGAAGACAGAAAGATCAATGTCGAAAACCTTGTGTTCCGTTACTTTGAATGCCTGTGCAATATTGCATGCAGCATCCAGTTCAGCGTTATGGCGCTGACCATATTGCATGCTCAATGCATAACACAGGAACCCTTCAGACTGAGCAATGGCTAGAGTTGTGGTGGAGTCAAGTCCTCCAGAAAGAAGAACAATGGCTTGTTTACTCTTTAGCAATGGATTGCGGCTGAGGTAATTAGCGACCTCGCTCGTTCCCCCAAAGCAGTTTATGCAATTGCAGCTGAAAACGTACGGGTAAGCTGTCTTCCAAAACCCATTCCGCAAGTTTCCTGGAATCCAGTTCATCAAAACTAGGGGAAAATAGCACCTCACAACGATTCAACAACTGATGTTCCTGTATGATATTTTTGGCCCATACATAGTCAGACCTACCGCACAGTACAAACTTGACTTGGTCCTGCCCACACAAGTATTTGATATTCTCCCAGCGGTTTTTCTCAGACTCGCCTGATGCGGGTGTCTTGATGTCCATCACCTTTGTTACTCGCGGGTCAACCGAACTTACATCAAGCGCACCGCTGGTTTCCAGGGACACGATGTAGTTTTGATCGCAAAGACTGGAAAGTAACTCCAGGCAATTCCTTTGCGCGAGTGGTTCCCCGCCTGTTACGGTGACATGCCGGAGGTTGGATTCTGTAACTTCAGCCTCAATTTCACCAATGCTCATCCACTTGCCTCCAGTAAATGCATATGCAGTATCACAATACTGGCAACGTAATGGACATCCTGTCAGCCGGATGAAGACGGTAGGGATACCTATGCTCGTCGACTCTCCCTGAATAGAACAAAATATTTCTGTAGTACGTAGCCTCAAGGACTGAGGCTCCTGATTCAGCGGAGCAGCCATCACTGCCACTTTATCAATAGCCCTCTCGTGACATCCGTTCCAGTCGCTGTTGTGCCATCTTTGCTACATTCGAATTTGGGAACTGCGCCCGAAGCCGGGTCAACTCATCACGTGCTTCCTGATACTGTCCGAGCTCATAGTATGTGAAACCTAGCTTCAGCCTTGCATCAGCCAGCTTCGAACTGGCAGGGTATTTACTGACAACTGTGGAGAATTCAGCCAAGGCGCGCGGATACCGCTTGGATACATAATTTGCTTCTGCTAGCCAGTACTGTGCATTAGCTGCATATTTGCTGTCAGGGTGCTTTTGCAAAAACAATTCAAATGCAGCAATCGAGTCATCGTATTTACCTCCTTTCAACAGGGTGAAAGCAGTTTTATAGTCTCTCGTTGCATCAGTAGCCGCCCCGAGTAAAACAACCTGTCCTGTTCCAGCAGGTTCTGAGGTAGCGGGTTCCGAGGATACATCAACCTCAGCAGGTGAGTCTTGGGCAGCAGGGACCGGGGTTTCCGTGGTTGCGGTTATAGTGCTTTCAGAACCTACCTCAGCAGGCTTTGCTGTAGCAGGAGTAGCAGACATTGATTGCAGACGGCGATCAATGCTCAGAAATTGCTCACGCTGCAAGGTTTTGATGCTGTCCAATTCATACCTGAGTCTCTCATTTTCCCCGCGTAACTCGCGGACTTCACGCTGCAAGGCTGCGGTACGCTGCGCCAAATCAATCAAGGCCTGATTATTCAGAACCTGTTCAATTTTCTGCATCCTTTCAGCCAGAGCACCTACTTTCACATCTGTGATTTCCTCTGCAGATACAACTGCTGGCAGGAGCACAAATCCTGCCAGCAGGAAATTGATCACTCGCATATTTAACTGCTCTCTACTGGGTAGAAGCCTGCTTGCTAATGAACCAGTTCTACCCTTCTGTTCTGTTGCCAAAATTCTTCACCTGAACCTGTTACCGCAGGTTTTTCCTCGCCATAACTAACAATATCTACCTGTTTGTCACGCACGCCCTGCAAAATTATAAGATTACGGACTTCCCGTGCACGACGCTCACCAAGAGCAAGATTGTACTCACGAGTACCGCGTTCATCCGCATGTCCTTCCAATCGTACTTTCATGGTGGAATTTTCCTCCAGCTTTTTCGCTATGCGAATAATCAAGGGTAAAAATTCATCACGAATTTCACTACTGTTGTACTCAAAATAAATAACATTACCCAAATCTGCAAAGCTTGCAGTTCCTGAGTCACTGGCAGAGCCTGCTGCGGAATCCTGCTCGTCGAGCACACCTATGGACAGACCGTCCTCCCCCCCTATGCCCGACGTTTCTGAACCATCCTGTTTTGTAGCGCTGCCTTCTGCGCCATCCGGCACACTGGCTATGTCTGGATTTTCAAGCATTTGCTCTGTATGCGTACCACAAGCCCCTAATATCATTAGCACACCTGTTAACAGCATGCTGAACAGCATTTTCTTGGCCATGACTTTCCAAATTCCCCTGTTAATTTTCACCGTTAATCATGAAATGAAGACCAGTCAGGCGCGCGTACATTCCCACCAGCAGCTTGCAACTGCTGCCTTGCCCTGCCGTTCGAACTTACGGCAGCCAGCACTTCACGGCCATGCTTCAAAGTCGCATATATGATCATCTTCCCATTGGGCGCGTAGCTGGGCCCTTCATCCATATTTCCATCTGTAAGCACGCGCATTGCACCACTTTTCAGATCCATGACAGCTATACGAAACCCATTCCCGCCATTATGCACCATGGCAACATACCGCCCATCTGGAGAAACATCTGGCGCTGCATTGTATTTACCTTGAAAGGTAATGCGCTCTACCTTGCGATCACGCACCGATACACGATAAACCTGAGTTCCATCACTTCGATCAGATGTGAATAATAACGCTTTACTGTCAGGCATCCAACAAGCTTCTGTATCTATAGCGGTGTCACTGGCTAAGCCACTGGTGATACGCCTGAGTCGCCGCGTCTGGGTATCCATAAGATAAATATCTGAACTGCCCTCTATCGAAAGTGTAAGAGCCAGATAACGGCCATCAGGAGACCAGGCCGGTGCACTGTTCATACCCGTTTGAGCAGAAACCCTGAACCTGGTTCCCTTGACAACATCCTGAACATAGATAGCAGAATTTCCTCCTTCAAACGACACATAGGCCAGACGAGTGCCATCAGGAGACCAGGTTGGCGACATCAATTGCGTAGCAGAGGAAAAAACAGTCCGTGCATTATGGCCATCAAAGTCAGCAACTCGTAACTCATACTTTGTATCCGGTGAATTTCTGACAGCCCTGACGTACACGATGTGCGTGCTGAATGAACCACGAATCCCAGTCAGACTCTCAAACACCATGTCGCTGATTTTATGACCCACCTTGCGTACATCCTTGCTGCTGACTGAAGAAATAACATGACCAGACAGCCTTTTCTGTCGTACCAGATCATACAGCCGAAACTCGATGCGGTACTGATCTTCAGCTGCCCTGGTTATTGTGCCAATCAACAGACTTTCAACCCCTGCCTCCCGCCAGAGTTGAAAGTGCAGTCGGGAAGGATCAGTAACAACCTGTGGAAAATGCTGTGGTTCCAGTACATTGAAAAGACCACTACGCCACAAATTACTTCTTACTATGCTTTCAACTGCCCCGGGTTCTATGTACGTATCTCCGCTGAATGCAGCGATTGCAATGGGGTGCGCACCTTCAACTCCCTCTGTAATCTCTATTTCCATTACTGAAAAAACGTCTTGCCAAACAAGCCACAGTACAAGAAACGTTAAACTTTTCAGAAAATTTTTCATGATGACCTAGGACTAAACGTGAAGCGCACTTCCTGATCGAATAAATCTGGTGACGGGGGCATCGGCAAGGGGTTTGCCTTCCACACTGCATTTTCGACAGACTTACGAAATACATCATTGCCCGTGCAATCCTCAACGATTACATTTTCCACGACCCCTTGCGAGCTCTGCCGCACAAGTACCGTGCACTCGGCAGTGTCCTGATAATCCAGGGGTCTGCGCCAGTAACGTTCTATCTTGTTACGTATGGCAATTTGATATTCTGCAATCAACCTGCTCAATTCACGTGCCCTTTTAATGCGCTGTGCCTCAGCTCTCAGTTCAGCCTCCTCTTTTTCCAGGCTGGCCAATCGCTGCTTATTGATTGCAGCCAGTTCCTGCTCTCTACGTTTTTTCTGCGCGGCCAATCTCTTGGCTTCAGCAGCTTTCTTCTGCGCGGCCAGCTTTTTGGCCTCCGCAATCCTTTTCTGCTCCGCCAGCCTTTTAGCCTCTGCTGCCTTCTTCTGTTGAGCTACTCTTTTAGCCTGTTCTGCCAGCAAGCGTTTTTTCTCTTGTTCTGCCAGCCTACTTGCTTCTTCAGCTTTTTTTCTTTCCAGTTTCGCTTTTTGCTCAGCTTGAAGGACCTTTTTCTTCTCTACCTCAAGTTCAGCCTGAAGCCTTCTATTCTCCTCCTCACGCTTCAGCCTTTCCTGTTCTAGCCTTTTTTGCTCCGCAAGCTTCCTTTGATGTTTCAGTTCCTCACGCTTCAGCGCTTCCTGCCTGCGTCTTTCATTTTCAGCAAGCTCTTCCGCATCAATCACTTTTGCCTTGACGGTATTGATGACTATCTTCGGGCTTGGCGCAAGTTCCCGCTTTGCCTGATAGTTAATTACTAGCAAGGCTAGAGCGACCACGTGAACGATTACTGCAATCGTGACAGACAGCGGCAAATGTCGGTTGGGCTGTAGCATGGTCTGTCAATTTTCAGACTTTTGTACATCAGGTTCTGTAATCAGGCCAACATTTTCGGCCCCTGCATCCTGCAGCATCACCATGACTGCAACCATTCGACCATAATCAACACTCTTGTCTCCACGAACATACACTGGATTGTCACTTTCTTTAGACAGGATTTCTTTGACCTGGGTTCTGAATAACTGATCCGGGGTTGGTCGATCAGGCGATTCTGACTTGTTCACAAAGACCTGGCCAAACCGGTTGACAGAAATGATCAAGGGATCCTGCTTGTCCTGAGATTTTTCAAGCTGTTCTGCAGGGGCCTGGGGCAGCTCGACCTCTACGCCCTGATGGAACAAAGGTGCTGTAATCATAAATATAACAAGCAGCACCAGCGTCACATCAATATAAGGAACTACATTGATTTCCGACATATATCTGCGGCGACGAGTTCCGGTATAGGCCATAACCTTATGCCTGCTCAAGCATTTTTCATGTCTTTGGTCAACGCCTGACGCTGTAGCAAGGCAGTAAATTCTTCAACAAAGTTGTCATAGCGAATCACCAGACGTTCCACATCACTTGAATAGCGGTTATAGGCAATCACTGCGGGAATCGCTGCAAAGAGTCCCATCGCAGTTGCGATCAAGGCCTCCGCGATTCCAGGAGCCACAGCAGACAAGGTCGCCTGCTGCACATCACTCAGGGCACGAAATGCATTCATAATACCCCATACGGTACCGAACAGCCCAACATAAGGAGCTGTAGAACCTACGGTGGCAAGGAAAGAAAGGTAATGCTCCAAGGCTTCCACTTCGCGTGACATTGTGACTTTCATAGAACGCAGTGCAGTGTCTGTAATGGCGATCGTGGAAACCTTTTGCTCATGATACAGCCGCACATATTCTCTGAATCCTGAAGCAAAGATATGTTCCATACCTGTCGGGTCACTTTTCTGTTTTACCTGTTCATAAAACGAAGTAAGGTTTGTACCAGACCAAAATAGATCCTCAAACTCATCTGCCTGCCTACGTGCCTCTTTTATAGTCTTCCACTTACTGACAATCATGGTCCAGGAAATAATGGAGGCAACCAACAGCAGTAGCATAACGAACTGCACCAGCACATTTGCCTCGACGATCAAGCTTAAAATACTTGTGTCAACATGCACTTTCGATCTCCTTAAAAAGGTCCTTTGGTATAGGCCGTGGCAAAAAACTGTCCGCTTGCAAGCACACTATATTGAGATCTGCACTCGCAAGCAGATGCGTATTATCATGTTGTTGCGTTATTGACTGCTTGAATGAAATGCTTGCTGGTTTAAGTACCAGCGGCTCGACAGTAACTGCGAGCAAGTCGTTAAACCTTGCAGGCAGTTTATAAGCAATGTGTACAGACCGCACTGCAAACAATACGTTCCTGTTTTGCATCAGTTCGTCTTGTTCAATTCCAATTGAACGCAGCCATTCAGTCCGCGCGCGTTCCATAAACTTCAGGTAATTTGCATAGTACACCACTCCACCGGCATCCGTGTCCTCATAGTAGACTCGTACTTGCCACGCGTAAGGCTTCATGTACAAATGATTAGATTAAACCGGCGCTAAACAATATATGAATTATGGCGGAGTCTTGGAAAACAAGTCCGGATCAGCCTGCAATGACTGGCCTATACGGTCTTGAGGCATTTTGATGCCGAAATGATGATAGGCATTCGTGGTGGCTACGCGCCCCCGCGGAGTGCGCATCATAAACCCCTTTAAAATCAGGTACGGCTCAATAACATCTTCTATCGTGCCCCGCTCTTCGCCTATGGCCGTAGCAAGACTATCGATCCCGACCGGCCCACCTCCAAATTTTTCAATCACTGCAAGGAGAAGGCGTCGATCCATATGATCAAAACCATGTATATCCACGCTTAACATGTCCAAAGCTGCATTTGCATTATCACTGGTAATCACTCCGTCAGATTTAACCTGCACATAATCACGAACACGCCTCAATAATCGATTGGCAACCCTGGGTGTACCGCGTGAACGGCAGGCAATCTGTTCAGCCCCATCATCTTTAACCTGGACATTCAGTATTTTTGCAGAACGACGAACTATGGCTGCCAGTTCTTCATTACTGTAAAACTCAAGCCGCTGTACTATTCCAAAACGGTCACGCAAGGGTGAAGTCAGCAGGCCTGCACGTGTCGTCGCACCAACCAGGGTGAAGGGTGGCAAATCCAGCTTTATTGACCTGGCCGCAGGTCCTTCACCAATCATGATATTTAGCTGAAAATCTTCCAGGGCAGGATACAATACCTCTTCTGTAACTGGGCTTAGGCGATGAATTTCATCTATGAACAGTACATCCATGGGTTCCAGGTTTGTGAGTATTGCAGCCAAGTCTCCAGGCCGCTCAAGGATTGGGCCTGAAGTATGTCGCAAATTCACCTGCATTTCATTGGCGATGATATTGGAGAGCGTCGTCTTACCTAGCCCCGGCGGCCCGAAAATCAATACGTGATCCAAGGCTTGTGTGCGTTGCTTTGCGGCAGTGATGAAAATATCCATTTGCTCGCATACCTTCGCCTGCCCGATATATTCATTCAGATAGCGTGGGCGTACCACACTCTCAACCGCTGAGTCATTCTTTTCCTTGCGTGTATCGACCAGCCGTGAAGTCTCTGTTTCAGTCACTGGATTCTGTCTTAAAATTGTTCAGGCCAGTCGGGTTTTCAATGCCAGGCGGATGATATCTTCGCTGCTCCGGTTTTCGGTATCAACCTCACTCACCATTCGGCTCGCATCGCCGGGCTTGTAACCCAGCGAGACCAGTGCAGACACCGCATCGCCAACCGGGTTATGTACGGATGTACTGCCGTGCCTGCTCTCCCCGACAGCCTGTAATGAGGCGCCATCTTCCATCCTGTTGCGCATGTCGACAATCAGCCGCTCAGCAGTCCTGCGGCCTACGCCAGGGAGACGCATGAGGGCATCCACATCGCCGCGCTGGACGCACTCGGTGAATGCCCGCACGTCCATGCCGGAAAGAATGACCAGGGCTATTTTGGCCCCTACACCATTCACCTTTAACAAGTTACGAAATAGGCTGCGGTCCTGAACATGCCTGAAAGCATACAAAGTCTGCGCATCCTCGCGTACCAGCAAATGCGTGTACAAAACAACGTTTTCACCGCAACCGGGCAATTCATAAAATGTCGACATGGGGGCTTCCAGTTCATACCCTACCCCCTGTACGTCAAGCAGCAGATAAGGAGGATGTTTTTCAACGACATCTCCCTGCAGACGTCCAATCATGCGTGAATCCCGGAGAGTGATGCATGAAAACTTCCTGCCAGCCGGGATGAATGCGCGTGACACAGCGACACTGCCAGCGCATCTGCTTCATCTGCCTGCAGTTCCCCGCGCAAGCCCAGCAGGCGCAGCACCATGTGCTGGACCTGTTGCTTGCTGGCCGCACCATTGCCAACAACCGCCTGTTTTACGGTACGGGCACTGTATTCGCTCACGGGAACCTGCAACTGCACTGCAGCGCTGATTATCGCACCTCGCGCATGACCGAGTTTCAGCGCAGAAGATATATTGCGCGAAACAAATACTTCCTCCACTGCCACTTCATCCGGCTGGTACCGGGTAATTATTTGTGTCAACTGACTGAAAATCAAACCCAGACGCTGTGCCATTCCCGCTTCACTCCCGGTATTTCGGATACTGCCACTGTGAACATAACTGCTGCTTGTACCATCACTCTCAATGATCCCGAATCCAGTGATGCGCAGACCCGGGTCGATGCCGAGAATTCTGGCCGTGGCAGACTGCCTCGCACCTGTCATGTGAATTGTGCCTGCATCTAGGCCGCTTCGAACACCGAATCCGGTATATCGGCATTTGAATACACGTTTTGCACGTCATCCAGTGAATCGAGCACATCCAGCAGGCGCAGCATCGTTTCACCATCCTTTTCAGACAATTGGACCACTGTACTTGCGCGCATTGTGACTTCTGCATAGTCCGGCACCAGGCCGGATTCTTCCAAAGCCTGCCTTACAGGCAGAAACTCGTCCGCACCGCTGATCACTTCTATACTCCCGTCCTCCATATTCACAACATCCTCAGCACCGGATTCCAAGGCAATTTCCATGACAGTATTTTCATCCGCACCCGAATTGAGCCGGATGACACCGGCATTCGAGAACAGATAAGCGACCGAACCCGATGTCCCCAGGTTTCCATTGAACTTTGCAAACACATGTCTGATTTCCGAAACCGTGCGATTGCGATTGTCAGTCATGCAATCGATCAGCACAGCGGCCCCGCCCGGCCCGTAGCCCTCGTATCGCACTTCCATGTAGTCCTCGCCTTCAAGCTCACCTGCACCACGCTTGACAGCACGCTCAATCGTATCTTTCGGCATGTTGGCAGACAGGGCCTTATCTACTGCCGAGCGCAGGCGTGCGTTGGCCTCCGGATCACCTCCCCCACGGGCCGCTACTGTGATCTCTCGGATTAATCGGGTAAATAATTTTCCGCGCTTGGCGTCTTGTGCTTTCTTATGATGCTGGATATTGGCCCACTTACTATGACCAGCCATCGAATTCCCTCTACTGGATGAATACGATTAGTTTAGCACTTCCTGATTTCAAGTGACATTTCCAGTGCGCAAAAACTCATCCACCAGAACCGCAACGGGCTTTGCCAGCAGCATCCCTGTATGGCTGTATGGAATCAGCCTGTGCACGGTACAGAACTTGGTTCTGGTTTCTGACACAGCTACTGTGCCATCATGCGGAGTGTCCAGTGGAGTGCCCAGTAGCTGTCCAACACCATGTCCACGGGTGCCGGCGAATACAGCAAGGGGGCGTGTTCCTTTCCATGCCGGCACATTCCCAAGCAATGAATGAAAGCTTGCTCCCATCAGGCTGTTTTTCAAAACCTTATACCTTGAAAGGTATCTTGCTACACCACTCCCGGTCAACGGGGTCCCAAGCATGACTACCCTCCCTGGTCTGGCCGTATCGAATAACTGGAAGTAATGCAGCAACACTATACCGCCCAGACTATGCGCCACAAAATGAACGACATCCGCATCCAGCCTATCCAGAAACTGTCCTAGCAAACACGCATTGTGCCTTGGCGTACGGGCCAAACTTCGATAGGAAAACCGCCTGCATTCATGGCCCAGACCGTTAAGGTAACTTGCCATAGGGAACATGCACCAGCCGTTCATCCAGATGCCATGAATACAGACGACAATTTCACGCATTTGCCTGGATTACTCCGGCACCCAGCGCAGGATTGCAGCCTGATTGGTATGTGAAAAAACCAGATCGGCGGCATGCAGGCGAGGTAACCATTGAAACGCTTCATGCTCTCTCGAATCGAGCTTGATATCCACTTTTTCAGGCAACTGTAGTCGGTACACATGCTCCCGGTTCATGACAACGCCAGGTGCATAGCGCTTGCGCCAGATCGAGTAAATTTTAAAACTCTGTTCAGAGTGGCAATCGCATACTGCCTGATTGGTGAGGCCTGTCTCTTCATGCAGTTCGCGAACCGCTGCATCGATGGGCCGTTCGCCCCATTCCAGACTGCCTGTTACAGACTGCCAAAAGTCATTCGGATACTTGCGTCGCAGCAACAGAACCTCGCCCTGTTGCGTGTATACGATTATCAGAACTGACTCGGGGCGTTTGTGATTCATCCAATGACACCATCCAACGTGGCCGGCGAAAAATTTCGTCGCTGAACATTGTAATGCAAAAAAGAGCCCGGGTTTAAAGTCTGAAAGCCGCTGGCATGTACCCCGTAATCTGCACAGCGATGAAACACCCGGCCTGTACAATCGGATTTCAATCTGAGACGGTGCGTACTCGAATATGCAGTTCTTTCAGCTGCTGGGCATCAGGAGGTGACGGCGCATCCGTCAACATGCATGTGGCGTTCTGGGTTTTCGGAAATGGAATCACATCACGTATTGACTGACTGGCTGTCATCAGCATCACCAGCCGGTCCAATCCAAAGGCAATGCCGCCATGTGGTGGCGTGCCATGACCCAGCGCCTGCAGTAAAAACCCGAATTTCTCCTGTGCCTGCTGTGTATCAATCTGCAATACCTTAAATATGGCTGCCTGCATGTCCTGCTTGTGAACACGGACTGAACCGCCACCCACTTCGGTTCCATTCAGTACCATGTCATATGCTCGTGACAGAATTGTCCCCGGATCATCAGAAAGCTCACTTGGAGTTTTGCAGGCTGGCGCGGTAAACGGATGATGCAGTGCAGACCAGCGCTTTGTATCGGCATCCCACTCAAACATCGGAAATTCAACTACCCAGAGTGGACGCCAGGCCTGCTCTACCAGAGCCAGGTCATGGCCCAGCTTAACCCTTAATGCACCCAATGCTGCATTTACAATCGGCTTCTTATCGGCACCAAAAAACAGCAGGTCTCCACTTGCGGCACCAGAGCGCCGGACGATCTCTCTGGTAATGTCTTCGGGAAAAAATTTCAGTATTGGTGACTGCAGTCCTGATGATTGAATATCAGAAACATCTGTGCATTTGATATATGCCAGTCCTTTTGCCCCATACTGACCGACAAAATCCGTGTACTCATCAATCTCCTTGCGGGTCAGCATGGCCCCCCCGGGCACTCTGAGCATTGCAACACGACCTGCTGCATCATTGGCCGGTCCACTGAACACCTTGAACTCAACCTGTTTCATCAACTCAGTAAGATCCACCAATTCCAGCGGGATGCGCAAATCCGGCTTGTCACTCCCGTAGCGGTGCATCGCATCCGCATAGCTCATTCTCGGAAACGGCTTCTCCAACGTCACATCCAGAATACGCTTGAACAGGTCACACACCATGTCTTCCATCAATGACATGATTTCTACTTCATTCATAAACGACGTTTCAATGTCCAGTTGCGTGAACTCAGGCTGGCGGTCCGCACGCAAATCTTCATCACGGAAACAGCGAACCACTTGATAATAACGATCAAATCCACTTGCCATCAGCAACTGTTTGAACAACTGCGGAGATTGAGGCAACGCAAAAAAAGAGCCAGCCTGTGTACGACTGGGAACCAGATAGTCACGGGCACCTTCTGGTGTGGCCCTGGTTAGAATTGGAGTTTCGATGTCAAGAAAATCATGTGCATCAAGAAAGCTTCTCAATACCCGGGTCGCAGCAGCTTTCGTGCGGATTCGTTGTTGCATATAGGGACGGCGTAAATCGATATACCGATAGCGTAATCGGGTCTCCTCGTGTACGTCTTCATCATCCAACTGAAAAGGAGGGGTAACCGCTTCATTCAGCACCACCAGTGACTGGGCCAGAATCTCCACTTGTCCAGTTGGCAGATCCGGATTCACAGTGCCTTCAGGACGGACCCTGACTAAACCTTCAACATGTAGCACGTATTCATTTCGAATTCGCTCGGCTGTTTCAAATATGTTGGACAAATCCGGGTCGAACACAATTTGTACAATCCCTTCCCGGTCACGCAGGTCTACAAAAATTATGCCTCCATGGTCACGCCTTCGATTCACCCAGCCACACACAGTGACTTTCTCTCCGATGAGTGTCTCGGTGACCTGCCCACAATAATGAGTTCGCATTTGAATCACGTTAACTAAGTCCTGCGTTGATGAAATTGTATTCTTGCTACTGACAGAACATAGCGGAGTTTTGGCTACTCCAGCAAAGGGGTCTCAAGACAGGCCACATCAAAACGTGATGATGAATCACAATCAGCCAGAGTTTCAGGATGCGCCTGTATTCTGCCTGGAATCTGACGGTTTACTGCTGGCTTTAGATACCTGGCTGTTACCGCTACTCTTCTCGCTCGGCTGGGTGCCTTTACCATCGCTTGTCTTCTTGGAATCACTCGAAGCTAGATTGCGTTTATTGTCAGACTTGAAGTCCGTTTCATACCAGCCGGAACCACTAAGCCTGAACCCGACAGCAGAGACCAGCTTTCTCAAGGACGGCTTGGAACATTCAGGGCAAATGGATAATAGGGGATCACCCGCTTTTTGCAGAATATCATAATGATGGCCACAGGCTTCACATTCGTATTCGTAAATAGGCATCGTTATAATATCCGAAAGTCAGGATGATTCTTCATTTTCACCGGGATGCAACTGACATTCGCAACACTGGCACGCTCAGGACCTGCACACAGCCAATCTTTAAACTGTTCCAGCGCCGCAACTTTACCACAGGCGACCACTTCCACGTTCCCATCTTCCAAATTTTTTGCATAGCCAGTGATACCTAAATGCTGCGCCTGGTCTCTTGCGGATACCCTGAAAAATACCCCTTGCACCTTCCCTGTCACAACGCACTGCATGCAAGTATAATCAGGGTCTTCAATCATTCAGGTGATACATTCCATGTCGGCCAATCCAGTACAACAGGCCAATTTGTAAACCAGCAGTCAACTATAATCATACGTAAAATAACCGGAAATTGCATGGAGAAAAAGGCGCGTGGATCATCTGAAAACCGTTATTTACTACAATCCGAAATGCTCCAAATGCCGTATGACCCTGAAACTGCTCCACGAGCATGACTTGCAGCCGGAAGTTAAAGAATACCTCCGAGAAACCCCTACGCGGTCAGAACTCAAAGATATTCTAACTCTACTCGGAATAGCTGCTGGTCAACTGTTGCGGGAAAAAGAGCCGGCATACCGTGAAGCTGGCCTTAAGAAATCCTCGAGTGAAGAAGAAATTCTGGATGCAATGATCAAGTACCCGATACTGATTGAACGACCGGTTGTGGTCCACGATGGCAAGGCTGTAATTGGTCGGCCACCTGAGAATATCCTGAAGATCTTGTAGTGCATTTCAGGCATGTTTGCAGCTTTGCTGCCACCCGTCAGCTGCCGCTCTCCAATACCGATTTCACGAAAGGAACTGTAATTCTTCGCTGCAAGACAAGGGAATGCTGATCCAGCCTGTCAAGTAATTCCACAAGACTTGCCAAGCCCCTTGGGTAGCGCCTGAGCAGATAATTGCTAACCTCCGGTGGCACATCCAGGCCACGTGCCTTGGCATGCAATTGTATTGCAGATGCTTTCTGCTCATCGGTCAAGGGATGTAGCCTGTAGATCAGACCCCAACCCAGCCGTGAAGCCAAGTCTGGCAACAAAATGTCCAGATCTCCAGGCTTGCAGGGTGCAGTAATTACCAGGCTTTTATTGCTGAGCCATAATTCATTGATGAGCCGAAATAAAGCATGTTCCCAGTAGCTGTCTCCCAACACACAGTGAATATCATCTATACAGATGACATCAAGCTGCTGCAAATCATTTAGCAAGTTCGGATCAGACCCGGAAAACTCCTTCATCGGCAGATAAACAGCTTTTCGGTCGCTCACTGCAAGCTGATTGCAGGTAGCCTGCAGCAAATGTGACTTGCCGCTTTGACCGCATCCCCAGAGAAAATAATGTCTTGGTTCTTTTGCGATCTGGGTTAATTTTTCCAGAGACCGCAATACCCCACTTTCTTTTGCGCAGACAAACGTGTCGAACGTCGCATATTGGCGCAACACTATATCAAGGGGGCGTTGTGTCGAAGGTAACAGGAAAGAACTCACCGCATACTTTATCTTTCTGGCGCGACCAAACTTGTCAGACCTGCTTGCCAGGATGCCTGCTGGAGACCCTCTTGGACCTTTCTTCCATCAGGTAATCCAAACCACTGGCCACTGTTGTAAAGACAGCTATCCCAATCAATGTCTGGACCAATAGGTCCGGTACTGGGTTCAACTGGCCATAGATCACGGCAAGAACCAATATGATCTGGACAAATGTATTGGACTTGCTGATCAGAGTAGGCTGAATCTCCAGTCTCCGCGTCGCAAAGTTGTAGGCTAGTGCACCAGCAAGGATTGCAACATCTCGAAGAATGACGATAAACACCAGCCAGTGCGGCAAAAGATGAAGCGCACCCAGAGTGATGTAGGCACCAATCAGCATTGTTTTGTCAGCAGCAGGGTCCAGGTAGGCGCCAAGCGCTGTCTTCCACCCGAAGTATTTCGCCAGATATCCATCCAGGGCATCCGATAACCCCATGAGGATGAAAAGCGACAAGGCATTGTTAAACTGCCCATCATACAGCCACCATACTAACAACGGGACTGTGGCAAGACGGATAGCCGTGATAAGATTCGGAATGTATCTCCAGTTAGACATGATAAGGCTTCCGTCCCTAAAGTATATAATCCAAGGCTGTATTGTTAAATACTCGTTGCTCTGTGCTTAGATAGTATAAGTAAGCAGATTTTGAAGCAATGCACAATTCTACTGGTATTCCAACTATGCATTTAGCTTATTGGTTTCAAATATTTATAATATTTACTTGATATCTAGAATTAGGAATGGGGCTAATTTACAAAAATGCCGGTGTAGACATTGATGCTGGAAACAGGTTTGTGGACCGGATTAGGCCTGTAGCACGAACTACGCACCGACCTGAAGTGTTAGAAAGCCCTGGCGGGTTTGGTGGTCTATTTGCCCTGCAATCGAATGCCTATAAAAATCCTGTCTTGGTATCGGGAACAGATGGTGTCGGAACAAAGCTGCGCCTTGCACAGCAGCTTGATGATCACTCCACCATTGGCATAGACCTGGTTGCCATGTGCGTCAATGATGTGGTCGTACAGGGTGCAGAGCCTCTCTTCTTTCTTGATTACTTTGCAACGGGCAAGCTTTCTGTTCGACAGGCTGAGGCCGTTGTTTCCGGTATAGCGCATGGCTGCATACAAGCTGGCGCTGCACTGATCGGAGGTGAGACTGCGGAGATGCCAGGGATGTATGCACCTGGTGAATATGATGTAGCAGGATTTTGCGTGGGAGTAGTCGAGCATGAGAACCTGATTGACGGAAAGCGCATTGTCGAAGGAGATGTAGTAGTAGGCCTTGCTTCAAGCGGTGTCCACTCCAACGGCTATTCCCTGATCAACAAAATATTCGAGATCACCCATAGTTCACTCGACGAGAAACTTGGAAACCAGACTCTTGGGGCCATCCTGCTTACCCCGACAGTGATTTATGCCAATGTTGTCATGCAACTTGCCAATACACTGGACATACACGGCTTGTGCCACATTACCGGCGGCGGCCTGGTGGAGAATACTCCACGGATTATCCCGGATGGGCTGCTTGCAGAGATCGATTGCAAGACATGGGAACGTGCAGAAATATTTGACTGGTTACAATGTACAGGTGAAATTGAAGCCGAAGAAATGTATAGGGTATTCAACTGCGGAATAGGCATGCTGGTCATCCTGTCAAAAGAACAGGCAAGTAAAGCCATCACAATTTGCGAGCAGGCGGGCCAGCAGGCTGAAGTTATCGGAGAGATTAACCGTTCAGTTTCAGAAAACAAGATAGTATTGCTGTAATACCGTGCAGACCGACCCCGTCAAGATTGCTGTTTTATTTTCCGGAAACGGTACCAACATGCAATCCGTTATCCGCCAGGTCAAGCAAGGACATATCAACGCGCGCATCGCATGTGTCATTAGCAACCAACCTGGTGCCTATGGCTTGACACGCGCCCAACGAGTCGGTATTCCCACACATGTCGTTGCGCATAACCGATATCCCTCGCGAGAGGCATTTGAAAAGGCCCTCATTCAGATACTGGAAACCTACCAGGTCAGGGCAGTGATACTGGCTGGCTTTATGCGTGTACTCAGCGAAGTATTCGTTAACCATTATCGATACCGAATTCTGAACATACACCCTTCTTTATTGCCAAAGTTTCCTGGCTTACATACACACCGGCGCGCGCTGGACGCGAAAGAGCTGCGACATGGCTGCAGTGTGCATTTTGTAACGACAGGGCTGGACGAAGGCCCCGTCATCATTCAGGCAGAGGTGCCGGTATTTGACACAGACAATATAGGCAGCCTGGTCAAGAGAGTGCTGGTTAAAGAACACGTGATTTTGCCCCTGGCCGTAAAATGGCTTTGCCAGGGCAAGCTATCCTGCATGGATGGTATGGCATATTTTGATGACTCGGCACTAGAGAAACCGATCCGGCTGATCGAGAGACACTACAAGGAACTGCTATGAAAAAGTGTCCAGCGACAGCGGTAGTATTCCTCCTGCTAGCTGCTCCCGGCTGGTCAGGTACTGGCGCCACTCTTCGGGCACAACACCTTCCTCCTCAATTTGAAGCTGTGTATGAAGTCCGAAAAGGAGACCTGCTTATTGGAAAAATGCAGCTTAGCCTGAGAAAAGAGGGTGACAAACTCGTATACAAGTCCAGAGCTTTCCCCGTAGGAATCGCTGCTGCAGTCATGGGCAACCAGGAAAAAACGTACCGGGCTTTACTAGAAAAAACAAAGGACCATTATCGAACTGTAGAGTTCAAACATGAAGTATCAGGAAGTGATAAAGGATATAGTGAACACTATACATTCGACTGGAACAGCCATACTGCACATGTCAGATACAAAGACAGGAACAGTACCCTGAACATTCCACCGCACACATTTGACAGTTTCTCCGTGCAACTTTTATTGATGCGAGAGCCGGATTCGGAAGTAACCAGCTATACATACCCGGTGATTTCAAAAGGCCGTTTAAAAGACTACGAGTACAAGCTGGAGCTTGACCAGCCTATACAAACCAAGCTGGGCAATGTCACTGCACACAGATTCGTGCGTGAAAAAAACGATAAAAAGAGAACCAGATATACCGGGTGGTATTCCCAATCCCTGTACTACATCCCAGTCAGGTCCGAGAAGTCCAGAAATGGTAAAATTGAATATTCAGCGCAAATTACAGAAGTGACGTGGCTTTAGCACCTGGCTGCAGCTAGCTCCCTGCCACCATCATATCGTCTACCAGCACCGATGGAGTAATAATAGACCCACGTCGGTCAACATCACAGCCGATTGCTATAATTTTTTGGAACATGCTTTTCAGGTTTCCAGCCACTGTAATTTCTTCAACAGGATACTGAATTGTGCCATTTTCAACCCAGTAGCCCACTGCACCTCGTGAATAATCACCTGTAACATTATTCACACCGAGCCCAATCAGCTCAGTAACCAGCAGACCACGCTGCATACCACTGATCAACTCTTCCAGGGTCTGCTGACCAGGGTGCAGAACCAGGTTATGTATACCTCCTGCATTCCCCGTAGTCTTCATACCCAGTTTCCGTGCAGAATAACTGCTTAGCACATATCCTTGGAGTATCCCGTCTGCAACGAGAGTACGAGGCTGTGTTGCAACGCCTTCCATGTCAAATGCGCTGCTGCCGAGGCCACCCTGCATATGTGGATCTTCGGTGATAGTCACCAGATCTGAAAAAACCTTTTTGTTCAACTGGTCCAACAAAAAAGATGCCTGCCGATACAGTGCCCCTCCGGAAACCGCTGAAACAAAATGAGACAGTAATGACCGTGCCATGCTGGCTTCAAAAATTACCGGTGTGGTCTGGGTTGTAATCTTTTTGGCACCCAACCGCCTGATGGTTCGTTGTGCTGCCTGTGCGCCGACATCCTGCGCAGACTGCAGGTCCTTCGGGTTACGTGAAGTCGTATACCAGTAGTCTCTTTGCATAGCGCCATTCTGTTCTGCAATGACTGCGCAAGAAAGGCTGTGGCGAGTTGATACATAACTGCCAACAAAACCATGGGTGTTGCCGTAGACATGCGTACCGCGGTTCGTACTGATACTCGCACCCTCCGAATTTGAAATTTCACTGAATTCCCGTGCCCTGTCTTCACACTCTACGGCAATTTCTACGGCTTCATCTGGAGCAAGCCCCCACGGACAATCAAGCCCCAAGTCCATAACTGAAGTTGCCATTCGGTCCGGATCTGCAAGCCCTGCACATTCATCCGCTTCAGTAAACTTTGCAATATTGCAGGCTGCTGTAACGGCCTCCCGAACTGCAGGTAGCTCAAAATCCGTAGTGCTTGACGAGCCCTTCTTGGTATTTGCATAGACTGTTACCCCAAGTCTTCGATCATTGTGATTTTCCAGTGTCTCTACATCACCGAGACGTGCAGTTACCGACAGACCATGTTCGACATCAATTGAAGCCTCAACACCTGTAGACCCCTGCTTTTTTGCCTCATCCAGGCAAAACTGAATTAAGCCTCGAAGCTTGTCTACAGTGTAAGGTGATTTCTGCAACTCCATCAATTTGCTGTACCGCCTACTGTCAAACCATCAATGCGCAATGTAGGCTGCCCGACTCCAACTGGTACGCTTTGCCCTTCTTTCCCACAGGTCCCCACACCTGTGTCCAACTGTAAATCATTACCAACCATACTCACCCGTGTCAGCACATCAGGACCGTCACCAATCAGTGTCGCCCCTTTAACCGGCCTGGTCACCTTACCCTTTTCTATCAGATACGCTTCAGAAGCAGAAAACACAAACTTTCCGGAAGTGATATCCACTTGCCCGCCGCCAAAGTTCACGGCATAGAACCCGGAATCCACCGAACTGATAATTTCGCCCGGATCATACTCACCGGCAAGCATGTAGGTATTTGTCATGCGGGGCATGGGCAGATGTGCATAGGATTCACGCCGACCATTGCCTGTAGAAACCGTATTGGACAATTTTGCATTCAGCCTGTCCTGCATGAAACCTTTGAGGGTACCATCTTCAATAAGTACGGTGCATTGGGTGGCAGTGCCCTCGTCATCGATATTCAATGAACCTCGCCGATTTACCAAAGTGCCATCATCTACCACCGTAATCCCCTTGCTTGCCACACGGTCACCGACACGTCCACTGAATGCAGATGTCCCTTTATAGGTAAAGTCCCCTTCCAGGCCATGACCTACAGCCTCATGCAGTAATACTCCCGGCCAACCGGGACCGAGCACTACATTCATGCTACCTGCAGGTGCATCAACCGCTTCCAAGTTCAGTAATGCCATTCGCACGGCTTCACTCACATAGGAGTGTGCCCGGTCTTGCTGGGCAAAATAGTCATAGCCGACACGGCCGCCACCGCCTGCACTACCCTGCTCAAGTCGGCCAGCATGCTCCGCAATTACAGAGACATTCAGCCTTACCAGCGGACGCACATCAGCAGCAATCTGACCATCACTGCATGCAACCAGTATCATTTCATGACTGCCCGCCAAAGATACCATCACTTGCTTGATACGGGGATCCTGTTTGCGTGCCAGATCATCCAGCAGGCGTAGCATATCCACTTTCTCTGTTTCGCTGATAGAGTCAAGCGGATTGTCTGGCAGATAAAGCTCATTACCCGTACAATACTTCCAGCTTTGCACGGACCCACCCTGTCCACCCCGTGCGATGGCACGTGCAGCCTTGCAGGACTCCAGCAGAGCAGGCAGTACAATTTCATCCGAATAGGCAAAACCGCTTTTTTCACCCTTGATGGCACGGATGCCCACACCCTGGCTCAGGTTGTAGCTCGCATCCTTGACTATACTGTCCTCCAAAGACCAGACTTCCTGTTTGCGTAATTGGAAATAGATGTCTCCGGCATCCGCAGATGAATCCATCAAAATTGAAAAAGCCTGTGTCAAATTTGTCTCATCCAGTCCGGATGGCGTCAGTATGGTTTCCCGAGCCAGTTCCAGCGGATTTTCCATATTTTCAGTTGTCATCGTGTTCAGACTTCATGTTAATCGTCGATGTTGTACGCAGGGAAATGTTTTCCTGCGAGTCTCAAGATAATCCAGATCGATACTGCCGACCGCCATGCCCGCACCATGCCCGACACGATCCAAGATCACGCCCCATGGATCAACGACCATGCTGTTGCCATAAGTAGCACGTCCGCTGACATGATAACCACCTTGCGCAGATGCGATCACGTACATTACATTTTCTATTGCACGTGCACGGATGAGACTTTCCCAGTGTGCCTGACCCGTCGCAGCGGTAAATGCAGCAGGCAATACTGCGACCTGCGCACCTAAATCCAGCATTTTCCTGAATAACTCAGGGAAACGCAGATCATAACAGACTGCCAAACCAATTTTCCCGAAAGGTGAATCCAGTACTTGCACAACCGCCTCACCGAATTCGATGGTTTCGGATTCAATATAGCTTTCGCCAGCATCCACAAGGTTTACATCAAACAGATGTATTTTGTCATATCGTGCTACACACTTGCCATGATCGTCATATACCAGACATGCAGCAAGTATTTTTTTGGGATCCTGACATTCAAGAGGAACTGTTCCCCCTACAAGCCATATTTTATGCTGTCTTGACTGTTCTGCCAGGAAATTCTGTATGACTCCGCACCCTTCCGGCTCACGGACTGCAACTTTATCCTGCTCCCTAACACCCATGATGGCGAAGTTTTCCGGCAGCACAACCAGACCCGCACCGGCATCTACCGCCTGTCTGATCCAACGACTTGCCTCATGCAGGTTAGCTTCGACATTCGGACCTGAGGCCATTTGTATGGCTGCAGCTTTTAACATTGTACAACACCGAAATTTATTAAATGGATGTTCTGTAATGCAGACACCCATCATGAAGGCTTTCAAAACTGAAATTCATACCTGGCTGCTCGGATTTTATCCCTGCACTCGAATGCTCACTGGATTACGGAGAAGCGGTTGCAGATTCTTCCCCGGATGAACCTGATGCTGGACCCTGTAAGGAAGGTTCCGTCTCTGCAGCTTTTTGTGCAACGGGTTCAATCTTCGGATCGTCCCAGCTTCCTGTCATGTGATATTGCACCTCGACGACCTTGTCCACATCAATCCCGATCTTTTCAGCGATCTTCCCCAGGACATAAATACCCCCCACTCCAGCAGGCCCCATAGATATTCCGAGCCATGGCAACCCCCCACTGACATGTGGCGTCACAGTTATCAGCTGATCATAATCCTTATCTACTATCCCTGTCCGACCTTCAATTTCTATATCTGCGGTTGGACCCTTGATGCGCAGGTCCTCAGTAGTCAGGTTACCATCCCTGAAAGCCAGGTTGCCACGAATCTTATCAAACACATAGCCTTCAGAGAAGAAGTCAGAAAAATCCAGGGAAAGCCTCCTGGAAATTACACTTATATTAAGTAAGCCAATTAATCGACCAGCCCCAGGTTCAACGGACACTATCTCTCCATCCTTGAGCCTGAGATTTGCAGTGCCCGCAAAGGAATCAAGAGAAAATTGATATGGTGCACCAGGCCAATGGATTTTGGAAGAAATAACGCCTTCCCCTTTTTTCATCTCCGTTTCGAACCCAAGTCCTTCCAATGAGTCACGCAGGTCCTGTGTTACAAGTACAATATCTAACTCCGTACTCTGGACACTGTTCGCATCAACGTTCCAGGCCCCGCTTGCAACAATTTCCAAACTGTTCCCTTCCCCGGACATGGAATCAATGATCATCCCCTGAGGAGAAGGCTCGGTTTTCAAGATGACATTATTTACAGGGAGATCGCCCAGTTCAAACCGCCTGACATGCACATCCAGTGCTGGTAAATTTCGAGGGTCCACAGAGATGGAAACTTCTTCCTCGGGCTTGTCAAACCGGAAATGGTCCAGCCTGGCTGTAACAATCCTGTCCGACTCTGGAGTCTGCGGGTAGTGGAATTCTCCACTGAATGTTTGCGACCGGATTCTACCAGACCATGCTTGCACATCCTTCTCAAGGATGAATCTTGCCTCCCGGAACGCTATACCAAAAACGGAAATCTCATTAGCCTGAATATCAACTGCCTGCAGTGCCAGGGAATCCATTCCAGTATTCGACTTAAACGTGTCCAGCCACCCTGTCATGTCCAGGCGATCAAAATTTCCAGATACTGTTACCCCCTCTTGAAGCGAGTCAAACTGGCCATTGCCGGTCCTGACCTCCAAAGCAGAAATCTGCTTGCTGTCAGGGTCCAGCTGTGCCTGTACAAAAATCCTGTCTTCAAACCTGGCAACCAGCGGGTGAGTCACTCCCGATTGATACCGGGTATGTATATTCAAAGCCGAGGGTACGCCCGAATCCTTGTTTAAAGGCTCAGGTAAGGTAAAAGACGTGCCGGTAAGATCACTGTCAATGTTGATCTCCAGCGACCCGTCAGCATCATGCCTTCCGAGCTGCGGCAAACTGACAGTCGCCGAAAGGAGGGCTTTTCCGCGTATGTATTCCGCAGCCTGGAAATGGTTTGCAGCCATCCAGGAGTCAATATCAAAATCACCTCCAATTTGCAGGCCAGTGCGTCCGTTTTCCAACAATTCAGCTTCGATACCAAATGTCGACCCGTACAACTCAGCACGAAGTCCTTTGCCTTCAACACCCTGACGACTAAAATTCAATTTGCCATTCACATTGGTAAAAGGAAGAGAGAGCTGGGTAACCATCAGGTCTGTGCCACGGAATTCTATCGTTCCATCCACGTGCCTTTCTTTCTCCAGCTTTCTGGTGAGGGTCATAACAATATTCAGGTCCAGGCCTACATCCCCTGCCACTGAGATATGCCTGGGTATCTGGCTGTCCAGCGGTATTAGTGTGGACTGCTTTAAAAAATCCAAAATATCATTTGCGGGCCCGCTGCTGTTGCTATGAATAACCAGCCTGGGCAACCTGATGTCATCAATCGAAGCAGTAAAGCCGTGGAAATCTGAATTCAAGATCTCTCCCATACTGCCCTGTACATTCAGCTGCTTATCCCTGATTTCCAGACTTGCAGAAGCATTGCGAATGCCCGGCCATGACTTACGGTAGTCCAGGGAAGCGTCTTCTATCCCTGCATATACCTCAAACCTTTCTGTTTCACCTCCGAACGAAAACCGCCCCGGGTCCCCATTGAACAAAAGTCTGGCATGACTCAACACCCCGTCTTTTACAGCTTCACGAAACCAGTGCACCAGCTTCTGGTTCATTTTCTTATAGGGTAACCATGATTTCAGGGCTGCTATCCGCGCTTGCGGTATTTCGGCCTGCAGGTCAGCATAGGATTTTTCATGGCCTAACTGGACGATGCCCTGCAAGTTTGCATGCATACCATCGGCTACAAGTGAAATATTTTCCAGGCCGGCCACAAAACTATGGTCCAAAATCTTCCATTTGATTTGTCCTGTAATCTTATGATCCGGAAACGCATCGTCTGCCACGTGATGCACGTGAATTTTCGCAGCAGGTGAATCGAGTGAAAACCTGCCTTGAAGATGATTGCCAACTACCTCGCCAGACAAAGATGATGCCTCGAATGCATAGACAGGTGCAGAAACTGCTATGTTTTGCAGGGAAGCCTTGTACGCGTACTTGGCGACCTGCTTGTCATGCCAGCGGGTTAAGAGCTGCACATTACTGAGTTCACCACGAATCTGTACATCCGGCCAAATTCTTTGCAGGTGTCCTGAAAAAACCGGAAAATGCTGAAGTGTTGCCAGCAGATCGACCAAATTGACATACTCCAGTGCTGCACTGACCGTGAACGCCTCGGAATTACATTGAATACACTTAATTTCATAATTTTCCCCGGCCCATTTCCGGTTTGCAGTCCGAATATCACTGTCTATCAGGGCCAAATGCCAGCTGTCACCTGATCCCTGCATCTTAAACCGTGTGTCCAGTGCGATAACTTCTTGGCCAACCTCGCCGACCTGATTCTCAAGATCACGATACTCAAGATCACGAACAACCAGCCGCCCGTGAAGTAACGTCTCCTGAGCAGACTTCAAGCTACCCCAGACCTCGAAATCAGAGCGCCCGCCACGAACTCCCACCTGTAACATTGGGAAAACATTGCCCAGAAGCTCAAGATTGACATTTTCACCTTTTGCATACACGGCTCCCTTGATGCTTTTCAATTCCTGATCAAGGTTTTCCACATCGAAAGCTAGCACGAGTGCATTGCCCAACGAATCGGGCAACAAGAATTTGGACGCAACCCTGAGCTTACCTTCATGGAAAATGAGCATGATATCCGCACGTTCAAGGAAGTATTCCAAACTCAGAATCTCGTCTTTGATTGCAACCGTGCTCCCCGACAAGCTGATGCGTATGTCACGTGCTGTATCGGAATTTGTCCTGGTGGCAACCTGGTCACTGATATCTATGCCATTCAAAATTATTCTCTTGTCCCCGGTTCGCAGGACTTCCAGATTGCCACCGGTCAATTGCAGTTCCCGGATGGCAAATTCTCTGTCCATCAGGCTCCTGTACGGATCAATCGAGACAAAAGCTTTCTCTGCATACAAGAGCTGTTTTTTTCTTGTGTCATCAGAATACACAGACAAACCATGTACTGTGACAAGTGGTACATAGCCATTCCAGTCGATACGAATCATCCTGATTTGTACGGGTTTGCCCACAATGGACGAAATGCTTTGCTGGATAGCAGGAAGATAGTTTTGATGCAGGGAAGGGTTCACGCGGATAACACTGCTTGCTACAGCTACTAATACCAGAACACCTGCAACAGTGTATCCGCCAGCGAGTAACAATCTGCGCCACATGTGATTATCTGCCTTCACAGAGGCACTACATCAAACTGTTCCTGCGAATACAACGATTCAACCTGCAGTTTGATAGTTTTGCCTATGTAGTCTTCCAGTTCAGCCAGACTGGTAGATTCCTCGTCCAGCAAAAGGTCTACTACAGGTTGAGATGCCAAAACCAGAAGTTCGTTCGTCTCATACTGAAGTGCTTCACGCATGATCTCACGAAACAATTCAAAACATACAGTTTCAGCAGTCTTGATATAGCCGCGCCCCGCACAGTTAAAACAGGGTTCACACAAGATATGCTCCAAGCTCTCACGTGTACGCTTGCGTGTCATTTCAACCAGACCCAAGGGTGATACATCACAGACCTGACTTCTGGCCCGGTCCTTACCAAGGGATTTTTCAAATATTCGCATAACCTGGCGTTTATGTTCCTCATCCTCCATGTCAATGAAATCTATAATGATAATACCGCCAAGATTACGCAGTCGTAGCTGGCGAGCAATGGCCTGCGCCGCCTCCAGGTTGGTTTTGTAGATCGTCTCTTCCAGATTCCGGTGACCAACAAAGCCGCCTGTATTGACGTCAATGGTAGTCATCGCCTCGGTTTGGTCAAAGATCAGATGGCCACCTGATTTGAGTGTCACTTTCCTTTGCAAGGATTTCTGCAGTTCGTCTTCAATTGAATAAAGATCAAATATAGGTCGGCTGCCAGGGTAGTGCATAATGCGATCAGCAATTTCCGGTACAAGCTTTGCAGAAAACTCCTTTACGGTCTCGTATGTAAAACGTGAATCAACCCTGACTATTTCAACGTCTTCGATTGAAAGATCTCGCAACACGCGAACTGCGAGCGGCAAATCTGAATACACCTGATCTACTGACGACACACGAATAACTTTTTCCACGATCGTATCCCAGAGACTCAGCAGAAACTTCAAGTCCCTTTTCAGGTCTGCTTCGTCCACACCTTCTGCAGCAGTTCTCAGAATACAGCCACAGTTGGCACTCGAATCATCAAGCAGACTTTTTGTAAGTTCCGTCAACCGCGTACGTTCCAGCTGGTCATCAATACGTGACGATAACCGTACATCGTTCGAGTATGGCAGCAATACCATGTACCGAGAGGGGACAGTAATACTGGTCGTAAGACGCGCACCTTTGGTACCCAGTTGATCCTTAACGACCTGAACGAGTAGTTGTTGTCCTTCATGCAGCAAATTCGTAATAGATTCGCCATGTGGCTGTACAGTGTTTTCACCCGGCACTGGCCCAGACGACACGATTTGCCTGGTCCGTGAACTTTTAGGCAGATAAGCGACATCGGAACTGTGGATGAATGCAGCTTTGGGCAAGCCGATATCAACAAATGCCGCATCCATGCCCGGCATGACCTTGCTCACACAGCCTTTGAATATGTTTCCGACCAGACCCTGCTTGGCCAGGCGCTCGATCTGCACTTCCTGCAACATACCATTTTCAACGATTGCAACCCTCGTCTCTCGAGGTGTGACATTGATCAGTATTTCTTCACTCATGGCCAATATTTCAGGCATTTACCTGCTGGCCACATGTGCCGCCTGCTGCGACAGGTGTTAACAAGAACATGCGATATCCTAAGCACTGGCTTTTCCCTTGTCGTGCATGAATTCAAGTTCTAGGGTATTCAGTACTGTTTCTGTTGTACTGCTTATGCTGCGGCCTGGTGATACAGGTCATGCCTGCGGATATAATCCCATACGTTACCCGGCAGCAGGTATCTGGGTTGTTTCCCTTTTGCTATGCATCGGCGAATCGCAGTGGATGAAATTTCTATTTCCTCTTCATTACTGAGAAATATGTGTCCGCCAGGTGACTCGTAGACTGCCATGATTTTGTCCGTACTATATCGTTTAAATAGTTCATGCTCACAACCCTGCCTGGCAAGCCTGTATCCGGGTCGCCGCAACAGCATGATATGACAAATTGACAGGATTGCGTCATATTTGTGCCACGTACAGAAATTCAAAAATGCATCAATACCCAATATCAATACCAGTGTACACGCTGCCCCGGATTCTTCACGAATTTCCTTCAGGGTGTCCACCATGTACGATGGCCCAGACCGTCTCAGCTCACGATCATCAACCTTCAGTTTTGAATTCGCATGCGTAACCATGTTCAGCATATGCAGTCGATGTTTTGCATCGACACAGATGGCACGCTTGTGAGGAGGCTTTCGACAGGGCACAAACCGAATTTGTTCGAAATCAAAATGTTCCAGTAGTGCCAGTACCAGCTTGATATGTCCAAAGTGAACCGGATCAAAAGTGCCGCCAAATATGCCTAACACACCCCTACCCTGATCGATCAGACCAAGACTGAATCATCTGTACTGACCCCAGTCCAAATATACCTGAAAGCCTTAAGGCGGTATCACTATTCACGTATATTCCCACCCCCTAGCACAATAAACTTCTGGGTAGTCAATCCCTCCAAGCCCACAGGACCCCTGACATGCAGCTTGTCCGTACTGATTCCAATCTCTGCTCCCAGACCATACTCGAAACCGTCAGCAAAACGTGTTGAGGCATTCACCATGACTGAACTCGAATCCACCATGCGCAGGAACTTTTGCGCAATTGCATCATTGTTCGTTACGATCGCATCCGTATGCTGGGAGCCATAGGCCTGTATATGCTCGACTGCCTGTGTGATGCCATCTACAATGCGGACAGACAACACCGGTCCCAGGTATTCTTCAAACCAGTCCTGTTCATAAGCCCGGGCAATTCCAGGTAACTTGGAACAGGTTTCCTCACAACCGCGTATCTCCACCCCCTTGAGATCAAACCGTTGCCTGATCTCCGGTAATACTTTCCCTGCGATAGCCCGGTCCACCAGCAGAGTCTCCATGGCGTTGCAGACTCCAAAGCGCTGTGCCTTAGCATTGACGGCAATATCGATAGCCATCCTCGCATCCGCATCCTCATGAATGTAGACGTGGCATACGCCATCCAGATGCTTGATCAGTGGAATGCATGAATCCTGAATGATTCGTTCGATCAGACCTTTGCCGCCACGGGGAATTACCACATCGATATACTGACTGAACTGCAGCAACAGCCCAACGGCATCCCGATCGGGTGTATTGATAATCTGAACGATATCTCTGGAAAGGCCAGCCTGATCAAGGCCGGCATGAATGCACCTTGCGATTGCATGGTTGGAATGTAGTGCTTCAGACCCTCCACGCAGGATGGTCACATTGCCTGACTTGATACACAATGCTGCTGCATCAGCCGTGACATTGGGGCGCGACTCATAAATGATCAGAATCACACCGATTGCAACACGCATCTTACCCACCCTGATTCCACTTGGCCGCGTTGCCATAGGTGTGGTCTGGCCAACTGGATCAGACAGCTTGGCAACCTGTTCAACGCCTTCAGCCATCGCCTGGATGCGATTGTCATCAAGTTCCAGACGATCCAGCAAGGCAGCACTCAAACCACGTCTTTCACCTTCCTGGAGATCACGTTCATTCTCTTCCTTAAGCATGTTGCTTGAGGAAACGATCTGTTCGGCAATATTTCTCAGAGCCTGATTTTTTGTGTCCGTATCCGCATAGCCAATCTCGCTTTTTGCGGATGCCGCTTGCCTGGCTACATCAGCAATGTAGCATTCCAATGACCCGTCCTGATCTTTCACAGTACTGCTCACGATGTCCAGAATATTGTGGATTTTGCAGGGTATTTCAAGAGCACACGACTCATCCTGCCATTTGTATGGCTAACCCCAATTGTAACAGTTCACGCCAAGGATTACCGTGAGCCTGACCCTTGATAATACGATCCACCCACGCACACTGCCTCAGCAAGCATGAAACTTCCTGATCGTGGTTCGCATCACGTACGCCAATATGCTTCTGATGAACAAGGCTAAGCTGGGCGAGCCTGTCTGAACGGCCTGCAACCCGGGCAGTAGCTGCTGCATCTTGACTGGCAATCATTGCCCTGGCCTGTTCTGCCATGACCCATAACACCAGGGGAGGTTTGACGTTTTCCTTTTCTAGCCCGCGCAGGATACGTACGCACCGCATGTTCTCCTTGCTTCCCAGTGCATCCTTGAGCTCATTCAGGGAATAGTGACTGCTATCCGTCAATACCCTGCTTACTGCTTCGAGAGTCAACTCATTGCTCTCGCTAACCAGTACAATTTTCTCAAGTTCCTGTACGGCAGCAAGCAAATTCCCTTCAACATGCAAGGCAATAAATGCAACAATTTCCCTGTTGGATGAAAAACCTTCGGCCTTCAGTTTCTGCCTAATCCAGTTTTCGGTTTCCCTGTAGCTCAAGGGCCAGACACGAACAACTATACCTGCCTTGTCCACCGCCTTTACCCAGGCAGAATTCATTGAATTTCGGTCCAGTCTGGGTGCTTGAATCAGCAAGGCAACGTCCGGGTGGAGGTCATGGACAAAGCGTACGAGCGCCTTCGAACCACTCACTCCTGGCTTACCAGTCGGAATACGCAAATCAATAAGCGTGCGCTCCCCAAACAGGGATAGATCGTGTTGTGCAGCATCCAGTTCAGCCCAGTCAAATCCGGTTTCAGCATAGAGGACTTTCCTTTCTGTAAAACCGGACTTCGCCTGATGCTTGCGAAACATGTCCGCAGCCAGCATATGCTGATACGGCTCATCGCCAGTGACCAGGAAAACTGTACCCGTTGACCGGTCGAGACATTTTCTCAATTGTGAAAATCGAACTTGCATACAGGGAATATCAAAGAACCCATCAGAACCTTTGGCCTGATGCAAAACTTACATGAAAGCTCATAAACAGTAAAATCTTCGTGCTAAGCTCTGCCTGTTTCAATACTACGGTTCAAAATGAGATGAATATCGATCGTATCGGGGTGATTGGACTGGGTATCATGGGTAGGCCCGTTGCCATGAACCTGATCAGGGCTGGCTACAGCCTCGGACTCTATGCCCGTCAGGAAAAATCATTTCAGCCTTTTGAATTGCATGACATTAAACGATTCGAGACTCCCGCTGAACTGGCTCGACACTGTCAAATGACAATTACTATTGTTTCCGACACTCCTGATGTCAAAGAGGTGGCTACCGGCAAGGATGGTGTAATGCACGGTGCTGCCAAAGGACACCTGGTCATTGACATGAGTACCATATCACCAGCGGAAACCCGACAATTGGCCAGACAACTCGATAGCAGACAAATCGAAATGCTTGATGCCCCTGTATCCGGTGGAGAACAGGGTGCCATTGATGCAACGCTGTCTATCATGGTCGGAGGCAGGGAAGAAGTTTATTACCAGGCATTACCTGTCCTGCAGTGCCTGGGCAAAAACATCACGCACGTAGGCACACATGGTGCCGGACAGGTAGCCAAGGCCTGTAACCAGATTCTTGTCGCACAAACCATGTCAGCAGTGGCTGAAGCATTTTTACTGGCAAGATCATCCGGTGTAGACCCAAACAGAGTTCGCGAGGCGCTTCTGGGTGGATTTGCGTACAGCAGAATTCTTGAAGTCCATGGCAAACGTATGCTGGATGGAGCCTACGAGCCAGGTTTCAAGGCTAAGCTTCACCACAAGGATATAGACATTGCTTTGTCGAACGCACAGGAAAACGGCATATCCATGCCGGGAACCGCTCTGGTCGCTGGATACTTGGAAAAAATTGTCAAATCAGGTGAAGGTGACCTGGATTCAGCCGCGATTGCAAAAATAATCCTGGGTGAAACTGGATAAGCAGATTCGCAGGCTCAGCCACTAGTCCTGAAGAGGTATGGCGCGCAAACGATAAACAATCAGCTTGGCAGCATCCTTGCGCATTTCGTCTAGCAGTTGCTGCTCTTCCTCAGCAGAACCCAGTACATCCCGCTTGTCAAATACGAAAACCCGGTTAAGACTGATGCTTTGCTCAGTGAGTGAATAGTCTGTGTCCGTACGTTTAACATCAAATGCTATATTCAGCACCAGATCAAACTCTCGCGCTTTACCGTCACGATCCAGCGTAAGCACCTCTTTTCCCGTAATTTCAGACAGAATTTCCAGTTGTACTACAGCCTGTTCCGGCTCCACTACATCAATCCGGTTTGATTTGAGATACTCCCTGGTAAAATGTGCCAGTGCGTGACTCGAACCCGTATTGTGCACAGAAACGGTTTTCAGGCCGCTGGAACTTTCCCCGTCACCGCTGCCAGCCAGACGAAATCCGCAGCCAGGCAACATGGCTGACAGGATCAGCATAAGCAAGATAAATTCTCGATAGCTACGCATGGGACTAGTTTACAACAATATTGACAACTCGACCCGGCACTACTATCACTTTTACAATTTTCCGATTCTCAATAAATCGTACGACATTTTCATTATGCTGGGCGATATGCTCAATACCATCACTTCCCATACCTGTGGGAACTTGAATGGTCGCCCGCTTTTTCCCATTGACCTGCACCACCATTTCAACCATGTCTTTTATCAAAGCCCTTGCATCGACATCTGGCCAGGCTGCAGAATTGACCGGCACCTCATGTCCGAGTCTTTGCCACAGTATATGGCACACATGAGGCAGAATGGGCGCAAGCATCAGCACAACCGCCTCCAGTGCTTCCTGACAGACCGCACGCCCGGGTGGTGATGGGTCATCAAAACCTATCACCTCGTTCACCAGCTCCATGTTTGCAGCAATAGCCGTATTGAATGCATAGCGCCTGCCCACGCCATCTGTGACCTTTTGTATCGTCTCATGAATCTTTCGACGCAGACTGGCCTGATCCCCATTCAGGCATTCAAACAATTTCCCGTCGCTACATGTCACACCCTGCTCAGCATGACTTTTGGTCAGGCGCCACAGTTTATTGATGAACCGGTATGAGCCTTCTACCGCAGAATCAGACCACTCCAGATTGTGCGCAGGGGGGGCTGCAAACATCACGAAAAGCCGGACAGTATCTGCGCCGTACTTGTCAATCAGGTTTTGTGGATCCACAGTATTGCCTTTTGATTTGGACATTTTTGTACCATCTTTCAACACCATGCCCTGCGTCAACAAATTTATGAAAGGCTCATCATTTGCACATAAGCCTGCATCACGCATCAGCTTGTTGAAAAACCTTGCATACAATAGATGCAATACCGCATGTTCAATGCCACCGACATACTGGTCAACCGGCATCCAGTACCGAACCCGATCATCCAGCATGGAGGCATCGTTGTCTGCACAACAGTAGCGTGCAAAATACCAGCTAGACTCGAAAAAAGTGTCAAACGTATCCGTTTCCCGAGTGGCCGCACCGTGGCATTCCGGGCACTTGACTTCATAAAATCCTGGCAATGATTTGAGCGGCAATACAGCATTTTCAAAATCAACATCCTCAGGCAGGCATACAGGTAAATCCTGCTCAGGAACAGGCACGACCCCGCAACGGTCACAATTTATAATGGGAATCGGACAACCCCAGTAACGTTGCCGGGAAATGCCCCAATCCCGCAATCGGTAATTGACTTGCCGCTGCCCCTTGTTACGATGCTCAAGCTCATCCGCGATGGCATCGAAGGCTCGATCCGAACTCATGCCATCAAACTGGCCAGAGTTTTGCAGCCATCCTCTTTCAAGAAATGCGCCCTGCGAAATATCCACACACACACTACCCTGTTCAGGAAACACCACCGGCTTGATGGGCAATCCGAATTTTTCTGCGAATTCCCAGTCACGCTGATCATGCGCAGGCACCGACATCACTGCACCCGACCCATATTCAATCAGCACAAAGTTCGCAACCCAGATAGGAATCTTCTCCTGAGTAAGCGGGTGGGTTGCATACAGACCTGTGTCAATTCCCCTTTTTTCCAATGTACTTATTTCAGCTTCTGAAACCCTTGTTTTCGCACATTCCTGTAAAAAAACAGCGATTTCTGCAGAGCTTTTTGATGCATGTACTGCCAAGTCATGCTCCGGGGCTACCGCAATATATGTCACACCGAATAACGTATCGGGTCGGGTTGTAAACACATTGAGTGCCTGCTGGCTGTCTACATCAAAAATGACTTCAACACCTTCGGAACGACCGATCCAGTTGGCCTGCATGGTTTTGACCTGCTCCGGCCAGCCATCAAGCTGTCCCAGGTCCTTCAGGAGCTCTTCGGCATAGGCTGTAATTTTCAGAAACCACTGGGTGACCTCTTTACGTTCGATGCGGGCGCCAGATCTCCACCCATGACCCTCGATAACCTGCTCATTGGCTAACACTGTCTGGTCCACAGGGTCCCAGTTGACCATGGCTTTTTTCCTGTAGACAAGGCCTTTTTCATACAGCTTGGTAAAGAACCACTGTTCCCAGCGGTAGTATTCCGGATCACAGGTAGCAAGTTCACGGCTCCAGTCGTAGGCAAAGCCCAGCCGTTTGAGCTGTGCCCGCATATAATCGATATTTCCGTACGTCCACTTAGCTGGCGGGACCCTGTTCCTGATTGCGGCATTTTCCGCAGGTAACCCGAATGCATCCCAGCCCATGGGCTGCATGACATTTTTTCCCCGCATGCGCTGGTACCGGCTGATAACATCGCCAATGGTGTAATTGCGAACATGGCCCATATGCAAGTGTCCGCTTGGATAGGGAAACATGGACAAACAGTAAAATTTTTCCTGCTTTTCGTCTTCGACTGTTTCAAACGTTCGCTGCTGTTCCCATTCCTGCTGAACAAGAGGCTCCAGTTTGTGTGGGTTATAGCTGTCTTGCATGGAATCCTGACGTTATCCGAGGTTTAAAAGCATGCGAGCATACCAGCGATAAATGCCTGGTCACAATATGAAATGCTTTCCTGGAAACTCTCATCTGCCCGCACAACCGGAAGGCAGAATCCTGTACCTGTCAGCGGCCATATGCATCCTCAAAACGTACGATGTCATCCTCGCCCAAATAACTTCCGGACTGCACTTCAATGAGTTCCAGCAGGTCCGTACCAGGGTTTTCCAGACGGTGTCGGGTACCGGCAGGGATATAGGTGGACTCATTTTCCCCTAACAGGAACTCTTTTTCTCCACAGGTTACCTTTGCAGTACCTTTTACAACTACCCAGTGCTCTGCACGATGACGGTGCATCTGCAATGAAAGGGCCTGACCAGGATTGACAGTAATACGCTTGACCTGAAACCGGTCTTCTGCGTCTATGGATTCGTAGGTACCCCAGGGACGGTAGACTCTGGGATGAATCTCCACTTCACCTCGCCCGGCCTGCTGAAGCCTGACCACAATATCCCTGACTTCCTGTACCCGATCACGAGGGACCACAAGGATCGCATCCGCGGTCTCGACCACCACCTGATCCCTGATCCCGACCGCCGTTACCAGCCGATGGTTGGAATGGATATAGCATCCTTCACAATCAGTTGCAATGACGTCCCCGGATGTCGCATTGCCGTTGCGGTCCCGTTGAGACGATTCCCATAATGCATGCCAGGATCCGATATCGTTCCAGCCACTATTCAACGGGACGACAGCAGCCTTGTCGGTCTTCTCCATGACTGCATAGTCAACAGAAATTTCAGGAGCTTTTGAAAATGCCTGTTTATCCAAACGGATAAAATCCAAATCCTGTTTGCGGCCTGCATGCGCCTGGCGGCATGCTTCACAGATATCCGGTTGCAATCGCTTGAGTTCATCCAGATACCTCTTGGCTGAGAACAGGAACATCCCGCTGTTCCAGAGATAATTACCGCTTTCCAGGTAGGCACGGGCAGTTTCGAAATCCGGTTTTTCTACAAACTTGTCAACGTCGTACGCTACACCTGCTGCGGATTGCAAGGAAACTGCCTTGCTGAATTCAATGTACCCGAATCCGGTTTCAACACGATCGGGCACAACACCAAAAGTCACCAGTCTGTCGGCGGCAACCTGTTCGGCAACGGATACTGCCAGTTGAAACTGAGGCAAATCCTTCACCAAGTGATCGGCAGGAACTACCAGCAAGTGCGCATCAGCATCCTGGTCCAGCGCATGCATAGCGGCTATGGCAATGGCAGGTGCCGTATTCCGTCCCACTGGCTCCAGGATAATTGCCGAATGTTCCAGTCCAGACCAGCGTAACTGCTCTGCCGCCATAAACCGATGTTCATCGTTGCAAATCACCAAAATCCCTCTTGGATGATCCAGGCACTGAACGCGTTCTACTGTGGCCTGAAACAGGCTTTTATCTCCCCTTAGCGGAATAAACTGCTTGGGATAAAGCTTTCTGGACAGCGGCCACAGGCGCGTACCGGAACCACCGGACAATACTACTGGTATGAGGGGAGGCGTCATGATTATCTAAATCCGGGATCTGACTGATTCAAGAGTGGGGCTTTGGATCGCATCCTGCGCCATCGATACAAACAGATTATAAGGAAAATACCGGAAAGGGTAGTAATTATTGTCCAGTTTCCCCAACGTGAATACGGCGTTAGACCTGTGTGCGGCTGGATATTTGCCCTGATTATGTCTTCCTGGAACTGTGCAGAACGTTCCACGACAGTACCATGGGGATCGACAATGGCCGAGATTCCTGTGCTGGTTGCACGCAACAGATACCGTCCCAATTCGACAGCCCTGGAACGTGCAATCTCCAGATGCTGGTGCGGTGCAAATGAATCACCAAACCAGGCATCGTTACTGACATTGAAGAGAAACTTTGCCTCGGGCATGGCCTCAATCATTTCGTTACCGTACGCCACTTCATAACAGATGGATGCGCCCGCGAAATAACCTTTCAGCTTGACCAGAGGCCGTCCGCTACCACTAGAAATATCGGACATCGGAAGCTCAATCTGGCGTGTCAGAAACGGTACGATGTTGCGAAATGGAATATATTCCCCGAACGGAACAAGATGACGCTTGGTATAGACAGTTTTCTCCTCACCAATAGTCATCACCGAGTTGTATATCTCCTTGCTGTCCTGATCATAGGTAAACAACCCCACCAGGAAGTCGACATTTTCCGCCAATGCAATTTCTTCCAACTCCAGTATGAATGAGTCTTTGACCTCAAAATAATAGGTGGGGATGGCAGATTCCGGCCAGATGATGATATCTGCATCCAGATGCGCTTCGCTGAGCTGAAGGTATCTTCGAAAAATATGCGGATGCTGCGCACGATCCCATTTCATTTCCTGAGAGATGTTCCCCTGGATCAGGACGACACTGAGAGGATTATTGTCCGGGCTCGTCCAGGCGACCTGATTGCCGACCAGCAGCGCAGATGCGACCAGTACCAGCGATATACCGGCAGCGATTCTTTGCCTTGCCATTCCGAAAATCAGCACCGTGGCAAGGCAACCCAGGAGTACTGCAACCCAGGTCGCTCCGTAACTGCCCAAAACAGGGAGAACCCCCTGTAGCGGACTGGAATGATGGGCATGCCCCATTAGCAGCCATGGAAATCCTGTAAAAATCCAGCCCCGAACCCATTCAAACAGCGTCCAGAGTACGGAAAATGCAAGTATGCTGGAAATGCTAAACGAACTGTTACGGCACACCCTTGAAAACAGGAATGCAGAAAAGGCCGGAAACAGCGCAAGTACTATCACCAACAACGCTACAAGGAATACACTCAGCCAGACGGGCGCATGGCCGAACTCGTGGATACTGTTGAATGTCCAGGACACACCTAGCCCAAAAAACACCAGCCCGAAAACAAGCCCAATCAAAAATGCGTTTCCGGAAGTGCGGCCGATGAGAGTCATGTATAAAACAGCCGGGCAAACAAGTGTCAGCCACCACCAGGAGAGCGGTGCGAAACCGCAAACCAGTACTGCCCCGCTCACCGCTGCAATCAGGACTGCAACATAATTGGGAACAAAAGACATGTGTCTGCGAAAAGCGTGTTGCCAGGTCTGCGGACGGATGGATAGGTGCTGCCCTGACTACGAATGATCAGGGCTGCTGGAAACATTCAGCAAATGAAGTCTTCGCCGGTCAGAACGTAACACCTCCACAGTGAAGCGATCAAATTCAATGCTCTCGCCTTTTTTGGGCAGATGTCCAAACTTGCTGAGAACCAGCCCTCCGAAAGTTTCGAAGTCCGCATCACTGTACCGAGTGGAAAAAAAATCATTGAATTCCTCGATCGGAGTCAAGGCCTTCACTCCGTAGTGTCCTTCAGAATGCTCGAATATGTACTGGTCTTCTGTTGCATCATGTTCATCCGTAATATCTCCAACGATCTGTTCCAGAACATCCTCGATCGTCACCAGCCCTGATACACCACTGTATTCATCCACGACTATTGCCATGTGGTTACGGCTATCCTTGAACTCATTCAACAGGGTATTGACCCGTTTGGATTCTGGAACCACAACAGCAGGGCGCAGCACGTCTTCCAGGCTGAAATGCCCTTGCTTACTGTCCATGAAATAGCGTAGCAAATCCTTGGCGAGCAAAATACCCAGCACTTCATCCTTACTATCTCCCACGACCGGGAATCTGGAATGTGCGGAGTCTATTATCACGGGCAGCATGTCCTGCAAATTTCCGCCCCTGCGGAACACGATCATCTGCGAACGTGGGATCATGATATTTTTCACCTGGATTTCCGATACCTGGATGGCACCTTTAATCATTTCCAGTATGTCGCTTTTGATCACGCCATTGGCTTCGGCCCGGTGCAGCAGTTGAATGATCTCTGCACGGTCTTCAGGGATCCTGTCAAAAAACATCTTGAAAAAGGCAGGCATGCGAAGCCACTGCGTAGTTGTATCACGTGTTTTTGACATTATGGCTTAATACGGATTCTCAACTCCCAGTCTGTGCAAAATTGCGATTTCCAGTGCTTCCATTTCCTGTGCCTGCTGGTCATTATCGTGGACATGACCCTGCAAATGCAAAATACCATGTACCAGAAGATGCGCCCAGTGTGACCGGATGTCTTTCCCCTGTGTGACAGCTTCCTCAATAACCACCGGCGCACAAATCACGATATCTCCAAGAAAACCAGTTCCAAGTTCTTCAGGGACCGAGGCAGGAAAAGACAGGACATTTGTAGCTTCATCCTTCTTGCGGTACGTGCTGTTCAGGTGTTTTCCTTCGTCCATGCCGACAATACGCAAACAAGCATTGTCGGCAGCACCAGAGGATTGAATATCTCCTGCCCATCCCCTGAATTCCGACTCAGAAGGTATGTGACTATCTTCAGTTGCAATCTGGACGTCTAGCTGGATGGCCACATTTAGGAAACCCAGTTAGCTTGAATCACCGTCGTACGCCTTGATGATTTTCTTGACCAGCGAATGACGCACGACATCCCTGGAATTGAATTCACAAATTGAAACACCTTCGGTATTTTTCAGAATACGCCTGACGTGTTTCAAGCCTGATTCCTTGATACTGGGCAAGTCAATTTGCGTGATGTCACCGGTTACGATGGCTTTGGAACCGAATCCAATGCGTGTCAGGAACATTTTCATCTGTTCAATAGTAGTGTTTTGTGCTTCATCCAGGATAATGTAGGCATCATTCAGGGTACGCCCGCGCATATAAGCCAGAGGAGCGATTTCGATGACATTCCTGTCAATGAGCTTGCTCACTTTTTCATACCCCAGCATCTCGTACAGCGCGTCGTACATGGGTCGCAGATACGGGTCAATCTTTTGGGCAAGATCGCCCGGCAGGAATCCCAGCCTTTCACCCGCCTCTACGGCTGGTCTTACCAGGACGAGTTTGCGAATCCTGTCCCGTTCAAGCGCTCCGACTGCACAGGCAACAGCAAGATAGGTTTTCCCGGTACCTGCCGGTCCAATGCCAAATACCAGATCACGTTCTTCAATGCATTGGACATACCGTTGCTGGTTTGCACCACGGGGTTTGACCACACCACGCTTCGTGTAGACTGTCCGACTTGAGAATCTGAGTTTCTGTTCAGCTATATTGGCAAGTTCAGACTCCTGCAAGTGCAGGTGGACATCCGAAGAAGACAGCACCTGACTTTTGGTCGTATCGTAAAGTTCTTTCAGGACCTCTACCGCTGCATTCGTTGCCTTGGCTTCACCGCTAATGGAAAACGCATTACCACGGTTATTGATTTCCACACCCAGCCGTTTTTCAAGCTGATGCAGATGTCCGTTGAGTGGCCCGCACAGGTTGGCCAGACGAGGATTGTCGGCAGGCTCCAGAAAAATATTGACGGAATAGACTTCAGTTGGCAAAAGTGCTGCTTCCTCTAGGAGAGTGTTTCATGATAAACGCCTCGCAACGAATTTGAAAACACATCAGTAATCCCGAGACGAACGAACTTACCGATCACATTACCAGGTGCCTCAAAATTGACTACACGATTATTTTCGGTTCTTCCTGAATACTCAAGGGACGACTTCTTTGAGTGCCCTTCGACCAGCACCACCTGATCGGTCCCCAGCATCGCTTGTGAATGAGTGCTGGATGCATCGCGAATGATTTCCTGCAGACGCTGCAGCCTGTATTTTTTCACGTCCTGTGTAACAGGATCTTCTAGGAATGCAGCAGGAGTTCCGGGCCTTGTGCTGTAGATGAAACTGAAAGACTGATCAAAACCAACCTCTTTCACAAAATTCACTGTCTCCTCAAAATCCTGATCCGTTTCACCAGGAAACCCGACGATGAAATCTGATGAAATGCTGATATCAGGTCGGTGCTTGCGCAATTTTTTTATTATGGACTTATACTCCAGTGCCGTGTACCCACGCTTCATAGCAGACAATACCCTGTCTGAGCCACTTTGCACCGGCAAATGCACGTGGTTCACCAGCTCAGGAACCTCCGCATACGCATTAATCAGGTTGTCCGAAAATTCTACGGGGTGAGAGCTAGTATACCGGATACGCTCGATGCCTTCGATATTGCTTACATAGTAAAGTAACAGGGAAAAATCCGCTATCTCCCCCTGCCGGTCAAGCCCGCGGTACCCGTTCACATTCTGCCCCAGCAACGTAACCTCACGCACACCTTTTTGAGCCAGCAACCCGATTTCATCCAGTACATTCTCCAGCGGTCTGCTGAACTCCTCTCCACGGGTATAAGGCACTACGCAATACGTGCAATATTTGCTGCAGCCCTCCATTATTGAAACAAGGGCGACCGGGCCACTGTGTCGAGGCTCGGGTAAACAGTCAAACTTTTCCATTTCCGGAAAAGAGATATCGACGACCACTTCCTTGTCTTCTGCCGCCTGCCTCAATAGCTCCGGCAGCCGGTGAATCGTCTGGGGGCCAAATACCACATCCACGTGTTTCGCGCGTGCAGCCAAGGCATCGCCTTCCTGGCTGGCTACACAACCCCCTACACCGATCAAGACACCTGGGTTTTTTTCTTTCAATGGCCGCCATTGCCCTAACTGTGAAAACACCTTTTCCTGTGCCTTTTCACGAATTGAGCATGTGTTGAGCAATAACACATCAGCCTTGGACAAATCGGCGGTGACATCAAAACCGCATTCGCTGCGCAGTACGTCAAGCATCCTCGCAGAATCATACTCGTTCATCTGGCAGCCCTGTGTTTTGACAAATACTTTCTTCGACATCGAGATTTTGTTAAGTAAGATCTACATCTTCAGTGTACGGGATTCTCAGTATAATTCCTGACTGCACCTTGAAGCCAGTCGGGATGATCATTGCAAGCAGTTAATTGACCTTAGTCATCAAAAAAATGAGGTAAAACTCAAAGCTGAAACTATGCCATTGCCCTACGATTGCCAACAAGTCCTCTGAACCGTTGCTGATTCCGTATCAAGCTAATCATCAACCGAGTTCCGCTTCACGGGATATACTCCCGTTTCGATAGCCTGCTAAAATAGTTAACCTGAGGTATCCATGGATCCATCCGGACCAGATTCTGAACGCAAAAAATCATGAAAATCAAAAACATGTTTCAATTTTTGGGTTTTCGTGGGAAATCCAGCCACTATGCTTACCAAATCCGTGATGTGCATTTAGGAGATACAACTGTTCATTTCGCACGATGGTTACACCCACATCGCAATGAAGCAAAAAAAACAGTGACGGCCCAAGAGGTCGAGACATATCAAAAAATTCTAGAGGAAGGAGATTTCTGCATTGATATAGGTGCACATACAGGAGACTCAACGATGCCCATGGCCCTTGCCGTAGGGAATTGCGGTTGCGTTTTAGCACTTGAGCCCAACCCATTCGTTTACCATGTTCTAGAGAAAAATGCTCGAACAAATACTCATATTGTCAACATAAAGACAATGATGGCTGCAGCAACTACCACTGAAGGATTCATGGAATTCGAGTATTCCGATGCCGGCTTTTGCAACGGTGGTCGCCACGAAGGAATTCCTACTATCAAGCATGGGCACCCATTTAAATTAGAAGTATTCTGTGTGAATTTGAAAAAAGAGCTGTTTGAAGATTACTCCGAAATGCTGCCACGATTGAAATTCATCAAGGTGGATACAGAAGGCTATGATCTGCATGTTTTGGAGTCTATCCACGACATAATCAGGGCCTACAAACCGATTATCAAAGCCGAAGTCTTCAAAAATACTGACAGTACATACCGCAAAAATCTGCTCTCTTTCTTTCTGGACCTTGGCTACCGTGTATACAAGATAACCGAAGAACCAATTGGTACAGGACCTCTTGTAACCGAAGAAAACCTTGATGAGTGGCAGCACTACGATATTTTGTGCAGACCAGGTGAAGCAATATAGTCGCCGGTCAATCTATCTCCACCCAGAGCACATTCAGTGCTTGTAATTTTTCTCACGAGCCAAGCCTGTAACAACCCCAAAACTGCAGCCCAATGCATCACTGGGTATCATGTCTGGAATTTCCAAGCAGATTCCAGCCAGAACTAAGAGCCTAGGCCCAAGCTTAAGCAAGTCAGGCTAAATCAAGTGCGATTAAATTTCTTCTTTATGTATCCGGCCACTGTCTAGAAAGGAATATCGTCGTCAAAATCATCAGCTGGTGAGTTGGCAGTGGCTTGTCCCGAATCTGATTTCGGAACCTCTTGCATTGTCGTTGTACTCCCCTTGCTGCCCAGCATCTGCATATCGTTGGCAACAATTTCAGTAGTGTAGCGTTCATTACCGCCTTGGTCCTGCCATTTGCGGGTTTGCAATCTTCCTTCCACATAGACCTGTGAACCTTTTCTCAGGTACTCACCTGCAATTTCTGCCAACCTGCGAAAAAACACTACACGGTGCCACTCAGTTCTCTCTACTTTTTCACCTGTATTCTTATCATTCCAAGATTCAGTCGTAGCCACGCTAATATTGCATACGGCCTGGCCGCTTGGCGTGTACTTCACCTCGGGGTTCTGCCCAAGATGACCAATCAATATCGCTTTGTTTATGCCTCTTGCCATTTCAATGTCCTGTTGGATGTATTTATAAGGGCTCCGTTGTATTTTACGAAAATATCAAGCAGAGCATATTTAAAATTGGATTCCCCACAAATTTTGAACAAATAATATACAAATGCAGTCAGTTATGAACGACAGGACAACCAAGGTCTATGGCAACTAGTCCCTCACAGCTGTTCCAGACAGTTGTTGCTGTTCTCCTGCCCGTTTCCAGCTCCTCAGACTCCTATAGTCCCTGCGCGACTTTTTGCTCAAGCCCGCTTTGATACCGAATGCTATAAACGGATTGGGGGGGCTCATATGCTGTGGCAGTATATTGAAATCATACAGCCTGGGCATCCAAACTCCCTTCCTTTGAATCACTATAATGTTTGCCATACTGATATCTATATCATGTACTCCATATGCTTCAGCAGACCTGACAATCTCATAGCCGGCCGCTAAAACTTCCTCAGGGAGATACCCTGACCTGAAAATCAACTGCTTGAGCGTGATGCCATCCACATACTCTTGTACAAACGAATGTGTAAAGCCGCTGCCGTGTGGAAATTTCTTGTACGGAATAGCAATGTAGGGTCTTATCGCATCAATGGCATACAAAATAGAATTGCGTTCAAACTCAAATTCAGCAATGTCAATATTGCATTTTCTGCGATACTTTTCGATAAACTCTTTTCGATATACCTTGATAACGACATCCTTTCTGTTGTATTCACCCTTGTAGGAAAAAGAGCGTCTGCCTCTCCCAAGAAAGCCTGTTACCTGTACTTCATCCGGCAAAATAAGATCCTGTTGCAACTCAATCTCAAGTGCCTTTAAAGTGTTCATGTTCTTGAATATGACCATAGCAAAATAGGCATTTTTTGAACTCGTACAGGCAAAGCTGTAAAATTCAACTCGTATCCCCCAGCACCTATTACGCCATTATAGCCCACCTGGAAAAGCAGCCTACAAAGTGAATAAGCAGACCTATTCACATGGAAAACTCCTGACTAGCAAGGCCTTTCCGTCACATAAATTGACGGAGCAATGGATACAGGACAAACACTTCCTCAAATGCGAAACTACCGAATTGCTGCTTGGCAAGAAAAGTAGAAAACGAAACAAGCTGTATTGCTTCTACTATTTGCCGACTGGCTGCAATGTGATCATGAAGGTTTCCCAGATCAGTGAGGACTACAGGTTTCGAAGAAAAGTAAATCTTTTCATTACAAGCTTGTTCAAGGATTATAACTATAGAAGCTATATTGGCAGCATGCGTCTGCACCATGCCAACGTCGACACAATCAAACCGATTGCCTACTGGACCTTCAAGCGGTCATGGCTAAATCGTAAAAGTTACATCCTATATCAAAAAGTTGAGGATAAGCTTACCGTATCTGAACTGTGCAACAACATCGACCAATCCAACGGGCCCAACAAGGATGAACTGGTCAACACAATCGCTATTCGATGCGTTGAAATCGTCAAGAAAATTCATGCAGCCAACATCCGTCACGATGACCCGCATGGCGGAAACATTTTGACCAACCTGAACTATCAAGATGTAACCGAACTCGGTACAGAGAACATCAATAACGCAAGATTCACATTGATCGACAATGACCGTTGTACATCTGCCCGCACCTTGCCGAAAGCTTTGAAACGGTTTTTTGATCTGAAATGTTTGGTCAGATTGAGCGTGTGCGGACTCTCACGACAAAAGCTGCTGCAGCTATACCTGGGAGAAGAATACAAAGCGTACTGGTGGTATGTATTGAGCTTTTGGAGTTCAGGCGGATTCAGTGTGCGCAAACGCATCAATTCCGTGCTGAAACAGGTTTTCCATCCTTCCATGCGTGCTGTGTAGCCTGCTTATGTGACCTTCAACTTCAAGCCTGCGGGAGCCTTCCCAGTACACAAGCAGCAAAAACAGTGCTGCAAGGGCAGTTATCCCGATTAGCTCAAAAGTCTCAAACGTTCAGCTTCACGTGACCAAGTTACGCATCATACTGGCATACAGACCTGTAACATTCGTTTGTGCAATATACTATGGCTAGTATCCTTGCCCACACCCGTGTTTGCAATCACATCTATTACATCACGACACGATGTCAAAAACGTTCAACACACTCTCGTACCGGCACAATCATATATAATCCAGCGTGTAACAAGTTATTTCTGAAGCTTAGAATACCCATGCTTTGCATCCCGGGTGAGCAAACACGTGCATTGATTTATTGTGTCGGCCACAATTGAAATTATGAAACAAATCAGCATCCGGGGTGCACGGACACATAATCTTCAAAATATCGATATTGACATTCCTCGCGATGAACTTATTGTCATCACAGGCCTATCTGGCTCAGGGAAGTCATCACTAGCTTTTGATACGATTTTTGCGGAAGGCCAGCGCAGATATGTTGAATCTCTGTCGGCCTATGCGCGTCAGTTCCTGGCACGCATGGAAAAGCCAGACATAGATTCCATTGACGGATTGTCACCTTCCATTTCCATCGAACAAAAATCAAGCTCGCACAATCCGCGGTCAACGGTCGGGACCATCACTGAAATCAATGACTATCTCCGCCTGCTGTATGCACGTGCCGGTATACCACGCTGTCCAACCCATCACATCGACCTGCATACACAAACTATCAGTCAGATGGTGGACAAAGTCTTGTCGTTGGAAAACGGAAAAAAGCTGATGCTTCTGGCACCTATCATACAAAACCGCAAAGGTGAGCATGCACAGGTTTTAGCAAGGCTACAAGCACAAGGCTTTTCCCGTGCACGCATTGACAACGAAGTATACGAACTGGATGTGGTACCCAAGCTTGGGCTGAGGCGCAAGCACACGATTGAAGTCATCGTGGACAGATTTAAAGTGAGGGAAGATATGAGGCTTCGGCTGGCGGAATCTTTTGAGACAGCACTCAAACTTGCCGACGGTATAGCCATTGTCCAGTCCATGGACAACCCTGGTGAAGCTGAACTGGTGTTCTCGGCAAAATTTGCATGCCCAAAATGCGGTTACAGCTTGAGTGAACTGGAGCCTCGACTTTTTTCTTTCAATAACCCGATGGGCGCATGCTCAGCGTGTGATGGTCTGGGTGTGGAGGAGTTTTTTGACCCTGAGCTCGTGATCATGAATCAAAAAATCAGCTTGGCTGGAGGTGCAATTCGTGGCTGGGACCGGAGAAATCCATATTACTTTAATTTAATTCAATCACTTGCAAGGCATTACGGATTTGAAATCGAGATCCCCTGGGGCGAACTGGATAAAAAAATCAGGGACATCATTTTGTACGGCAGCGAAGATGAAGTGATTCAGTTCAAATACACGAATGAAAAAGGAAAGTCCTATCTGCGCCAGCACACATTCGAAGGCATTATTCCCAACATGGAACGGCGTTTCCATGAAACCGGATCAAGTGCTGTTCGTGAAGAACTAAGCAAATTCCTTACAACACAGGTTTGCCAGGCATGCAACGGCGACCGGTTAAACACCGAAGCACGCCACGTATTCATCAATAACTACAATCTCCCGACAGTCACTTCATGGTCTACGGAAGATGCGCTTGACTTCTTTAGCAGCCTCAGCCTTTCCGGCCATCTTGTCACGGTTGGTGAAAAAATCATCCATGAAATCATGCAACGCCTTGGGTTTCTTGTGAATGTCGGCCTAGACTATCTGGCTCTCGATCGTACAGCAGATACATTATCGGGCGGAGAATTACAACGTATCCGACTTGCCAGCCAGATTGGCTCGGGACTGACAGGTGTCATGTACATACTGGATGAACCCTCAATAGGTCTGCACCAGCGTGACAACAGACGCCTTATCAAAACTCTGTACTACCTGCGGGACCTCGGTAATACCGTGATTGTGGTTGAGCATGACGAAGAAGCGATACGAAGTGCTGACCATGTTGTTGACATGGGACCAGGGGCAGGCATTCATGGTGGCAGGCTTGTAGCTCAAGGCACGCCGACTGAGATTGAAAAAAATCCAGCCTCACTGACCGGACAATACCTGTCTGGAAAACGCACGATTCCGCTACCGAAGATTCGCCTGCCATTCCAAAAGAATAAAGCCATCAGGGTCATTCAGGCACACGGCAACAACCTGCAGGATATTACAGTAAGTATTCCTTTGGGATTAATGACAGTAGTAACGGGCGTTTCCGGTTCAGGAAAATCGACTTTGGTGAATGACACTTTGTACAGGTATTGCATGCGCTATCTACACAACTCTGGCACTCTTCCTGCAGCATGCACTGAAATTCAGGGACTGGAACAAATTGACAAGGTGGTGGACATTGACCAGAACCCAATCGGACGCACTCCTCGCTCCAACCCTGCCACGTACACAGGTCTGTTCACCCCCATACGTGAACTGTTTGCAAACATCCCTGAAGCGCGGTCACGCGGCTATGCACCAGGCCGCTTCAGCTTCAATGTTAAAGGTGGCCGCTGTGAAGCATGCCGTGGGGACGGTGTAATCAAAGTGGAAATGCACTTTCTGCCGGATATTTTTGTTCCGTGCGATGTATGTCAAGGAAAACGCTACAATCGTGAAACACTGGAAATACGTTACAAAGGCAAAAATATCCACCAAGTACTGGAAATGACCGTTGAAGATGCTTTCATTTTTTTTGAAGCAATTCCTGTTGTCAAACGCAGATTGCAAACATTGATGGACGTTGGCCTCTCGTACATCACATTGGGGCAAAGTGCTACAACATTGTCAGGTGGGGAAGCCCAGCGCGTGAAACTGTCACGAGAATTATCCAAGCGCAGTACTGGAAAAACACTTTATTTACTGGACGAGCCCACTACAGGTCTTCATTTTCATGACGTCGAACAGCTATTGAATGTATTGCATTATTTGCGAGACCAGGGAAATACAATCATAGTCATCGAACATAACCTTGATATTGTCAAAACTGCGGACTGGATTATCGATTTGGGTCCTGAGGGAGGTAACCGGGGTGGCCAAGTTATCGCAGTTGGGCCACCGGAAAAAGTCGCCTTTTCAAAAAAATCATTTACCGGCCAATACTTGAAACAGATTTTTTCCAATCACTTTCCAAGCAGTGACAGTACACCAGATTTGACCATAGCCTCGTAGCGCATGCATACAACTTCGATTTATCCTTATTCATGATTACAAAAACAGCCGCCTACTCATGCCCCGCGACACATTTGATAGCCTAATTTAGAATAATCTTGTCCCCGATTGACAGTTGAAATTTTTCTGCGGCCGATCCACCATTAACCGCTATTTCAACAAGATTGTTTGAATTGCAGTACCAGAAACCCTCTCCCTTGTGCACGCAATAGAATGCCTCGGCGTACCTGATACCCTGGCCATTGACTCTCAATACCTGATTGATACTGGATGAATGGAACAAGATCCCCGTCAATCCATTGCCAAAGTGGTCAATATGTATAACTTCATTAAGGCTGTCCGGCCATTCGGTTCCGTCAAGTACTGTGACAGGTACAGGTTTCAGGTCTGGTCTTGAACCGGAAACGATTTGTGCAGCAACAGGTGCAAAAATATCTCGCCCATGAAACGTTTTGGATATAGGTTCTTTTGATAAAAGGATTTCAAACAACCCAATTTCAGACAGCTTTCTGGACACGATGGAAAACAGGCCATTATCAGGTCCTGTAAAGGTATACCCGTCACCTTCCAGTACAACTGGAGCCCGGTCGGACCCGACTCCGGGGTCCACTACACCCACAACAACGGATTGTTCAGGGATATGCTCCAGAAGGCTTGCGAGCACATATGCAGAAGCCCTGGGGTTCATTGCTGGCAATTCGTGAACCAGGTCGATCACTTTTGCCTCAGGTGCAATGCTGTAAATGGCTGATTTGAGCTGGCCGACATAGGCACCTGTTGGCCCGTAGTCTGTTGCTAATACTATCGGTCGCATGGCTGTACGGAGCTGGGAGCCTTTTATTAGCGCAGACAAAAAAGCCAGGTCTCGCCTGGCTTGGATATATTATCAGTCGACCTGCTATTCTTCTTCAACCGGGCGGTCTACAAGCTCTACCAGTGCCATAGTTGCATTGTCACCTGGGCGAAATCCACATTTCAAAATACGGGTATACCCGCCTGGCCTTTCCTTGTAGCGAGGCCCAAGTTCTGAAAACAGTTTCCCAACACTCGCTTTATCGCGCAACCTGGAAAATGCCTGACGGCGTCTTGCAACACTGTCTTCTTTTGCCAGTGTGATCAGAGGTTCTGCATAACGGCGCAGTTCCTTTGCCTTGGGCAAGGTTGTTCGGATGGCTTCATGCGAGAACAGTGAATTCGTCATGTTGCTCATCATCGCCTTGCGATGAGGGCTATTCCTGTTTAACCGACGTCCTGACTGACGATGTCTCATGTTTCTATCCGGTCCATCCAGTTAAACGAATACCTTCCGGTCTTCTCGCAAATTGACAGGAGGCCAGTTTTCCAGGCGCATCCCAAGTGACAGGCCGTGCGTACCCAGCACATCCTTAATTTCCGTTAAGGACTTTTTGCCCAGATTAGGAGTTCTCAGCAATTCCACTTCGGTACGCTGAATAAGATCACCGATATAGTATATTTTCTCCGCTTTCAAGCAGTTAGCAGAACGAACCGTGAGTTCCAGATCGTCGACCGGACGTATCAGGATTGGATCAATTTCAGGCTCTGACTCATCTGGTTCTACCTGTTCATCTCCTTGCAAATCCACAAATACAGATAACTGTTGCTGCAACACGCCCGCTGCCTTGCGAATAGTTTCCTCTGGATTGACCGTACCGTTTGTCTCCAGGTCAAAAATCAGTTTATCCAAATCTGTGCGCTGTTCTACACGTGCACTTTCTACCGAATATGCGACCCGGCGCACCGGGCTGAAGCTTGCATCAAGAAGCAATGAACCAATAGCACGGTCTTCATCATTCCTGCGTTGTGCTGCAGGCTGATACCCTCGACCTTTGGCAACTTTCAGGGTCATGTTCAGTGAACCCCTTTCGGTCAAATGTGCGATGACATGGTCCTTATTGATGATTTCGACGTCATGGTCAACTTCAATATCTCCAGCAGTGGCAATCCCCGGTCCCTTTTTATATAAAGTTAGTGTGGCTTCTGATCTTTCGTGCATGACGACTGCAATCCCTTTCAGGTTCAACAGTATATCGACTACATCTTCCTGCACACCTTCAATTGCCGTGTATTCATGCAGCACGCCGTCAATTTGAGCCTCTACTACTGCACAACCGGGTATGGACGATAGCAGTATCCGTCTCAACGCATTGCCAAGCGTATGCCCAAAACCACGGTCCAGGGGCTCCAGTACAACTTTGGCATGGCACTCGTCTGTTACCTGGACATCAACGACTCTTGGTTTCAGCAACTCATTTGCACCCATCTACAATAACCCCTTAACACTAATTACTTCGAATACAACTCAACTACGAGAGACTCATTGATATCTGGCGGTAAATCATCACGTTCCGGAACTGACTTGAACTTGCCCTGCATCTTCTTGATATCTACTTCAACCCAGTCAGGCAATCCTATTTGATCCGCTGCATTCAATGCTTCCTGTATTCGCAGCTGTTTTCTGGATTTCTCAACAACAGTTACTTCATCATCCGGAGACACTTGGTAGGAAGGTATGTTTACAACGACTCCGTTTACTTCTATTGCCTTATGACAAACAAGTTGCCTGCACTCCGCTCGCGTGACACCAAAGCCCATGCGGTAAGCAACATTATCCAGTCTGCATTCAAGAAGCTTTAACAAATTCTCGCCAGTAGAGCCTTTTAGACGAGAAGCCTTCTTGTAATAGTTTCGGAATTGACGCTCCAGGATGCCATAGATACGGCGTAACTTCTGTTTTTCACGCAATTGCATCCCATAGTTGGATGTTCGGCTGCGCTTGTCACCATGCTGACCTGGCAGCTTGTCAATTTTACATTTTGAATCAAGCGGACGTGCCCTGCTCTTTAAGAATAAGTCCGTGCCTTCACGTCTGCTGACTTTACACTTGGGTCCCAAATAACGTGCCATGTTGCTGTACCTTATACTCGGCGACGTTTGGGGGGACGGCACCCGTTGTGCGGAATCGGGGTTACATCATTTATATTGGTAATCTTGTAGCCTATCGCATTTAGTGCACGTACTGCTGATTCTCGCCCAGGACCCGGCCCCTTGATTCTTATCTCCAGGTATTTCAGGCCATACTCCAATGCTTCCTCGCCTGCACGTTGTGCAGCAGTCTGTGCAGCGAATGGAGTGCTTTTGCGTGACCCGCGAAAGCCTGAGCCACCCGAGGTTGCCCATGCCAAAGCATTACCCTGACGGTCTGTAATGGTCACGATGGTGTTATTAAACGACGCATGAATGTGCGCCACGCCATCTGTAACAGTGCGCTTTACTTTCTTTCGAGTACGTGTCGATGTTTTTGCCATAGATACTATTTGCCCGTTTGTTTTACCGTTTGATCGGCCGCCTTGGACCTTTACGAGTACGTGCATTGGTACGTGTACGCTGTCCATGCAAAGGTAATCCGCGACGATGCCGTATCCCCCGGTAAGTTCCAAGGTCCATAAGCCTTTTGATATTTACAGTAACTTCACGTCGCAAATCTCCTTCCACACGATATTTGGCTACTTCAGTGCGTAAACGGCTGACCTCATCCTCACTTAGATCCTTGATCTTGGCGCCTGTCGAAACGCCTGCCGCAGCACAAATTTTGCGCGATCTTGAGCGCCCGATGCCAAATATTGCAGTCAAAGCTATTTCTGCATGCTTGTGCACCGGTACATTTATTCCAGAAATACGAGCCATCAAAATATCCTTGAAAAAATAGTATCCGCAGCCTTTTGCCGACAGCGGATTCTAACAGTCAAGCCAGTTAAATACATACCTAATCCCACAAATCCAGGTATTCAGCCTTGGCGCTGCTTGTGCCTGGGATCAGTACATATCACACGTACTACCCTGTTACGGCGTATGATCCTGCAGTTCCTGCACATTTTTTTTACTGATGCCCGTACTTTCATCATCATCTCCCTTCGATCAACGAATATTTCCGGCCCGCCCATAGCCCTTTAGATTTGCTTTTTTCATCAGCCCTTCATATTGGTGAGACATCAGATGTGCCTGCACCTGTGACATGAAATCCATCACAACGACAACAATGATTAGCAATGAAGTTCCACCAAAATAGAATGGCACACTGTATTTCAAAATAAGGAACTCGGGTAGCAGGCAGACTAACGTGATGTAGATTGCCCCAACCGCTGTTAAACGGGTAAGCACAGCATCAATGTAACGTGCAGTCTGCTCTCCAGGTCGAATACCTGGAATAAATGCGCCCGAACGTTTCAGGTTATCCGCTGTTTCCCGTGAATCGAAAACTATCGCAGTATAAAAGAAGCAAAAGAACACAATTGCCAGCGCGTACATCATAACGTATAACGGCTGTCCAGGTGAAATTGCATTTGCCACATTCTGCAACCAGGAAAAACTGCCAGTCGAGCTGCTGGACCACTGCAATAATGTTGCAGGAAACAGAATAATGCTGGATGCGAAAATAGGAGGAATAACACCTGACATATTGAGCTTCAGCGGTAAATGGCTGGATTGTGCTGCATACATCTTCCTGCCTTGTTGTCGTCGCGCATAGTTCACTGTTATCCGTCGCTGTGCTCTTTCTGCAAAAATTACTATAGCCGTAACAGCAATGGCCATCAGGAATAGGAACAATGCAAATGCCTCACCAATTGCACCCTGTGCCACGAGGTCGAGAGTGCCACCGATGGCCGCAGGCAGCCCCGCAACAATCCCGGCAAAAATGATGATGGAAATGCCATTCCCTATGCCTCGTTCAGTAATCTGCTCACCCAGCCACATCAAAAACATTGTCCCGGTTACCAGACTCACTGCTACAGTAAAAACAAATCCAATTCCCGGGTTCAGCGCAACCTGCTGATTCTGCAAGGCTATGGAGACACCAATGGCCTGAAAAGTCGCAAGAAAAACAGTTCCGTAACGTGTGTATTGAGTGATCTTGCGTCGCCCTGCTTCCCCTTCTTTTTTAAGCTCCTTGAGGGCAGGCATCACAGCGCTCATCAATTGCATGATGATGGATGCAGAGATATACGGCATGATTCCCAGGGCAAATATGCTCAAGCGCTCGAGCGCCCCACCCGAAAACATATTGAACATCCCAAGAATGGTGCTGCTTTGCTGTTCAAAGAATCTTGCCATGGCACCCGGGTCTATCCCAGGCACCGGGATAAATGTGCCGATTCGATACACTATTAATGCAATTAGCACAAACATTAGCCGCTTGCGCAGCTCGGTTACCTTTCCCAGCCCTGCAAGAGTACCGACAGCATTTGCGCTTGCACGCACCATCAGGTCTGTATGCTCCCGCCTGCGGCTTCAACTGCCTTCTTGGCACCCGCCGTAAACGACAGGCCTTTGGAATGTACAGCAGTATCAATTTTCCCGGACAGTATAACCTTGACACGTTTGGCCTCAGCATGAACCAGTCCAGCCTCCTTCAATACATCAATATCCACCAGTTCACTGCCCACCTTAGCCAATTCATACACACGAAGTTCTGCCGTATCCCCGGTTTTACGTGAACGAAACCCTACCTTGGGCAGACGCCTTTGCAGCGGCATTTGACCGCCTTCAAAACCCACCTTGTGATAACCGCCTGTACGCGAGCGCTGACCTTTATGACCACGACCACAGGTCTTGCCATATCCAGAACCTATTCCACGTCCTGCACGCTTGCGCACAGTGCGGCTGCCCTGGGCCGGTTTCAGGTTATTCAGGCTCATGCTTTTCATGACCGTCACGCTTCCTCAACTTTTAACATGTAATCTATTTTCCTGATCATGCCACGATTTTCCGGTGTATCAGTAACCGTTACCTGGTTATGAATTCGCCTAATACCCAAGCCACGCGCACACGCCTTGTGCGCAGCAAGCCTTCCATTCAGGCTTTTGATCAGTGTAACTTTCAACTGTTTACTCATAGTCCAGACCGTGCGATTCAGTTATGACAGGATTTCTTCTATGGTCTTGCCGCGTTTTGCAGCTATGTAATCAGGGTCCTGCATGGAGCAAAGTGTATTTACAGTAGCCTGTACAACGTTGATCGGGTTCTTTGAACCAATGCACTTGGACAATATATTTTTAATGCCAACGACTTCAAATACAGCTCGCATGGCACCCCCTGCGATGATACCTGTACCAACGGATGCCGGCTGCATGAAGATTTTTGCAGCCCCGTGGCGCCCAATGACCGGGTAAAATAATGTCCCGTCTTTGAGTGGCACATACTGCAACTCCTTACGTGCCTTTTCCATGGCTTTTCGTATTGCCAGGGGTACTTCACGGGCTTTACCATAGCCGATACCGACTTTGCCATTGCCGTCTCCAACAACGGTCAATGCGGTAAACCCAAACTGACGTCCACCCTTTACTACCTTTGCAACCCGATTTACTGCAACCAGTCTCTCTTCAAGACCATCGGATATTCTTGCGGGTTCTTTTGCTGCCATTGGAATTTGACTACCTGCTGTTAAAATTTCAATCCTGCTTCGCGAGCAGCATCGGCCAATGCCTTGACTCGCCCATGATACTTAAACCCTGAACGGTCGAAGGCTACCTTTGTCACACCTTTCTCCTGTGCACGCACTGCCACAACTTTCCCAACTTCTTTGGCAGCCTCAACATTACCGGTATACTTCACCATCTTGCGTACTTCGGGCTCCAGTGAAGAAGCATGTGCTACGGTTACCCCTGCACCGGGTGAAATAATCTGTGCATAGGTGTGTCTGAGCGTGCGGTGTACGCATAAACGATGCGCTTTCAACTCAGCAATTTTGCTGCGTGTCTTACGTGCCCGCCGCACCCTTGATGTTGTATTGCCCATATCTGCAAATCAATTATTTTTTCTTTGCTTCTTTACGAATAACTCTTTCATCTGCATATCTAACGCCCTTTCCCTTATAAGGCTCAGGCGGGCGAAAAGCACGAATTTCCGCGGCAACCTGCCCTACTTTTTGTTTATCAATTCCCTTTATCACCACTTCAGTCTGGCTAGGTGTTTCTACAGTAATCCCTTCAGGCACGGGGTAATTAATCGCATGAGAAAATCCCAAGGTCAGCTTAAGCACCCTGCCTTTTGATTGAGCACGATAGCCTACTCCCACAAGTTCCAACCTGCGCTCAAACCCCTTGTTCACACCCGTAACCAGATTCTGGATCAATGCACGCATGGTACCTGCCATAGCAATATTTCCAGTCCTATTTAACAAGACACGAACCTGGTTGTCTTTCTGCTCGACACTGACATCACGGTGAATGTCCATAGCCATTTCCCCAACAGGTCCTTTTGCTACGAGATGGCAGCCATTTAGCTCCACATCTACACCTGATGGAATTTCAACTGGTTGTCTTGCGATACGCGACATACTGTACTCAAATATATTGATGCTTATTCAATTGTGCATAACACTTCACCGCCATGACCAGCAGCCCGGGCAGCCCGATCAGTCATGACACCTTTTGACGTTGAAATTACTGCAATGCCCATACCGCCAATAACCTTCGGCAAATCATCCACACCTTTGTACTTGCGTAAGCCGGGTCTGCTTACCCGGTTGAGCCGGGTAATAACTGGCTTGCCCATGTAGTATTTCAGTCGTATTGTAAGTTCCACTTTGGACTGCGCTTTGTTCACAGTACAATCCTCAATAAAGCCCTCTTCCTTGAGCACTCCTGCAATCGCAACTTTCAGACTGGAAGAAGGCATTGTAACGGTTACTTTCCTGGCACTCTGGCCGTTACGAATACGTGTCAGCATATCGGAAATTGGGTCATTCATACTCATGGGTTTGCCTGATTCTCTTAGTTTTCAGTACGGCCATTACCAACTGGCTTTTACCAGACCAGGAATATCGCCCCGCATCGCTGCCTCACGCAATTTATTTCGCCCCAGGCCAAATTTGCGGTAATACCCCTTCGGGCGACCCGTGATACTGCATCGGTTGCGCAGCCGCACGGGGCTGGCATTCCTTGGTAATTTCTGTAATTGCAGCATGGCTTCCTGTTTTTCTTCGTAACTGGTTGTTGGACTCTTGATAACGGCCTTTAGCCTGGACCGCTTGTCCAGACAGCGGCGCACAACCTTATTGCGTTTTTTTTCCTTCTCAATCATCGATAACTTTGCCATGTACTGCCTACTCTCTACTTCTTGAATGGGAAACTGAAGGCTTCCAGCAAAGCTTTGGCCTCCGGGTCTGTTCTAGCCGACGTAGTAATCGCGATATCCATTCCACGAATAGCATCAATTTTGTCGTAGTCAATTTCTGGGAAAATAATCTGTTCAGTAATTCCCAGACTGTAGTTACCACGCCCATCGAACGACTTAGGATTCATGCCGCGAAAATCCCGTATACGCGGGATGGCAATATTGATCAAACGATCTAGGAATTCATACATGCGTGTTCTGCGAAGTGTCACTTTACAGCCAATGGGAAAATTCTCACGGATGCTGAACCCGGCTATTGACTTTCTTGCATTGGTCACAATGACCTTTTGCCCTGCAATTTTCTCCATATCCGCAACCACTTCCTTGATGGTTTTCTTATCACGCGCTGCCTCACCAACGCCAATATTCAGCGTGATCTTTTCAATGCACGGCACCTGCATGGTATTCCTGTACCCAAGCTTTTCCATAAGTTGCTTGCGAACGGTGTTCAAATAATAATCTTGGAGCCGCGGCATATGATTCTCTTAAATATCTATCACTTCACCATTGGACTTGAAGTAACGGACCTTTTTGTTGTCTTCCAGAGTTTTAAACCCGACCCTGTCTCCCTTGTTCGTAGCAGGATTGAAAAGCATCACATTGGAAACATGAATTGGCATCTCCTGCTCATTGATTCCCCCTGAAACTCCTGCATTCGGGTTGGGCTTCTGATGTTTTTTTACAATGTTTATGCTCTCAACCACCACGCGCTCATCATCAACCACTTTCAATACCGTTCCTCGCCGGCCCTTGTCCTTGCCAGCAGTCACTATCACGTCATCACCTCTGCGGATTCTTTGCATTTCTATCAGATCGAGCAAGCTTTCTTGCTTTGTCAGATCGCCCCCAAATAAATTTCCGGATTACAATACTTCCGGTGCCAAGGATATGATTTTCATAAAACGTTCTGTGCGCAGTTCACGTGTCACAGGTCCAAATATACGGGTACCCACAGGCTGCAACTGGCTATTCAGCAATACTGCAGCATTGCTATCGAATCGAATCAGGGACCCGTCAGGACGCCGTATACCCTTGGCCGTTCGTACTACCACCGCGTTATACACTTCGCCTTTTTTAACCTTGCCTCGTGGAATTGCATCTTTAACGCTCACCTTGATTATGTCACCTATCCCGGCATAGCGACGCTGTGACCCGCCCAGCACCTTGATGCACTGCAACTTGCGTGCTCCGCTGTTATCTGCTACTCCCAGCATGGTTTGCATCTGAATCATAGGGGCCTCATTAAACCTGGGTCTCTACGCCACGTTTGATAACTTCAACCAACCGCCATGATTTCATTTTAGAAACAGGGCGACACTCCTGAATCGATACTTTATCGCCAACTGCGCACTCATTATGTTCATCATGCACGTGTAATTTTGTAGAACGCCGGATGTACTTTTCATACAGCGGGTGCTTAACCAGACGTTCCAGCATTACAACCGCAGTCTTGTCCATCTTGTCGCTTACTACCTTGCCATACAGGGTACGAACTTTCTTATCGATCTCAGTCATCCGAACCCCCTATGGAACTCTGTGCCAACCTTTCATTCATAATCGTCTTAACCCGGGCAATATTTCTCTTGTTCACTTTAAACTGATGCACCCGAGTCATCTGGCCTACACCTGACTGCATGCGCAGGTTAAATTGCTCTTTACGCAAATCAAGCAGTTCCTGATTGAGCTCTTCAATGGTTTTGCTGCGTAGCTCTTCTGTCGTCATAATCTGAATTACATTACACTGCGGGAAACGAAAGCGGTTCGGATAGGCAATTTGGCATCTGCCAGACGAAATGCTTCTCGGGCAATTTTCTCATCCACACCCTCCATCTCGTATAGCACCTTGCCTGGTTGCACCTTAGCGACCCAGTATTCGACATTACCTTTACCCTTACCTTGCCGCACTTCCAGAGGTTTTTTGGTAACCGGCACATCAGGGAACATGCGAATCCAGATTTTTCCTCCTCGTTTCACATGACGTGTCATGGCTCGACGTGCAGCTTCAATCTGTCGAGCTGTAATACGTCCTCTGGTTACAGCTTTCAGCCCATATTCACCGAAACTGACCTTATTGCCATTTAACGCCAGCCCGCGATTGCGACCCTTATGCTGCTTACGGAACTTAGTACGTCTTGGCTGTAACATATTGATTTATAATTAAGATATTAAATTAAAACGGCCTAACGTTCCGATGCGTCTTCTGTTGCCTTCGAACCGAGACCGAATACATCACCCTTGTAAATCCAGGTCTTGACACCAATGATTCCATAGGTGGTCTTTGCCTCAGCAAAGCCGTAGTCTATATTGGCGCGTAATGTATGCAGAGGTACCCTTCCTTCACGGTACCACTCACTGCGGGCAATTTCTGCACCATTCAGACGACCTGCAACATTTACTTTCACACCTAACGCTCCCAAACGCATTGCATTGCCAACCGCCCGTTTCATGGCACGGCGGAATGTAATGCGTCGCTCCAGTTGTTGCGCAATACTCTCTGCAACAAGCTGTGAATCAATTTCCGGCTTGCGTATCTCTTCAATATTTATTTTTACATTGTTCACACTCAATCCAGTTCGCCGTGCAACTTCCTGACGCAGAGCCTCAATATCTTCTCCCTTTTTACCAATCACTATTCCTGGACGCGCAGTGTGTATCGTGATGAATGCTGCACGCGCAGGTCGGTTAATCTGTATCCTGCTAACTGAAGCCTGCGAAAGTTTTTTCTTTAAATAGTCCCGAATCTCCAAGTCGCTGCTCAGAAATTCTGCATAATCGCGGCCATCGGCATACCACTTGGAAGTCCAGTCAGTAGAAATTCCCAAACGCAGTCCCGTCGGATGTACTTTTTGCCCCATGATCTGTTAGTCAGTTCCTATTCAATTCAGATTAAATGATTCTATACATGTATTTCACAACCAATAGCCGCCCTTACTCCAGCAGCATACGTACATGCTAACTGTCACTGACTACTACAGTGATATGACTTGTACGCTTCAAGATAGGTGCAGCACGGCCTTTTGCACGAGCCCGAAAACGGCGATGTGTCGCACCATCATCAACAAATATTTTTTCAACCTTCAGTTCATCGATATCTGCACCTTCATTATGCTCTGCATTTGCAATGGCAGACTCCAATACCCTCTTGACAATTCTTGCTGCCTTCTTGGGGCTGAACGTCAAGATCTCCAGAGCCCTATCGACAGCCTTGCCGCGAATCTGGTCCGCAACAAGTCTTGCCTTTCGTGGGGTAACGCGAATAAAAGTGAGTTTTGCCGAAACCTGCATCGCTATCTTGCCTTTCGCGGGGTAACGCGAATAAAAGTGAGTTTTGCCGAAACCTGCATCGCTATCTTGCCTTTCGATCTCCCGAATGACCCTTGAAAGTCCGGGTCACAGCAAATTCTCCAAGCTTATGACCTACCATGTTTTCATTGATTAGTATGGGCACGTGTTGACGGCCATTATGCACAGCGATAGTGACACCTACCATCTCCGGTACAACAAAAGACCGTCGAGACCATGTCTTGATGGGCTTGCGATCATTGTTAGCCACTGCCTTTTCCACCTTTCTCATCAAATGATGATCGACAAACGGGCCCTTACGTAATGATCTTGGCATTCGGTAAACTCTCTTAATCAAAAACCGTCAATTTATCTTTTGTTTCTTCGTCGTACAATCAGGCGGTCTGTACGGTGATTCTTCCTGGTTTTAAACCCTTTGGTTGGCATTGCCCATGGTGATACAGGATGACGTCCACCAGAAGTACGACCCTCACCGCCGCCATGCGGATGATCCACTGGATTCATGGCCACTCCCCGGACCGTTGGACGGATGCCACGCCAGCGTTTTGCGCCAGCCTTTCCGAGCTTACGCAAGTTGTGCTCACTGTTACCAACTTCCCCTATCGTTGCACGGCAGTCCAGGAGCACCTTGCGTGTTTCACCCGAGCGTAAACGCAATGTGGCATAATTGCCCTCGCGCGCCACAATCTGAATTGCAGCGCCTGCACTGCGCCCTATCTGTGCCCCTTTTCCTGGCTTCATTTCTATACAGTGCACTACAGTTCCCACTGGAATGCTTCGCAACGGTAGAGTATTACCGACTTTAATTGGCACCTGCTTGCCTGAAATAACCTGGCTGGGCGACTCCAGGCTTCTGGGTGCAATAATGTAGCGCCGTTCTCCATCAGAGTACTTGAGTAACGCTATATTCGCACTGCGGTTCGGGTCATATTCAATTCTTTCCACCTGTGCAGAAATATCATCTTTATCACGTTTGAAATCGATTACCCGATATCGCCGCTTGTGCCCACCACCCCGATGCCGTGTAGTGATACGACCGGCATTATTGCGCCCGCCACGACTGCCTTTATCACGCAATAGAGATTTACAGGGCCCACCCTTGTGCAGACCAGGTGTCGTAACCTGCACAGTGAAACGTCGACCGGCTGATGTGGGCTTTGCTTTTACGACTGCCATAACGAATTCATGTTGTTAGCTAAACCCGCCAAAATTGATATCATTTCCTGATTCCAGGGTGACTACCGCTTTTTTCCAATCAGAACGCTTGCCTGGTCGTTTACCAAAATTCTTGCGCTTGCCCTTCATGCTGATCGTGTTGACCTCAGCTACCTTCACATCAAACAGTTTCTCTACAGCCTGTTTGATTTCACTTTTTTTGGCATCACTTATGACACGGAACACATGCTGGTTGTTCTTGTCAGCACTCAGAGCCGACTTCTCAGAGACATGAGGAGACAACAGAACAGACATGATACGTTCCTCATTCATTGCAGCCACTTTTCAATTGCCTGCAGCGCACTCCTGGTGACGATCACATGCCGGAACTTAAACAGGCTGACAGGATCCAGTCCACCCACCTCTGCAACATCAACATATGGAAGATTGCGTACAGAGAGATACAAATTTTTATCGGCTTCTTCTGTAATAATCAATGCGGATACAACTTCTAGATTTTCCAACTGCTCCAGGGCCTGCTTGGTGCTAGGCTCGGTTACTGTAAATGCTTCGACAACATGCAAGCATTTCTGGCGAACCAATTCTGAGAACATGCTGGCATAGGCCGCACGGACCATTTTTTTGTTCAGCTTTTGTTTGTGCTTGCGTGGTCTCGCCGCAAAGGTCACTCCACCGGAACGCCATAAGGGGCTGCTGGATGTACCTGCACGTGCACGGCCTGTTCCCTTTTGTCGCCATGGTTTGGCACCACCTCCCCTGACGTCACTCCGGCTTTTATTTGCCTTGGTTCCACTGCGAGCACCGGCAAGATATGCAGTCACGGCCTGATGGACCAGAGGTTCATTGAAACTCCTTGCAAAGATATCGTCCGATACCGTTACCGTGGATTTTGTATTGAATACCGCGAGTTCCATGCTTCAATCACCACTAGGCTTCATTTGCACCAGGTTCTTCTGAAGAATCCGCAGGCTTCCCCTGATCAGGAATATTGACTTCACTGGCATGAGCAGGACGTACTACCACATCCCCGCCTGTGGCCCCTGGTACTGAACCTTTTATCAATAGCAGGTTTTTCCCTTCATCGACCTGTACAATTTTTAAATTTTTCGTTGTCACACGTACTCCGCCCATTTGGCCTGCCATTTTCTTTCCCTTGAATACATGGCCAGGATCCTGGCACTGTCCTGTAGAACCCAGTGCACGATGCGATATGGAGTTCCCGTGCGTTGCATCCTGCATTCGAAAGTTGTGGCGCTTGACAGAACCTGCAAAACCCTTGCCTTTTGACACACCAGATACAGAAACTTTCTGACCAACAGAAAACAACCCAACACCTAGCTCCGATCCAACATCAAAGGCTTCCAGCTGTTCCTTCTCTGACCTGAATTCGCGTAAACCCCTTCCAGCCTGAACACCTGCCTTTGCAAAATGGCCAGATGCAGGCCTGTTAATACCTGAGGCTTTCTTGGCGCCGTAGGTCACCTGTATCGCATCATAGCCATCAACTTCATGCCGACGAACCAGTGTGACCCGGTTGCAGGGCATGTGCAGAACTGTAACGGAAACAGACTCACCCGCTTCCGTGAAAACGCGCGTCATGCCAACTTTTTTTCCAACAAGTCCTAAAGCCATATCTGCACTACATACGATTCAAAGTGAACAAGAGTTTTACCTCTCCGGATAACCGCGACCCGGCATGGGTTCCCCCATGCCGGGTCGCAGCAAACTCCACATTATCCCAAATTTCAAAGTTTCAGGAAAGTATTTTCTTTATACTCAGTCTTTACCAGATTTGCTTGCTTTAACCCCCCGCCTGAACTGCAGAACCGTCAACTCAGCTTAATCTGCACATCGACACCAGCCGCCAAGTCTAGCTTCATCAGGGCATCCACTGTTTTATCAGTAGGCTCAACAATGTCCATGATTCGCTTGTGCGTTCGAATCTCGTATTGATCGCGGGCATTCTTGTCAACATGCGGTGAAATCAGTATGGTAAAACGCTCTTTCTTTGTCGGCAATGGAATTGGACCTTTTACCCTTGCACCGGTTCGCTTAGCTGTCTCTACAATTTCACTTGCAGAGCGGTCTATCAAACGGTGATCAAATGCCTTCAGGCGAATCCGTATTGTCTGTCCTGTAGCCATCTTGAATATTTCTGTTTGACCAGCCTCCAGTTACTCAATAATCTTTGATACTTTCCCTGCCCCTACGGTACGCCCGCCTTCGCGAATTGCGAAACGCAGACCCTTTTCCATAGCAATCGGGGCAATCAAGGAAACCACCATATGTATGTTATCCCCCGGCATTACCATCTCAGTGCCACTGGGAAGGTCAACTGCACCTGTAACGTCGGTGGTACGGAAGTAGAACTGGGGGCGGTAGCCGTTGAAAAACGGAGTATGCCGTCCACCTTCTTCCTTGCTGAGGATGTAGACTTCAGCCTCAAACTTTGTATGCGGGGTAATACTGCCCGGCTTGCACAATACCTGCCCACGCTCAACTTCATCTCGTTTGGTACCTCGTAACAGCACACCCACATTATCACCTGCCTGGCCTTGGTCAAGCAGCTTGCGAAACATTTCAACACCCGTGCAGATAGTGGTGGCAGTTTCACGAATGCCGACAATTTCTATCTCATCACTGACTTTGACAACCCCGCGCTCGACCCTGCCCGTAACAACGGTTCCTCGTCCGGAGATCGAGAAAACATCTTCTACAGGCATGATAAAGTCTCCGTCGATGGCACGTTCCGGCTCAGGGACGAATGCATCCATTTGCTCTACGAGTTTAATTACTGAGGGAATTCCTGTCTCCGATGTATCCCCCTCCAGGGCCTTAAGGGCAGAACCGACGATGATAGGTGTATCGTCACCCGGAAACTCGTAGGTGGAAAGAAGGTCCCTTACTTCCATTTCAACCAGTTCAAGCAGCTCTGGATCATCCACCTGGTCGGCCTTGTTCATGTATACCAGAATATGGGGGACACCCACCTGCCTGGCCAGCAGTATATGCTCGCGTGTCTGGGGCATCGGACCGTCTGCTGCACTCACTACAAGAATGGCACCGTCCATCTGGGCTGCACCTGTGATCATGTTTTTTACATAGTCGGCATGACCTGGACAGTCAACATGAGCATAGTGGCGATTGATACTTTCATATTCTACGTGAGCCGTAGCAATGGTAATACCGCGTTCACGTTCCTCCGGGGCATTGTCAATCTGGTCATAAGTCCTGTACTCACCCCCGTGGGATTCACCCATAACCTTGGTCAACGCTGCCGTCAAAGTAGTCTTGCCATGATCTACATGACCAATCGTTCCCACATTCACATGCGGCTTGGTACGCTCAAACTTCTCTTTGGACATTGTTCTCTACCTCGTAAAATATCTTAATGATAATACCTTGGTTTAGCTATTCTTTTTAATGACTGCGTCTGCCAGGTTCGACGGAACCTCTTTGTATTTATGAAATTCCATCGAATAGGTTGCCCGGCCCTGTGTGGCGGAACGCAAGTCAGTGGCATACCCAAACATTTCAGCTAGCGGGACTTCAGAAGAAATCACCTTTCCCGAAGGACTGTCGGACATTCCCCCTACCATACCGCGACGACGGTTCAGGTCACCCACTACATCCCCCATGTGTTCTTCAGGAGTTACCACCTCAACTTTCATGACAGGTTCCAGCAATTTTGGATCAGCCTGCTTGGCCCCGTCGCGAAAGGCCATGGAACCAGCAATTTTGAATGCCATCTCGGAAGAATCCACATCATGGAAAGAACCGTCATACAAAGTAACTTTAACATCCACAACAGGGTAGCCTGCGATTACACCATTGTATACGGCTTCTTTAACCCCCTTTTCAACGGCAGGAATATATTCTTTAGGTATCACTCCACCTACGATCTCACTTGCAAATTTAAACCCATCGCCGGGTTGTTGTGGTTCGATCCTCAGATACACATGCCCGTATTGTCCACGCCCACCGGATTGACGCACAAACTTGCCTTCCTGTTTAATACTTCTACGAATGGTTTCACGATAAGAGACCTGTGGCGCACCCACATTGGCTGCCACACTGAATTCCCGTTTCATACGGTCAACAATAATTTCAAGGTGTAGCTCACCCATACCAGAAATGATTGTCTGACCAGATTCCTCATCGGTACGCACACGAAATGACGGATCTTCCCGAGCCAGTTTCTGCAGGGCAACACCCATCTTTTCCTGATCAGTTTTCGTTTTTGGTTCAACAGCAACGGAAATCACAGGCTCCGGGAATTCCATGCGCTCCAGGGTAATGGCATTGTCCACATCACATAAGGTCTCACCCGTGGTCACAGCTTTTAAACCGACAGCAGCAGCAATGTCGCCCGCACGAACTTCTTTGATTTCTTCACGGGAATTTGAATGCATCTGCAGTATCCGACCAATACGTTCCTTTTTCCCTTTAACCGGGTTATATACCGTGTCGCCTGAATTCAGAACACCTGAATACACGCGGAAAAAAGTAAGTGTGCCTACATACGGGTCTGTAGCGATTTTAAACGCAAGGGATGCGAACGGCTCGTCATCCGAGGAGTTTCGCACACCAGTGGTATTGCCCTTGTCTTCCAGGATGCCTTGAATTGCAGGTACATCAGTCGGCGAAGGCATGAACTCAATGATGGCATCAAGCATGGCCTGCACACCCTTGTTCTTGAAGGCCGTGCCACATAAGGTAGGCACGATTTCATTGGACAAGGTCCGCATGCGCAGTCCCTTGCGAATGTCCTCCTGAGACAGCGTCCCTGTTTCCAGATACCTGTCCATAATTTCTTCAGAAGACTCGGCAGCTGCCTCGATCATTTCGTCCCGCCACCTCTGGCACTCGGCTTGCATATCCTGGGGTATTTCTCCCCTTTCAAAACTTGTGCCCATGTCGCTCTCATTCCAGTAAATCGCCTTCATTTCGATTAGGTCGACCACGCCCTTGAAATTGTCTTCTGCACCGATTGCAAGTTGTATGGGAACAGCATGCGAGCCTAGCCGCTCCCTGATCTGATTCACGACGTATAGGAAATTTGCACCCGTACGATCCATCTTGTTGACAAACGCCATACGTGGGACCTGGTACTTGTTTGCCTGTCGCCATACGGTTTCTGACTGTGGCTCAACACCTCCTACAGCACAAAATACGGCACAGGCTCCATCCAGAACGCGTAATGAACGCTCGACTTCTATCGTGAAGTCAACGTGGCCAGGCGTGTCTATAATATTAATGCGGTGATCGTCATACTGGCTGTCCATTCCATTCCAGAAACAGGTAGTTGCAGCGGAGGTAATGGTGATACCGCGTTCCTGCTCTTGCTCCATCCAGTCCATGACTGCGGCACCATCGTGCACCTCACCAATTTTGTGTGAAATGCCGGTATAAAACAGTATACGTTCCGTAGTAGTGGTTTTTCCGGCATCGATATGTGCCATGATTCCAACATTACGGTAACGCGATATGGGAGTCTTACGTGCCACGATCAGGACCCTGAACTGGACACTACCAGCGGTAGTGTGAAAAGGCCTTGTTTGCCTCGGCCATACGTAATGTGTCTTCGCGCTTTTTGATTGCCATACCTTTGTGGGAAGAGGCATCAATAAGTTCGCCGGCAAGCTTGTTGATCATTGATTTTTCGTTGCGTTTTTTTGCCGCATCCACGATCCAGCGCATTGCCAAGGTAGTTTGGCGCACAGGGCGCACCTCCACTGGCACCTGATATGTTGCACCACCTACACGCCGCGACTTCACCTCAACAAACGGACGTACGTTCTCGAGTGCTTTCTTAAACACCTTGATTCCTTCTTGTCCGCTTTTCCGTTGCACAAAATCAAAAGACTGGTAAAGAATTTTTTCTGCGACGGATTTTTTACCATTCTTCATCAGAATATTGACAAATTTTGCTACCAGCTGGTCCCCATACTTGGGATCATCCAAAATTTTGCGACGGGGAATCTCTCTTCTGCGTGACATCGTAATCTACTTCAACAAATACAGATCTACGACTTAGGTTTCTTGGCGCCGTATTTTGAGCGCGCCTGCATACGGTCTTGCACACCCTGGGTATCCAGGCTGCCCCGAACCGTATGGTAGCGGACACCAGGCAGGTCTTTTACTCGACCACCTCGTATGAGAACTACTGAGTGTTCCTGCAAGTTGTGCCCTTCACCGCCAATATAGCTGGTAACTTCAAATCCATTGGTCAGCCGCACGCGTGCAACCTTGCGCAATGCTGAATTCGGCTTTTTGGGGGTAGTCGTGTACACACGGGTACATACTCCCCGTTTTTGCGGACAGCTAGCCAGGGCGGGAACATTACTCTTTTCCACCTTGCGTTTGCGTGGTTTTCGCACCAATTGGTTGATAGTTGCCATAAATTTTCTATACCTGAAATAAACAACAGGCCGATGAAACATCGGCCTGTGCGTCAGCGGCGGAATTGTAGAAACCCTTGGTCATGCTGTCAAGCTGGAAGGCTGCAAACTCTCTTTTTTAGTGAGATATTTGAAAGTTTTGCAGCAATCAGGCACCAGAGGCCACTCCAGTTGCTTGAGTATCCCCATTTGCCGCTGAAAGCTCTTCTGCCAATGCTTCTTCAACCAGCTCTTCAGTCAGATCATTGTCCTCGCTTGACTCGCTGACTGCAGTCTCTGCCAGAAGATTGCGACGCCGCTCTTCGTGGTAGGCCAGGCCTGTACCGGCGGGAATCAAGCGACCAACAATGACATTTTCTTTCAAACCGCGCAATGAATCCTTCGACCCTCTTACCGAGGCCTCTGTCAATACACGCGTGGTCTCCTGGAATGACGCTGCAGATATAAAAGATTCCGTAACCAGCGATGCCTTGGTAACGCCAAGTAATACGGGTCCAAACTCTGCAGGCCCTTTGTCCTCCGCTTCCATGTTTTCATTCACTTCGAGCACCCGAGATTTCTCGACCTGCTCACCCATCAGGAAATTCGTATCACCTGGGTCGGTGATCTCTGCCTTACGTAGCATTTGCCTGATAATGACTTCGATGTGCTTGTCATCAATCTCAACACCCTGCAAACGGTATACGTCCTGAATTTCCTTTACCAGATAGCCTGCAAGCTGATTGATACCCAGTAAACGCAGAATATCATGCAGGTTGAGTTCACCATCTACAATGACCTCGCCCCTTTCAACGTGTTCCCCTTCGAACACATTGATCTGCCGCCATTTTGGTATCAGCACTTCCTTGGACTCACCCTCTTCATCGGTTATCACGAGACGCTCCTTTCCTTTCGTGTCTTTCCCGAAACTTACCGTGCCGGTCTGTTCGGCTAGCACTGCAGGTTCTTTAGGCTTGCGTGCCTCAAACAAGTCTGCAACTCGCGGCAAGCCGCCAGTGATATCACGCGTCTTGGAAGACTCCTGTGGAATACGTGCAATGACATCACCTACGTCTACCGTATCTCCATCGGACAAGCTGATGATGGCACCCGGGTGCAGGGTGTAATGTGCCGGTTTTTCAGTTCCTGCAAATTTCAAAAGTTCACCGCTTGAGTCGAGCAAATTCACAGCAGGCCGCAAATCCTTGCCGGCAGCTGGTCGACTCTTCGGGTCCAGTACGATTGCGGAACTCAAACCCGTAACCTTGTCAGCAAACATGCTGACGGTGACACCGTCAGCAAAATCGACCAGTTGAATCCGGCCAGACACTTCAGTGACGATAGGACGTATGTGCGGATCCCAGGTCGCAACAGTCTGCCCTGCTTCCACTGCATCCCCATCATCGACTGCAATTGAAGCTCCATAACTGATTTTATAACGTTCTTTTTCACGCCCATGCTCGTCGGCAACACTTAATTCACCCGAACGCGATACCGCGACATTATGCCCGTCTCTATGCTGTACCAGCTTCACATTGTGCATGCGGATCGTGCCTGAAGTTTTCACAGTGATACCACTTGTTGAAGCTGCACGATTTGCAGCACCCCCAATATGGAACGTCCGCATGGTCAGCTGTGTGCCCGGTTCACCAATAGACTGGGCCGCAATGACTCCGACAGCTTCACCTATATTGACGAGGTGTCCACGTGCCAGGTCTCGGCCATAGCAATTCGAGCAAACCCCGTAACGGGTTTCACAATTGATAGGGGTGCGAACTTTTATCTCGTCTACACCCAGATCCTCAAACCTCTTGCACCACACTTCATCCAGGAGTGTACTTGCAGGAATCAGGACATCAGTCCCATTCACATCCAGAACATCTTCAGCAACCACTCTGCCCAGTACACGGCTTTGCAGGGTTTGCACAACATCACCGCCTTCGATGACAGGTTTCATTATCATGCCTTTGGAAGTTTCACAGTCAATCTCGGTCACAACCAGGTCCTGCGCAACATCCACCAAGCGACGCGTCAAATAGCCGGAGTTGGCCGTCTTCAACGCGGTATCGGCAAGACCCTTGCGTGCGCCGTGTGTGGAAATGAAGTATTGCAGTACATTCAAACCTTCACGGAAATTTGCAGTGATAGGTGTTTCAATAATCGAGCCGTCTGGTTTAGCCATCAGCCCACGCATGCCTGCGAGCTGGCGAATTTGAGCTGCAGAGCCCCTGGCGCCTGAATCTGCCATCATGTAGATGGAGTTGAATGATTTCTGGGTAATGGATTTGCCATCTGGATCCCTGACTTTTTCATTGCCAAGTCGACTCATCATGGCCTTGGCCACCTGCTCGTTGGTATGCGACCAGATGTCAATGACCTTGTTGTAGCGCTCTTCTCTGGTTACAAGTCCGGATGCATACTGGGAAGCGATCTCTTCGACTTCCTTTTCCGCATCACCGAGAATGGTTTGTTTCTCTTCCGGGATTACCATGTCATCTGCACAGAATGAAATCCCTGCACGGGTTGCATGATGAAACCCTGTGTACATCAGCTTGTCTGCAAGGATTACCGTATCTTTCAGCCCTGTACGGCGGTACGACTCGTCAATAAGTGATGAAATCGCACGTTTGTTCATATCACGGTTTACCAGTGCAAATGGCAAGCCTTCGGGTAACACCTTTGAAAGGATCGCACGTCCCACAGTGGTTTCGATGACACGACGTACCTTCTGCACGTTGCCATCCTGATCTTCATCCACATCGTCAACCCGAATCTTTACTTTGGCATGCAATCCGACTGCACCGCCCTCGTAAGCTCGCTGCGCCTCTTCCACATCGGAAAAACACATGCCGTTACCGTGTTCATCCACTTTTTCACGCGTGAGGTAATACAGGCCCAGGACGATGTCCTGGGATGGAACGATAATGGGGCTGCCGTTTGCAGGGGACAATACATTGTTGGTGGACATAATCAGGGCACGGCTTTCCAGCTGTGCCTCAACAGACAGGGGCACATGAACGGCCATCTGGTCTCCGTCAAAATCGGCATTGAACGCGGTGCACACCAAAGGATGCAGCTGGATTGCCTTGCCTTCGATCAGAATGGGTTCAAACGCCTGTATGCCCAGACGGTGCAGCGTAGGCGCACGATTCAACAGTACAGGATGCTCCCGGATGACTTCCTCAAGGATATCCCAGACTTCCGGGCCTTCTTTCTCAACGACTTTTTTACAAGCCTTGATAGTCGGCGCGATTCCACGCATGTGGAGTTTGCTGAATATGAATGGCTTGAAAAGTTCCAGGGCCATCTTTTTGGGTAACCCGCACTGGTGCAGTTTCAGTGTTGGGCCGACTACGATGACCGAACGTCCTGAATAGTCTACCCGTTTCCCCAGCAGGTTCTGGCGAAAACGCCCCTGTTTGCCCTTGATCATGTCTGCAAGGGACTTGAGCGCACGCCGGTTGGTACCGGTGATTGCTCGACCGCGGCGCCCATTATCCAGCAAGGCATCCACTGCTTCTTGCAGCATGCGCTTCTCATTGCGAACAATGATGTCGGGTGCATTCAGCTCCAGCAATCGCTTCAACCGGTTGTTACGGTTGATCACCCGTCGATACAGGTCATTCAGATCGGAGGTTGCAAAACGTCCGCCATCCAGGTGTACCAGGGGGCGAAGATCTGGCGGTAAAACAGGCAATACAGTCAACACCATCCATTCAGGCTTGTTGCCCGACTCGATAAAATACTCAGCTAGCCTCAGGCGCTTGGAAAACCGTTTCAACTTCGCTTCAGAGCGTGTCTCCTTGATATCCTCTCGCAAATCGGTAATTTCCTGTTCCAGGTCAACCTGCTTCAGCAGCTCGTAAATTGCCTCAGCTCCCATGCGCGCATCAAACTCGTCTCCATAGGCTTCGATTGCTTCCAGATAGGCTTCATCGGAAAGCAATTGCTTGTGTTCAAGCCCGGTCATGCCAGGGTCAATGACGATAAATGCTTCAAAGTAGAGTATGCGTTCCACGTCACGCAAGGTCATGTCCAGCAGCAACCCGATGCGTGAAGGCAACGATTTCAGAAACCAGATATGGGCGACAGGGCTGGCAAGCTCAATGTGCCCCATTCGCTCACGACGCACTTTAGTCAGTGTTACTTCAACGCCACATTTCTCGCACACGACGCCACGATGCTTCAGACGTTTGTATTTCCCGCACAGGCATTCGTAGTCCTTATTTGGCCCAAAAATCTTTGCACAGAACAAGCCCTCTCGCTCTGGCTTGAACGTGCGATAGTTAATGGTTTCAGGCTTCTTGACTTCACCATACGACCAAGACCGGATCATGTCAGGTGATGCCAAACCGATACGTATCGCATCAAAGTCCTCGACCTCACCCGTATGCTTCAACAAACTAATTAAGTCTCTCATGATTCCCTCGTACCGTTTGCCGCAATGTAAACTCGTTGCATATGCAGCATTAAACCTATACAGATGTCCGTACAGTCTGAATCAGGCTTTCTGTTCAAAGTCTATGTTCAAACCGAGAGAACGAATCTCTTTCATCAGCACATTGAATGACTCTGGCATGCTGGCATCTATCCTGTGATTGCTATCTACAATATTCTTGTACATCTTGTTACGGCCCATGACGTCATCAGACTTGACCGTCAGCATTTCCTGCAGGGTGTATGAAGCACCGTACGCTTCAAGTGCCCAGACCTCCATTTCGCCAAAGCGCTGACCACCAAACTGTGCCTTACCCCCCAATGGCTGCTGGGTAACAAGACTGTAAGGTCCGGTCGAACGTGCATGCATCTTGTCATCAACCAGATGATTGAGCTTCATCATGTACATGTAGCCCACCGTGATCTTGCGATCAAACCGTTCGCCAGTTCGCCCGTCCCACAGGTAGGTCTGCCCATCCTCTGGCAAGCCCGCAAGCTTCAGCATGCGTTTGATCTCGAACTCCTGTGCTCCATCAAATACAGGCGTAGCCACCGGCACACCCTGGCGCAAATTCTTTGATAACGCCTGGATTTCTTCATCACTGAATTCATTCAGTGCCACAGGAATTCCTTTATCTTCATTATATATATCATTCAGAATATCTCGTAATCCATTGACTTTATTTGTTTTACTGAGTATTTGACCAATTTTCAGACCGAGGCCTTTTGCAGCCCAGCCCAGGTGAGTTTCAAGTACCTGCCCAACATTCATACGCGAAGGAACACCCAGGGGGTTCAAGACGATATCGACTGGCGTCCCATTTTCCATATAGGGCATGTCTTCGACCGGCACAATCATTGAAACCACCCCTTTGTTCCCATGACGGCCTGCCACCTTGTCACCTGGCTGCATGCGGCGTTTGACGGCCAGGTACACCTTGACCATCTTCAAAACACCCGGAGCAAGATCATCGCCTGCCGTAATTTTCTCCCTCTTTTCCTCCAGCCTTTGTTCAAAAGATTCGCGCTGTTCTCTCAGTTGGTTGGAAAGCTTTTCCAGCTGCGAATGCACTTGCTCGGCACGGATTCGAATTTCAAACCAGCGTTCTCGACCCACGCTTTCGAGATATGCCTTGTTGATCTTGGTACCTGCTTTCAGGCCATCCGGGCCACCCTCTGCAACCTCATTGGCAATCAGGCGTTCTACCCGGCTGTAGATATCGTCTTCATAAATGCGCAACTGGTCATTCAGGTCTTTGCGCACCTGATCGATTTCAGCTTCCTCGATCTGCAAGGCACGCTTGTCCTTGCTTACCCCGTCACGCGTGAACACTCTCACATCGATCACTGTGCCTTCCATTCCTGACGGAACACGCAATGACGTGTCTTTTACATCGGAGGCCTTTTCACCAAATATCGCACGTAACAATTTTTCCTCGGGCGTAAGCTGCGTTTCTCCCTTGGGTGTCACTTTTCCTACAAGGATGTCACCAGGTTTGACCTCAGCGCCTACATACACAACCCCGGAATCATCGAGCTTGGCCAGCAGGCTTTCGCTTACATTGGGTATATCTGCAGTGATTTCTTCCGCACCAAGCTTGGTATCCCGGGCAAAACAACTGAGCTCTTCAATATGTATGGTAGTAAAGCGGTCTTCCTCGACGACACGCTCGGAAATTAAAACCGAGTCTTCAAAGTTATATCCATTCCATGGCATGAATGCGACCAGTACATTCTGTCCCAGCGCCAGTTCACCCAGGTCGGTCGAAGGCCCGTCTGCCAGCACATCGCCCTTGGCAATGACGTCTCCAAGACGCACCAGTGGCTTCTGGTTGATACAGGTGTTTTGATTGGAACGCGTGTATTTGGTCAGATTATAAATATCCACGCCCGGCTCGCCTGGTTCAGTCTCATCATCATTTACCCGTACCACGATCCGCCCGGCGTCAACGGTATCCACGACACCACTGCGCCTTGAAACCAGCGCAGCACCTGAATCGATGGCTACAACACGCTCTATACCTGTCCCGACCAGTGGTTTTTCAGAAATCAGGGTAGGTACGGCCTGACGCTGCATGTTTGAACCCATGAGCGCCCGGTTGGCATCATCATGTTCCAGGAACGGGATAAGTGACGCTGCAACCGATACGATTTGCTTTGGCGACACGTCCATGTATTCGACTTCCTCGGAAGGTACAAGAGAAAACTCGTTCCTGTGCCGGACAGACACCAGTCCGTCCAGAAACCGGCCTTTATCATCCAGACGTGCATTCGCCTGGGCAATCGTAAACTGACTCTCCTCAATGGCTGACAGATACTCGATTTCGGCGGTGACCTTCCCATTGGTGACTTTCCTGTACGGAGTCTCCAAGAAGCCGTATTCATTGGTGCGGGCAAATATTGCCAGCGAGTTGATCAACCCAATGTTTGGACCCTCAGGGGTTTCGATCGGACAAACTCGTCCATAGTGCGTAGGGTGTACATCCCGAACTTCAAATCCTGCACGCTCACGCGTCAGCCCCCCTGGCCCCAAAGCAGAAATTCTGCGCTTGTGGGTGATTTCAGAAAGCGGGTTATTCTGGTCCATGAATTGTGAAAGCTGACTCGAGCCGAAAAACTCCTTAATTGCAGCAGCCACCGGCTTTGCATTAATCATTTCCTGTGGCATCAATCCCTCGGATTCTGCCAAGGTCAGCCGCTCCTTCACAGCACGCTCGACTCTGACCAGGCCTACCCGGAAAGCATTCTCGACCATTTCACCTACACACCGCACACGGCGGTTTCCCAAGTGGTCAATGTCATCAACCATGCCCTTTCCGTTGGGAATATCAATGAGCGTTCGCATGACATCCAAAATATCTTCCTTGCTGAGGGTACCCGGACCTGTCGTTTCCTCCCTGCCTACGCGACGGTTAAACTTCATCCGGCCTACCGGTGACAGGTCATAGCGTTCCGGAACAAAAAACAGATTCTGGAACAAGTTCTGGGCCGCATCCTTGGTAGGCGGCTCACCCGGGCGCATCATGCGGTATATCTCTACCTGGGCCTCCAGTTCGTTGGTGGTTGCGTCTATCGCGAGAGTGGACGTGACATACGGGCGGCGATCAATGTCATTTGTATAGAGCAACTCCAGCGTATCCACCGAAGACTCGAGGATTTTCTCGATATTTTCCTCGGTAAGCTCATCATTGGCACTGCAAACCACTTCACCTGTATCAACGTCAACCAAGTCCTTGGCAAGGATCTTGCCAAACAGGTACTCGACCGGAACATCAAGTTTCTTGATGCCTGCTTTTTCTATTTGCCGCACATGGCGTACTGTAATACGCCGACCTGCCTCAACAATTACCTTGCTGCCTGCCTTGATCTCAAACGGAGAAATTTCACCCCGCAGCCTTTCCGGAATCAAATCCAGAATAAAGCCTGTGTCAGTGATGTGTACTGAATTGGTTTCAAAAAATGTGGCAAGAATCTCTTCGGCACTAAAGCCTAATGCACGCAATAAAACGGTTGCAGGCAGTTTCCTGCGCCGATCAATACGCACAAAAAGACAATCCTTATGATCAAACTCAAAATCCAGCCATGACCCGCGGTAAGGGATGACCCTGGCAGAATGCAAAAGCTTGCCTGAGGAATGCGTTTTGCCTTTGTCATGATCGAAAAACACGCCTGGAGAACGGTGCAACTGGGACACGATCACACGCTCCGTACCATTGATGACAAATGCCCCGGTATCGGTCATCAGCGGCAACTCGCCCATGTAGACTTCCTGCTCCTTGACATCCTTGACTTTCTTGGAGCCGGCAGGTGCATCCTTGTCATAGATAACCAGGCGCAAGAGCACCTTCAGGGGAGCATGGTACGTGAGGCTCCTTAACTGGCATTCCTTGACTTCAAACGGAGGCTGTTCCAATCGGTAACTTACATATTCAAGCTCGACGTTTCCAGAATAGCTCACGATTGGAAATACTGAATTGAATACGCCTTGCAGGCCGAATTCTTCACGGCCTCCATCCAATGTTTCATCCTGTAAAAACCGTCGGTATGAAGCCAGTTGAATCTGCAACATGTAAGGGACCGCCAGGATTTCAGGTCTCTTGCCAAAATCCTTCCGGATCCGTTTCTTGCTGGTGTAGCTATAGGCCATTGAGGTTACCCCATTATCAAAATGCACATACAAAAAAGTCCGGCAGCGTTCTCATGAACACTGGCTGATCGGTGTCAGGGTTAAATCGAACAACGATTACTTGAGTTCTACTGTTGCGCCTGCTTCTTCCAACTGCTTTTTGATTTCCTCTGCACCATCCTTTGCAACAGCTTCCTTGATGGTCGACGGGACGCCTTCAACCATATCCTTCGCTTCCTTGAGGCCAAGACCTGTGATGGTACGCACCACCTTGATGACAGCAATCTTGTTACTCCCAAAGCTGCTCATGACCACGTCAAATTCATCCTTTTCAGCTTCGGCTTCACCGCCCCCGTCGGCCACTGCCGCAGGCACGGCGACCTGGGCCGCAGAGACTCCGAACCTTTCCTCCATGTCCGAAATCAAATCGACCACTTCCATCACACTCATTCCAGAGATTGTCTCAAGAATATCTTCTTTCGTAACAGCCATTTCTATCTCCTAGTAAAATCAATATCCCAAAAACCATGAAACCAAAATCGATCATTGCCCGCTACTCGAGCAAGGCACAGTTCTCCTACCCTCCTGCCTGCTTTTTATCGCGCACGGCAGCAATTGTTCTGACCAGCGTTGCATGTGGCGCAGCCAAGGTGCGTACGAGTTTTTCTATCGGCGCCTTCATTACGGCCATCAACATGCCCAGCGCCTGCTCCTTGTTCGGCAAACTGGAAAGCCTCTCCAATGCAGTTGCTTCCAGAAGCTGGCCGTCCACAGCAATCATCTTGACCACAAGCCGTTCATTGTCTTCAGTAAACTCCTTGACCAGCCGTGCGGCCGACCCCGGATCTTCCCGTGAAAACATCAGCATGAGGGGTCCAGCCAGACCCTCGCTCATGCATTCGTATGAGGTGCCCTGCAGGGCTCGCTTGGCAAGCGTGTTTTTTACTACTCTCAGATAGACCCCCTGCTCTCGTGCCCGGGCACGAAGCCCCGTCAGATCGACTACGTTCAAACCGCGATATTCAGCGGCTATTGCAGAGTATGCTCCAGCGGCAACCTGTGCTACTTCAGATACAACTTCCTTCTTCTGTTCCAGTCGTAAGGCCACAGCAGAGTCCTTTGAATTCCACACATATAAAGTGTTGTTTAACGATCATACAAATGCCCGTCAGCATATGTATGCCCTTACCCTGTAACCCGCCAGGAGCGGCCCTGGTCCGGATAACACGTCTACGCAGGCCAGACCCTCATGCCAGCACCAATACCCGCGCCTGCACCTGCGAGGCTCAAGTGCCTGTCAGTCTAAACCTGCAAGCCAATTCTTCAGGCCTGGCCCGAAACCTGTTTATGCCCATGCGGTCTGGTCTACCTGTATTCCCGTACCCATGGTAGAAGAAACCGTGATCTTTTTTATGTAGATACCCTTGGCCGAAGCCGGCTTGGCTTTTACCAGATCGGCTACCAATGCCTGGAGGTTTTCTTCAAGCTGAGGCGTCTCAAACTCGACGCTGCCTATCGCACAGTGAATGAGTCCCCCCTTGTCTGCCTTGTAGCGCACCTGGCCGGCTTTTGCATTTTTCACAGCATTTTCAACATTGGCAGTCACTGTCCCCATTTTGGGGTTCGGCATCAATCCACGCGGACCCAGAATCGGACCCAGTTGTCCAACAACCCGCATCGCATCGGGTGTCGCGATGGCCACATCAAATCCGATCTGCCCTTCCTTGACCTGTTCTGCAAGATCTGCGAGGCCCACCAACTCAGCTCCGGCAGTCTTAGCCGCCTCTGCCTGCTGCCCCTCTGCAAATACCGCAACCCGCACGGTTTTTCCCGTACCATGCGGAAGTACCGTAGAACCCCTGACTACCTGGTCTGATTTCCTGGGGTCCACACCAAGCTTCACACATGCGTCCACGGACTCCTTGAAGTTTGCTGCTGCACAATCCTTTACAAGCTGCATGGCATCGCCAGGCGCATACACCTTGCCTGCCTCTGCCTTTTCACGTGCAGCACGAAGTTTCTTACCGGACTTTGCCATACCCTTACACTCCTTCCACTTCCAGGCCCATGCTGCGGGCACTGCCTGCAATCGTACGCACGGCTGCATCCATGTCGGCAGCAGTGATATCCGGCATTTTCGCTTTGGCAATGTCTTCGAGTTGAGCACGGTTTACCTTGCCTACTTTTTCAGTATTTGGGCGGCCGCTCCCCTTATCCAGTTTTGCTGCCTTTTTCAGCAAAACCGAAGCAGGGGGCGTCTTGGTGACAAAGGTAAAACTGCGGTCACTGAATATTTCAATCACGACCGGCACGGGCATGCCTTTCTCCAGGCCCTGTGTCTTCGCATTGAATTCCTTACAGAAATCCATGATGTTCACACCATGCTGCCCAAGCGCAGGGCCCACTGGCGGGCTTGGATTTGCATCACCTGCTGGAACCTGCAACTTTACGTACGCACTAGTTTTCTTTGCCATTTCCTGCCTTTCCGTTCAGTATTCTCAACCCTTTTCAACCTGGCCGAACCCAAGCTCTACCGGGGTTGAACGTCCGAAAATCTGTACTGCCACGAGCATGCGGCTTTTTTCATAATTTACTTCTTCAACCACGCCGTTAAAGTCGTTGAACGGGCCATCTGTAACGCGAACCACTTCACCTGGTTCAAACAGTACCTTGGGTTTGGGCTGGTCCACGCCTTCCTGCATGCGTGCCTTGATATTATCGGCCTCCTTCTCAGTAATCGGTGCAGGTTTCTCTGTAGAGCCGCCTATGAAACCGAGTACCTTCGGGCAATCCTTGACCAGATGCCAGGTATCATCATCCATCTCCATCTTCATCAGCACGTATCCCGGGAAAAATTTGCGCTCACTGCGTCGTTTCTGTCCCTCGCGCATTTCGACAACTTCTTCTACCGGAACCAGGATTTCGCCAAACCTATCCTGCATGCCGAATCTTTCAATTCTTTCTGCCAACGAACGCTTGACCTGATGCTCAAACCCGGAATACGCATGCACAACATACCAACGCATAGACATTTAAACTCTCACCTAATGACGAACTGTATTAAAGTCGTCAAACCACGATCTACAATCCATAAAAACAATGCCAGAATCACTACCACCACGATAACCACAACAGTCGTTTGCAGGGTCTCTACACGTGTAGGCCAGACCATTTTGCGCACTTCGGTGCGTGCATCCTGCATGAAACTGGCAAATGAACGGCCCCGTTCGGTCGTCAATGCAATTACGGCCGCCAGTACAATCGCTGCTACGATACCCAATACACGGTATAGCAAAGGCTGGTCTGCAAACACATAGAATGCGAGTACACTCGCAACCAGTATCCCGATAGATACGGCCAGCTTGACAGTATCCATGCCACTTACCGTAGCGTCAGCTTTTCCTGCCATATCGTGATTTCAAAAATTCTACTTGCAGACGTAGCTCGTGATTTTGCCCATACTGGCAGGCCAGGAGGGAATCGAACCCCCAACCTGCGGTTTTGGAGACCGCCGCTCTGCCAATTGAGCTACTGGCCTCAACTCAGCACCTTGCAACTGCCAAACAAAGCATTTTAACGTGATTTTGGAAAGTTTGGAACAAATATTTCAGGTAAATTGCGTACGTCAGTCTTCAGACGCGATCACTGGCATCAGCCTGATTGCAGCTTTCGGACAGCAGGCGCAGTCCTGTAGCACCCAGCACCACCACGAACAACGGGTCACAGAGCTCCCACAACAGCGGCACTTCGCGTGACATCATGTCCGCAAACCAGTTCGAGAAAAACCATAAAAACAGGACCACTGACGCATAAAACAGGCCACTCGCCCTGAAATACTCCTTCACATCCTCGGTGTTGGAATAGCGCACTTTCCAGACCGTGCCAGCTACCAGAGCCAGCCCCGCACCCGCGGCCATGAACCAGTTCAGTATGCTCCACACCGGGTAGCCGGTACTGCCATCATCATACAGCGGGGTGATCACGTAGTTCACTGCCACCACCAGGGCCAGCAGCAGCGCGTAAAGTGCACAGATCAGGCGCAGGGCTCGCATTACTCAGACCACCCTTTCCAGACAGACCTTGGCATTTTCATGCTGCCTGCCTTGCAGCACACCCGGTACAGGACAAGCGCAGGCACAACACCGACCGGTGCCTGGACTGTGTATTGGCTCGAGCCCTTTGCACGCGCCTCTACACACATTGGACCGAGGTGGCGCAACAGGAGCACAGATCTGGCAGGACATCTGCCTAATGAATCGGAATCATTGCATACCCTTTTTGCTGATACCCAATTTGCGACACAAAGGTATTTCCAACCGGTTTTATTCCTGAAATGATGGTGTCGTTGCCGATGCCTAATATGCGTGCAGATACTGAACACGATTCCATCCTCACTCCGGGCAGGTTGCTCATCTTCCTGATCAACTCCAGTGCCTGTTCACGGGCTTCTTCCTCATCGAGAGGCAAATCCAATGGATTTGTCGAAATCAACTTCATTACTGGACCATGAAACAAGAACACCATGTCTGGTTCTACATCTTGCCTTTCAAGATCACCATACGTTTCCTCAATGACTTTTAACAAGAATAACAGCTTGCCTGGACTTCCAATGGTCACGTCCCATACAACATTGCCTTGAGTTATTCCTTTGAGTGCATCCGCATCACTTGGCTTTTCAGCATAGGTACCGTGTGCAAGCAACATGCATCCTAAAATAACTACCATGAAACCGGTTCGTCTTATTTTCATACTCTCTCCTGATCGATCAATCTAAATGGAATTACCGGGCTTGAAACAGCGTAGTCCATAGAGTAGCCAGGCCACAAGACAAAACTGCGCCAGGTCCATACCACTCCCATGCCACCGCTGAGCTTGACCTCAGCCACCCGTAACAGGCTGATATTCTCCGACTCACGAACCGCTTGCTCATGATGGCCCCTGGTACAAACCTGCCATGAGGGGTTCACATCTGATCACCGGTTCAGTTCAAAAGGCAGTGCACCCAGGTGCTTGGCCCCCGCACACCCGGTCATGCATTCAGCGCGCACCTACCAGTGGTAGCGGGCGCGGGCGTAGTAGAACCCGCCCGAGAATCCCATCGGCGAGGATTCGGGATACTTGGAACCGAGCACATCGGCAAACTCGTTCCTGTCCGGAAAGTTGTCGAAGATATTCTCCGCCCCGATGCTCAGTTCGAATCCGTCCGCCGGACGGTAGCTCACCTCGGCGTCCAGCGTGAATTCCTCGTCCGGCTCAATGAAGAAATCTGCGCTGTCGGCGTGGAACTCCTCATAGCTGCCAAAGAAATTCACACGCGCAAAGCCACCCCACCGTTCCCTGTCATGTCGCAACGTCACGTTGAAACGCAGCTTCGGCAGCGCGTCCTCCAGTTGCTTGATGCGTTGCTCGCCAATGAACTCCGGATTGTGGCTGGTGACTTCGGTGTCGTTGTAGTTGCCCACGAATACAAGCTCCGTCTTGCCGCCGTGCAGTAGCGGCAGCCGGTCCGTCATGTCTAGGCTCGTAACCAGATCGATCCCGCGGGTGCGCGTGTCGAACCCGTTGCCGAAGAAGCGGAAATTGCTTACGTCGGTGGCGGGGAAGCATCCGCTCTTGCCGATCGCCGCTTTCTGTGCAGCGGTCAGCGTCTTGTCCGCGGACAGGCCGAGACGGTCATCGACTTCGATGTGGTACGCATCCACGGTGAACGAGACCGAGTTCATCTCCAGACCGAGGCCCGCCGTGTACGTAACGGACTCCTCAGCTTCGAGTTTCTCCGCGCCTACTGCAGCGGCCTCCGGACATTTCGAGGGAATCGTGCCCCGCTGCGTTAACTGATTCCTGCCTTGTGAATCCAGGATAAACGCTGTTGTGACGTTTGCGACATTCTCCTGCCCCACGGTCGGGACGCGAAAGCCAGTGCTGGCCGAACCACGCAGGCTGACATTGTCCGTGGCCCTGAAAATTGCACCGAGCTTGAAATCCTCGGTTGTGTCGTAATCCTCGTGGTCCTCGATGCGGCCCATCACGGCCAGGGTGAGCGCATCCGTGACGTCCGCCTCGAACTCGACATACGCAGCGACGTTGGAGCGGTCCCACTTGCCCGCGGCGGCGACCGGGGAGAACCCCGAGAAGCCGTTGGCGCCGACGCCGGCACCCGGAATCAGCCCGTCAACCCATGAAGCCTCTTCGCCCGCGCTGACCTCAAACTCCTCCTCACGCCATTCAACCCCGAATGCAGCGTACAGGGGCGATGCAAAAGACGTCGTCTCGATCGGACGGGTCATGTCCAGGCTCAGGGTCTGCTCAGTCTGCGTGTACTTGCCAAGACTGAATTCCATCGGCGTCGCCAGACCCAGGCTCGCATTGATGGTGTTGCGAATGGTGAATTCGGCCTCGCTCTCGCCGATCGAGTAGCTGGCGTCATAGGTCAGGCCTGAATCAAACTCCCCGCGAAGACCCGCCACACCTGAAGCGTCGCTGACTTCGGCACCGAACTTGGGCGTGAAACCGCCCGGGAAGCGCTCGTTGAAGAAACACCCCGGATACGGCGTCCAGTCAAACAGCTCGTTGTCATCCGTCACGAGGATGCGCCCTGGCGGATCATCATACCCCGGGCAGCCCGGGGCAAGAGGCAGGCGGTAGTTTCCCTGATCATTTTCCACAATGAACACGCCGCTGCGGGTATTTGGATTGCGGAAGAAGAACCCGCCTTCGGTCTCGCGCTCTGAAGCGTTGCCGAAGGCGTAGAGCTCGGCCTGCTCGCTGACTTCCACACCAGAATTCAGGAAAACGGTGTAGTCATCATCGACGTCAGGCTGTCCCCAGACCTGGGCGTACGGCTGGCGAACGACGAGGTTGCCATGGTCGATCAGGCCCTGTGCATCGCCACGCTGCACACTGCGCACCGTCGGCCACATCTCGTGCCACTGGGCGCTGATATTGGCGAAGCCGTTGGCGCCAAGCGGTATGCCCAGGTTGCCGGCAACCCGATATTCATCGCCGTCGCCGGTGTAGGTCTGACCCCATTGGGCCTCGACGATACCGCCTTGCGGGCGGTCCTTGAGCACGAAGTTGATCACGCCCGCAATCGCATCGGAACCGTACTGTGCGGAGGCGGTATCACGCAGCACTTCGACCCGCTTCAGCGCGATCGCCGGGATGACGCTGATGTCGGGCCCCTGGGCCCCTTCCGAGACGCCGTTGCCAAGCCATGAGATGACCGCCGCGCGATGTCTGCGCTTGCCATTCACCAGCACCAGTGTCTGGTCTGAGGCGAGGCCGCGCAGATTGGCCGGACGGATGAAGGTTGCAGCGTCGCTGATCGGCTGGGTGCCTACGTTGTAGGACGGCACCAGCTTGCGCAGCAGTTCGGGCACCTGGGTCGTCCCCTGGTTGCTGAGGTCCTCCGAACTGATGATGTCCACCGCCGAGGGTGCATCCACCGCTGCGCGGACCGGTCGTCTCGAGCCGATCACGCTGATTTCTGGAAGCTCGACAGACAGTTCCGCAGGCTCCTCGGCTTGCAGGCCGGCTGGCATGTACAGCAACGCTGCGAGCAGTGTTCCTGACGCACAGGACAGGATTGAAGTGATCAACGTAGAGTTCAAACCGGTCACCTCCCTATTGATGAGTGAATGCTCAAGAGGTCAACACTATTGCTGGTCAAGATTTTGCAGGTCATTTCATGCGATTGCAACATGTTCCAGCCTGGGAAGGCCCAGTTTGAATTTCTTTTTTGTCAGGGCCAATCGCCTCTACTCCCTGCATCACGGCAGAGACTGCTTCCACCTGGGCGGTGGGTAACTCCCTATTACCTGCAGGCAATCACGGGTATGCCATCATGGTCACCGGCAGGGCCGAATATTCTCCCCTGTGCAGGAATTTCGTCCCGCTCACGTGCTTTCCATCAATTCCGGTTTCATCGAGCAACTGGTACTGTCACTCATTCACCTTCCCTGACTACATATAAGATGTCTGCAGCGAGATGTTCCAATGCATCGTATTCTTTTCTGTCTATGATCTCGTGCTGCATTCCCTGGGTGGGCAACGAATCCTTCAGCTGATACTTCAGGTATGCAATAAATTCAGTGAGGGTACTATCCAGTTGTGAATCCTCATTCCATTCTCCACCGGAATAATAGGACAGGGTTTCGACCTGCTTGTCCCCAACATAGACTGTCACCTTGACCGGTTGTGCGTCACTGGAATTCATTTGGTTTTCTCCAACCCGCTATTTATTTCTCAAACTCATAGATCCGAACTACGCTGTGAAACATGCCGACACGCATCAGCTTTCTACGGCTATCGATGTTATCGCAATGACCAACATCAACATTATGTACCTTGTCTTCATCATCGCCTGTCCTCCACCCGGGTCTATACATAGCAAATTTCAACTGAATTGTCCTGATTTTATGAGATGCTACCTGCTTCCCCATTCAGGGATGTATGCCCCACATTTTCTGACACCATGATCTCCCGCAGTTCTCACCAGCAAGCATACAGCGAATCCTCCGTTCAGCATGTGTGTTCGCTGGTACACAGGACAACTGTACCCAAAATTCAGTGCATCCTCGCAGGCAAGTTTTCCAGCAAAAGGCGCCTTACGTTATCTCCCATCACTTTTTTTATTTGTGACTCTGTGAACCCTGCATCCAGCAAAGCCTGGGTCAACACGATCATATGGGCCGCATCAAACGGTGTTTGTACATTACCGTCGAAATCCGAACCCAGAGCAACATGATCTTCGCCGACCAGATCAGTGACGTAGCGGATGGTATCGACTATACCCTTGACCTGTGAGCTACAGATCGCGTCTGTCCAAAACCCGATTCCAACGACTCCTTTGCTATCGGCAACCTGTTTGATTTGCTCGTCAGTGAGGTTTCTTGGAGAGCGATTGCAAATGGCTTGAACACCCGTATGAGTGGCGATTACAGGGCGGGTAGTGTGTGTGAATATGTCATCAATTAAAGCGGGTGATGCATGGGCGATATCGACAAGAATGCTTAAACGCTCCATTTCCTTCAATACCTTCAGCCCGAAATCCGTGATGCCTCCTTTTTTGAGGCCGTGTGCGGACCCGCCCAGGCGGTTGTCGAAAAAATGAGCAAAGCCAATAATCCTGACTCCCGCATCAAACAGTCTTTCAACATTCTCCAGGTCACCTTCCAAGGCATGTCCACCTTCCAGGCTCAGTATCCCGGCAGCAAGTCTATTCCGTGATTGCTTGTCTACAATGAACTGCTGCAAGTCCTCTTTATATTTGATGATGCGAAAAGATGGTACAGCAGCCTGCAAATCATGGAGTTTTTGTGACTGGTATGCGGCGCGTCCGTACAGGCTGTTCCATGTGTACACAGGCCAGCGCTGGACAATGGACAGTAACTTGATGTTGTCCGTGCGGTCATCGTTTTCAAACAAGTTCAGGTTTTTTGGCGACTTGGTGACAATGGAGAAAACCTGCAGGCCAAGATTTCCTTGCAGCATGCGAGGGATATCGACGTGACCATACCCATGCCCTTTTTTTAAATCACGAGCCCAGAGCAAGGAGTCTGCATGCAAGTCAGCAATAAACAGGGAATTGTGGAGCTTGTGCGTATAGGGGTCGATTGCAACCTGATCAAAGTTTGTCGAGTTGCGTTTTGCATCCTGATCTCTTGGCATGTAGAAAAAGAAAAAGTAAGCCACGAGCACCGCTGCAAAGAGGACGCCGGACAAGAAACCGTGCTTGAGTTTACTTTGAGTTGTGATTTTGGCTTACCCGAGTTCGTAACGTACGCCTATCAATCCTTTTTGATCACTTCCCGCCTGGGTTTGTTCACAATCGGACAATGTGGCCTGTCGTGAGTTGTTTGTGCTCTATCTCAGGGCTACCACTGCTTCGAAGTCCTCTTGGAACACCAGAACAATACGGGACATAGCATTTGAGCGTGCTTTAAGTGTTAACTAGGGCTTATCACTTTACAGCACTTTCCTTATACAGGTCCTTTTCATGCACTTCACATAATTTACGGTCCCACGGCATATTTGAAAACCGGTCTAAGATATCCAGGCAGAGTTTCGACTCGGTCATAGACCCCAGTGGCTTATTTTGATTGGACAAAATTATCTGAACCGAACGGACCAAGTGTGGCCTAGCGGTCCATCCGTCAACTTCATGGCGAAGCCAGTTGAGCCAGAGCACCTCAACCTTATCGAAAGGATCCTCGCCTTCAAAGGGTAATTTACCCTGCCGATAGCTCCCCCCATCCTGATATCGCCATGCTGCAGCGAGAAGGTCGTGTGCATCCTGAAGCGTTCTGTGATCGTAGCAATTGACTGTTCCCCATGTCTTATGGCGGGAATCTTCCAGAAGAGATCGTGCAAAATTAGTGTGCCGGTTACAGCTCGATACGATGATACTAAGTGCCTCGTCATAGACTGCATGCTGTTCCCATTGGGAGCCGATATCTTCGTCGTCTTTAAAATACCCTCGAACAATCATTGAAGGCTTTCTTTATCATTGAGTAGGTGTTTCAAAAGCTGGATTTCCAGTGTAAGCGATACATTCTTTTATCTTCTACCTTGATAATAATACAACTCAAACTCCCTTGAAATTCATTGGACAATCAAACGGTGAAATTGTGCATACCTTCTAGGAGAGAACTTAGCAGCGATTTCCTTGAACCATCAGCCATCCTTTACAGGGCGTTTTCAGATTTCTTCGGACATTCTCGGGCTGTTCAAATGGAGCCATAACCGGCAGGCTACGCGACTCCGGTATCAGGCGGCTAAAGCAAAATAACCGACATATGCTGGAGATTTTCATGCCTGACGGATTGCAGAAATTTGGTGACGGATGGAAGGTGTCCGTTCGCGTGAGACCCATCCATGCAAATATCCGCCATATGCTCGGCAAATCCGACGAGTGGAATACGGAAGAACTGGGCATACCGATAAGCTCGGCGCATGTTGGTTATGCCATCTCTTCCTTTTCCGCGAGGCTGTTGAGACACATCGAACGTCTCGGTGCTTCCTTCAACGAAGAGGAACGCAGAAGCTTCATGGCCATCTTGCGCTATTCCGGCTACTTGATGGGAATCCCAGAATCCATACTGTTTCGCGATGAGCAGGAGGCGCTTGAGATTTTCAAGATCGGCGGCCTTTGTGAACCTCCCCCCTCGATGGAGTCAATCGAACTCGCTTCGTCACTGATCAATTCCGCTCCTTTATTCCTGCACAAGACGGGAGCGGACCGCAGGAAACTGGCGAACTACATTTGGCAAGTTTCACGTGCGTTGATCGGTGATACTCTCGCAGACGAACTCATGTTTCCTAAACACTCAACCCTGGGTGTCCTCTTCAAGTTTCGGTTGTTGAACCGGATTGAGCTGATCATGAACAGGCTGAACCCGAAAGCTTACGAGGCCAGCAATAACTTGACTGCGATACTCGATGTATCTATGACAAGACAGGGATCAGCTACAAGCTACCGGACCATATATACGCCGAACAATCCAGCAAATGGTAGGAAGAAATCCTGTTACATTGCCTGGTTATTCCCAAATTGATACTTGCCTGAAAATTCATGTGCCTACATCTGCCATAACCGGCATCGAATCGATACGATATCCAGTACTTCAGATACTACCGGTGAATAATATGGGATGTAATTGGACACTATTGGACAGCTTAAATAGCTGTCTTGGTAATTGAAAGGAAGCGTAACTTACTGCATTTAAAGTAATTTGTTGATGCACATTTTATAGTTGGCACTCGCCTAGTCAATCATACTTTCATGGGTTAACCTATGTTATAGGTTCAGAAGTATGAAGTTGTATTAGCTTAAAGGAAAGATTTGGCCGTCCGACAGCCTTGCATCCCTGTATGAGGCTTTCAAGAAAATTAGTTTTTGTCATAAGGCCATCGACTGCCTCTACCACTCTGTTCTCTTTTCGATAACTTTCCACTTTTGTTCCAAGTAAGTTGTCATAAAACTCTCCATAAAGCCTGTCTCGCCCAATATAGTAAAGAACTTCCAGGTCGGAAACTTTCTCTAAAGTCAATCTATTCAACAAGTCCTTGATTACTTCTTGCTCGATTAAGCTTGTTTCCATCGCTAATTCGATATAGTTCGAGATTGGCTGAGTTCGCCCAGAATGCTCTGTGACTGATTTATTCTTACATGGCGCGTAAGCCGAATGTAATTTCGCCCATGAATTCACAACAAAAATTACATCCTCATCACTCAAATAGGTGAGATCTTTTTCCAACCCCACGAGTGAAGATAGCCCACGTGAATTTCTGATCTTAGTTACAGCAGTTGAAAATTTAGTGCTGCTAATACTATAGCGGTCCATTACTGCCTGCTTAGCTTGGATAAAGCAGTCTCTACACCAGTTACTGTGGTTTCCTAACAAATTGGCAATGTTTTTAATGTCATTTCTTGAGCACTCACGAGTGTGGCTGTCCGTTTTACGTTCATCTGCAAGCTCAAGTACACGGTTTCTTAAATTCTCTAAAATTTTACGCATTGCCTTAAGGCTTGATCGAATCTGATATAGATTGGCAAGGGAAAGTTTTGCAAGGCTTCTATCTGATGGTAGCATTTCTGAATAGCGAAACCCTTGCCCATTTTTATCTACTCTGTCCAAACTTGTGACATAAGTCTCAAGTTCGGCTAACAAATTTCGTATTGCCTCATCACCAATAGCACAGTTTCGTAGATGTACCCAGTGTGAATAAATGTCGTGGCTCAAATTATGGTGTTCTTCTACCACACCCATTTCATGTAGCTTGTTAATAGAAAACTTCAAGGCAAGTTCTAGGGCATGACGACTGGTATAGAGAATTGGCAAAACAAGTGTGTCCCTACTTAGCATCATTTGATTATCAATAACTGCAGATGCAAGCGTAATTGCAGCTTCAATGTAGCCGTCAATATAGTTTTCTTCATCTCCTTGCTTGCCAATTAATGCATTCCACTTCCTGTCACAGCCCAATTCGAAGAATGGATCTTTACTGGGTAGTCCATCGGGCTCTTTATTCATGGTTTACTTGTAAACTCGTTGTTTAAGTTAAAAGTGTGACTGTTATACATCCATCTATCATGAGTAGTACCTTAAGAACTCTTACAAGAAGCTAAATGTTTTGAGATCTCTCAAGCCAAAGTTTTACCTTACCTACACAATCATCCAGTTCATCTCGCACTTCATATACCCAAAACCGCAGCACATCCCAACCCAACTCATAAAGACGTTGATTACGTATCTGATCTCGTCTACACAGTTCACCTGTCCAGTTTCTGTGATAGCGTTCACCATCGACTTCTACATCTAATCTTCTATCTCCATCGACGACTGCGAGATCCAATAAGTATTGCTCTATCGAATATTGTGGAATCGTTTTAATACCGGTGCCGTAAAGTGCCTCATAAAGAATGACCTCCCAATCTGAAACTTTGGAACGGTCAATTGACTCTGGATACATTGGGCCAAACTCGTTAGTCTGTGCTGTAGCCATTGCCGCTAGAGACACCTCACTTAACTGATCGACATAACGTGCAAATTTTTCAAGATAATTCACACCACAGTTTCTTGTTGCTGTTTGGTCACCAACTACCAACAGCATGGCACGAGCACGGGTAATCGCCACATTAAACAGATTATGATTATTCTTTAAGAAGTTTAGAGACTGTCTCACTGTGCCCTCAGATATAACGGGTGAGAAAATCATCAGGTCACGCTCATCACCCTGGAATCGATGCACAGTGTCACTAAGAAATTCTGCATCATCCAGTGGACGTTGTAACTCATCATACTGGGAACATAGTTCTTTGATTACATTTGCCTGTGCTCGAAATGGGCTCACCACACCAATCGATCCTTTATACCCTTGTTCCAGCAACAATCGCTTTAACTCAAGCAGGACAGCTTCTGCTTCTTTCTGATTGACTGCACTGCCTGCATCAGGACGTGTCGTTTGTCCTTTCACATCAATCCATCGTACTCCGGGCTCTTTAAGTTTGTTACTGCCAAGTAATTTAAGTTGGTCATATCGCGTTGCAATACGAAGACGCCCTTCATAGAAGAACTTGTTTGAGAAGTTAATGATGTCTGCATGAGACCGGTGATGATCTTTAAGGTCTACAATATCCTCACTTTCTGCATATGATTGCGCCATTTCGAAAAGAGAATTCGTGACATAGGCCCACTGCAAGTAATCATTCACAAGATCAAAACGTTCCAGCAGCTTCTGATCTTGGCGTTTTTGAATCCTGCTGATATGTGATAGTTGCTGTCGGTCTCCAATAATTACGGCATGTTTCGCGCGATACAGCAATGGTAATGCAGATGCAATGTCACATTGACTTGCCTCATCAAATACAACTAGATCATAGTATCCAGCAGTAAATGGCAATTTCCCTCTTGCAGAAAGAGAAGTTACTGCCCAACAAGGCAAGAGTTGCGATACTTTTTTATTCAGAGAGTAGTATTTTTGCCATACAGACTTTGAAGTTCGCCCGTCTCGTGAATCGATGACCATTTTAATTGCTGCTGCATACTGGGACAGTAACTGCCTGTTTTCCTTGTTCAGTTTTGCAGCATGGACTTTTAACCAGCTAGCCCATAAGCGATTTGAGTTATCTGCAATCTCACTGAGCATTTCTCGGTGTCTCTGATTAAGCGACTCTAACGAGTCTCCTGTCTGCAGCTCATGGAGTAATTGAAAATATTTAGATACTTTCCCGATTTCAGCGAGTCGATCTTCGATTTGTTCTGCGAATCCCAAGTACTGTTGAAGTCCTGTTTCCCCTGTCATCTCAGTTGGAAGCGATAAACCAATATTTGTTAATGATTCGTTCAGCAGCTTGAATTCATTTACCAGTTGTAAAATCCGTGATTTCTTTATGGACAGCCATATAAGACGATCAAATAAACTCTGTTTAGTTTTTTCTGCTCTTAGAAGAGCATTGAAAAAGCTCTCGAAGTTGCATCTCCAATCTTTGTCAAGGTTTTTCCTGATAAACTGAAACAGTTCGGTGCCAAGTGTGGGACGTAAGTATTCTACGGACTGTTCAAGGCTATCGACTTCGTTCCTTAGATGAATCACTCTGTCTAGTGCAGCACTGATTTCTGCCATCTTTTCTACAAGCTTTTTATGTTCGGTCAATACAGCTTCATAATCTTGCATTTCATCTGGCCCTGCAGTAGCAGATAGCAACTCCTGCACATAATCACTCAACTTCTGCTGATATTCATTCGAACCCGTTCGAAGTAATATCGGACGCGGCCCCAAGCTATTGACCCTTGTTTCAACAACATCCACTGCCTTGTTGTTTTTGCTTGCAAACAGTACTTTCCTGTTCTGCCAAGCCGCATTTACCAAGAGATTGGTCACAACTTGAGATTTGCCAGTTCCCGGTGGGCCGGTAATAATCGTCAGTGGCTTGGTTAAAGAATATTGTATAGCCTGCCTCTGCTCTGTATTCATGGGAAGGACTTCAAGCAAGGACATAGTTTCGTTTGTTACTAGCTCGCTCTTGGGGATACTGTTGTTGATCAACTTGCCAAGTATCGAGTGTGCAAATTCTGATTCATTCAGCTTGCCCAACTCTCGAAGCTCATTCTCCAGACCTTGTGTGTAAGGTTTTCGCTCAGCCGACACCAGCACAGCACGGTTATAGATGCCTGCTTCATTCAGATTATGAATTGGAGGTATGTCAGGCAAGTCACTTCCATCACAGGCTTCATGCCATGGCCACTCTCTGCGAATAACAAAAAGCCTTTGTGCCACTTCGTCCAGTTCAGGCACTTCTGCATCGGCGTTTGCAAATCCCAACTCTTTTTCAAGCTGGACTAGCTCATCCATGAGAGTGTTGCGGTCCGCATTTGAGAATCGTTGCAGCACTGCTGTATTGATCATCGGGTAATCACTCAATACCGATGCAGGACCGCGATTGTCGGGATGCTCAAATTGAACAGGAAGATAGAGAACCGGCTCAAGCCGATAGATTGGCTCTCCTCTTTTTGAGGTGAATCGATGAATACATATCGGATAGCCAAGATAAAGTACCTTGGCACTACGGTCCCGTTGCATCGATGCGAGCAAGGATGCAGGACCGGGCTCTTGCAGTAGGTTGTTTATTCCATCCAGCGGTACTGTATCCAATGCCACATAATCGTAGTCATACTGGCTTCTGGCCCAAGTGCTGACTTCAGCCAAGTCGTCCTGACCAAGGCATGCTAGATAGTACCGACACAGTCGGGCTAAAGGCGTATCCGAAAATCCGAGAGCTGGTCCTTCTGATTTCTGATGTGGTGTTTGATTGATTGGCCACCACTTGTAGGTGGTGTCCTGCTCAAATTGATGACGCAGCTGGTTATGAAGGAGCCGATTTATTTCGTGACGATCAGCATTCAGCTTAGTAGCCAATTGACTGGCCTTTTGGCCAGGATTTTCAGTGAGCTCGTCTACTAAACTCTGTTTCAGTTCCATGAAATATTCTCATTATTCTTAATAGCAAATGGTGTAATTACAATTACATCTCAAATTTCATGTTCCAGTGTAATTGCAAATTTAAGTCATGAGTCAGACTTGACCTACAAGATCCAGTAGGCTTATCGGAAATTCAGACATACCCACCTGTCTGGTTTGCGGTGCTTTGAATATCCTTCAGGTCACCAAATAGCTCCGGTAGGCCTTCTATGGTTCGAAATGTTTCAACGCTTAGAAAAACAATTCGACAAATTGCAGTGATTATATCTTTAGGGTCATCAAACCAGCCGTTGGGATCATTCACGATACCGCTATGTGTATCCCTAGTTATCCTGTAACGATCAATGAACCATCCCAGTGGAGTACGGCCATTGACTTCATAGTGATGTGCTTCTGCAGGAATACCTTCCAGGCGAATATGGTCATTTACAATAAGTGCTGATTTCTCGTCATCAGCGAACCGCATGGCTTTATGTCCAACCAAGTAATGCTCCGGCCGTAGTTCCTCGAGTTGGGTATGCACAACTTCAAGCGGGTACTATTTGCAGGTTTCATAGCTCAGATGAAGCTTTGCCAGCTCTTTTCCAGCTTTCGCAAATGCATGGAAATCTGGTGCCATCGGAATGCGTGGTAAATCCTTGGATAGATCGTTGGCAAAGCGTTGCTTGTAGGCAGGGGCATGAAGAACACCATATACATAGTAGAAAATCGTATCTTTGCTTATCGTGTTGTCATTGTAGTGAATACGGAATTTTCTGAGTGTGGTGTCAGTGATGTTGTCTATGCACTTAAGCTCATGCGCATCATCCAACAGTTCACCTTGCTTTCCTTTTTGCTCATACCAATATCGAGGGAAGCACTGACTAGATGCTACAACGTTAAGGTCTGGCATCGTATCCACTATTAGAGTCGAGAACAGCTTGGTTGAGCCGACGCCTGAGACACAGATAGCACGATTTATTCTATCTGGTGTAGGAAACATGGTGTCTCGAATTCTTGGCCTTTTAACAAAAACATCTTCAGCGTAACAATACACACCTACGAAAGGGCGGTAGATTGTTTTGCGAATTACAGAAGATGAAAAAACTACTGATCTCCCCGCTTCAAATCTATTTTTGAGTGTTGAATCCCACTTAATGTTTTTTTCATACTGGTCCAAAAAATCATTAATTTCATATTCTGGATGCTTTTCTCGAAAATTCATGGCATTCAGATAGTCGTCTACCATGCTTTGAGCATTTACTTGGCAAGCATCATAAGAAAAATTGTAAATGTAAGGATCCTTTCCCGTGTAGTAGCCATTGCTGAATAGTTTGAAAATCACATCGTCAGTTCTTCCAGCCTTGGCTTCTTTCGATCCCATCGGGTAGAACTTCTGAAACACCTCATCCCGCTGCCCAATCCAGTCATTATGTCGATCCGGCTTGATGATTCGCCAGTCTTCAATACCGGTAATCGAGCCTGCATCTTGCAGAATCTTTAGCTTATCCTCGCGCTTCAGATAATCGCCGATATCTCGGTATAGAATTTGGCATCCTTCATGATCAGCATTCGGATTGCGCACTAGAATCGTGATCGCAACCGGGGCGCGGGAACCCTGACCGAATACCTTTCCACCTTCTTGACGTGAGCGTTCACCCTGCGTTCTCTGGTTCCCTCGCAGGTTCAGCACATAAACTGAACTGAACTCTTCTGCCAAACAGGCCCTAACTCCTGAGTCCACATTGCTGTCGATCCACGAACCGTTTGTAACGAGCGCAACAACCCCCTGTTCACCAATTCGGTCAGACGCCCAGCGTATCGCCATCTTGTACGTGTCATAAAGACTGTTTTTGTTGGTCGACGTCGAACGGGCAGCATAGGTCTCAGCAACCCGTGCCTCGATTTCCGGATAAGCTACATTTGGATTATCATCAGCAGAGCTTCGTTGGCCTGCTGACCAAGGTGGATTACCTACAATCACCTGGATCGGAAGCTTCTGCTGACGCTCAGCTCGTGCACTGTTATCCGGCAGCCAGGCCTTCGGAAATCCTGTACGGTCAGTATGCAGATTGAACGTATCGGTCAGGACGATGCCACCAAACGGCTCATAGTTACTCTTTGCACCACGTCTGCCATGAAAAGCTTCCTCGATATGGATGGCTGCAATGTAATAGGCCAGCAAAATGATCTCATTCGCATGTAGCTCTTCCCGGTACTTCCTGACCAGGTCCTTATCCTGAATCAACTGAGATTGCAGCAGGCGCACCAGAAAAATCCCGGTACCTGTGAACGGGTCCAGAACATGCACGTCTTCATCACTCAGTGAACGCCCAAACTCCTGTTGCAACACCTGATCCGCGCTGGCCAAAATAAAATCCACGATCTCGACAGGTGTGTAGACGATACCCAGCCGGTCCGCATCCTTTTTCATTGCCGTGGCAAAGAACTTCTCATACAACTCCATCAATACATGCTGACGTGCCGCACTGTTGTCCAGACCTTGAGCACGTTTTCGAACACTCTCATAGAAGCGTTCCATGTCGCGGATTTCATTCTCCAACCCAAACTCCCCAAAATCTTTCCGTAAAGAATCTAGTGCTCGTGCCACCGGATTGCCTTTGGCAAAATCGTATTGTTCAAACAGGGCCTCGAAGACGGGTCGTGTCAGGATATGCTGGGCCATCATGTGAATGGCACTGTTGCGGGTGATGGATTCATTGATCGAGATTTTAAGTTCCTTATGGAAGGCCTCGAACCACTCGCCCAAGGTGTCGTTGGCAGGATCATTCAGCAACCCTTCAATCCGCACGATCAGGCGCAAGAAGATATGAGCTACGTCCCTGGCCCAAGTCTCCCAGTACTTGCGATCCCCGCACTTCTCGACGATCTTGGCGAAGATCGCCCCCGGAGGCAGGTCAAGCGGTGGAAAAGCAAGTTGTACTTGGGGAGTATCTCCTCCCCCAGCCCCGTTGCCTCCACCACTAAAGATAATCCGGCTTGTCGGGGTGTTGTTGAGGTCGATCTGATTGATCTCGGCATCCAGCCTGTCATCATGGGAGCGCAAGGCACGCAGCACTTCCCAGACCACGGCATAGGTCTCGTTGTCATCCAGTGCCAAGGCAGGATCGAGATCGGCCGGCACGGCAACCGGCAGGATGATGTAGCCATACTCCTTTCCAGGGGCCTTGCGCATCGCTCTCCCCACCGCCTGTACGATATCCACATGCGATTTGCGCGCACTCATGAATAGCACGGCATCCAGTGCCGGCACATCAATCCCCTCGGACAGACACCTCGCATTTGTGAGAATGCGACACGCTCCGTTGGCATCCCCTTTCAGCCATTCAATGCGGGCCTTGCGGTCCAGCGCATGATGCTGTCCATCCACATGCTTAACCTCACAGCGAAAGGTACCAGAAGGGTCTTCCTCCGGAAGCTGGGCAACGGCCTGTTCGATTACGCCATCCCAATGCGCTTCCAGGCGCTGGGAGGACCGGATCGTGTTCACAAAGGCAATTGCACGGCGCAAACGATTAGCCTCGCCAGCTTTACGAGGTTTGTCCTCCGGGTTCTGCAAGGCCTGCCAGCACCCCACAATCTTTGCGGCATCCGAGAGGTTGATCTCGCTGTCCTGTACAGCCAGATGCGCCTGCAATGCAGCACCCACCTGCTGCTCAGACAAAGCAAGCACCACCACCTTGTAATCGGACAGCAAATTTCGCTCCACGGCCCTTGAGAAAGGTAGTCGATGGAACTCCGTCCCGTAGGTCTCAGGATCGTCCATGGAAAAGACCTCCACATCATGAACGGCGGCCTTGGACTTGGCACTTGCCGTATACAGTCGTGGGGTGGCTGTCATGTATAGGCGCTTGTCCGCTCGTATCCGCGCATCATCATGGACCAATACGAATGGCGAAGTCTTGTCCCCAGGTCGATCCACACCAGTCGTGCGATGAGCCTCATCACACAGGATAAGGTCGAAGGCAGGTGCCCCTTCATCCTGTGCACTTTCGACTAAAGGAAGGGAATGGTAGGTGCTGAACACCACAGTCATGGCATCAGCTGATGCATTCTGCAAGGCCTTGGATATCGCGACCGGATCCGTCGTGACCGGAATTTCCAGTTCCTGCAGGGAAGCATCCTCATCACTGCGACCTGCCCGTGTATCAGAACAGATACCTATATAGCGATGCGGAATTACCCGCTGTTCAGCCCACTCCCGCATTGCTTGCTGAAACAGGGAAATCGAAGGCACCAGGAAAAGTGCCCGGCCCCCGATGCCTGCCACGGATTCTGCAATGCGCAATGCAGTGAACGTCTTGCCGGTCCCGCAGGCCATGATCAGCTTGCCGCGGTCCTGCTCGGAAAACCCGTTCAGTACCTCATCATATGCAGCTTGTTGATGGGGCCTCAGACTGAAGGGTTCAGCACGATAGAAAAGGGACTCAGGATCTTCGCGTACTAAGTCCGGCCACTCGAACGGGCGGCTTGCAAGATCGCCAAAACGAAGGACACTGCAGGCAGGTTTTAGGCGGTCAAGGGTTTTTCTCGCATTCGGACCCCACTCATCCCCCGTATCCACCACCATACGTGCTGTGAAGGGATCACGCGCAGATGCAGAAATGAATGAGTCCAGATGTGCTTTCGATATCCGCGTGCCTGGTGCATAACACTTGCACTGAATGGTGCAGTACCCGCCCTCGCGTTCTTGTGCCACCAAGTCTATCCCTGTGTCACTTCCATCAAAGTCTGGCAGCATCTGTGCCCACTCCGACCACAACCAGACTTCACTGAACCGATCCTTGTAGATCGGATCCTGCAGAAAATAAGATTTCATCAACCGCTCGAACAGGCGGCCCTTTTCCGGTTCGGAACAGGCGATGGACCGTATATGATCCAGTACTTGTTGAAAGCCATCCGACATTGATTTGTATGAGTGATTGAAGATGTAGGGTTATTGAGGTGAATTGCCGTGATTACCTTCCTGATAGGCGAGGAGATTATATTGGATTTTTCACACTTTGTTCACTCTAAAAACAAATTGCATTTGACAACGTGAAACACTCCTAGAGGAATGCAAACATCATAGTAACAAAGCCTGTAGCTACCATCGTGCAGCCTAATTCTCATTCCTTACAGTGGTATACTGCCACTTGCAAGTAGTCTAGACATGCAATGATGGCTATTTATTTCCTAGCCATATTTTTAACAGCCTATTTTAAAATGCCCCTATTTCCGTCTTGGGTTATGTTCCAGCACTGAATGCATGATCGCGATCAGGCTGACTAGGTGCTAATGAATGCTCGCGTGGAAATTTCCGATATGAAAACTGCGATACTACTAGGTGCGGGCTCGTCGGTCCCGGCTGGATTTCCATCTACCGAATTACTCACTGAACAAGTCTTGTCAAGCAGTGGAGTATGTAGACATACTGACGAAACCTATTTTATTGATGACAATCTCCCGACTGCTGAAGTATCGACTTATGTCACCCGTCTGTTAAGGCACATTCATGGTCAAGCAGATCAATATTTGATGGAGAATGCCAACAGGCCTGCCAACTATGAGGATATCTACAACATTATTGATCAGGTGTATGAGGAAAGGTTTGGTGAGTCTGAGAACCCGACCATATATGACTACATGGACAAATTATTCAAGTATATGGAACCATTATGCGGATCAACTGGAATGGGGCATAATCAACTCCTTAATGAGATGCGCAATTACATTGCCGATGTAGTCTGGAGGTTCCTTAGCCGCACTGAATATTCCTCTGATCATCTCAAAATTCTTGAAGCTGCATGCAAATCTAACTTCGTCAGCAGCATTTCAACACTATGCCATGACACCCATGTAGAGACTTACCTTGAAACCCAAGGCATACCTCTTGATGATGGGTTCCCCGAAGAAGAATTAGGTGCTCGATATTGGCACGGTGACTTTTCTTCAGCACACAAGATCCCCTTCCTGAATCTGCATGGCTCCGTGAATTGGTTTCGACTTCGTTTGGACAGCTCTGAATCTTTCTACGATGACAGAATTGGAATTCCACTTGATGGGGACCATGACCATGTGAAGGGAAGAGATGGCGAGTTCCAGTTTTCGCTTGACGGTCGACCCATACTACTTATTGGCACCTTCAACAAGATTCCAGACTACACCCGTGGAATCTTTCGCGAACTTCATCATCAATTTCGTCAAGCCCTCCTTGCATCAACTCAATTACTGATATGTGGCTGCAGTTTTGGGGACAAAGGCATAAACACGGCGATCATTGAGTGGTATTACGCCGAACGTGGACGGCGATTTCTGACCATTCATCCCGACTTTGAAGCACTTATCAAGAATGCACGAGGTGCCATCCGAAACAAATGGGACGAATGGGTGAAGTGTGGTGGTGTAAGACTGATATGTAAGAACATCGAGGACGTTGAAGAGCGCGAACTGTTTGGTTACCTAAAGAAATAAGACCAACGCAAATGTTTCTGAAGCAACGACGCACGAGTTTTCTTGATGAAGTCAACGTCTGTAAGGGTCACATTGCACATATTCAAAAGGACTGGCTTGAAGTATCCTAGAATTTAGAGAGAAACCCATACTAAACCGCAACCCCTTGGATGACCTCATGAGTCGATTGAAATGTGCCTCTACTATTCTAGAAGCCGCCGACAGGTGGAAGAAACAATGCCTGCTTGATGGTGGTTCGTTGTTTAGCGATGAAATGCTTTGGACAAAGAAATACTTCGATGAACTTCAAAAACATTTTGTCGAAAATTTAGATACAGGAACTGGTACCTTCATGCAGAAGCTACAGGCTCAGCTAGATGCTGCATCCCCTGAAGCAAAAAGTTTATGGGCGGAAATGACATGGATCTATTATCTGATTGTAGGGTCTGTTAAAGGTGTAACAAAACTTGACAGAATCAAGTGGCTTTGGGAGTGGTCTGGAGCGATGCTACCTGAACATCACTGGGCACTGGGCGAGGTTCTTGACAAAGGGTTCGTGAATCCGGGAAGAGGCTACTCGGGACACCAATGGCGTGAGTTTTGCTTCATTATCACCACGATGCTCGACTGGTGGGAGCTCGGAGTCAAAAAAGATCGAGAGTTGTTACTGAACGATCCTTGGAGATTTGCAGAATGGGTTTATCGTCAAAAAGACAGTCACCATCGTCAATTTCCCCATGCCATGCTGTTCCTGTTGTTCCCAGACGAATTCGAGCCCATGATGTCGTTGTCTCACAAGAAAGATATCGTTAAACATTTTCATGATGGAATCAGCGAGCCTCATCAAATCAGCCACATGGACCTCGTCGAAATCGACAAAGCGTTGCTGACAATAAGGGGACAGCTTGAGGATGACCATCAAGGAAAAGAAATACACTTCTACCAGTCCCCTTGGAAGGAGCGTTGGCAAGGTGATTCACCAAAGGCAAATGATGACGATTGTGTAGATGAAGCAGATGATGAGGCATGGTACAAGCAACAATTTGGTACTGCTGATGTGTGGGTAATTGCGCCGGGAGAGGGTGCTCGTTTGTGGGGGGAATTCATTGAAACGGGTATTGTTGCGATTGGTTGGGACAATCTCGGTGATCTCAGTGAATATGAGTCCAAGGAGGCTATCAATAGCGCCTTGATCGAGAACGGCGCTGGTCAAAATCCTACCAATCAGTCACTCGCTGCATGGGAATTTATACATGAGGTGAGAGTTGGAGACTTCGTTCTTGCAAAGAAAGGCCGCAGTGCAATTCTCGGATGGGGTTTAGTAACTGGCAATTATGCTTTCAAAGAAGAGCGAGAGGAGCATCAGAACGTTCGAACCGCCGACTGGCATGCTTGCCGTGCACCAATCACACTCAACTACATGTTGCCCACCAAAACCCTGACTCGATTCACAGCCTATAAGGGTTGGTTGCGATCTATATTCGAATTAATTAACGCAGATACAGGTGCAGAGGCAGGAAAGGTTATCGTTGGGTCCGATGGCACGGAAGATGAGTCTTATGATCTGGAAACTGCCATGCATGAACTATTTATGGAAGAAACCCAGTTTTGCCGAATTCTCGATCAGATCGCACTTCGCAAGAATCTTATTCTGCAGGGCCCACCTGGTGTTGGTAAGACATTCATCGCCCGGCGGATCGCGTGGTGTCTGATGAGGAAAAAAGACTCGAAGTCCATAGGGATAGTGCAATTTCATCAATCCTATGCCTACGAAGACTTTGTACAGGGCTGGAGGCCTACGGAGACTGGTGGATTTACGTTGCGCAATGGCATGTTCTATGAATTCTGCAAGCTCGCGGAGGATCATCCTGAAAAACCTTTCGTTTTCATTATCGACGAGATTAACCGAGGTAATCTATCCAGAATTTTTGGCGAGCTGCTCATGCTCATCGAAGCGGATAAACGTGGTCCGAAACATGCGATCACGCTGACCTACAGCAAATCAGGAGATCGGTTTAGCGTTCCAGAAAATGTGCATATTCTCGGTCTTATGAACACGGCAGATCGCTCTTTGGCGATCGTAGACTACGCATTGCGCCGCCGTTTTGCATTTGAAACCCTTGAACCTGCATTTGGTACAGAGAAATTTCGGGAATACCTACTTGAAGCGGATGTTGACCGAGACCTAGTGAGCCGAATTGACAGAAACCTGTCAGAGATCAACAACCGTATCCGTAACGACAAAGATCTTGGCTCCGGTTTCCAAATTGGGCACAGCTATTTCGTACCAGAGGGACAGGCGGATGAGCAGTGGTACCTAAGAATAGTCGAAACGCAGATAGTGCCTCTGCTCCATGAATATTGGTTCGACCGCCCTACACATGTGGATGAATTGACCGATGTATTACAACAGTGAATAACAGGAAAATCCCCATTGCTAACATTTACTACCTTCTGTGTTACGCATGGCGACATATTGAGGAGAGTGACGTTGTACAGTTGAGTGAGTTGAAGGGCATAGAAAAAGTTCATGACCTCTTGGGAAAAGTGCTCTCGGAAGGAACCTTTCGGTTGATTCGAAGAGGCATGGATCGTGGATACCGTGATGTGCATGAAAATCTCTCCGGAATCCGCGGGAAGATCGCAATGGGCGAGACCATGAAACAGGCGTTACATGCTCGAGGTCAGGTGGCTTGCAACTTTGAGGAAATGTCGCATGATGTACTGCACAACCGGATTTTGCGTTCTACGCTCAAGTCTCTGCTGCGGCTTCCAGACTTACACAAAGAAGTACGTACAAGTGTGCGGAACGCCTATTTGAAATTCACCGGTGTAACCATCGTTCCTTTGAATCGCCAGCTTTTTCAGCAAGTACATCTTGATCGAAACCGCCGACACTATCGATTTCTGTTGTCTATTTGCCAACTCATCCATGAACAGTTGCTGGTCGACGAAAAATCTGGAGAGGCTAGGTTCATGGAGATTAGTAAAGAGCGGATGGAAAAATTATATGAAGACTTCATCATCGAATTCTATCGCCGTGAGCAGAATCGTTACCAAGTCAATCACCAGGGTCGTACTATCACTTGGGTATACAAAGGTACGCCCGATTATCACCAATCGAAGCTACCACGAATGGAAGCCGACGTCATTCTCGAGTCATCAGATCGGCGTATCATCATGGATGCCAAGTATTATCAGGAAGCCTTTGGTGGACGGTACGGAGGGAAGTTGCATTCGAACAATCTCTACCAACTCTTGGCCTACTTACGTAATCGCGAAGCCACCGTGTCTCCTGGGGCAAAGCACGAAGGAATCCTTCTATACCCAACAGTAAACGAACAGGTGGCGGTCGATGTCTGCCTAGAGGGTTTCTTGATTAGTGCCCGGAGTATCAATCTTGCCCAGAACTGGAACAAAATTCACGGTGATATGTTAGCCCTAATCAATTAGTGTCTTGTACTTTTATAAACTTGATCCAGTTTTAGTGTAAAACACTCATGTATTAAATCCACCCATTTTAGGGTGTATTAATACTTACCTAGAAATAACAAAAGCAGAAGATTCAGCACAGTGGAGTACCCTCTGAACTCTAACAAGCATTAGGCGTATCACTAACTTTATCTATAAGCAAACATACTTTCCCACAGTCCTTACAGTTTACCTCTGTAACTAATGCCTCATATGTTAGTCTAAGTTTTCATTCAAATGCCCGATCATTTTGATTACTGGACATTTGACCTGCTTCCCTGATCCACTCGGACATTCTACGAAAAAGATTCTGTTCGAATGGAAATACCAAATTTTTGAAAAAATATATGCGAACTTGCCCATGGAGGCTTAAGGGCGGGCGTGATCCATGGTCCAGGTGCCCCTCGTTGCAAATCGAACATTAGGCGTACCAATTCCCCCTCATTCACAGACACCTGTGTTTTTCCCAGATTTCACTGGTCAAGCGTCCCTTCGACATGACTTGTGTCCCAGCCTGAAATGTCAACTCAAATACCCGGCCTTCTCTTTGCGGTAAGACCTGAATAGGGTTCATCATTGGGGTGACCATACAGTGAACTTGCAACGTATCCATGAGTAGATTCAGGATCGCCAGCCTCTATGTAGTATAATGGCTATGGCTACAGGCTCGAGAAAATTGCTTGCTGCATTTTCTTGATCCTCCAACGTTTGTACGCTAGGACCACTGTATGGGGGGACAATGGATTACACGCTGATTGTGGGTATTTCTGCCATCTTTGTCTTCATTTCGATCTTTGGGACTGCCGCCATTCTTGCCGTCCGCTCCGATCGACTGGGCAGATATCATATTCGACCCCGCACGATCAGGTATCCGCCACTGAAGCGGCAGTATCTTCTAATCGGACTCAGCGGGTCGGTATCGCTCGGGTACTACCTGACATTTCTGTGGATATTTTCAGACCAGCTCATACAACCCGTAGCCGCGTGGCTCATACCAATCCAGATTGCAGCATGCCTGCTGCTGTTCGAACTGCTGTACTACGTCATGCACCGTTCACTCCATCATCCAACACTGATGCGCTGGATCCATGGGATCCACCACAGAGTTCGATATCCGGAAGCCCTGGACGGGCTGTACATTAACCCCATTGAATCCCTAGCAGCACTCACACTCCTGTTCGCCAGCATGTACCTGATCGCCCCGTTGCATATCGTGTCGTTCCTTGCCATCGCGTTCATTCACTCGTGGGTCAACATCGTCGTACATACCAGCCTGGTGTTTCCACACCCCCTATTCAGGATCATGAACTCATGGGTGATTCGACACGACCGGCACCACTGGAACGACATGGACAAAAACTACTCCTCGATCGTTCCCGTCTGGGATTGGCTTTTCGGCACGTACAAATGACATGACCGGACTTGAACAACAGCCCTAATTCTTGTTTGCCAGATACTTTTACAGGCTTGGTTTTTAATGATACCGCCAAAGGTACCGACAGAATGAAATTTCTTACCCTACAATCTATCAGGTGTGGTTGGTATGACAAATTTCCTGCTATTGTTCTTGCTGTACTAGGCTGCAGTTTCTTTGCAGTCAGAAGCATGACTTACTTGCGGACTAGCATTCGAAGGCAGTTGGTTCACAGGTGCCAAAATATCCTGTCGATTTGAAGAAATCAACTTGCGAAGGATATCAAGGTCTTCGTTAAATGCTGGGTCGCTCACATGATCACAGCTATTAGCCACGTCAAATAATACATCTTTCACAGTAGATAAAGGTATTAAACCTAAGGCATACCTAGCTATGATGGAGCTGTTATCGTGCAAAAGCTTTTCTACTTGCATGCGAGGTAATGTAACACCCATCTGATCTAATATATCAATGGCTAGGCAGCGCTGAGTCACCTTAGTATTCACATCAAGCAGCTTACTGACAGTAGAGAGTATGCCCTTGGTATTAGAGGTGGTCGCGTTAGCCGCACCTCGAAGAGCAGACTCAGGATTTTTTGTCAGAAGTGCATTTGGTAATGTCGATATCAAGAAAGTGCTTGCATGCTGGGCTATTACCTCTGCACCTTCGATCGCATACTCCTCCTCATACGGGTTTACAATGAATACTGGGACTCGTTCAGCAATAGATTTTACTGCATCTCGAATATGGGCATCACGCAGTGAAGATCCCACAAATAAGGCTAGATCACAATGGTCGGCAGAATTAAGATAGGTTTGTGAAAGACGAGGATAAGGTGCCTTTGTCAACATCTTTTCCCTAGAGGGTAATACGAGAGCAGAGCAAAGCTGGCGTCCTTCAAACGACAAAACTGAACGTCCAAATAAAGGCATTGGATGCCGTAACTTCTTTGGACTATCTGTATTATTGTCAGCAAACCAGTTAGTAGATCCGTGGAGTTTAACAAGTTTAGGGAGTTGCTTATCTTGCGAGAACCCTACCCAATGAGCCGTTTCTTTCCCGGCAATCTGTTCAAACCCATCATCGATTTGTATTCCCTCACTATTAGCTGCTAACTCAATCGCACGATCATAGTTGGTAGTCACGAATGTGATCTCAGTAGTCTTAGCAACTTGAAGCACCGGGCCCCACATTAGTTGAGCTTCTTCTGCTGTTATCCTTTCAGCAGTATGTTGTACAAACCATTCTACCTCGGCACGGACTTTTTCAGCTTGTTCTATCACTTTGATGGTGTGGCCAACCGAATTCAATGAAGATTTTGCTAAACACATACGGTCCAGCTCTTCAATTAGGTGTTCAATATCCAGAGTATTTCCAATAATTTCTTGGACCAGCTTTGGCTCGACTTCCCATTGCCGACTATATCGAAGGAATTCAGTTGCTAGTCCTTCCATGCCTGGAACACCCAGTTCTATCGATGTACCTGCGCCGGAAAAAAGTAATATTTTCACGATAAAAGACCTCTTATAAACCGGCGCCGAATCGGACCTAGAATTTCAGGCTCAGTAGTGATTCCTCTAACTACTCTAGCCACCTGGGTCAACTGTTCGTAAGCATTTCGCGCAGCACTTTCCACCAAGGACATTGGGCCGTTGTTTGTTTCAAGCACGTCCTTCACAAGTGCCTTCCCGGCTTCATGGTCTATATTAACTATCAATCGGTCTTGCAGACGTATAACAGGGAAGCTATCAGGCCCAAGCTTGACAAGATCAACAGCCGGAGGTCCTGTAAAAAGAGCAGAGACTGGTTTTATTTCTGTCAGAATCTGTTCTGCTTCTGTCGCAATTGATACTAGTTGTGGAAGCTCTTGTGCAAAAACACTTGAAATTAAATCAGCTGTTGTACTAAACGAACGGTTAGCATACCGTATCCACGAGTTGTCGAAACGAATGCCTCGAATCACAGCTTTACCTGTGTTTCTAAGTAATCTGAGAGCTGCCTGTTCAACATCACTAGATTTTTGATTTGAAAGTGACGCAACAAATACTTTGGTCTTCAGAGCCTTTATATTTTCGAAAGAGGCAGGCTTCCAAAGATTGCCATCAGCCAATTCAAAAGTTGGCAATGACCGGAATATTGAATCCCATAACTGGATGATCCTTGTGTAGTTTTGTTCCCTAGGTAAAGAAAGCCAAAGATTTGCCCATTTTTTTTCGGTCCACTTATCCAAAATACCTCTGTCCACAGCGGCTTTAAGTTGTTTCACCAAAGCTTCTAAGATCACTGGGTGACACTGCTTTAGAAAGGCAGTGACTTCTGTCTGGAACTGACCTTCTACAAAGCTTTCTCGGTTGAGTCGGGGCTTAAAATATTTGGGATCTACATCGATGGAACCTTCAATACCCCAAAGATGTTTTATCTCAAATTCCTGTACAAATACACCTCGATAAAGGACAGCTATAGCCGAAATCCCAGTCATAGCTTCCCAGCCAGTGGGATCGGAAACTGGCTTAAGATGAGCACGTTCAACCCAATCGGGCAGGTTTACATCCTGCAATTTAGTAGATTTTGATGCGCCTTTCTGTGCCAACATCCGTCCATCTGGCAATAGCTGAGCCGATAAGCCTTCAACATCGTGACACCAATATGAGAAGCTCTCCAGTAGTACATTGAAAGTGTCAAGATTTCTAATGTGGATTGTGACAGTTGTGCCTTGCAGATCCTGAGTTGCCTGTAACTCTACTGAACCTCCGCCGGATAACATGTTTCGATTAAAAGCCAAACCAATAGGACTGCTCTTGCCATCATAAGTTTGCAGATCGAAGGTGTCTCCTGCCATGAAATAACTGATTACACCAATTCCGAACTCACCAACAGATCCTTTCTTTTCTTCCTCAGCTGCAGCAGAAGCACCAATTTTGGCAAAGAGTGTGCTGACCTCTGCCTTGCTCATCCCTACTCCATTGTCAACCACTTTGAGAATAAGAGTTTCTTTGTTGAAAGTGACATGTATCTTAGGCAAAACATTGGAGTCAATTTGCCGATGTCTATGTGTAGCATCAATTGCATTGAGAATTGCTTCTCGTAGTGCAGCACTAGGATTTGAATAGAATCGATCACCAGTCAGTAAGTTGAGGATCTTCTCCTGGTCGAGACTAAATTCTGGAGGCCAAGTCATTCTCAGAACTCTTTTTAAATTACGTACGGGGTGTAATTACTATGAAAATTGCTTTTGGTACCAAATAGAAATTTTCTTCATCCTTGTATGAATAGCTTCCCTGAACGTGCCATTCATCATACGAGGTCGAAACAGCTTCCACCTTAGGGTTCAGTAACTGCGGGTTAAATTTTCACTACACTACCCTCAATCGATGAGGGCAGGTCTGTTGACCCCCCTAAAACACCCTTACAAATGTAAATACACAGTTGACTTTAGAATTCTACCCAATAGCAAGTTATGAAGTATGACACTCAGGGATGCATGTAGCACAGCCGTCAGATGTAGGGTACTTTTTCCTTGCCTCGGCAACTGCATTGCTACAAGAGAAAAAATTACCAAGGTACGTCTTACTAATTATTTGTGGTAAATATGGACAGCCTTCTTTATGTACTTCATGATCACCATTATCTTGTGCGTTGTCATTAACCCAGTAATTTGCCATTTGATTATCTCCTATTGTAAGGCGACTGATTCGTAGGCTTTAGGCTGATGTTTTGTTGATTGGCCTTAGAATAGACAGCCGATTCAGTTCTTCCTAGTTTCAACCCAATTACACGTGTTGGTGTGTTTTTTTCTGCTAATTCTCTTAGCAGGCCTAAATCTTTGGATGTCCATGATTTCCCACTATTTCGTATGTATCGAGGCATGATATTTTCCATTAACTAGATTTAATATGTACATTGTTGTACAGTTTTTTTACTAGAAGATTTAAACTACTTCCACATATATTAGCACTCTTCTCCTAAGAGTGCTAATATAATTCAATATGTTGTTGGTTGACGAAAATAAACCACAGCATGATGTATTCTTCGGTTGTTCATATACAAAGATCGGCAAACAACCACTGATAGCGAGACTTAGCAGTCCATCACAATAAAATGGTGTTATTCAGAGTAGCCTCAACCCCAAATTCAAAAGACAGGATGCCTAATTTCCATGCTTGCCATAGACTGTAATGGTCTGGGTGATTGAGTGGCCGATATTGGACAGCTGTCAGCCATTAACAAGACTTACTTCCCCACCAGAAAACAATTGAAGCATAAGGCTGGCCTCAGTCGCGGTCGACAGCATTAACAAACAGCAGGTTCTTTAGTGTGCCAAACACTCCTTAACAACTAGCCGCCAAATAGCAGGTGTAGAATACTTGCGGTGTTTCCCTATCTTAGATTTAAGCCTTCCGTATGCCTCTCTTTGTACCGCAACTATGAAATACTTAAAGCTAGCTTGTGCAGCCATATGTCTCATCTGTGCTGCATTTGGGAGCCTTCGCTTATGGGCCTTTGACCGGCCCACAAGTGCGCTCCTGGAAGAGATTGGCAAGTACGAAGCCAACTGTCTTGCTGGAACATAGAGGTAGTTCTGGATCAACGACGAGTCAGTTGCCTCATGAAATACCATTGAGTCCGGCAACACGATATTCTCGGGAAAATGGACGATCTTCCAACTATAGTTTGAATAGCCAGCGACCCTTGACTTGGCATCAGCATGCAGAAACATTCCCCTGGACCGGTTGTAGACGATACTGTGCTCAAGCACTTCCTTTCGATCAATTAGCTTCGCATATTTCTCAGCGACTAATTCAGGCACTGCTCCGGTTGCTGCAACATCGGTAGACATCAGCGCTTTGAACGAGTCGATGTAGTCTGCAGCATATCGGATCATCTCACGCAGGTTAACCGGTGGCGCACCACGGCACGCCTTGGCTTGTCGTAGCTGGTGCGCACAGTTCCGCGCAATTGCATCCATACAGTTCTGCTGACTCAGCACAGGCTTGTGAATCCAGTCCTGTAGTTCCTTCTCATTCCGAACATGATCGAAAAGAATTGGTAATATATTTGCCCACATTTCGCGGACAATGCGATCTATGCCATGGTGCCGAACTTCCAGATGGGCGAACAGCCTGCAGGCTTTTTTCTCGTCCTCGCCAGTCAGAGATCCCTCCTGACCTCTTAGTTTGTCTATTATCGCTGCAAACTCGCTATCAAGTTGCGTGACAGATTTATCACCATCGAAGTAAGTGCTAGTGAAAAAGCTCTTTCGCACGCCGACGTTGACGATGTTGGTAAAGATTGGCTCCGAATCTTTTCTGTAGACGGCTACCTTGACTCGTTTTGGGTCCTTGCTTTGAGAGAATCCGCGCTGGAGCCATTGCGGGACAATATGCTGCCGGGTCTTTTTCGCACTTCCTGGCAACGGCCCGGCTGCTGGTACAGGGTCGGATATCAAAAATTCTTCCAGTGGTTCATGGTCTACGTTATTCGGTGAACTCATATGTCACTGGACTAGTGTGCAAGCCCATGGCATGAGGCTCGGTAGAGTACAAGGTACTCAAATTACGCGCAATTGATAGACTTGCACGACTAATAGACCCGCTCTACTGCCTCAGACGAGTTTCTTTGCATTAACATAACCATATTGGAACATTAACCCTAGTTATAAATTTCCTGACCTTTTAATTGGTCTTAATTTAGGTTCTGGCGACAAAAACACCGACAGCAATAGCACTGAATGAGCCACATATCCAAATATAGCTTCACGTAAGGACATTACAAATTTTATAGTATAGGTCTACATTTTTAACTGCCACAAAGTACAGACAACTTCCACCAAAAGGAAAGTAAGGACCTGTTACGATTTGAGCCTTTTCAGGTGGACATATAAATAACCGATGTCAAAAATAAAATCGTGAAGATAAAATGAAGAGTAAGCGGTGAAAGATGCGGGAATTTTTAGACTTAATAGGAACAATAATAAGTGCTGTTTTGGCTTCGGTTATTGGAATTATCGTCGATGGCGTAATTTCATACCTATTTGAATCAAAATTAATCGGGGTAATTCTCCCGGTACTTTTAGCTCTCATCGTATTATTTGCAGCAATAAGGCTTATCACTAGCTATACGTTGGCATCAATAAGAAAGGAAATAAAAGCGCATCCATCAAGGATTTTCGCGGGGAAAGCTATGCATTCACTGAGAAAAATATCAACAGGGTGCCCAACTCATCAGGAGTATATGGTCTATATCAAGACAATAATTTGATTTATGTTGGTATGTCTGAACTGTCTATGCGTCAAGGGTTGAAGAGCCATTTCTATGGGCATGGGGGAGAGTGTACTCGAAAAGCTTCAACGATTAAGTATGAGAGGCGAAACAGTTACTACTCTGATCCTCCAGCTATTCCAGAATTAACACCAAGTGAGCGTGAAAGAGAATTGATAATTAAATATGTTAAAGAGCATGGGGATCTTCCTATGTGCAACGCTAACTGAACCTGTATATAGAGAAGAACCATACCTAATGCCCAGTGACAATCATGGACCGGACATTTTCAGAGCCAGTAAAACTGGTAACTTATTGATTATGTTGAATCTGGGGATGACCAGTACGATTATAGTTTATTGTGTTGATTCAGCATGTTATCTGAGTTTGGCACACTTAGTGAAATCTTATGGATGTACCGGAAGTGTACTGAAAGAATTTGAGATGAGAATCATTAAAAGTACTTTGCTGAAAATGTGACATGCCGATTAATCCCTGCAACTAACCAAGAAGCAGGATTGCCTGTTGAACCATCATCATTCGACCTGAGTTCAATATACTGATCACCATAAGAATAGTCTCCTCCTGAAAAATCTGGCAATTTTGAAACTTCTTTTGCCAAATCATAGTACTGATTGTACTTATCAGGATGGGCATCAAAACTACCACCCCTGATAACAAACCACGCATTTGACAATGCGTAAAATATTTTAGGCCCCATTACTTTATTTATTATTCTGTAATCCAGCTGAACATACTGTGGATTCACGATCGCGTAGTCTCCAAAAACAAATTTCCCATTATGCTTTTTCGAATTCAACTGATTGAATGCTTCTACCTCCACTCTTGGTATATATCCACTTGAACGGGCTCCAACAGCTTGTTTTATATTTTTTGGAATACCACATCCAATTACAGCTGTAAAAATTTTATTCGGTATATCTAACTTTTGTTCAATTCTTATAACCTTCTCAGAGATAAGGGCAGACTCGAAACCATAAACACACTCAAAATCTAATAACACTATCACCTTATAGTTTTTTAAGTGCTCGTTCACAAAATTGTTAAAATTGTTAGCAGTTTCACTAGGGGTTTCAAGATCATATGCATCCAGCCGGATGCATATGATGTCGTTTCTGGATAATTCGCATATTTCTATTAATGCATTCAAATGCGCCATGTCTCGCGACAACCCAGTAGTTGGTATTACTGAGTCAACTGCTCCCTGCAAAGCCTCAGCAGCAGCTCTCAAAGGATGAACATTACCAGTTACCCTGAAATCAGATTCAAGCTCACTAGAGTCCAAGATTACATGCTTAAATTTGTTCAAGTGATCACCCAGTTTCAAGATGGACTTTTCAACATATGAAACTGGGTCAGCCAAGTCTTGGTCTGTGCTAGGTGCTGCCAAATCTATCAATGGTAAAATCTTGTTTTTTATTTCCGCCTCAAGATATTTAAGGGCTCTAAGCTCGCTTTGCTTACTTTTAAGCACTGGTACATATACGATGGATTCCATACTGATCTCATAGGTCTTCAAAAAATAGTTCCCTTAAAGATAGGGACGAATCATGGATTAATCTGCTGAATATCGAATAGTCATTTGACTCATACCTGAGTCTCCCTGCCACAATTGAAGGGTGTATTTTTAACTCTTCTGATAATTCGATAATTGCTTTTTCTGTACAAAACCTTTTTGCTTTACTTCTTTTCCAGATATCCCGAGGTATAAAAGAATCTCTTGCAAAGCTGTTTGCCTCAGCCTCTTTCTCATCAAGGAGTTTTGAATCCTCTTTCAAATCATCAAGAAATATTTCTTTGGGATTAGTCAATATATGCTTAACAATATGACCTATTTCATGAAGCAATGTGAACCAAAAGTAATCCAATCTGTCGTAACGCAACGTGACTACAATCATCGGGTTTCCATCGTCCAGCATAGATGTTGCACCATCCAATGACATGCCAGGCAAATTCTGTTGAATTAGAAATTTTATACCTCTAACCTTCATCCAATTATTTACTTTTTTAGGGCCGGATTGCTCAGAACTAAGCTGTATTAACTCAGCAATTGAATCTTTGTCTAGAGAGCATGAATCAAATTTACAAATATCTATATCATTCGCCAAATCAACTGCATGATTGAACCAGATACGAGTCGACAGCTGCTTGAACAAGTCTTGCTGAATAAAATCCATGCTTCCCCTGAACATGGTTGCTGATAATTCAGCATTGGAACGAGGTTTAAGTAAGCCCCAGACAGAATCGATTAGCTGCTCGGCATCAAACCCTTGTACCCAGTTTAATCTAATCATTTCCTTCACATGGATAGTTCTTAGGAAAGCCTCCAGAAACTGGGCCTTATCTAACAAGGACTCACTTATTTCATACGAGCATCCTGCAGAGACTAAATAGTCTTCCTTTTCATACGAGGTGTTATCTAACCAGTCTTGTGAAATTCTAATCTTCATAATTCAATCATGTTGTAGTACTCATAAAGTTCTCTGCCAATTGTGGAGTAAATTCAAAATATCTAAGATTCCCATAGTGATGATCAATCCCTAAGTCATGCATGTAACATTTTTTATAAAAGCCTTCACTTGGGGATAATGAATGAAGACCTACTCTACCGTTCCAATCTAAGTCGTGGCTCAGAGATACAGCTACGGAAAGCATTAGTGTCCCAACCCTGAGTAGTTTTGGGGGGTTTACAATTTGTTTCCGATTCCAAGGTGCAGCTGCCAGAAATTCTATGTAAACCATATGTTGATTGCGTTGAGTTTTTTCATGACAAGTTCTCGTTAAATCAACTTGCATAGCTGCTTCAATTTTTTTTTCACCATCGCATTTCAAGAAAAATGTTTTGTGAGAATTTGAGTTCGGTGATGATTGTAGCTTTTTACGCCAATCCCACTGGAGGTCAGGGATTCCATATTCGTTTACCAACTGCTGGATATTTAATTTGTCATAATTGTCGGATGAGTGATACTCAATAGATACAGCAGCTTGCTGTTTTTCGAATATTGGACGCCAGTCTATTTCTATTGAATTCAATTCATCTTCACTAATCTGCCCATATACACCTACCTTAGTATGTTGTCGAAGCTGTGGTGAATATAGATTAACTGCATCTAGGATCTCACTCACAAAAACACTAACTCCGATTTTTCTTTATTTTTTACATTTTCAAAGTAAAACTTTTCTCCTTTCTCAGCTCTAATCTCTATCGATTCATACAGCCTGAACGCCTGCCTGAGCAAGCTGGACTTAGAAAGACCTTTCTTGATTGCTAAATGATTTAGAGATGTCATCTCCTCTTCGGAGAGATTAAGCATTAGACCTTTTTTAGGAACTTTGACCTGTGTATTAACTCTTTTCATTATATATTAAATAATTAATTATACTATATATTATATATAATATATATACCTTCGATTTAAGTCAAATACATTTGTCAGTGCTAACATTTGGACTCAATTAAGGAGAATTGAGTGGTTTGACACGCTTCTATTAAACAAGAGTAGTGTCACTCTGAGTGATATATTCTACTTTAATCACGCGAATAGGGCCTAACGGTTTGAGGTACCATTATTTGTGCCATTCAGTCGGCCTCTCAATCAAATAACGGGGAGAATAGCTGGTGAAGGGGACTGGCTGGTCAGCCGCTGCTGGCGCAACTGTCACAGCAATTGTTCTGGCTGTAGTTCCATATGTCTTGAGAGAGCTCCGCACGCGGCTTCCTGCCAAACTAGCAGTTGTCGATTGGAATCAACCACTGAAGACGGATTCAATGCTTTTGTACTAAGCTTTCGTCAGTGGGCAACAAAAGCCTTCTCAGAGTTCGCACCAAGAGGATGCATGCCTGGTTGCCAAAAAGGTTGCAGAAGCCTATCCGGAGCTTGAAGACCTGAACTGCATAGAAGAAGAACTGGTGCTTTCACTTGTAGAAGCCTATTTGATGAGAACTGGCTGGATCTCTGCTGTGTGTGGAGGGCTACGGCATCCATTTATGGTCGTTCGTCCCTGACCTGCTATTTGCCAAGTTCTTCACTCATTCCATGCCAATGAAAATAGGCAAAGTAATTCATGCATTTTAGTGTGAGTGACGAATAAGCTAGCTCAGTTTCGCAGTCAACACATTGATGGTCCACTATTGAGTGAGGTACCACGGCAACTGCCTTCGAGCAGCCTTTGTGTCCCCTACCTCTAAAGAATCAAGATTGTTCAGTCTGTACCTGTTTCCTTACAATTGCTGGCTGCTAGAATTGAATAGGAGGTGAATGTGAGACGTGCGATCAGCGAACTTGCAAATATTCCCGACAACCGTCTGTTTGAGGAGGTTGCCGAAGGCATTCCACTGATCGTGAAGAACGCTATCAGCCTTGATGAGGCCGTGCAAATTCTCCACCAAAAGAAACAGTTCTGCGTATCGTATATTGTGCGCGGGTTTGCCGAGGAAGAAGCAGCAAAGGTACTAATCCTTACCGATCTAATACGATGCCCACAAATACAAGAGTGGAAAATGAAAACCGCCAGCCGCATTTGCGGCCATGTCAGCAAACGGATATACGCCACCTCATGCTCAGACTTTCGAATAGCGTCGTTCAGGGAACTCTGTGCACTGGTCGAGAGAGAAAGCTGCACATATTATCTGGATGGTCCGAACTCGGTGGACTGGGTGTTTCCAAATTCCATCACAGAGGAGAGAGAACAAGCCCTGTACGTTGATTACGTCCAGATATTACCGAAGCATCAGGTGATTGCTTCTGGAAAGTTCCGATTGTTACGCCATCCAGTTTGTGGCCGCCGTATGAAACGCCCGATTGTATTAACCATGCCCTTTTAGAGGCGGGTACCAAGTCGCCCAACGGCTTATCTGTCATCGCTAATCTCTGGAGGAAATTTAAACCCCAGCTGGAAACAGACCGAAAAGAGCTTCGGGAACTGATCGTAGAAACGCTAAAGCAATTAGGCAAGTCCAAGGCTGATATCAAAGATCAGCCGGACTTGAGTTTCATCGTTTCGTACTGGTCCTTTCCGTTATGGTCGTTGACCATCAAGGAGCCTCGTAGAAAGCCTGAGGACTTGAAGAAACTGCGTGAGCAACGCGCACGGACCATCACGCGCATTGAAACAATTGATGAGAAACGCGATCCGCAACCAGCAATTTCCCGGACAAAGGTCGAAGCTTTGAACAATGCTTATGTGGTGTGGCGAAGGGAGGTAGATGCACGGAACGCGGGTAGAACCTTAGGCAAAGAAGGGGGCATGCGTATTCAGTTTTCCTCGGAACTTGAAAAAGATTTTGAGTTGCCGTCATACACACGTCTCGAAAAAATGTTCTATAATTGCTTTTGTCTGTACCTTTTAGCAATCCAAATCGCTAACCAGACTGGATCTCCAGGTTTTTCTACCTAACATTATTTCTAAGCATTCTTTTTTCAAATCTGAATTGTGAATGCTGTCTTTCACTATTAGTTGTCTTAAATCTGCTCTTGTAAAAGATTTCTTGGACTTATAGTTTGTGTATTTTTCTAAAATTTCTAGCAACTCGTTTTTCCACAAAAGTTCCAATAGGGCTTCAATTTCAACGTTCGGATTCAAAGCGGGTCGCTTTAACAGTTTACAAAACACTCTGCCTTTTACCAATGAGACAGAGACAAGCCCCCACCAGTTTGGGATTATATCTTTAGCCTGATCAAAAAATTTTGAATCGATCACTAGGATTACGTAATCAAAATATTTACTGTAAATTAGAGATTGTTTAGTGAGTCTGCTTAGATTGTCTTTTGGGCTTTTAATTTCTATGCCAATTGTTACATTGCTAATAAATACCATATCAATTCTAGACTCCCCTCTTTGAAGCTCCAGTTCTTCGATAAGCGCAGTGGAATCTTTGTAATTGCTAAATATACGGCATGCCCTTTTCTTGATATTTCGTCGAATATCTTTTTCTGAAATTTGCATGATCATAATTGTACAATAGAGCGTGTAATTTTATTTTCTGTTATCCATATCCTCAGGTAGTGACCTGCTACCAAAGCCACATCTGCAACGATGGAGTATTATGAGAACCGGTACACCATTACCCAATGGCAATCCCATAGGATTGATCTGGATGACGTTCACGGGCGGTGTGGATGACAGCACATCGTTCGAGTTGGGTGTAATGCAGCTAGAGCCTTTTCCTATGCTGAAGTGAGCCCTAAGGGGAGTGTTTTTCCTTTGTCTGTGAGACGTCTTTCCAGGCTTGGTTCCGAAGAACTGATTTGCTGCTGAAGCTCCTCGGAGCCTCTCTCGCCAGATGTCCCATCCCCGGGGACGCGAGTCGCAAACAACCCTGTCGCAATGGAAAGCCATGGTCATGTCGGTCACCTTTCAGGCGGCATGGTTTCGGGTGGTGTTGAACAGTTGAAACAGTTTGCCCGGGCCTCTTGACCCTCCGGGCAGCCTCATTATCGCTGATCTCCATCGAGATTGCATGCAGCGACTCCAAGGGGATTTCGAGCTTGAAGTGCTGCGCCGCGTCCGGTAGGGACTTAAGGTTCTCATACGGGGTTATAACGAGGCGGCAGGGGTAGCGCCGGGTACACTTGTCCCGAAACCGGTAGTCCAGACGCCAGTACTTACGTCCATTCTTTTGAATGAGCAGATACATGCCTCCACCATCTGCCATCTTGTAAGCACTAGTGCGGGATTTAGCTGCTTTTATACGTGTTTGAGGCAGGGGCATGTGACGGTACTTTTGGGAATTGAACCAGAGATACCGTCAATATTTCTGGATGTCAACAAATTTCTTCGGACGCTCTCGGACTGTTCAAATGGAGCCCATAACCGGACTTGAACCGGTGACCTCTTCCTTACCAAGGAAGTGCTCTACCGACTGAGCTATATGGGCACGACACTTCTACTGTCCAATTCAGACTTTCAAAAGGCCTGGAGCGGGTGATCGGGATCGAACCGACATCATCAGCTTGGAAGGCTGAGGTTCTACCATTGAACTACACCCGCAGAACCTTGTGAATCAGAGTCAAACAGACAACTCTGATTCTAAACACTAAATGGTGTAGGGGGAAAGCGCAATAACAAAAAGATTAAGTTTAGTCTGGCCTCCCCACATACAAGTAGATCTCCTCGAAATAAATCGCTCGCTCCTGGTTTCACATAGGATCTGTACATACCCAGAGGCTTGTCAGTATTCGCTGTGCAGATTAATCAAATATTCCTGTTGGCTTTTACAGAGATTACGGCTGCAATAATTAGCGCCATACTTGCCACGAGAAAAGACAAGGAAAACGATTTGCTCAAATCATAGATCTCGTTGGCAACCAGCGGACCCGCAATCTGGCCAATTCCAAATGAAGTAGTCATGATTGCCATGAGGTTACCTCGTACTTCATGAGATATTTTCAGTGCTATTGATTTGGCAATAGTAACGAATCCCATAAATGTGCCACCCACCAGAAGCGCACTACACAAATAACCGGATAATGTTTGACTGAATACTGGAAGCGCTACACCGATCGCTTGGATAATCAAATTAACAAACAACGAATTTCTTGAGCCCAGTCTGGCTTGCACCCCATGCCAGAAAAAACATGAGAACATCGCTCCTAATCCAAATACTGCCCATACGTGAATACCGATTCCAATGCCCAGGTCATCCTTGATAATCAAGGGAAGGTAAGTGGCGGTAATGATATAGCCAAACCCTGCCAACCCATAAATTAAAACCAGTTTCCACTTGTCAAATACCTCTGCACTGTGAATGCCTGTATAGAGTTCGTCTACGGTCTTTTCTACCGAATCCATTTTCATCAGAAAAATACAAGGTACGCCAATCAGCAAACCCGCTGCGCCCAGGAAGAACCATAATTTCGCACTGCCAAATCCAAAGTGCTGACCCATGGCGATGAGTTCTGCCGAAATTAAAATTCCAAGCCCAATACCTGCGTATAAAATGGGTGAGGCACGATGATCCCCCTTGTACTGCAATAACCAGGATGAGGCACCAACCATTGCAGTGGCACTGAACACACCTGAAAGGCCACGCATGACAATCAAAAACCACACGTTCTGGCTCAAAGCTAAAACCATAATTGTCAATGCGGTACCTAAAATCGAATAAAGACACAGCTTGAACGAGTCATTGGGGTGCGTATTAATCGCCAACAACGCACCAAGCAAATATCCTGCGTAGTTTGCAGATGCCACATAGGCACCCCCAGCCAGTGTCAGCGACCCTTCATCAGCCATTACAGGGAAGATGCCTGTAAAACAAAACCGTCCAAAACCCATTCCTATGGCCAGTATCAATGCAGCAAAAACTGCAGACCTGTATGCAAGTAAATTCACAAAAGAAAGTTTTTTAGGGTAGAGTTCTTCTAGCTGATTTCTAGCTAATATGAGAGGACAAGTATCCGTCGAAACCTGTAATTTTATCTTTATACTGGGTGAGGAAATCTGGTTCTATTGATTCCTGTACGGCGCTTGATCCAAGAATCGCATCTGACCAGCCTGAAAGCTTTTTAAAGCTCTGGGAATTAAATATTGGAATGATATTGTTTATGACTTCATATCGTATCAGTAATGGAGCATATGTGGCATCTACGAGCGAGAACTGTTCGCCATTAAAAAATGGCTGATTATTCAAGGTATTCTCTACCAATTGCAGTTTGCTGACGATTTGATCAGCCTGCTCTTCAAACTCTTTTTCTGTTTTTTTCAAAAGCAGCATGTACTGATCAATAATGCATGTTGATCCAAATTCAATCCATGCACGATTGTATGCCAGCTGAAGCGGGTTTTTTGGCCGTAACTTGACAGGTGTAACATCATCTATGTACTCACAGATCACCGCTGATTCAAACAGGATATCTTTTTCACCTATCTTTAGAAGAGGGACTTTTTTTAATGGTGAGATTTTATTAAACCAGCCTGGCGGATCCTCCAAGTCCACATTAGTGACTTTGTAATCTATGTTTTTATGATTTAAAACTATCACCGCCCTTTGTACAAAGGGGCATAGTTTCAAGCTGATTAATTCTAGTTCTTCCAATTATTTTTTTATAAAGTATCTGATGCAAAAAAAATTGCATGCACGTTTATTGCGCCAATGCCACATTTTCCTTTTTCTTGACTTGAGCGTCCCTGAGGCTGGTTCCAATAAGATGCCTTGCCAACCTCTTGCTCTGCCCGATTATAGTAAGTGTCGGAGGACGTACCAGGGGTAACGGGAAAGTGCTCGCATCCGAGACGTACAAGTTATCATATGCAAAAGTTTTTAGATCGGTATCCAAGTGATCACCTATACGTACTGTTGCACAAGGATGTGTTCCCCTTGGGGGGTTCCAAAAAATAGTATTTGGATCACACCCCGCCTTCATAAGAATACTTTTGCTGGTACTGAACCCGATGTTTGCCCGGATGAAATCATCATGCAGCAAAGGCATACTGATCTGTCCATCCGGTGCCACATAGCCTTTAAGACCTTCCTTTATCTTAACCATAATTCCCAGCATGCGCGGAAACTTGGGCACTTTCTTTAAATGCCTCCAGCCCTTGTAATATTGAGTCAGCGCAAACAGTCCAAATGGCTGAGTGAGTGTCGAATACATCAAACCATTCTCATCGTCACAACAGCTGATCGTCATGGGTGGATCACCAGTATTTCCTTTCTCTTTGATGACGCCATATACAACAAACGTAGTATCTACACCCAGTGCATCTCCAGCATTATGAATGCCTGAATTTTGTAAAATTCTAGGTGTGCCAATTCCTCCAGCACAAACAATAACAACCTTGCCATTCAGTCTGAATCTTTTCCCGTGTACTTCAGCACAAACTCCGGTTGCCACGCCATCTTCAATCTCAACATTATGAACATTACACTCGGTAATAACGGTCGCACCGGCCTCGATAGCCTGATCCAGATATTCGTTTGCAGTCCACTTGCCTCCACATCGACAACCAAACATGCATTTGTCACCGCAATCCAGTTCAGCGTAACACCGCTTTGGATGAATGAATTTTGTCTGGGACACCCAGTCCATGCCCAGATCTCTGCCTGCTTCTCCAATACGTTGTGATGCAGCGCCAGTGTGTTCTTCAGGTAACGCCTCAATCTGGAGTTCATCAATAGTTTCGTTGACTTCAGACTCTATATCCACACCCGTTTTATCAAACCACCAGGATGGAGGGCCTGAAGCAGCACTGGCAAACATGTTGGTTGCCCCCCCGGTAAGCATCGGACGGACAATGGTTACCCCTTCCTTGGATTTTAAAAAGCCACGCTTTTCGGTGTAGATAAAAGGTCCTGCAACAGTTCCGTAATACCACTTGTTTCGATGATCTTTTCCATATTCCAGTACGACTACTTTTTTCCCTGCCCTTGCCAGTTCTCTTGCAACAGCTGATCCTGCCGGGCCACTTCCAACAATTACGGCATCATAATTCTTGCTGTTGATGTCATCGGCCAAATCCATAATGTTTCGTACCGGTTCGATCGCTGAAGGGCGTTTTCTTTTTAAAGAATTTTCATCAAAACTCTCTCTTTTCAGCCGGGTAGAATTTTTCAGGTCTTCTACAGTCCCTAACTCATAATGTTTCATGTTATGCACCCATGTATAGCTGATAAAATCTCAGCAACTGATTCTTACTTGCCATATTTGTTCCAATAATCTTCAAACAGCTCCTCTTCGTTAAATGTACGAGGACGTACTGGACGTGAAACCCAGGTTACATTCATGAAGTTTCTGACATTGACATTTTCGGTTGTGATATTCCCTCCCCATGTCCCACAGGAAAGTGACAATGTATAGGGGAGTCCGTTTCTGGGGCTGCCTGCTCCTTCATTAAGATTTTGATTCACGATGACTCTTGCTGTTTTTGTATTTAAGGCAACATGGTTGATGTTTGCTTCAGACTGTGAATGTATTCCGCATGTATGTCCCAAGCCCTGATAATTCGTAATCCTGTTTACGATATCTACCGCATTTTCAATGTTACCCGAATATTGATAGACGGCTAAAACAACGGACAGTTTTTCTCCAGAGAACGGATGGCCTTCTCCAATTCCGGTTTCTTCTACCAACAAAAAGTTTTTGCCAGGCTGAAGATCAATTTGTGCCTTCTTTGCGATTGACCCTGCAGATTTCGCGATTATTTCAGGAGACGGGATATGGGCATCTTCTGGCCACATGACTTTTTCAAGGCGACTTTTATCTGCCTTATTACATAAATGACCACCAAGCTCTACCAGCTTGTCTACCAGTGCTTCGTAGATATCCTGATGAACTACGATGGCGTTGTCCGCCAGGCAACTGGTCGCATAATCAAATGTCTTTGCCTTGGCAATCATGTCTGCGGCATCTTCAAGATCTGCGGTTTCATCCACGATATGTACTGCATTCCCTACGCCTACTCCAAATGCAGGTTTCCCCGAGCTGTATGCGGCTTTCACCATGCTCATGCCCCCCGTTGCTACGATGAGATCCACGTTTTCCATCAGCACTTTTGTTTTTTGAATTGAGGGGCTGGTGATCACCTGTGCCAGGTCTTCAGGAGCACCAACGCGGGTGCAACCTTCCCGTACGCATTCGACTACCCTGGCTGAACTTCTTTTTGTCCTTGGATGTGGCGCTATGATCAACGCGTTTCTTGCCTTAATCGCGCCCAAAGCCTTGACAGGCGGCGTTGCATCGGGACCTGTTGCTGGAATCAGTGCGCCAATTACACCTACGGGTTTGGCGAGCTTTGTAATTCCGGTCTCAGGGTCATCTTCAACCACGCCAACAGTCTTGACTGAACGCATGTCTGCCAATGTTCCTATTACGCGGTTGTAAATCTTTGCTACCTTGTCAGCGTAATTTCCAAACTCCCCTTCATCGACCGCCATGCGCGCCAGTTCTTCTCTATTCTTGACAACGCTCCAGGCAATGGACGTGACTAATTCATCTACCTGTTCTTGCGTATAGGAATTTATTTGCAATTGTGCAAACCTGGCATTCTCGATCAATTCTAAAATTTCGCGCTCATCACGATCCGTCGACATTACACTTGTTTGCAAATCAGGAATAGTTGTAGTCTTAACTTCTGTCATTTGCTGATCCTGCATCTAGCTGAACAAAACGGGCTCTCCTCCTGTATGCAAGAACACGGCTGTCTGAATGTCCTTGTAGTAACCATTATTCATCAAGTCTGAAAACCCGGCAAATGCTTTCCCTGTATACGTCGGATCAAAAAAAACACCCTGCTTGATTGCAACATCTTTAATTGTTTCATTCCCTTCAATACTGGGTATCCCGTATCCATCACCAATGTAGCCATCATGGATTACAATCTCATCTAAACTCATGTTAACTGTAACATTCAATACCATAGCGGCTTGCTGTATCAGATCATGAGCTATTTCCTTTAACTCCCTGGCAGGCCGGCTCACGGTAAAGCCTTCGATTCGCCAGGGATGGTCATACAAGATTCGTGCAAGTACCCAGCCAGCTATAGTCCCCCCGGAACCCACTGCAAGCGTTACAAGATCGACATTTATTTCTTTGCTTTGGCACTGCTCAAACAATTCCTTCGCCGCAAACATGTGAGCGATTACCCCCAGTGCGCATGCTCCCCCTCGCGGGATCGAATAAGGAAGGGCATCACCATGCATCAGTTCCTGTTCGACAAGTCGGATCATTGTATCCACCGAGCTTCGATCAGTATCGTGTGTGAACCTGGTTTCTGCTCCCAGCAACTTGGTCAGGTAATAATTGCCTCTGACTTCTTTTGGGGGGCTGCCCCAGTAGACAGCGATACAGTCCAGATTTAAATAAGCTGCCACTGCTGCCGTTGCACGTACATGATTGGATTGTACACTTGCACCCGTAATTAATGTTTTCGACCCCCTCTTCAATGCGTCTGCCGCGATGTATTCAAGCGCCCTGATTTTATTTCCCCCATAACCAAATTCGATCAGGTCATCGCGCTTCACCCACAGCTCAATGTCATGGATATTTTGTTCCAGTTTTTCAAACCGCTGCAAAGGAGTGGGAAATTGTGCAAGCTCACAACGGCTGATCTTTGGCAAGTCACCAGATGCGAGTGCCTGAGTGCTCATATCTTATCCAGCACTCTATCAACCATCGCTGTACATAAGCCTAGACAATTTTCATATTTAAAAATCTCATCGATATCCTCAGCACTCAGGTTGGATGAAATTTGAGCGTTATTCAAAACAGCCTCTCTGAATGAAATTCCTTTCTTTCGCGCATTCATTGCTTCCTCGTAGACTATTTTTTGGGCCTGGTTCTTCCCCAGTTTTTTAGCTAACGCCAGCATGACACCTTCTGAAAATATCTGTTCGCCACTGATTTCCAGGTTCTCTTGCATTTTTTGCGCGCGTACTTCCAGGTTCGACAAGATCAGTTTCAGTAACTCCAGGGACTTGCCCGATACCAAGGTGATGAGCGGCAGGACATGCCATTCACTTTTCCAGGATCGGCCATCTCGTTCATGATCAGTGACCAGGCCTTCAAGAAGGATTGCAGCATTATGGCGAGCGACTCTGGCAAGTGTCCCCAGATGTTCGGATATTTCCGGGTTTTGTTTATGCGGCATCGTAATACTGCCTACGGTTTCTATGAGCGTAACCTCAATGAGCTCTGCGATTTCCGTTCTTTGCAGATTATAAATTTCATGACCGATACGGTCTGCAGTTCCGGTTATCAGCACTAGTAGCTGGCCCCATTCTGCAAAGACGTCCCGGCTTGAAGTCCAGGAAATAATGGGATCACGTAATCCGAGGCGACTGCAAAATTCCTTTTGAATCTCCAGGCCGTGGCGGTCCAACGATGAAAGTGATCCAACGCCTCCACATAACTGCCCCTCGTCCATTCGATTGCCCAATTGCGATAACCGGGTTCGATGGCGATCCAGTTCACACGCCCAGCTCGCAACCTTAAATCCAAATGTTACAGGCAAGCCGTGCTGTCCATGCGTACGCCCTGGCATGATCGTATCGCGATGTTCGCTCATGAGATCTTTGGTGATGGAACATATTGTATTGATATCCAGCAAAAACTGTTCCCTGGCATCCCTCAAAGCGATCGAAAACCAGGTATCTGTTACATCCTGTACGGTTGCGCCGAAATACAGCCAGTTTCGTACATCTTCGCCTCCACGCTTTGCCAGGGCATTGATAAAGCCCTGCATGGAATGGCCACTTTGTTCAAATCCTTCCTTGGTGTCATCAAGCAATTCACTATCGATCTCGACTTGACTGCAGAACTCCTTGATTGAATTTCCAGCTGATTTTGGTATCAACCCAAATTTTGACTGGACCTCTGCCAGTACAGCCAGTATCTCCAGCCAAGTCCTGATTCTTGATTGTTCATCAAAAATTTTGCGTAAGGATTCCGTACTCCAGGAATTCTGGTATATGGAGGATTCTGCGAATAATGAAGTCATCGGGCTTGATCAATGATGGTATGCATGTGCTGTGACAATGCACTTTCTGCCTGTTTTATTTTTTCCCGCTCATTGCCTGTCCATTTCTTATGATGATTTATCTCCTGTTCACTGTATTCGATCATCTCCTTGATCCTGTCTTGAGACGCGCCTCCCAACCCGGACTTTTTTTCGATTGCAACTTGCGGAGAATTCAGCATATCGAGGATCTGCCCGGAGCATGAAACCGGGTGGCCTACCACATCGCTTGCAGCTTCATTTAATTCCAGCTCCGTCAATTCGGACAAATGTTTTTTAAGGTGTACAAACTTTCGGACGATTTTCCCAACAATCCTATGGGCGGTTCTGTAATCCAGATCATTTTCAACCGAAATCTGTTCAGCCAGCTCCGTGGCCATCGCGTAGCTTTCCCGTGTTCTGTTTACTGCATTTGAAGTGTTGAACTGCAATCCCTCCACTACATTTTTTAACAAGCCGATTCCTTCGATGCTTTTCTTGAGCACGAATGGAATTTCTCCGTACAAGAACAGGCGATTATCAATCTGTCCGGTTGGCGTGCGCTGCGACACAACCACCATATTCTGTATGCCGATAGCCTTGTTTGTCAGCGCTCGAATATACGCTAGGGCATAAGGATTTTTTTTCTGCGGCATGATCTTGCTTGCTCGTGAACAAGAATCTTGCAATTCAATATAGTTGAATTCTTCCGTCACGAAATAAAGTACATCTTCGCAAAAGCGGTCCAGGGTGACTAAGATTGAAGTTGAAACTGACGCGATCTCGATGGAAATATCAGCCTGCCACATTGCATCTCTTGTATGCATTACAGGCCTCGCAAAGCCTAACAGGCTCGACAGCTTTTCCCTGTCAACCTGAAGAGTCGACCCGTTGATACCTCCGCACCCGGCTGGACAGCAATTGACCCTTCCATACAGTGATTCAATGCGCGCAAGATCACGCATCAGCATGAATACAAATGAATGTAGATAATGTCCGAATGTCGTAGGCTGTCCCGGCTGCATGTACGTGTAATCCGGCATGACTGATGCCTTGTGCGCCGATACCTGTCTCAGCATGACCCGTATCAAGGCCGTTATTTCATCAGCAAGGTCAAGCAAAATCTTTTTTATTGTCAAGTGATAAGCGACCGTGGTGCTTTCTCTGCGCGCTCTGCCTGCACATAACCAGCCCACGGCACTCGAGTGTTGTTCCAACCAGTTTTCTCGATTTGTGAACAAATCACCGAACTTGGGGTCAGGTCGGAAATCCGTCGGATTCTCCTGTAATTTTCGCAATGCATTCAACAGGTCAGCGCCTGCTTTTTTCTTGATGACCCTGGCCTCGACCAATCCTATTACATGTGCCATATCCACCCGATTCAGCTCTTCTGACAAGCAGAGCTGTTCTTGAAGCTCACTCTTAAATGCGCTTGTGACCAATATATCTTCGGGGGGCTGTGATAAACGGCCATCGGTGCACAGCACAGTATCGGAGTCTGAAAATCCGTCACTCATTTCTTTGCAGATACCTGTGGTATCTCGGTTGTGTCAGAGTTTTCCACTGAATCAGGGTCCCACATGCCACGCTGGGTGGACTCGTCGGCAATTTCTCTCAAGGACTCATATTGAAGTCCCACGCGCAATGACTCTAACGACAAGACGTCCATGGGACTGATATTCCCAAGGTTTACGTTTGGACCCATTTGCTTGATCAGGGTGGCCTGTTGTTTTTTCAGGGGGGCTTCCCAAATGACCTTTTCCTTTTTTTGCCCCACTAACGACAAGATTTTATTGAACAGTTCGAGCTTCAGATCTCCATTTTGGTCAAATATGCCGACTTCGCGCCCGGATTCCCTTGCATCCAGAATTACATATTCAGCGCCAAAATATAAATCCTGCAGGATCAGGTCTGCGAGCTCTTCAGGGCTTGGCTGCTTCGTGGGGTCTTTTTTGCCTACCTCAGTAATTGGAATCAGTCCATTGTCCAGCGCACACAAGATTGCGTTACGCCTGCGCTTGATGGGCAGCGTGATCGTTCCATCTGAAATTTCGACTGAACGGAATCCGATCTCTTTGGCACGCAGCATGTACGATTGACAATTTTTCTGAATGATCGCGGCCTCCAGCAGCGTACCTCCAGGAAACGTATTGATGTTGTACTGATTCAATGTATCGAGCATCTGACGGAGTATGTTTGCAGGCATCACGGCAGATACTCCATAGCTGCACTTCCAGTGATCGATATACTCGTTCGAAACCAGAAGCATATCCTGCAGCATCTGCGGCCCCATGCACGTATCGATAACCATCGTCATGCCAACGTTTTTTTGCCGCTCTACACGCTCTTTCATGAATTCACTGATGACCTGTATCCCGTCCCAAGCAGACTTAGACATACTCAACCTCGCTTGAAATTTCCCGCAAAGCTTGTTCTACCATAGCGAGATCGGCACCCCAGGGAACAACCATCACGTCCCCATCTCTTTCAATCTCGAATTCAAGTAAGCAACACTTCAATAATGTAGGCACTTCAGATTCCTGTCGAAGCTTGCGTGGACACATCTCAACCTGGGGTGGCTCATCTCCATAATAGTGTCGATGAAACTGAAGACTTCTTTCGCATCCTATTAAAACCCAGTTCTTGCGTTGCCTGGGACGCTCGTCCAGGAAATATACAGGCTTTTGTAGTTGATCCATTCCACCTGATCTGCAAGGCAGCAAGTAACATTCAGGATCAACACTGTTACATAGCTCTCTTACATCAATTGTTTTAAGCTCAACAAGAATGGGAGGCAAATCAGCATAACTTAATGCCTGTTCGACCATGTCATGTAATTTTGGTGGAGAAGGTGGTTCGACTTCCAGTACCTGCAGCACAAGTGGGTCAGGACGACATATGAAGTTGATATGATCAAACTTGCCTTCAACAATGCATATTCCATCTTTTTTTACTTGATTGCGAAAAGCAGCCCCAGCCAGGGCAGACCGATTCGCGCAGTCAACAGTGCTGTCCTGAACGTAAACGCAGTTTTCCGGAAGGCCTAGTATTTCAACATGGGTTATATCTGAAAATAGCGATTGATCATCGGACTTTTGGATGGCAACGACTGCATGCTCCTGGTTGCCCCCCTTGAGTACAATGAATTCTGTGCGCCGATACGCTTCTTTCCCCAACAAGTATGACCGCACCGCTTTCTCGGACATTTCTCCAGCATATTCCTGAACGCTGGTTTTGCGATAAGGAATTGGAACAATATTGTTTTTGTCTCGATACCTGGTCGAGAAATCTGCCTGTTTCACGTTCGTTTGGGATTGTTCAACAGATGGCTGCATTTTTAGGCTCTTCCAATGTCAATGAGCGGTCACTGGGCAATAATTCCTTTTCATGAATACGAAGTGGATCAAGTTTTCTGATGATTGAAAGCACTTCTGGAGAAGGAAGCGAAACTGTTTTAACCTCTGTCTTCATTCTTGGTTCAAATTCAGTATTTTCCAGAACATTGTCTACAGTGGTGTGCGAATAGAGAGCATGCAATTGCAAATGCCCGTCCTGATCGAAATCAAAAATACCTAGATCCGTAACGAGCCACTGTGGGCCATTACCTAGGTACCCGAGTTGCCTGCGGGTAATCCCATCAGCGTTCTTATGACCAAAACCGGTGACATAGTCACACTGCGAGACGATTCGATAGCGGCGCTTTCCTTTTACTGGCTCTGAACGATGTGCAGCCGTCCACAATGTTATATTTTCTGCATTGCATGACAGGTTACAGGCGCCGCCACCCCCCGGCAGTTTCAGCTTTAAGGTTTTACGGCCCAGCTGAGTTACATTGGTATTGCCCCAACGATCGATTTGCAGGCCAGATAAAAACATTCTCCCCAAGCGCCCACTTGCAGACAGATCGAATAACTCACCAATGCTTAGGTGACATTCAGAGTTTCGGTCATGTACCCAGTCGTTGGTAGTGGGAGCGATGAAAGGAGGATCCGGATTGACTCCATAGGTGGCACCAGCCACCAGCACCAGATTAGGGGCGTATACCCTTTTGGCAACATGCAAAGCAATCTGGACTAATGGTGACCCAAATCCATGGAACACCAGTGTGTCATCTTCAACAGTTCGTGCCAGTTGATCGATAAGCAGCTCGCCCAGCGTGCAATTCTTGTCCATGTCTATGTACTTTCCTTGTATAACTCCATCCAGGCATCAGTTGACTCCTTCCAGCTAGACAGTCTTGCACGTGTATCTTCCCCGCCAATGCGATGCAGGTATTCTGCATGACTTTCACACCCATATACGAAATCTTTCAGATATTTATTTTTGAACGCAGTTGAGCCTTCTTTCGCAGCAGACATGTATAACTCTGTATGTTCACGATCATAGGCATAAAATGGATAACAGGCGGTCGGATGAGCGCCCATGGGTGCTTCAGCCATGTGTGACACATAAAAGTACGGAATGTTTGCACCCCCGAGGCGCTTCAATTCTTCATTTGTTACGATCTTTTCCACCGTTGCCAGTACTTTTTTTGATGCCTGCGCAAACAGCAAGTCAACGACTGGAGGACCTTCAATCCTCAAATTGCCGTGCAAGTCGGCATACTGGACATGAATAATTGCCACATCCGGTGTAAGAGGTGGAACAACCAGTATGTCCTCTCCCGAATAAGGACTCCGTATCGTTTTATAACTTGGATGAATTTTTTCAAAATCAGTGCCTCGTACCGATTGAATGGGCATAAACGGCAAGCCTTGTATCGAGGCACGAAGTTGTTGAACAAGCGTATAGCAGCAATTGTCCTGAATCTCAATTTCACCACTTTCACATCCTCGTCGATAGTTTTGCGCCATGCCGAAATCTTGTTCAAACCCTACATAACTTTCTTGAGACGCAGAAACCGCATTGGCACCGCACAGCAAATCGATGTCTATGCCGTGTGCAGAACCGACCACTGTCAAACCGCTAACACGATTGCGGATGATTGAACGGATCAGAGCCATTGGCTCACGTGATGACAAGCCACCTCCGACTGCTACACAATCTCCGGATTCAACTTGTGAAGCTAGTGCTTCAATGCTGGTAAATTTGTTCTCTGCGGTCGAGTGGCGAGTCAACACACAATTACACTACGCAGCAAGGAC